>NZ_JANCOY010000004.1:0-214213 GCF_024295565.1 Streptococcus sp. CF8_Ac1-9
TTCTTAGTTGTTGGGTTGTAGTAGTTTACAACTTGAGCCGCAGTATTTTCAATATCCACACCACCAGGTACATCAGTTTTCACTGTTGTTGGGATGTCAAACTTGTAGTAACGGCCGAATTCGAATTTAGTTGTGTCGATCACTTGTGTGTTTTCTGCGTCGCCAAGTGACTTAGTGAAGCCATCTTTAAGGGTTGCAGTAATCACACCGTTGTTCACAGCGATATCGAATTTATCTGTTACTTCTGCGCCTGTTACTGAATCGTAAGCTTTGATCTTAGTAGAATCAAGATCCAACTTAGTTTCATCGTAGTCATCTGAGATTCCTACTGATTGGATGTTGTCCTTGTTAGATGCGTCGAATTTAGTTGTATCCAACCATACTTGGTAAACCAACTTGTCGCCACGTTTCACAGTCTTGGTATTCAAGTTTTGTTTTTCGTTGTTTGATGCATCGTCCGCATATGGGTTCGCATTTGTATCTGCGTACTTGTCTGCCAACTCTTTATCGTCATCAACGAGCTTGTCACCTGTGATATCGAATTTCTCTTCAGAAACAACGTATTTCTCTGGTTGGAACTTAGGTTCTTCTGGAGGACGAACAGTATTGTTGAACTCTTTATCAGCAGGATCTGTCACGTTTGTGATCAAGGCTTTCGCTGTACCATCATGACGAACTTCAACTGTAACGACAGCTTTCATTGTATCGTATGTAACGGTTGCGTCTGAGCCTTTAACTTCTTCTACTGTGTACTTGTAGGTACCTTCTTGACCCTTCTGGTATTTAAGGGCAGTGACAGTTTTACCAGCTTTATTGGTGTACTCTACTGGAGCAAACTTGATCTTACCAGCTTTGTCGTTGGTTGCAGTTGCGATCACAACATTGTCGCTGTCTTTCAACTCGAATGTAAATTCGCCAGCTTTAAGGTCGCGACCTTCCAATTTCTTAGTGAAGTTGAATTCAACTGAGATTGGAACACTGTTTACACGTTTTTCAGTTGGTTTGTTTGGTTTTTCAACAGTCTTACTTACTGGATTGTAGTAGTTAACAACTTGAGCTGCTTTGTTTTCAATATCGGCACCAGCTACAACATCGTCTTTCACTGTTGCTGGGATATCAAATTTATAGTAGCGTCCAAATTCAAACTTAGTAGTGTCAATGATTTGAGTGTTTTCAGCGTCGCCAAGTGACTTAGTGAAGCCTGCTTTCAGGTTCGCTGTCAGAACACCGTTGTTATCAGAGATATCGAACTTAGTTGTTACGTCTGCGCCAGTAACTGAATCGTAAACCTTGATGTCTGATGCAGTAACCGTCAATTTATCCTTGTCATAGTTATCTGTGATACCTACTGTTTGGATGTTATCTTTGTTATTTGCGTCAAACTTAGTTGTATCCAACCATACTTGGTAGTAAAGTTTTTGACCACGTTCAACTGTCTTAGTATTCAAGTTTTCATCTTCGTTGTTGGCAGTTGTATCAACATATGGGTTTGTATTTGTTTCACCATATTTATCTGTCAATTCAGAATCGTCATCAACGAGCTTCGTACCTGTGATATCAAATTTTGCTTTAGAAACAACGTATTTCTCTGGTTGGAACTTAGGTTCTGTTGGTGGAGTGACACGGTTGTTGAATTCTTTATCCGCAGGTTCTGTCACGTTTGTGATCAAAGCTTTCGCAGTACCATCATGACTTACTTTAACAGTTACCACTGCAGCCATTGTATCGTAAGTGACAGTTGAATCTGTACCCTTAACCTCTGTTACAGTGTACGTGTACGTACCTTCTTGACCCTTCTGGTATTTAAGGGCAGTGACAGTTTTACCAGCTTTGTTTGTGTAATCCACTGGAGTAAACTTGAAGTTACCGCTTGCGTCGTTGGTTGCAGTCGCAATCACAACATTGTCGCTGTCTTTCAACTCGAATGTGAATTCGTTAGCTTTAAGCTCACGACCTTCCAATTTCTTAGTGAAGTTAAATTCAACTGAGATTGGAACATTGTTGACACGTTTTTCAGTTGGTTTTTCAGGTTTTTCAACTTTCTTAGTCGTTGGGTTGTAGTAGTTTACAACTTGAGCCGCAGTATTTTCGATATCCGCACCAGCTACCACATCGTCTTTCACTGTTGTTGGGATGTCGAACTTGTAGTAACGTCCAAATGCGAATTTAGTTGTATCGATCACTTGTGTGTTTTCTGCATCGCCAAGTGACTTCGTGAAGCCAGCTTTCAAGTTAGCAGTGATCACACCGTTGTTGACAGCGATATCGAATTTATCTGTTACTTCTGCGCCTGTTACAGAGTCATAGGCTTTGATGTCAGCTTTATTAAGATTTAATTTAGCTTCATCATAGTTATCTGAGATACCAACTGTTTGGATGTTGTCCTTGTTAGCTGCATCAAATTTAGTTGTATCCAACCATACTTGGTAAACCAATTTAGAACCACGTTCAACAGTCTTGGTATTCAAGTTTTCTGCTTCGTTGTTTGATGCATCGTCCGCATATGGGTTCGCATTGGTATCTGCGTACTTGTCTGCCAACTCTCTATCATCGTCAACGAGCTTGTCACCAGTGATATCGTATTTTTCTTTAGAAACAACGTATTTCTCTGGTTGGAACTTAGGTTCTTCTGGAGGTGTTACACGGTTGTTGAATTCTTTATCAGCAGCATCTGTTACGTTGGCAACGATCGCTTTAGCAGTACCATCATGTGATACCACAACTTTAACAGTCGCAACCATTGTGTCGTATTTGACAGTTGCATCTGTACCAGGAGTTTCTTCAACTGTGTAGTTGTATGTCTTACCAAGATCATCACGACCGAATTCAAGAGTCTTGAAGACGATCTTACCAGCAGCGTCATTCTTCACGCGTTCAACTTCAACGCCGTCTTTCTTCAATACGAATTCGAATTCGTTCTTTTGAAGTTCACGACCTTCCAAACGTTTCGTGAAGTTCATTTCCACTGGAACTGGAACACTGTTGACACGTTTTTGTGTTGGCTTTTCAGGTTTTTCAACTGTCTTGCTTACTGGGTTGTAAACGTGAACTGTTTGGTTGGCTGTATTTTCAATATCAGCACCAGCTTTAACAGATTCTTTCACAGTTGCTGGAATATCAAATTTATAGTAACGTCCAAATTCGAACTTAGTTGTATCGATAACAGGAGCGTTTACTTTATCTTTGATAAATTCATCTTTAGAAGTTGCAGTGATGGTGCCGTTTTCAACTTTGATGTCGAATTTATTGGTTACTTCTGCACCAGTTACTGAATCGTATGCTTTGATGTCAGCTGCATTGACGTCCAATTTATCAGCGTCGTATGTATCAGATACACCAACGTATTGGATGTTGTTCGCTTCAGTAAATTTCGTAGTATCAAGCCATACTTGGTAAACCAATTTAGAACCACGTTTAACTGTCTTAGTATTCAAGTTTTCTGGTTCGTTGTTGGTTGTCTTGTCTACATATGGATCTGCATTTGTTTCAGTGTATTCATTTGTCAACTCATCGTCGTCATCCATCAACTTGTTACCAGTGATGTCATATTTCTCTTTAGAAACGACAAATTTTTCTGGTTGGAATTTTGGAGTTTCTGGAGGAGTAACTTTGTTGTTGAATTCTTTATCTGGAGTACCATCAGTAGCGTTACCATTGGCATCTTTACCACCTGTTGATGTCACGTTTGTAACAGTTGTCAATGAATGACCGTTCTTGGCAACTTCAACAGTCACTGTAGCCTTCATTTGGTCGTAAGTCATTCCAAATTCTTTGTTTGCCGGAATCACTTCTTCTACAGTATATGTGTGGGTACCAACTTTCGTATTGTCGAATGACAATTCTGAGAAGGTTACGTTACCGTCAGCATCATTTTTCACTGTTTCAACTTTGTTACCAGCAGCATCTTTCAATACGAAGCTGAATTCGCCTGCAGCCAATTTACGGCCAGCCAATTTCTTAGTGAAGTCAAACTTGGTCACAACTGGTGAAACCACATAGTTGTTGAATTCCGTGTCTTCAGGCATTGTAACAGCTGCGCTCAAGAGACCTGTAGCTGCATTTTTGGTTACATTAACGGTTACGACTGCATTCATTGAATCGTAGTCGATGTTTGTATCTGTTCCAGCTTTTTCACGTACAGTGTAAGTGTGTTTACCTACAGCGTTGTATTCAATCGCATCAAATGTGATAGATCCATCTGCTGCATTTTTCTTGGTTTGGATCACATTGCCATTTTCAAGCAATTCGAATGTGAAGGCATCCTTTGTAAGCTCTTTCCCTTCAAGACGTTTAGTGAACTTGAATTGAGCTTGAGCTGCAGCAGGTGTGAAGGTATTGTTGAACTCTGTATCTGTTGGAAGTGTGTTTGTTGCTTTAAGAACATGACCTTCCTTAGTAACAGTGATTGTTACTTCAGCTTTCATTGGGTCGTAAGTCATGCCAGTTTCTTTATTTTCTGGGATAACTTCTTCTACAGTGTACTTGTGAGTACCAACTTGAGTATTATCAAAGGTCAAATCATCAAAGGCTACAACACCTTGTTTAGTATTGGTCTTGGTTTGAAGAGTCTTACCATTTGAATCTTTCAATACAAAGCTGAATTCGCCTTCTTTCAACTCACGGCCTGCAAGGGCTTTGCTGAAGTCGAAACGAGTCTTAACTGGAGCTACTGCAAAGTTGTTAAACTCTGTATCTTCAGGCATTGTCACCTTAGCAGTCAAGACACCAGATGCAGCATCTTTCGTAACGTTAACTTTTACGACTGCATTCATATCATCGTAGTCGATGTTTGTATCTGTTCCAGCTACTTCACGTACAGTATAAGTGTGAGAACCTTCTTTATCGTAAGAAATCGCGTCGAATTGGATGGTTCCATCAGCCGCATTTTTCTTCGTTTGGATGACATTACCATTTTCAACCAATTCAAATGTGAAGGCATCCTTCGTGAGCTCTTTCCCTTCCAATTTCTTAGTGAACTTGAATTGAGCTTGTGTAGCAACAGGTGTGAAGGTATTGTTGAACTCAGTATCTGATGGAAGAGTGTTCGTTGCTTTAAGAACATGACCTTGCTTCGTAACAGTGATGGTTACTTCAGCTTTCATTGTATCGTAAGTCATACCAGTTTCTTTATTTTCTGGGATAACTTCTTCTACAGTATATTTGTGTGTACCAACTTGTGTGTTATCAAAAGTCAAATCATCAAAGGCTACAACACCTGCCTTAGTATTTGTCTTGGTTTGAATGACCTTACCATCTGAATCTTTCAATACAAAGCTAAATTCACCGGCTTTCAACTCACGACCTGCGAGAGCCTTGCTAAAGTCAAACTTAGTCTTAACTGGAGCTACAACGTAGTTGTTGAAGACTTTATCATCTGCACTTGAAGCAAATCCACCAGTACCACTGTATTTAACAGAAGCTTGCAAATCACCTTTAGAATTTTCAGTTACAGTAACAGTCATCTTAACTGTCATACCATCGTAATCGACGTTTGTATCTGCCCCTTTAACCTCAGTGATTGTGTAAGTGTAAGTACCAACTTTATTGAAGCTTAATTTACTAAATGTAGCTTTACCGTTTTTGTTAGTAACAGTTTCTTCATGTGAAGGAAGTGATTTGTTTTCATTGACTTCTTTAATCTTGAAGCTGAATTCACCATCAACAAGTACACGTCCTTCCAATTGTTTTTCAACTTCTGGAGTAACTGTTACAGGTTCTTGCTTCACGTAGTAATAAACAGGTTGTTTATACGGTGTCAAAGAGTTAAGCAAGTCAACGTTTGTACCGATACCATTTACTCCACGAACCAATTGTTCATTTGGAGAAAGGTGACCAATATTGTCTCCTAAGAATGGTACGAATACAGTTTTATATGGTGTATATCCAGCAGCTTTTTGGAAGTCAAATGGAACTTCTTTACCATTTGCATAGGTTACACCCTTGCTATCTGTGAAAGCTATGGTATGAAGTGGTGATTTCTTAACAGCTAATTCTTGTTTGTTGTAATCACCTGGTTTAATTGGTTTGGTTTCTGCTAGCAACATGTAGCCATCGGTGCTCAAGGTACCGTCAGAACGTTTGCTTTGTTGTTTTGGATCTAGAAGATAAACGCGAACAACTACAGTTCCATCTTCACCTACGATTTCTTTAATCCGTTTAATCCCTGCACGCTCAGCGTCCATAAATTTCGTACCAACAGTGTAAGGACGGCTTACATAACCTGATTGATCATTTGCATCAGCTGCTTGATACAATTTATAGCCATCAAATTGACGCTCTCCAGATGCTGTGAAGTTTTGCCCTTCCATAGCTTTAAGAGTGTACGAAGCTAAGTCTACTTCATTACCATTTGCTACGTAGTCTTGAACAGTTTTATCTGTTTTATTTGCGTTAAATGTTGGATTATTTTTATCAACTACTTTATAGTAAGTTGTTTTATTAACTGATGCTGGAATTTTGGCATTAGTATCCGTAATCGTACGACCGTTATAAGCTGGTTCTACAACGTTGATAATATCTGTTGATGTACGAGCAGCATAAACATCATCGTATAATTTTTTCTCATCCGGAGTAAGTTTATGTCCTGGAGCTACTAAAGCTTGGATACTTGCCCCAACTTCATACCCTAATTGGATGAATGGTTGGTCCGTTTTACCAGGGCCAGCTCCTGTACCTGGATCGTAATCAACTTGCCAAGTTAATTCTCCTCTAGATGCAGTAGCAGTAGTAGTGAATTTTTGAATACCACTAGAGGCCGTAATCTTTCTGGTTTCTACTACATTGCCAGTGTTTTTATCGATCAATTCAACAGTCGTATCTGTTGAGGCATCAAATCTCTTATAGGCACGTGTGTAGTAGTTTGTATGATAACGTTCATTGAAACGAGTAAGATCTACAATGCTATAAGTGTAGACATCGCCTTCTTTAGCAGCATATCCTGATGGTACTGTTTGTGAACGAACACTTGCACCGTTAGGATCCGTCATATCAGGTGTAGCAACTTCACCGTCTTTTAGGAAAGTTGCTACAGCAACCGGCTCACTATTATGGTCTGCAGTAGCACGACGGTTACGACGACGGTTACTTACTGCTAAAGCCCCTGCATTTGTACGCTCTGCATTAGCATTTGCTACAGCCGCAGCAGCATCTGTACTTGCTGCTGTTTCTGCTTGCGCAGATGCTTCTGTACCAGTGATCGGACCTGCTGGGCTTACAGTAGCTGAAAAAGTAGTCGTTCCTGCTGGTGTAGCTACTTCTTCTCTTGCAGCTGCTCTTTCTGAGCTTTCACCTGCTGCAGCACGAGTTGCAGTAGGTTGTGCTGTAGTAGGAACTGTGGTAGAAGCTGGTTTAGAGCTGGTTTCTGCCATTTTCGCTGTTGGTAGAACGATTTCTGGCAATGAACCAACGTTTAGTGGTTTTGAAGCTTCTTCAGTTTTTTTAGTTTCAGCTGGTGCTACTTTGTTTTCTGTAGCAGCTAGTGTTGCAGTTGCCTCAGCTTTTTCAATCGCTGAAGCTGGTGTTTCTGAAGTTGCAGCAGCAGTCCCAGAAAGGTCAATTTTTGGAACTGATCCCCCTTCCCCGTATGCCTTAGAAGCAACTGGTGCTTCTGCTTGACTTGACTCTGTTGTAGCAGGTTGTGCTGCTTCTGAAGCTGCTGTTCCCGCAGATTCAGAGGCTGCTGTTGCTTCATCCGCTGACGCAGATTGAGCTCCTGCAGCAAAGAGCGCTGTTCCTAAGAGAACAGAACAAACCCCAATGCTATATTTTCGTAAAGAAAAGCGTTGGCGTCTATTGAAAATATCCTTCATTTATAGGATCTCCTTTTTCATATTTCATGATTCCATGATACAAATAAAATTGTAACATCCTTGACATCAAGAGTCAATCTGTCGAAATAAAAATGTAACATTCTTGTTAAAATGTCATATTATACCACATATTTTTTAATATTTTGTGCCAAATTGTCACATTTTTTCCTATCCGGTTCACTTTTTTTACACTAAAAAAAGAATACGGGAAAACAGTGATTATTCTGTCTTCCTATACTCTTCTCTATGTTTATTTCACTTCTGAAATCAAACCAGTATCCACATCATACACAGCTCCTGAAATCACCACATCCTCTGGAATCAAAGGGGAAGCTTTCAAAATCTCCATATCTTCACGGACACTCTCTTCAATGTCTTGAAAGGGGAGGAAGTCGCGTTCTCCCACATCTACTCCCAGTTCTTTCTTTAGATGCTGCCGGAAAGCTTCGTTTTCAAAGGTCTGTGCGCCACAGTCTGTATGGTGCAAGACCACAATTTCACGGGTTCCCATTTGCTGCTGCGAAATGACCAAGGAGCGAATCATATCATCGGTCACGCGCCCTCCAGCATTCCGCAAAATATGGGCATCTCCAAGAGCCAGACCTAGTGCAGGCGCCACGTGAAGACGGGAATCCATACAGGTCACAATGGCGACTTGTGTTTTGGGCTTAATCGGAAGACGGAGGTCTCCATGTAGCGCCACATAAGCTTGGTTAGCTGTTAAAAAATTATCAAAATAAGACATGGTCTCTCCTTTATTCCTTTGAAATTCAAATCATCTATTATTTTACCACATCTCACTATTTCTGTCAGAAAGGATCTCCCGTCATCTGTCACATCTGAAAAAAGAGAGTGGGACAGAAATCGGTAATTCGTTAGAATTCGATTTCGTCGTCCCACCTCCGCACAGTTGAGCAGGGCTGTAAAAGCTGATGAAATCAGCGTAGTAGAGCCCACTCAACCACTGCGTCTTGCTCGATAATCCAAAAACAATTGAGAGGCTAGGACTTTTGTCCCAGCCTCTTTTCTTCTATTAAAATACTTTCTTCAAGACTTCAGCTAGTGTACTCACACCGACCACTTGGATACCTGATGGTGTCGTGATCCCCGTCAGAGAATTTTTAGGCACATAAATCTTGGTGAAACCGAGCTTAGCAGCTTCATTGATCCGTTGTTCGATCCGATTGACTCTGCGGACTTCTCCGGTCAAGCCCAACTCTCCAACGAAACACTCTTGCGGGTTGGTTGGCTTGTCCTTGTAGCTGGAAGCAATGGCTACGGCTACGGCTAAGTCGATAGCTGGCTCATCCAACTTGACACCACCTGCAGACTTGAGGTAGGCATCCTGATTTTGAAGGAGCAAACCCGCTCGTTTTTCTAGCACTGCCATGATGAGACTAGCTCGATTAAAATCAAGCCCCGTTGTCGTCCGCTTGGCATTTCCAAACATAGTTGGCGTCACCAAGGCCTGCACTTCAGCTAGAATTGGACGCGTCCCTTCCATGGTGACCACGATGGACGAGCCAGTCGCGCCATCCAGGCGCTCTTCCAGAAAGACCTGACTAGGATTGAGAACCTCGACCAAGCCACCTGATTGCATTTCGAAGATACCGATCTCATTGGTCGAGCCAAAGCGGTTCTTGACCGCTCTCAGAATCCGGAAGGTATGGTGGCGCTCGCCCTCAAAGTAGAGCACCGTATCCACCATGTGTTCCAGCATCCGAGGTCCTGCCAAGGTTCCTTCCTTGGTCACATGGCCAACAATAAAGATGGCGATGTTATTGGTCTTGGCCAGCTGCATGAGCTCAGCCGTTACCTCACGTACCTGAGAGACCGACCCCTGCACCCCTGAAATCTCAGGAGACATAATGGTCTGGATGGAGTCAATGATCAGAAAATTAGGTTGGATGCGTTCCACCTCTGCTCGCACGCTCTGCATATTGGTCTCGGCATAGAGATAAAACTCACTGTCGATATCTCCCAAGCGCTCTGCACGGAGTTTGATCTGCTGGGCCGACTCCTCCCCACTGACATAGAGAACCGTTCCCACTTGAGACAACTGGGTTGATACTTGTAAGAGAAGGGTCGATTTCCCAATCCCTGGATCCCCACCGATGAGGACGAGACTCCCTGGGACCACTCCTCCACCGAGTACACGGTTGAATTCCTCCATCTCGGTCTTGGTCCGATGGACATTGATAGAGGTCACATCCGCCAGTTTCATGGGTTTGGTCTTTTCACCCGTCAAGGACACCCGTGCATTCTTGACCTCTGCAACCTCAACCTCCTCGACAAAAGAAGACCAAGACCCACAGTTTGGACAGCGCCCTAAATACTTGGGGGAATTGTAGGCACAATTTTGACAAATAAATGTCGTTTTTTTCTTAGCGATGATAAACCTCTTTCTAAATCTCTATGTCACACTCAATCACTTGGCAAAAATCAATCTTCTCATTTGGCACAAACTGGCGCATGAGCATTCCGTGAGTTACAATGATAATATTTTTATAATTTTTATATTTTTCCAAAGCTCTTAAAAAACGATGACGCATCTCTAGATCAGTTTCATAGCGATAAGGAGAATCTTCAGATAAAGCTCCTTGATATTTTAGATAATATTCATGAGCTACCAATACACTAGTTAAATCAGAGTTAGTGCCATCTAAGTCTGGACGCCACTCATGAAAAAACGGCTCCACAAACAAGTCCAATCCTGTTTCAACTGCTATATAATGTGCTGTTTCTAAGGCCCTCGTCACAGACGATGAAATAATAATCTCTGCCTTTCCAAAACATGCAGTTTTAGCAACTTCTTTTGCCAGACTGCGACCTTTTCCTGTCAATGGTGCTAAATCACGACCAAAACCACTATAGAGTTGCGGATTTTCAATTTTATCAAGCATACTATAATCTGGCTCCCCGTGACGGACAAAGATAATCTTCATATTAAGATCCCCATAAAACTATCCAATCTTGATTCCGCAATCTTGCCACTGCTTCAGTGTTTTAGAGAATTTCTTCTGGTTGGCAACTCCGACAGCAGACAAATCGACAGAAACCTGATAATTCTCCTTGACAGCTGCCAAAACGGAAGCCTTGACACAGCCATTGCCATCCACCCCTATAAACTCTATGCTTTTAGCACCGTTTCCCTCTAAAAAATCTTTTAAATCTGGATTAGTAAAGCAAGAAGCCCGACGCTTCTCAAAAATACGAGAAGATACAACCAGCAAGCCGGTCGTAAATTTCTTCTTTCTATCTTTTCTCTCCCAGAAAAAACGATTGAGAATATAGATAACTCGTTCGCTAGGATAGGTAGCAATTTTGTCATTTACAGCTGCAGTCAGTTCTTCATGATATGCTTTTCCTACAGCAACATAATCTGACTGCATGTCTACAACTAATAAATAGTCTGCCATTTTATTCCTCTATTTCCCTGTCGAACCAAATCCACCAGTACGCACGCCGTCTGCTTCATCTCCATCGGCAATCAAGAATGGTGCAAAGACAGCCTGAACCACACGTTCACCAACTTCAAGAACAACTTCCTGGTCGGTAATATTTTTCATCTGAGCAAAGATATGGCCTTCATTTCCTGGATTGCCATAGTAGTCTCCATCAATGACCCCCACAGAGTTGATCAAGACCAGGCCTTTTTTGCGAGGGTTGGACGAGCGATCGTAAAGATAAAGCACTTCACCCGCTTGCATATAGGCCTTGACCCCAGTTGGCACGAGGACGATTTCCCCTGGAGCAATCACCGTGCGCTCTGCCACCTTTAAGTCGTAACCAGCCGCGTGGGCCGTTTCCCGTTTTGGCAGTAAGTCCTGATTGGTATAGCTTGATACAAGCTCAAATCCGCGAATTTTTGTCATCATAATTCCTCTTTTATCTAAATAGTTTCCATCTCTTCTATTATACCATCACTTTGCCCTAGCGTCTCCCCTATACTACTATTCGTATTTTTTGAGTAAAAACCTCCTTTTTCACCTTCATTATTTGTAAATTATATGATACTTTCATGGTTGTTTTCTAAAAGAAAGTGAAAGTTAATGAAACAGCTTAAAAACACCTAATTTCACCGATTTTAGCTTGAAGCCAATTATTATTTTTGCTATAATTCCCTGTGTAGGGAATAATTTTAAAAGTAAAATATTTTACCCTATAAAATTATTTAATGGAGGTCGTGTCTCAGCACTCAATTCTAATTACCAACAGATAGGATTTGAAAGGTCCATATCGTTAAAAGTAATCAGGTATTGATGATTAGGCACTAATTTTTTTATGAAAAGGGAAGATAAGATGAAGAATAGGAATATCAAAATTTTCTCATTTGTCCTTTGTTTAGTGGCCATGCTTTTCGCTTTAGGTCTGAATCGCACTTCAGCAGAAACTCCTGGAGTGACAGTAAGCGGAAAATTGGTCGATACAATCAAAAATATCAAAGTTACCAATAATGAAGGTGGCAACCTTGATTGGGAATTAGGACAATGGGCAACATTTCGTATCAATGCTGATTTCGACTTAGCTGGTAAGAATGTCAAAAAAGGTGATACGACTGATCTCACCGTTCCAGATGCTTTGATCATTACGTCGCAAAGTTTTGAAATTCGTGATGTCAATACGAATGAGGTCATTGCCCACGCAACGGTTGACAAAGACAATAAGAAATTGTCATTGACTTACACTGACTATGTCGAAAAACACTCAGATACCCAGGGATCCTTCTTCTTCTATGCGCGGATCGACTTTAAGAAACACCCTCAACAAGGGGAAGTCCCTGTTGAAATTACCGTCAATGGAGAAACCAAGATCGGCGGGAAGGTTACCTTTAAAGGAGTCGGAGACGGTAACCCAACTCCATTATCAAAAACTAGTTGGGTGAATGACAACGACCATAAAACAGTCACCTATACTATTTCTGTTAATAAAAGTAAACAAAATATCAAAGAAGTCACTATTGAAGATCATTTGAGATTTACAAATGCTTCCTATGTAAAAGACAGCATCAAAGTCATCAAAGGGAAGTTCTCATTTGAAGCAGGTGAATGGGTCTTTTCAAATCGTGTTGATGTAACGGATCAACACCCTGTTACCATCAGTGAAGATGGTCAATCTTTTGTTGTCAATCTGGGGGACATTAGCGAAAACGATCAATATCGGATTGATTATGATGTTCGCTTAAATTACGAGCCTGTAGACGGGGAACTTCTTAAAAACGATGCTACCCTTAAAGGAAAGCAGTTTGAAACAAAAGATGTGACAAACACAGCCGCTGTCCAAGTCGCAGGAGGATCTGGTGTCGGTTATGTCTTTACAATTCATGTCCACAAGGTAAACGATGAAAGTCAGCCACTTGCTGGAGCTAAGTTTAAAATCGTTCGTCAAGCCAACAACCAAGTGATTGGGGAATACGTTACAGATGAGAACGGAGATATTACGGTTAATGCGCTCTTAAAAGATAAATACATCTTAACAGAAACCGAGGCCCCTGCGGGTTATACGATCAAGGAGGCTGACACCGTCGTAAATGCTGAAGATTTTGGTAAGGATCATAAGGTTACGAAGACGATCGTCAATCCAAAAGAACAGACAACGACTACGACAACCACTACAACTACTACTACGACAACAACCTCTACAACGACTCAAGAGCCGACAACAACTACTACGACGACTCAAGAGCCAACAACGACTACGACAACAACTGAGGAACCTACACCTACTACCACTACAACAACTCCAGAGTCAACAACAACTTCAACAACAACTGAAGAACCTACAACAACGACTACGACGACTCAAGAGCCAACAACTACAACAACGACGACAGAAGGTCCAAAACCTACGCCGACTACGACAACAACTACAACGACGACTACAACCACGTCTGAAAAACCAGTGCCGACTCCAACGACCACTACGACAACAACTCCAGAAGGGCCAACAACGAATACGACCAAACCTGGTAACCCAGATGATTCTGGCACCACAACTTCAAACGGAGGTCGCAAGACATTCCTGCCAAAAACAGGTGAAGCAGTCGCTACTGGTGTCATCTTGATCGGTGTTGCTATCCTATCAGGAGCCGTCATCTTGAAACGCAAGATTTCTAATAACTAATCGTTTGCATTGCGGATCATATAAAAAAAGATCGCATCCCATTGGATGCGATCCTTTTTTGTGTTGATCACAGTTTTTGATACTCTCACACCTTATTGTCCTTCATTACTTCTGCTTCGTCTCATTTGAATGACGAGGTAAGCAACAGAAACAATAGATAGCAAGGCACCCAGGATCACGCCTTTTTGTCTAAAGACGAATTCAACCTTATGATTTCCCTTTGAGATTGGGAAGGATAAGAATGCATTCCATGCTTTTTCGGTTTTGACAAACTTCCCATCCACTTTCACTTTCCAGCCATCGCTGTATGGAATGGAAGTCATCATATAGTTACTATCATCTGTGATAGACACATCGCCAACAATATGGGTATTTGAAAACTTGGTTACTTGTAAACCTTGTTTCTTCCGGTTTTCTAATACCTGTTGAATCTGATCAACGTCGGCGCGATAAACACCTGCATTGCTCATATCGATGTGATCTGTTCTAAATCTAAATTCAATAACGGTTTCTTGGTTTTCAGTTTGATCTGTCAACTGCCAAATTTGTCTTTGCGTGAAAATTTTAGCATTGAGCAACCATTTATTATTGAGTAAAACCGAGTAATCTTGGTTTTGGATCAAAGATACAGGAGTAAAGAAATAATAGGTGTAATTGGTACGTGGAGTGACCTTATAACGAATAATGGCATCTTTTGACGAATCCGCTCTCTTATAGATGGCTTCTCCCGTTTCCTTATTAACCTTTTCTTCGATCACATTTTCTGTCTCGATCGAGCTGAACGCCAAGGGTTTAAAGTACTCAACGGTATCATTATTGGCCTTTTGATGCCCCTCCATGGAGTTCAAAATGATATTCTGGTTAGCAAAGGCATTATTGGCACCAAATTGAATATTTCTTACCAGGCTGTTAGTCCCGTATGCAAGTGGGAAGGAATTTGGATTCTTATAGACGACATAACGCTTGTCCTCATAGACCTTGTCTGTGAAATAGCGATGCAGATCAAAGCGGTCTGTAAATCGATAAAAATACATCTTATCTGGATTGGCTTCAATCTCTTTGGGATCAAAATCCTTGGCACTCATAAAGTAACGAACACCATATAATGCATCTGTCAAAGGTGTCCCATTTGAATATTGAGTCGCCGCATTGACACCCAGATCTCCCATGAAAGCAAAGTGATCCATGGTGCTACGTTCCAAACTCGAGCTAAAGGTACTTAGACCCGGATAGGACACCAAAGAAGGAACTGTTCTGGAATAAGCAAAATCTGTGGCAATCCGATAGAATTTTTGATCTGCATTTTCTTGGATATTGTCTGTCACGCGCTTGACCGAAACGGTCGCATCTGCAAACTTGTGCACATCATCATACCCAAATGTTACTTGGGACAAATAGGCATTATAGCCAAACTCAAAGATTGTGAGCACAGATACGACAATCATGGATAAACGTGAGATCTTAAAGTTTAGGATAAAGAGAATGCTCAGGTAGAGCATCGCTGTAATCCCCACTTGCGACAAGAGATAGCCTGTCTTTAATAAGACAGCAGCTAGCACTAAGATGACCGCTGCTAGAGCCATTCGAATCATTTTTTCCAATTGGCTCTTCTGAGATTTTTCCCAATACGCATAGAAGATGAAGCAGGTCACCGCTGCTATTCCCAGAACACTTAGAATAGAGAACTTAGAGAGGAAACGGCTGATCGCTTGCGGTTGAGTCTTTGAGATAAAACTATACTGATGGAAATAGAGATAAACTACCGACAAGAGCAAGCCCAAACCGATGATGCAGTTGGTTCGTTTGGAAATAACGATCTTCTGCTTCATCGCTTGATAAGCTAGGACTAGCATAAAGAATGAAAACAGCCAAGAAAAACGGAAGAAGAAACCGGCTGGGTTTTGTCCCATATGCCATATCTTACTGACAAATTCATTGACAAAGGAAATCAGGAAAATAAGGGTAACAATCCCTGCAGCCCATTTTTTGGCTTTTCCAACTTTTTGCGATAGGAAATAAAAGATAAAACCAAGAAAGCCGAGCGCTCCAATATAAATATTGGGAAGGTTGGGACCCGCTGACCATCCTGAGGTTGTATCAAAGCCACCAACAACCAACTTAGAAAGAATATCTAAGGGGTTAATTTGGAAGGCAAATGAGAAGCTCATGCCTCCGCCAACTTGCCCCTTACTTTCAATCAGGTTGAAAAATACAGGTAAGAGCAAGACTGAGGCTGTCGCAATCCCAATAATCGAATAGATCACTGCTTGTAGTAAAGGGATACTAAAGTTTTTAATTTTTGTCTTCAGATCTCCCTCAATCAGCAGTCTTGGTGATACATAGTAGCAGGCATACAGAGCGATGAAAATGGAGATCATATAGCCCATGTAAAACTGAAGCAAGACCGTCAATCCCAGAGCAAAAGCATAGCGATAAGGAGATTTCCCATCTAATAATTCTTCCAAATACACAATCACAATTGGCAGCATGATCATGGCATCATAGAAGATGACGTTCATCTGATAGGAAACCAACATCCCTGACAAGGCATAGGCTGTCGAGAATAATGGAACCAACCATTTTCTAGATTCTAATCCTTTGTAGCGCTTGATTAAAAGGAAAGCAAAGGATAGACCGATTGCCCCGTAGCGGAGCCAAATAGTTAAAAATACTGCTGCCCCAAAATATTTGAGGGGAGCTAGAATGTAGATGATGTTGAAGGGGCTCATTAAATAGTAGCCGAGCACACCGATCATATCTCCACCAAGAGACTTGGTGAAAGAATAACTCAAACTAGATAGATCCCCCGTCAAGATGGCATTTTTTAGCAAGCCAAAGAAACTGATATATTGCTGTCCAAAGTCAACAGCCATCAGACTCTTACTCCCAAAAGGATACATCCCTATAAAAGCCCACACAATGAGCATGATGGTCATTGGGAGCAGGGCACTTGCAGCATAGAGAACTTTCTTTGGATGTTTTTTCCAAAACTCTTGCCAACGCATGAACCAGATTAACATGTTTTCTCCTATCTTCTTTAGCCGATATGATTTTTCTTCGCTTGTTCGATATTGGTCTCTTCAATGATGAAATGAGGACGACGCTTCACTTCGTAATAGATCTTGCCAATATACTCTCCAAGAATTCCGATGAAGATGAGTTGCACTCCGCTAAATAATATAATAGCCGCAATCGTTGTGAAATAACCACTCACATAATTCCCAGCAGCGAAGATATATTTCATCAACTCAAAAACTAGATATAAAAGAGCCAGCCCTAAACAGATGAAACCGAATTGAATACAAACACGGAGAGGACGGTCATTAAAAGAAATAATTCCTTGAATCGCATAATTCAAAGATTTCTTAAAACCAAACTTGCTCTTTCCAGCCTTACGGGTTTCATTCTTATAAGGAATTACTTTCTCTTTAAAACCAATCCATTCATACAAACCTTTATTAAAGCGATTGTACTCTGGCATTGACACAAAGGCTTCCATGGCTTTTCGGCTAAGCAGTCTTAATTCAGATTTTCCATCTGTTAGATGCACATCCATGGAACGATTTGACAAGAAGTAAAACAAACGTGCAAAGGAACTTCCTACAAAAGATTCTCCTTCACGAGTTCGTTGGCCACTAACAATATCATAGCCCTCATTATAAGCTTCTAAGAATAAGGGAATCAAGTATGGTGGATGCTGGAGATCCCCGTCCATGACCATAACCGCATCCCCACTGGCATATTTAAAACCAGCCAAGATACCGCTCTCTCGTCCAAAATTTCGACTGAAACGGATATATTTGATGCGGTCGTTTTCTCTTGCAAATTCTTCAATTAACTCAAAGGTCTTGTCACTACTTCCATCATCGATGTAGAGAATTTCATAATCAGAGAGCTCTTTCCCTAGCATTTGCTCAAGCTGATTAGAAATTTCACGATGGGTTTGAGGAAGTACCAGCTCCTCATTCAAGAGGGTTATTAAGATTGATAATTTCATCCCTTTTCTCCATAATACATTCCCAAAAAAGAGAGAGCTCATGCTCTCCCCTTATGTAGAAACTCATTGTTTATTTAATAGACAATTTTCGTTTCAATACGACTGCACCTGCTAACACAAAGGCTCCTGAGAATACAAATCCAGTTGCTGCAACTTCACCTGTATTAGGAAGAAGCGCTTTACGCCCTCCTCCATTGTTTCCACCTTTTGGTCCTGGTTTTCCAGTTGTGGTCGTCGTGGTTGATTCTTCACTTCCTGGAGTCACCGGTTTCTCTGGTGTTGTCGTGGTGGTTGTTGTCGGCTCTTCTGTTGTTGTGGTTGTAGTTGTTGTTGGCTCTACAGTAGTCGTCGTAGTCGTTGACTCTCCTGTTGTTGTGGTTGAAGTAGTCGTTGACTCTCCTGTTGTTGTGGTTGTAGTAGTCGTCGGCTCTTCTGTTGTTGTAGTTGAAGTAGTCGTCGGCTCTTCTGTTGTCGTGGTTGAAGTAGTCGTTGGCTCTTCTGTTGTCGTAGTTGTAGTAGTCGTCGGCTCTTCTGTTGTCGTGGTTGTAGTAGTCGTCGGCTCTTCTGTTGTCGTAGTTGTAGTAGTCGTCGGCTCTGCAGTAGTCGTTGTGGTTGTCGTTGGCTCTGCAGTAGTCGTTGTGGTTGTCGTTGGCTCTGCAGTAGTCGTTGTAGTGGTTGTTGGCTCTGCAGTTGTTGTTGTCGTTGTTGTTGGCTCTGCAGTAGTCGTTGTTGTTGTTGTTGTCGTTGGCTCTTCTGTTGTTGTTGAAGTAGTTGTTGTTGGCTCTTCTGTTGTTGTTGAAGTAGTCGTTGTTGGCTCTTCTGTTGTTGTTGTTGAAGTAGTCGTTGTTGTTGTTGTTGTTGTAGTTGTTGTTGTAGTTGTTGTAGTCTTTTGGTCTACAATAGTTTTAGCAACTGGAGCTTTTGGTGTTGTGAATTCACCAGCTTCAACTACAGTATCAGCTGCCAACTCATAACCTTCTGGAGCTTTGATTTCTTTGATGATGTATTTGTCACGCAAGATGTTCTTAACAGTGAACTCACCATTAGCATCTGTATCAAACTCACCGATGATATCTTGGTTAGTTGCACGGATAACTTGGAATTTCGCACCTTTAAGTGGAGCACCGTTTTCGTCTACTTTTTTCACTTGAATGCTAAATTCGTAACCGACACCTTCACCACCAGCGATTTGGATGTTTACTTTACTATTTGAAGGGTACTCCTCTTTGTTATCACCTTTGATTGTCGCTGTATTCTTAATTTGTTCGCCGTCAACAGTTTCATAGTTAGCAACTGCTTCATATTCTACTGCAAAGTGATCGTTAGCAGAAATATTACCAAAGTCAATAGAGAATGACTTATCTGTTGCATTTACTGTATAGTTAGCAGTAACGTCTTGTTTATTTGTAAGCGTCCATTTACCACCACTGTATACCCAAGTACCTTTGAAGATTTTGAAACTGCCAGCTTTGTAGGTAACCCCTGCTGATGCTATTGAATCTGAAAGGACTGCATTGTTGATTGCTTCGTTAGTTCTGTTTACAGAGATACGGAATCCAAGGTTTTTGTGATCTCCATTATCCCAACCAGATTTGATGATTGTGTAACGTTTACCTTCACCAACTGTTGTACTTGTTACTTTACCGTTGAATTTTACATTACCGTTAACAGAAACCTTAACAGGAACTTCACCATCATTTGGGAATTTATCTTTGTTAACACCAGCGTAGAAGAAGAATGAACCTGAAACGTCATTTTTCGTTTGAGCGAAATCTGTGAATGTCAAGACAATCTTACCAGTTTTTGCATCAACTTTTGCATCGGCAATCTTTTTACCAGTGATTGTATCGTTGATTTCAAAATCCTGAGACTTGATATCGATTGGTCCATCGATAGTGACTTCAGTTGTATCCCCTGCTTTAACATTTTTTCCTTCTAAAGCAAATTTTGCATTCAGACGGAAAGTGTCATAACGACCTAGACCGGTTGCTAATTCTTCACCTTTGCTATTTTGGATCTTGATCTCCGTGATGACATCGACTTTTTTAGACGTTTCCGCCTGTACAGTTTTAGAAAAAAGTGTCAATGACACAATCAATAGCGAACAAACTATTGACAAATAAACTGCTAACTTTTTCATTTTTTCTCCCTTTCTAGGCTGATTTTTTATAAATCAACGCATATAATATAGCAAAACATAGTGAGAAAGTCAAGATTATTGAACAAAAAATCCATCTTTTGTATATTTAAGGGCTATTTGGCTTCTGAATTTTTCTAAGTAACTCTTCCTCTTTCAAACAGTTATTTTTCCAAAATCAACACATCTTTTGTAGATAAGTTGCTTTCTTTATACCCTGATTCTTTATAGAGATTTAGAGTGGCTGTTTCAGAATAGCCATTTTTTTCCTCTTGAATTTCCCTTGGAACTACCACTATGTCAATCTTAGAATCAAGCTTTTTGTCATTATGGTAGAAAATATCATACAATTTTTCATGGCTGCGAAGACTCGGCGTATAGCCACCTGCTGCTAAGACTGCTTTATCTTTAGGGATAGCCTGCAGGGTCTTTTCGAGCCCATCAAAATAGTCTTTGCGTGTTTGATAGTATTGGATTTCAAAATTCCAATTATGCGTGAAACTATATAGAATGGCGCTTGAAAA
The DNA here is from genome assembly GCF_024295565.1 of Streptococcus sp. CF8_Ac1-9. NCBI lineage: Bacteria > Bacillati > Bacillota > Bacilli > Lactobacillales > Streptococcaceae > Streptococcus > Streptococcus sp. CF8_Ac1-9. The sequence continues at coordinate 20,590 of NZ_JANCOY010000004.1, forward strand.
AATGATGGAAGAAGCTAGTAGAGCCACCAATACATTATCTGATGCCAACTGATTCTTGCTTAATTGATCGATAGACAATAAAGCCATCAAAAACAGAAGCGTGACCGAACCATAGCTATACTGAAAACCAATATCATATTGGTAAGGCCAATCCATCAATAAATTAATGAGAAAAAGGGGCAACATCAGAAAATAGGTAGACCAACGTCGCTGAATCAGTGGTAAAAAGCTAAAAGGAAATAGGACCAAAAAGAGGTAACCAAGTCGTTTCGCTGTAAATAGACTTCCCAAAACATAAAGCGGATTTAGGACTACATTTTTCACAACCATCAGGAGGCCGTTTTCGCCACTTAATAATAGATTATTGTATCGAGAAACCATAGCTCCCTCGCCATATCTTGCTAAGAGGAACATGGCAAGTGCAAAATAAAGTATTGGCAAGGCAAACAGGCTGAGATACAACCACTTTTTAAACTTGGCCTCGAAGGTAAAACGATGTTGAAAAGCAAAATAAAGTCCTAAGGACAGCACGTAGACAAAGGCATCCTCTTTCACAAAGAGAAGCAATAAGGTGAACAAGATAGTTCTTCCACGCCACTGAGAAATCAGGCTGTAGAACAACCAAAGTATCAATGGAGGCAAAAAACAATTTTCATGCAAATGGAATCCACCACTCGTTGTCATGACCGGAGTCACAAAAAAGAGGGCAAGCACGAGCGGCGTCATGACTTTTGGCAATTGTATTTTCTTTAGGATCAAACAAAGCGGGATAACTGCAGAAAAGACAATCACTGTTTGAGCGATATCCAATGTTTCCACATAAGGAAATAGCATATAAAAGGGCAAGATCAAATAATAAATCGGAGAAATATGGACTCCGAAATGCGATAAGGCCCTATCTCTTTCGAGGGTGGTAACTTGTGAAAAATCATGTCTCATTCTCTCAAACATCTGTGAAAAGATTCCAATATCAAAGGAAGAGACCGCATTGGCTTTAATCTTATAATAGGCAACAATCGATAGATAGAGCACATAGAAAATACCACCGATTATTGTCACCACTGTGAGTCTTCGAACCCAGGTTTCATTAACTTTAGCCAAAGAAACCTTGGAGAGAAGAAAACCGATCAGGACGGCAACGAGGACAGCTACTAATACTGGCCAAATCAAAGTGGGTAACTTCGATTCAGAAATCGTAAACGTAAAGATTCCCAGTTCCTTATCTTGAAGATTGGCACTGGTTTGTAGCAACAATTTCGGAAAAGACAAGACATCTACCGCTAAGAAGATATAAGCGATTGTTTCTTTTCCTAAATAAAAATATAGAAACAAGACCAGTGAAAGCAAAACTAAGCCCAATGACATAAAGAGGCTCGGACTTTTCAGAATAGAAATAAATAGAATACCTGCCACGAACCAGAGATTCAATTTTTGTATGCAGATATACTTCTTGCTCTCCGTCAAAAACCAGAGAATAGGATAACTAATGAGCAAAGCAAGGACTGTATGGCCCCATCCCACTTTACCCAGTTCTAGAAACAATTCCTTTGTTGAAAAACTCAATAGATTGACCATCATGGCCACAAAATAAGAACCTAGAAGCAACCATAAATAGTTAAGGTTCATTGTCTTAGCAAGTTTCATTTCTATCAATACCTCCCAATAGTAGTTCCTATTCTAGCACAAAACCCTTACTATTTCTAGATAGTAATAACCATACCAAAAGAAAGGTTGATACCAATTCAACCTCTCTTTTTCTTATAATTCCTGTAATAAATAACGGAAGAGTTCTAAATTCCCTTTTTCTTCATTGACCAAGTATTCTGGATGCCACTGCAAGCCCATAATACGATGGCCATCTACTGCTTCAATCGCTTCGATGGTGTGATCACGCGGATCAAAGGCAGTCGCACGGAAATTTGGTGCAAGATCCTTGATACTTTGACGGTGAACGGAATTGATTCGACTGGCCTGACCAAAGAGTTGCTCTACCACACTACCTTTTTTAGTCTGGATAGAATGGGAAGTCCCAAACGGAAGTCCTTGCCAATGTCCTTCAATCTCTTGGTTGAGTGTTCCTCCAAAAGCCACATTGATCAACTGAACCCCACGGCAGATTCCTAGAACCGGTTTGTTTTGGCGAACTGCTTCCTTCAGTAGGGCAAGCTCAAATTGATCGCGTTCGATATTGTAATCATCGCTTTCGATGGTTTTTTCTTCGCCATAGAGACTAGGATCGACATTTTGACCTCCACTTAGGATCAACTTGTCAATCGTTTCAACATAATCCTTAACTAAGGAAGGATCTCCCATCGGGATGACCATTGGAAGTCCACCTGCTTGACGGATTCCTTCCGCAAACTGACTAGACACGGAGGAATGAAGGTTTTTTCCTTCCGGGTCCACCGGACAGAGATTAGCGGATACTCCAACAATTGTTCTGCACATATTCATTCCTCCTTCATTTTAACTACTACTTATCTTACCACCCATTAGTGATAGTGTCTAATATGTATTTTTTAAAACCGTGATAGATTTTATTTATCACCCTCACCTTCCTCACAAAACAATTGATGATCATACAAGTTTTTTTACCTATATTATGTTAAAATAGAGAGGAAAATAGAATCGTCCTTCAAGGCACACATTAAGCCGTTTCGAAGGCGCAAGCGCTAGATTTCCTAGCCTTGTTGAAAAAATAGACATAGAAATGGAAGATACAATGGAAAAACAAACCGTTGCAGTATTGGGTCCTGGTTCATGGGGAACAGCCCTTTCACAAGTCCTCAATGATAACGGCCATGAAGTCCGTCTCTGGGGAAATATCCAAGGACAAATCGATGAAATCAATACCGCTCATACCAATCAACGCTATTTCAAAGATATCGTTATTAGCGATCAAATTACCGCTACGACCGATCTGAAAGCTGCTTTAGACGGTGTGGATGCTATCCTTTTTGTCGTTCCTACAAAGGTGACCCGCCTGGTCGCTAAACAAGTCGCTGAAACACTGGATCACCCTGTTACAGTCATGCACGCTTCTAAAGGGCTAGAACCTGGTACACACGATCGGATTTCTCAAATCCTTGAAGAAGAAATTCCTGCTTCTCTTCGCAGCGAGGTAGTGGTCGTTTCTGGACCGAGTCATGCAGAGGAGACCATCGTACGGGACATCACCCTTATTACAGCAGCCTCAAAAGATTTAGAAGCTGCACGCTATGTTCAAGAACTCTTTAGTAATCACTACTTCCGCCTCTATACCAATACAGATGTTATCGGAGTGGAAACTGCGGGAGCCTTGAAGAATATCATCGCGGTCGGAGCTGGAGCCCTGCACGGTCTTGGTTATGGTGACAATGCCAAAGCAGCCATCATCACGCGCGGTCTCGCTGAAATCACGCGCCTTGGCGTTAAGCTCGGAGCTAGCCCATTGACCTATAGCGGTTTGTCTGGGGTCGGTGACTTGATCGTTACCGGAACTTCTGTCCACTCTCGCAACTGGCGAGCTGGGGACGCTCTCGGACGCGGCGAAAAATTGGAAGATATCGAAGCCAACATGGGTATGATCATTGAAGGGATCTCTACGACCAAAGTCGCCCACGAGCTGGCCCAAGAATTGGATGTCTACATGCCGATTACACAAGCCATTTACCAAGTCATTTATGAAGGAAAAGATATCCGCGAAGCCATCCACCACATGATGAGCAATGAATTTAAAGAAGAAAACGAGTGGAAATAAGTCAACCACTCTAACATCAATCCTACCTTTTAGAAAGGAAACTATATGACTAAAGTTAGAAAAGCAGTCATTCCTGCGGCTGGTTTGGGGACACGCTTCCTCCCAGCTACCAAAGCTTTGGCAAAGGAAATGTTGCCAATCGTTGACAAACCTACGATCCAATTTATCGTAGAAGAGGCTCTGAAATCTGGGATTGAAGAAATCCTTGTCGTAACAGGGAAGGCCAAACGTTCGATCGAAGACCATTTCGATTCTAACTTCGAATTGGAATACAACCTCGAGCAAAAAGGCAAGACTGACTTACTCAAGTTGGTCAATGATACAACAGCGATCAATCTTCATTTCATCCGCCAAAGTCACCCTCGAGGTTTAGGGGACGCTGTTCTTCAAGCCAAGGCCTTTGTTGGAAACGAGCCTTTTGTCGTTATGTTGGGAGATGATCTCATGGACATCACTAATGATGATGCCTTGCCATTGACCAAACAATTGATGAACGACTACGATGAAACCCATGCGTCAACCATCGCTGTGATGGAAGTCCCTCACGAAGAGGTTTCTTCTTACGGTGTGATTGCACCTCAAGGCGAAGGCATTAACGGTCTTTATAGCGTTGAAACTTTTGTCGAAAAACCAAACCCAGAGGACGCTCCAAGTGATCTCGCTATTATCGGACGCTACCTCTTGACTCCTGAAATCTTTGATATTCTTGCAAATCAAGAACCAGGTGCTGGCAATGAAATTCAATTGACAGATGCAATCGACACCCTCAATAAGACCCAACGAGTCTTTGCCCGTGAATTTAAAGGCCAACGCTACGACGTCGGTGACAAATTCGGCTTCATGAAAACTTCGATCGACTATGCCTTGAAACACCCTCAAGTCAAAGATGATCTTAAACAATATATTATCGACCTTGGAAAAAAATTAGAAGCAACTGAACAAACTGCAGACTAATCATTTTCAAATCTACAGAATACAAAAGAGACTGGCCATATCATGTAAGAGCTTTGCTACCTTACAATGGTCAGTCTTTTTTTATAAAAAAGAGGCTGGATAAAAATCCGGCCTCTTTCGTTTCATTGGACTTGGTCCAATTTACTTTTTATTCTTATTGTTTAAGGATGAACATTGTAAGAATAATTTGTATTTGGGAAAGTTTCAACAGTTGCTTTCGCAAAAGATGAACCAAAACGATTGTTCTCATTGCCACCATTACCAGCTGAAACTGCTTCGGATGGATCTTGAGCTTTTGCTTCTGGTTTCACAAATGTTTCAACTTTAGTAGAAACATAAGATTCCTTATCTTTTGTAGCTGCATAACCGAAGCGGTTATTTGGATTGCCTTCTTCATTGACTTTGGTTTGAATTGGCTGAGTTTTTTCTGGCTGTACTGGTTTTTCAGGTTGAACTGGTTTCTCAGGTTCTACTGGTTTGTCAGGTTGAACCGGTTTTTCTGGTTCTACTGGTTTTTCAGGTTGAACTGGTTTTTCAGGTTCTACTGGTTTCTCCGGTTGAACTGGTTTTTCAGGTTCTGGATCTTTGTAATCATCCGGCTTAGAGGCACGATATGGATCATCTTTACGACCTAACTCAATCAAATGCGCATGCATATCTGCTTCATAAGATTTGAAGTGTTCAAATAGTTTTTTAGAAAGTGCAAGAGCATTTGCTGTAACTTCGTCTTCTACTGCTTTAGCAGCTTCCGGATTATCTTTCAAAGCTTTATATTTCGCATCACTAGCTTCTTGTTCAATAATCAATTGTTTTTCAAGAGCTTTCCAGTGATCTTGAACTGATTTTCCAAAGACATCTTGGTTATTGATCGCCATGTTGTCAATGTGCCATACTGTCCAATACCATGAATTTGGATCATAAGTTGCTGTTTGAGGTTTGAAGGCTTTGTAAGTATCTTTTAGATTACCATAGAATGGAACATAAGGAGTGTTCCGAGATGGTCCCATACCAAGCCATAACGTACCACCAAATGATTTTGGAAGGTTTGGATTGATTTGGTAAACATGGGCATCGATGACGTTTTCGTTTCCTAAAGCATACTTGTATTGGTCTTTACGAACCGCATCGTTGCTACCATTATCCCCTTGTTTCTTGACACCAATTTGATCGTCTGGAACAAACCGACCATTCAAATGTTCAAAACGGTTGCGTTGGAGAGCAAAGGCATCTTCCAAAGTAAATTTCTTGTTTGGATCTGTTGGTGAGCGGAAGAGTTCGTATTCATCATCTTCATAAGTCACTTTTGATTTTGGATCCAAAAGAGTGATTCCTGCGTAAGTACGTGAACGGTCTCCTTCAGCATATTTTTCTGGTCCATAAGATTTAGCGATATGGAAATTGCCATCTTTATCAGTCTTGTAACTACCTGATTCTTTAGCTACTTTTTCAACATCTTTTGAAGCAATAACATTTTCAGTGTCATTCAAGTTTACATGGCCAAGGTAGTAGGTATTGGCAAAAACTGCATATTTATCTTCTGGAACTTTAACAGCTACATATTGGTGTCCAGAAAGAATTTCCATGTACCAAGTTTCTTTCTGGTCGGCAATAACAACTGTATTCCCCTCAGCTGAACCTTTTTCTTCAATGACTTTCGCAAGTAGTTCGATTCCTTCACGAGCAGACTTAACGCGTGGTAAAACCACGTCCAACATAGCAGCTTCTGGAATTCCCTTTTCTGTCAATGGGTCAGTCTTCAAGACTTTTTTATTTGGAATTGCTGTAACAGTTGAGGTCATAGAGACACCGGCTTCGTTAAATCCATGTTCACCAAAGGCACCGTTACTACCATCTCCACGAGCAGAGTCATAAGTCGCTGTGTATTTCATTTCACTGGCAGCATGTGGATAGGTAAAACCATTAGATTCGTCTTCCAGTTGATCCCCTTCCTTATAGTTCTTCGCATCAACAACTACAAAGTTTTTGTTGTGCTTTCCACCATTTGGATAGTAAGGGTAGTCTTCTGTCCGACCAAAGAGAGTGGTCCCATCCTTGGTCAATTGGCGACCAATGATAAAACCGCAACAGGCTTGAACAGCTTGAATCGGTAGGAGTAAGAGTGTCATCGCTACCAATGAGAGTTTTAACAACCATTTTTTCATGGCAAATCTCCTTTATTTTTGCACTACTTCTGACAAAATAGCACTATTTTTGATTTTTATATCTCCAGTTTACACCTTTCTCAACCTTTTTGCAAACGCTTTCTATTTTGCATTTTTATACCTCTTTACCCATAATTGCCTTCTCTATGGACCTAGCAATAGAGGGCTCTCTTGACTCCTGCAAACATATTATAATAAATATATACAATTCTTTGCATTTCAAACAATTTTCTGTTAGTTTACGATTGCGCTACATTTTTTAGGAAAAAAAGAGAGTGGGACAGAAATCGGTAATTCGTTAGAATTCGATTTCGTCGTCCCACCTCCGCACAGTTGAGTAGGGCTGTAAAAGCTGATGAAATCAGCGTAGTAGAGCCCACTCAACCACTGCGTCTTGCTCGACAATCCAAAAACAATTAAGAGGCTAGGACTTTTGTCCTGGCCTCTTCTTAAAATAGAGTCAAGATTTTACCTAAGAAATAAAGCAAAAGCAAGAGATAAGATAGAGCTGCACTCATCTGATAGGTTCGGTTCATAAAGCGAGCTTCCCCTCTTACTGGAAAGACATAAGCCAACATCACCCCAGCTACTAAGCCACCGATGTGCCCCGCCATACTGATTCCTGGCATGAAGCTAAAGATCAAATTGACCACAATCAAGCTGGTATAGGACTGACTCAAGTGCCGAATATAGGGGCTTTGGACAATAAAGCGCAAAGCACCAATGGTCCCAAACAGTCCAAACAGGGCTGTAGAAGCTCCTGCCGCAATCACATCTGGCGTAAAAATAGCTACAAAGACATTACCCATCATGCCTGATAAGAGATAAAGAGCTAAGAAAGCCTTCGATCCAAAGAGATCTTCTGCCAAACGTCCTAAGTAATAGAGGGTGATCATATTGAGCACAAAATGTTCTAGGCCGATATGAACAAATGTAGCTGTCACGATTCGCCATAACTGGCTAGGATCGACTTTCACAACCTCTCCAATAATACCACCGCTATAGTAAATAGCAGCACCTGTTTGGTAGTCGCCTCCAAATCGGATAAACATGGAAAGAAAGACTGCCGTTGTCACTAACAACAAGAGGCTAGTCACAGGATAACGACGATCAAAGAGTAACTTCATAGACTAGCACCTCCTGAACTGCCTGATCAAACGTATCTGGCTGGAAATCCTTCTGCTGGATGGAATAAATCGTACTAACCGTTTTTCCAGTAAAATCTGCTAAATAACGATCATAATAGCCACCACCATAGCCAATTCGGTAGCCTGTTGACTGGAAGACCACGCCTGGTACATGGATCAGATCAATCTCTGACTGATCCACAAGCTTTCCTTTTTCATTGGGCTCCAGCAAACCAAAGCGTGTCTTTTCCAAAATATTAGGATCGTATTCCACAAATTCCATTCGCCCTTGTGGATAGGTACGGGGAACACAGACGCGTTTCCCAAGTTGAAGAGCTGCTTGGATCAAGCCAGCTGTGGAAACTTCATGGTCAAAAGACAGATAGGTCGCAAGGGTCTTTGCCTCCTGAAAAGCTGGTAGCTCCAAGAGGCGCTGAGTCAGCCCTTCATCTGCTTGAGTTTTCACAGTTTGAGGCAGTGCTTTCATGGCTGCTATAGTTTCTTTTCGTAGTGTTTTCTTCATTCCCTACTCCTTTTGTCTAGCTTTTATTGTAACATTTTTTAGGAAAGATCCGAACAGTTTTTATACGACAAAGAAAAAAATCCAACTCCAGACGGAGTTGAATCATTCCTTTATTGGTTGGCCTTCATTTTCAAAAATTTACCAATGTTTTCCACAGCAAAGGGAAGGGCTGCTTCATTTGGGCTCATCTTCGGATGGTGTAAGGCATAAGGGGTATCAATCCCCAACCAGAACATGACACCAGGGACTTTGCTCAAGAGAAAGCCGAAGTCTTCTCCTGTCATCGCAGGCAGAATATCAATCAGGTTCACGTCTTCCTCAGCTGTGAAAAAGTCCATGAGTTCTTTGGCCAATTCTGGTTGGTTTTCCACAGGTAGGTAGCCTCCTTGCTTGAGTTCCAGGTCCAATTTCACATCAAAGGCTGCTGCAACTCCTTCTGCAATGGCTTTGACCCGTTTTTGAGTCAAAAGATTCATCTCCATGGTCAAGGTCCGAATGGTCCCATGAAGGAAGGCTGTCTCAGCAATCACATTATTGGTTGTCCCTGCATGCATGGAACCAAAGGTCACCACAGCCCCTTCAATCGGATCGACATTTCGACTCACGACCGATTGGACTTGGGTAATGAAGTAAGAGGCTGCTACAAGAGCGTCATTGGCCTCATGTGGAAAGGCGGCATGCCCTCCCTTTCCTGTAAAGGTGATCTTGACTTCACAGGTCCCCGCAAAAAGGGTACCCGTATTGGTCGCAATGTCCCCCACCTTCAAATCAGGACGCACATGCAGACCATAAAATTCATCAGGGAGCCAGTCGCCAAAAGCATTGTCCTTATACATGAGCATCCCACCAGCTTCGTTTTCTTCAGCTGGTTGGAAGAGAAAGAGCAGGTTATTTTTTGGTTGCACTTGAACCAGTTGATCCAAAAGCCCAAGAGCTGTCGTCATGTGCAAATCATGACCACAAGCATGCATCCGTCCTTCGTGCTTGGAGGAAAAAACAAGGCCCGTTTGTTCCACAATCGGTAAGCCATCGATATCTGTCCGCCAGCCGATCGTTTTTTCAGGAGCAGACCCATGGAGATAAACCAGGATCCCGGTCCGCCAAGTCCGTTGCTCAACAAAGTCCTTGCCCGCTGTGATCTCTGCGATTCGCTCTAAGAGGTAGGCTTGGGTTTCAAATTCTTCCAAGCCAATTTCAGGGATTTGGTGCAAATCCCGTCTGATTTTGATTAAATCCAATGTCATCGTCGTCTTCTTTCTATTAGAATAGAGGCCTTGCGGCCTCTACTATCAATATGTTACAAATTACGCAAAGCGTCTTCGAGTGCTGTTTTTTGTTGTGTTTTTTCATCGATTTCCTTGATGATACGAGCTGGGACACCAGCTACGACCACATTTTCAGGGACATCTTGAGTAACGATAGCTCCAGCGGCAACGACTGAACCGTTCCCTACTTGAACCCCTTCAATCACAACTGCATTGGCACCGACCAAGACATTATCACCGATCCGAACAGGCTCAGCAGAAGCTGGCTCAATGACACCTGCAAGAACGGCACCTGCACCGATGTGGCTGTTTTTACCAACTGTAGCACGACCACCAAGGATAGCCCCCATATCAATCATGGTTCCTGCACCGATTTCAGCACCGATATTGATCACAGCCCCCATCATCACGACAGCATTGTCTTCGATGGTCACTTGGTCACGGATAATAGCACCTGGTTCAATACGTGCATTTAGATAGCGCTTATCCAGCAAGGGAACAGCTGAATTACGGCCATCTTGTTCGACCACATAATCCTTGTTCTCTGTCAAGTTGGCAAGAAGGGGCTCGATATCTTTCCAGTCACCGAACAAAACATTGCCAAGCTTGGTAACAGAAGCAGGAACAGCTGTTGCCAATTCCCCTTCAAAGGTTACTTTCACATTTGTTTTCTTTTCTGCATTTCCAATAAAAGCGATAATTTCTTGAGCAGACATTTTTTGTGCAGTCATGAGATTCTCCATTCATTTCAATTAAAGGTATCCATATTATACCACAAACCCAAAGAGATGAACACCTAAGGCGACGTGGTTGTAGCCTGATCCTCCAGGCCTGTCATTTCACTGATGGTGCGATTGCTTCCAAAGTGAATAATGACTGAGTGCGAATCAGAAAGTTTATAGTAAAAGATTAAGAAGGACTCTGAACTCATCATACTCGACCAAGAAACACGGCTAGGAATTCCGACTGTATTCACAAGATCTGCATAGCTGGTTCCTATTTTAATATTGGCAAAATTCTCTCTATTCAAACTGCCATTTTTATTGGCTAATCGCTCACTGTTTAAGTTCTCAAAATTAAGAGAAGATAGACGGCTACTAATCATATTTGAAAGCAAAACAGATACAGAAGAAGGGGATCCTTCAACCTCATAATCCAAGCTTGTCATGAAAGGACTGACACCACCTTCTTGGTAGGTTTCTTCTCCACTGCTAGCCTTCCCCAGTACAGCTACCACATCCTGTGGAGACAGAGAAGTTGAAGAGGTACGTCCTTGATCTCCCTCACTTAAACCAGGAATCAGGGAAATGGCCTTCTCATAGGTCACTTGAAACTGAAATTCCCTCTCCGGAGCAATCAAGCTACTCGTACCACCTCTCAAGGTTTCCTTTCTAGTTCCATAAGACAAGCTAGTGCTTCCATATTCACTAGTAGTAGAAGAACTATGAATACCTCCTGAAGCCAGATAGGCAAATAATCCCAGCATGGCCAATAATCCAAAAAAGGCTGCCAGCGAAGACCCTCCACTATTAGAGGAAGGAGAGTAGGTTTTCGCCCTATCCGATTGGGAGTCTAGTACAGGTTGTCTTGGTTCTGAATGCCTGCTTCCGCCTATTGAAGCCAGATCGGCTTCTGAAATCAAGCGACTCCCACCCTGGTGCTCTACTTTTTTCTCAGCTGAAGGAGACTGACCTATTGTATCTTGTGCTGGTGTTTCTGACCTTGCTTCTTTTGTTAGTGGTGTAGCAAGAACGACCTGAGCTGATTCTTCTTCAGGTGTAGCAAATGACGCTTCCTTTGAATCGTACGAATCCTCCTTCACACCAATCGCTGGTTCGTCTTTTCGTTCCTCTTCTTGTTTCACCTCTTCCTGAAAAGCAGGGACTTCTACCACTTCTGGCTCTTTTGCGAGCGTATCTTCTAGCTTCTCAGGACTTCCTTTTTCTAAGGGTGTTTCTTTCGGCTGGCCTTTCGAAAACCGACTCTGGTGCTCATTTCGTAGATGCGACCAGTCTTTATTTCCCATTGTCCTCTCCTTTTATTTAAAATGCTTCGGCTGATTTTTTTACTGTGCTGTAGATGTAGAGGAAGCTGGTGTGGTCGCTACCTCTTTCGATTTGATATCCTTGATGGTTTGCTGGCTATCAAAATGGATTTGAACCGTTTGAGAATCCGATAATTGATAAGTAAAGGAAGGTGCTTCCCCGTAACCTAAAAGTCCAGACACATCTATTTCATCTGGAATCCCTACCGTATTGAGTAGGTCTAAATAAGGCATTCCGACCTTGATAGCGGCAAAATCGTCCTTCGTCAAGCTCCCGTTCTTATTCGCAAATCGGTCACTTTTTAAGTGTTTCAAACTTAAAAAAGAGATCCTGTAAAAGGCACCTGTTTTTTCAAGAAGAACCTTCCCATCTGCATCCTTTGATTGGTAATCTAAGGTCAGCAAAAAGGGACTGGAACTGCTATCACTATACGTTGCTTCCCCACTCCTTGCTTTACCTAATGCTGCAACGACATCTTGTGGGTCTACCGTCCCAAAAGAGGTCTTTTTTTCTTCCACTGCAAAATTAGGAATAAGAGACATTGCCTTTTCATAGGTTGGCTGAAATTGAAATTCATTAGCTGAGGCGATATAAGAACTATTTTCACTGGTCAGATATTCCGTTCTGATACCATCACGTGATAAACCATTGATCCCCTCACTCGAAGAAGATGAAGAAGAGCTTTTATTAACTTCGTTTTGAAGCACAAACACAAAAGCCATTAACAAGGCGAACCACCCAAAAAATCGCAAAAGCGAACCAATCCCCTCTTTTGAGGAAGAAGGGGAAGACTCCATCGTATCTGAATGGCTTCTAGTATCCTGATGATTGTCCGTCCCTATTGAAGCCAGATCGGCTTCTGAAATCAAGCGGCTCCCACCCTGGTGAGAGGAAGCTGCCTTGATGTCTGTCCGTTGATCGTCCAATGATGTCTCCTTTCTTATACCAACACTAATTTCTTGGCTTTTTTCTTGAATTCCATCACCACTTCTGGCTGCCCTGGTAGCTGGTAAGTCGCGCGATAGCCCATTCCGCCATCTGGCATTTCCCCCCAGACCAAGCGTTGAGGATTTCCTAGTTGCTTAATGAGCTGGGCGAATTCTGTACCTTTTTTCTCTTTTTCAGTAGTGATTTCTTTCTCACTGCTTGTCTTCTCTTTTGCGTCCAACAAATTCGTCGCATCCACTGTCGTCAAGCGATACCCCTGGTCTTTTTCCTGTTCAAACCACAAGGTTACACTTTTCTTGCCCTGATCGGTTTGCTTAGCTGCATAAGTCAAGACAAGAACGGTTTTTTCTCCTTGAGCTGTCTTTGTATACTTAACTTTTTGGGCTTTTCCCCATTCCGTCACAACTGTTTCCAAGCGGGTTCCTGGTTGCTGACTCTGCTTAAGACGAACTTTCAAATTCGCCACAGCTTCGATGGTCCATTTAAACTGCTTGATTTCTTGTTCCTTGCTGACCAAATTCTTGTAATCCTTTGGCTGGAAACGAGTCAGTGTTTGGTCCTCCTTGGTATCGGTTCCCTGCTCCTGCACCTGAATGCTTGCAATCGCAAGTAAAACTCCTAAAACAAAACACAAAAACGGCAGCAAGAGTTCTTTTCGATTCTTTTTCATCCACTCGATCATCTGCTTCACCCCTTCTTCGTCAAACGATACTGACCAGTCTGGTCACGTTCAAAGGTTAAAGAGACCAGTCCATCTGTCACCTGATAAGACAGGGCTAGGACTTGCTTGTCCTTTTCAGAGGTCAAACTAAGAGAATTGGGAAGACCTGATTTTTTCAAGACATCTTCTACTGCTGTCCCCTTTTCCTTTTTTCCATCTAGTGTCTGATAGCCTCTAAAATCTGCCAGTTTTAAGTTCTTTTTGCTCTGATAGTGAGCCGACTTGGGCGCAAAGCCTTGAATCGAGCTCAAATAAAAGGTATCATCCTGCTTTTGAAATTCTATGGTATAAGGATGAATCCCCTGCACAGGAGCCCCATAGCCTAGCTGGACTTGCGCTCCAAAAGTCGTATCTTCTTGTGTAAAACTCGCTGCTTTTCCAATTTTTTTGACGAATGCAGATAAAGTCACCCAATTTTTTTGTGTCTTTCCTTCTCCCCTTGCAAGGTCCAATGACAACAAGTCTTCTAAAGCCGGCTCTTTGGAAGAAGACGCAACAAATTGCTGGCTGTCTTCTTGCATGCGAGACAAACTCAACAAGCGATCTTTGGGCAAGGTTTTCACTGGATGAATCATAAACACCAAGCAAACACCAACCATAAAAGCCAGCAAAGCACTTGCAGCTTTTTGGAGGATCCGCTTATGATGTTCTATCCACTGTTTCATTTCTTCCATCCTTCATGCTCTTTCTATTCAAACTCTTTCTATTGTATAGAAAATTCGCGTATTTGTCTCGTCTTATCCCAAAAAAGAGGCGCTTGCCTCTTTCTTTTATTCAGTGATTTAGTAGCTGTCTTTACTACTCAAGAGGAAATCTCCATTTTCTTGACGAATAAAGGTCAAATCTACATAGTCCCCGTTTTTCTTTTGGAAGTCCATGACCAATTCTATCTCGTCTGAATCATCAGATGAACTCACCGTCAGATTGACTGCATCACCGTATTTTTCTAAAAGCTCTTTGTAAGAGGTCCCGCCAGCACCGGTCTCACTATTTCCAACTTTGAATCCATCTGCAAAGTTGTCCTCAACCGTAAGATTTTTCCCAAATTGATTAAATTCAAATTTGACAAGCTGGAATTCTTTCCCTTTCTTAGAGTAAGTCGCTTTGACCTCTTTATTATAAGAGTTATCATCCCAAAATAATTTCAATTCTCCACTTTCAAATTGAACGGAGCTAGCTTTCCCATAAGCTTCAATCATTTCCTCAGGAGTCTCCCCAGCATCACTTCCTGTTAAAAACTGAAGTTGCTCGATATCAGACTGTTTCCAGCTAAAATCAACTTCCGCGTCTTCTGCGGTCAATTGATCCAAATCGATATTGGAAGACGAACCAGACTGGTTGCCTGACCAAGAAGTCTGCTTTCTAGATGATGACGTACTAGGGTTAACATGACCAATCAAATAGCCACTGACACCACCGATAAGGAGACCCACTAAAATCCCAAGGGCAAAACGAATCGCCTTCTTGTCAGCAGTATCCATCGGTCTTCCAACAGGAGAAAGAGGAGCTTGTGGAATAGGTATGCCAGGAATAGGTGCTGTTTGCGGACTAACTGGTTGAGCTGCTATGTTTTGAGGAGCTTGAGGCGCAGGCTGGAATGGAGGAGTCGGTTGGGGAGCAACAACTACATCTGGATGTTCTCCAACAGTTGCTTCATCCACCTTTGGAAGCTCCACTGCTTCTGAAATAGCTGGCTTGTCTGCCTCTTCTTTCATTGCTTCCGTCTCCGTCACTGAAAGGCCACTAGCTTCTGGAACGACCAAGTCTTCGGCTTCTTCTTTTGGGACAAAGGCTGGCGCAGCCACATCAAATTGAGGCGCACCCTCTACGGGAGTATCTTTCATAAATTGTTCTTGATCTTTCTCGGACATTTCGAATTCTCCTTTTTATTCTTCTCTTCTACTATAACATAAAACCAAGCAAGGACCAACTCCTGTCTGTTTAGACTGAAAAAGATCGGACCTTTTAGAAACTTCTATTAAAATTTCTTTCGAAGGGTGACAATCGCAATCAGATTACCATATGATCGAGAAACATAACTAGATCGTGTTTTTATAATTAATTCCAGGGGACAAAAATATGAGTTTGTTTAGCAAATAAAAAAACGATCTTTTTCAAGATCGTTTTGTCTATTGATTAAAGACGAGCGTTGAGTTCTGCTCCAAGTTCTTCAAATCCTGGTTTACCAAGAAGGGCAAACATATTTTTCTTGTAGGCTTCAACACCTGGTTGGTCAAATGGGTTGATCGCATTCAAGTAACCTGAAAGGGCGATAGCCAATTCGAAGAAGTAGATGGCATAACCAAGAGTGAAGGCATCTTGCTCAGGAAGAGTCACGTACATGTTTGGCACGTCACCGTCAGTGTGGGCAAGAAGAACACCGTCAGTTGCTTTTTTGTTTACGAAGTCAACGTCTTTTCCTTGAAGGTAACCAAGTCCATCAAGGTCTTCTTCCAATGTAGGGATGATCACGTTCTTACGTGGTTTGTCCACACGGACAACTGTTTCAAACATGATACGAGTTCCTTCTTGGATAAACTGACCCAATGAGTGCAAGTCTGTTGAGAAGTTAGCTGAAGTTGGGTAAATACCTTTTTGGTCTTTTCCTTCTGACTCACCAGCCAATTGTTTCCACCATTCTGAGAAGTATTGAAGTGATGGCTCGTAGTTTACCAAGATTTCAGTTGCATATCCTTTACGGTAAAGGATGTTACGAACTGCTGCGTATTGGTAAGCTTCGTTTTCAGAAAGTTTGTCTGATGTATAATCTTTACGAGCAGCATTCGCACCTTCCATAAGGGCTTTGATATCTGCGCCTGATGCAGCGATTGGAAGCAATCCAACTGCTGTCAAGACTGAGAAACGTCCACCGATGTCATCTGGAACAACAAATGTTTCCCAACCGTTAGCATCTGCTTCAACCTTAACAGCACCTTTTTGGCGGTCAGTTGTAGCATAGATCCGTTTGTTAGCTTCTTCTTGACCATATTTCTTCACCAAGAGTTCTTTGAAGACACGGAAAGCGATGGCTGGTTCAGTTGTTGTACCTGATTTAGAAATCACGTTTACTGAGAAATCTTTATCTGCTACGTACTCTACCAAGTCAGCAAGGTAAGTTGATGAGATTGAGTTTCCAGCATAAAGGATTTGTGGTGCTTTGCGTTCTTCTTTTGTTTGCAAGTTTGCAAAGTGGTGGTTCAAGAAGTCAATCGCTGCTTTCGCACCAAGGTATGATCCACCGATACCGATAACGACCAAAACATCGCTGTCTGATTTGATTTGTTCAGCAGCTTTCAAGATGCGGTCAAATTCTTCGCGGTCGTAATTTTCAGGAAGGTCCAACCAACCTAGGAAGTCACTACCAGCACCTGTTCCTTTACGGATCAATTCATCAGCTGCAGTCACTTGTGGTTGCATGTATTCCACTTCATGTGGGGCAACAAATTTACCCAAAACTTTTGAGTAGTCAAATTTAATATGAGACATGTTATTCCTCCAAATTTTGTTCTTCTCTATGATATCGCTTTACACGGATTTAATCAAGGGAAACCAATCTATAAAACGTTTTCATTTGCTAAATTTTTTATTTTCACAAATCAAGCAATGACGCAATGGCAATCGTTTGCATATTTGCACTATTTTTGGCTAGAAAATCAAAAAAAAGAAGCTTCTCACGAAACTCTATTTTTTCTCTTTTATTCTATGAATAAGAAAGTCATTTCTACATGACTCTGGTGAGTGATAGCCCTCACGTCGCTTCGCTCCTCAGGGTCAATATCTCTAAGCTCGGTTGCGCCTTACAGGATAATTTCATTTTACGCTATAGCCCTCACGTCGCTTTGCTCCTCAGGGTCAATATCTCTAAGCTCATCTGCGACTTTCAGGATAATTTCATTTTACGCTATAGCCCTCACGTCGCTTCGCTCCTCAGGATCAATATCTCTAAGCTCGGTCGCGCCTTACAGGCTTACCTCACTAAGAGCTATAGAAAAAGAGCACACAGTTCACTTCGCTTAGGGCTGCTGGATTCCTCCCCTGACCCGCTTCACGCAGAACTGTTGCTCCGATAGGTATTATATCATAATTTGTTCGATTTGCAAAGGTCCAGTTTTTATTCTTGTGTTTCGGCCTTGGCTGCGAGCTTAGCTTGTTTTTTTCGTTCTCGGCCTTGGCGGAAGAAGGTCTGCATGATGGTTGCACATTCTGCTTCCAAGATTCCTGTTTCCACTTCTACCCGGTGATTGAGGCGCTCATCTGTCAAAATATCATAGAGGCTCCCTGCTCCGCCAAACTTTTGATTGGTCGCTCCGTAAATCACCTGGGGAATCCGGGCTAGTCCAATGGCACCGCTACACATGACGCAAGGTTCAATGGTCACAAAAAGAGTCGTATCCAGCAAACGCCAGCTCTCTTCATGCTGATTGGCTTCTTCGATCGCCATCACCTCCGCATGCATGACCGCTCGCTGCAATTCCTCTCTCGCGTTGTGGCCACGTCCAATGATTTCACCGTCTTTGACAATGACACAGCCAATGGGTATTTCCTCATGGGCCAAGGCGATCTCTGCCTCTTTTAAAGCCTCTCGCATAAAAGCTTCTTTCTCTTCTAGGGTATAGTCTCTCACTTGTACACTCACTTACTTTTTATGTTCTTGTTCTATTATATGATGAAGCCACAAAAAAAGCCACCAATGGGTGACTTCTTATAGGGAGATATTATGAAAAAAGTTAAGAGTGCTAAACAAAGTTGGGAGGTCTTTGTTTATTGTCTTAGTATATCCAAGAGGTCTTAAAGTAATCTTAAGACTCAAAAAAGTTGAGAGAGACTCCCAACTTTTATTGAATTATTTACTTGACCAGACACTTTCAAGGATATTGGTTTGGTCACGATCTGGTCCGACTGAGAAGGTTGAAATGCGCACACCAACCAATTCACCGATCCGGCGGACATAGTTACGGGCATTTTCTGGAAGCTCATCCAAGTGACGCACACCTGTGATGTCTTCTGACCAACCTGGTAATTCTTCATAGATTGGTTTGCAACGTTTGAGTTGCTCCAAGCTTGCTGGGTAGTAGTCGATGCGTTCTCCATCCAAGTCGTAAGCCACACAGATTTTCACTGTATCCAAGCCTGACAAAACGTCGATCGAGTTCAAGCTAAGGTTGGTAATTCCTGAGACACGACGGCTATGGCGCATGACAACTGAGTCAAACCAACCGACACGACGAGGACGACCGGTTGTTGTTCCATACTCATGGCCGACTTCACGGATCCGATCACCCACTTCATCAAAGAGCTCCGTAGGGAATGGGCCATCTCCGACACGGCTGGTATAGGCTTTACATACACCGACAACCTTGTCGATCTTACTTGGGCCGACACCTGATCCGATGGTCACCCCACCTGCAACAGGATTTGAGGAAGTTACAAATGGATACGTTCCTTGGTCGATATCCAACATAACCCCTTGAGCTCCTTCAAAGAGCACGCGCTTGCCGTTATCCAAAGCATCGTTCAAGATGACAGAAGTATCGGTTACATATTGCTTGATTTGTTGACCATATTCATAGTATTCTTCGAAGATATCGTCAAATGAAAGAGCCTCTGCATCATAGAGTTTGGTAAATTGACGGTTCTTTTCTTCCAAGTTGATACGAAGGCGTTCTGCAAAGACGTCGCGGTCCAAAAGATCCGCAATCCGGATTCCCACACGCGCAGCCTTGTCCATGTAAGCTGGGCCAATCCCTTTAATCGTCGTTCCGATCTTGTTGTCTCCTTTAGATTCTTCTTGGAGACGGTCCAATTCGATATGGTAAGGGAGGATGACATGGGCACGGTCTGAAATGCGCAAACTGTCTGTTGTCACACCTTCTTCATGAAGATAAGCCAACTCTTTGACCAATGATTTAGGATTGATCACAACCCCATTCCCAATGACAGAAATCTTTTCAGGGAAGAAGATACCTGAAGGAATCAAGTGCAACTTGAACTTTTTGCCGTCGATCACGATGGTGTGACCGGCATTGTCCCCACCTTGGTAGCGAGCAATGACTTCTGCATTGGCTGATAGGAAGTCAGTAATCTTCCCTTTTCCTTCATCACCCCATTGGGTTCCTACTACAACTACTGATGTCATAATTCTTTTTCATATACCATAGATAGGATGCTATCTATGCCTTTCTTCAAACTAAGGGCAGGAGTCTCACCTGCAAGTTTGTCTTACACTCTATTATAAGCAATTTTTGATGTTTTTTCAAGATCCACTCAGCTATCGTTTATTTTTCTCCTTCCTTTTTAAACTAACTTCTCTATGAAACTCGTCTTTTACTTGGAAATTGCTTCTTTCTAGAAATAACGTTCGGAATTTTCTTTTCTTCTTGCCCTTCTTCTGAAACGACTGATTTTCGGAATTCTCCTTGTCCCCACTTTGCTTGATTTGTGCTAAAATAGTAGGTATGGACAAAATTATTAAAACTATCTCAGAAAGCGGCGCTTTTCGTGCCTATGTACTAGACAGTACAGAAACCGTACGAACAGCCCAAGAAAAACATCATACACAAGCTAGCTCCACGGTCGCACTTGGCCGTACCCTCATTGCCAGTCAAATCTTAGCAGCAAACGAGAAAGGAGATACTAAAATTACGGTCAAGGTCCTTGGGACTAGCTCACTCGGAGCCATCATCACCGTGGCAGATACCAAGGGAAATGTTAAGGGCTACGTGCAAAATCCTGGAGTGGATATCAAGAAGACGGCAACTGGTGAAGTCCTGGTGGGACCATTTGTCGGAAACGGAGAATTCCTGGTCATCACTGACTATGGTACGGGAAATCCTTATAACTCCATGACCCCTCTTGTCACCGGTGAAATCGGAGAAGACCTGGCCTTTTATCTGACGGAAAGCCAACAAACACCTTCTGCAGTTGGACTCAATGTCCTGTTGGATGACGAAGACAAGGTCAAGGTGGCTGGTGGTTTCTTGCTCCAGGTTTTGCCAAATGCCAAGGAAGAAGAAATCGCGCGCTTTGAAAAACGCATCCAAGAAATGCCTGCCATCTCCACACTTTTGGAATCTGAAGACCATATTGAAGCTCTTCTTGCCGCTATCTATGGGGATGAACCTTTCAAACGTCTCTCTGAAGAAGAACTTCGCTTCCAGTGCGACTGTAGCCGTGAGCGTTTCTTGAACGCTTTAGCAAGTCTGCCAGCTAGTGATCTAAAAGAGATGAAAGATGAAGATCACGGTGCAGAGATTACCTGCCAATTCTGCCAAACACACTACCACTTTGACGAAAATGACTTGGAGGAACTCATTCGTGACAAATCTTAATACGCCATTTATGATCGGGGATGTCGAAATCCCTAACCGTACCGTCCTAGCCCCAATGGCCGGAGTGACCAACTCAGCTTTCCGGACCATTGCCAAAGAACTGGGGGCAGGGCTCGTTGTGATGGAAATGGTCTCTGACAAGGGAATCCAGTACAACAATGAAAAGACGCTTCACATGCTCCATATCGATGAAGGAGAAAATCCTGTATCGATCCAACTCTTTGGAAGTGACGAAGATAGCCTCGCACGCGCAGCTGAATTTATCCAAGAAAAAACCAAGACCGATATCGTTGATATCAACATGGGTTGCCCGGTGAATAAAATCGTCAAGAACGAGGCTGGTGCGATGTGGCTCAAGGATCCAGACAAGATCTACTCCATCATCAATAAGGTTCAATCTGTCCTTGATATCCCCCTCACTGTTAAAATGCGGACGGGTTGGTCGGATCCTTCCCTAGCAGTTGAGAATGCGCTCGCTGCTGAAGCTGCAGGTGTCTCTGCCCTTGCCATGCATGGACGGACTCGGGAGCAAATGTATACGGGTCATGCGGACCTTGAGACCCTTCACAAGGTTGCACAGGCCCTGACCAAGATTCCTTTCATCGCAAATGGAGATATCCGTACGGTTCAAGACGCCAAACAACGGATCGAAGAAGTCGGTGCTGATGCGGTCATGATTGGTCGCGCTGCTATGGGGAATCCTTATCTCTTCAACCAAATCAACCACTACTTTGAAACAGGAGAAATCCTGCCTGATTTGACTTTTGAAGACAAGATGAAGATCGCTTACGAACACTTGAAACGCTTGATCGATCTCAAAGGTGAGCACATTGCCGTTCGTGAATTCCGTGGCCTCGCCCCTCACTACCTCCGTGGTACCTCAGGCGCAGCCAAACTCCGTGGCGCCATCTCGCAAGCTAGCACTCTGGCTGAGATTGAAGAACTCTTACAATTAAAAGCATAGAAACAAAAAAAGCAGGACCTCATGTGAGGTCCTGTACTATTTTTTAATAAGTTAAGCAATTCGGCAAAGAAATATAAATATGTTTTAATTTTTTGAGCGAATCAAAAAATTACCGAAACTTTCCGCTGTGAGAAAAGTGCCTGAAACACGATTTTTTCAGGCACTCGGGAGTTTTGAGACCTTAGGCTCAAAACTAAGTCATGGAACTTCTTCGAAGTTCGCTGACGTCCGTACTCACCTAAGGAAAGTTTCTAAGATGGCTTTGTCATTAATCTAAAACAGGACCTCACACGGGGTCCTGTTTCTATAGATTGTCTGTTTGCAGGCCGAGTTGTTTGACTCTGGCGGTGTAGTAGGTCATGATCAAAAAGAGGTTGGCTGTGATCAGCCAGATGGCCCATTGGTGAATGAAATGCATGAGGATGGCTACGCTAATAGCTCCTGCAACAAAGCTCCCAACGACAATCCCGTAATTCATGGCCTGACGCCGATACTCGTCCAAATCTCCCTTTCCTCGAGTGATTCGGTACAAGGCCGTCAGCATCTTGCGGTAATTGCCGGAAGTCATAAAGATCACATAAGGGTGATTTTCGATGAGGCTCCCTGTAAAGGTCAACATCATCATCCCTGTCCCAAAAGCAATAAAGGGAACTTCTACAGGTGGTATGACAGACACCAAGGGAATCAGGAGTGTCACCACAAACAAAGGAATTAACATCTTGGTCCGCCAAAAGGCTGTCTTGCGATACTCTTTGATATGGAGGGCAACCACAAAGCCGAGCGAGAAAAATAAAATAGATGAAAAACGCATGATGGTATTTTCGACACGGGGATCGTGCCAATCAGCGATGAGAAGCAGTAGGTTCCCCGTTTGGGTCGCGACCAAACTCCGGTAGTGCATGTGGCAAAAGACATCGAGGCCCCCTCCGATAAAACCAAGTAGAGCCCCCATCAGTCGTGTATTTTGTGGTAAAATTATTTTTTCTTCCATAGTCTTGTCTCTTTTGATCTCAATTATGTTTATTATACCACTTTGCACACAAGTGGAGCAGGAAAAATCAGAAAAAGCCCTTCCGTTACTAAAAGGGAGGGCTGGTAGAATGAACCTCGCTCGATCTACTGTTTTAGGCGATAGGTCTTGCGTGGTTTTTTCTTAGGTACCCGCTTGACACCCACTTCTTCCACGAATTCTCCGAATTTTACGAGGAAGTTATTGCTAACGATGGGACGTCCAGGATTGATCAGATTGACCAACTCAGTTGCTTCATAAACGGTGAAAGGCTCCTCTAACAGATAGAGGAAGGTTGGATTCCAGTCCAGACGCCCCTGAATCCGCTTGATCGATTCTTGAATAATCTGGTAGTGGTCAAAGGCAAAATCAGAAGCAGCTAAGGGTTCTCCATCAAGCAAACACTGGGACTGTTTGAAATCGACATCGAGAAAAACGACTTCCTTGGCATCGTCACCTGCATGGGCTAAGTCTACTGCTTCTGCTGGCAGATAGACCAGATGGGCAATGGTAATGACCCAGCCTCTGGGGTCCCGCCCAGGGGTGGAAACGGTCAGGAGCTGCTCCACCTTATTCACTGGCAGATCGAGCCCAACTTCTTCTTTGACTTCTCGGATACAGGCATGAGTCGCATCTTCATCCTTGTTCACAAAGCCCCCCACCAAGGCGAGGCGGTGTTGATAAGGGTGGGCCTTGCGGCGAATAGCTAAGAGCTTGAGCTTGCCTTCAACAAAACAGTAAGATACCATGTCCGCTGTGACACTTGGAGTTTCATAAGTCGGCAGGTCTTGCTCCTTGTACCACTTGAGAAAGTCTGCTTCACTAGCGGCCGTCTCAAAATACTCTTTCTCCGTCATTCCTGCTGGAATTGAGAGACTTGCCATCTAAGCCACCTCCTTCTTGAGGGCTTTGGTCCATTCTAAGAAGAAGGGAACACTGGAAAGAAGCAGGAGATAGACCCATTGAAAGGCTGTGCGTCCTACAAAAAGATCCTTCCATAGAAGTTTCATAATATTGACAAAGCCTTGCTTTTTCGCTTCTCGGTGAACATTTCTAAAGTCTTGGCTAAAAGTTGCGAATTTTTCAGATAGGTTTTTCATAAGCTGCTCCTCAGTCGGCTTGGTAGATGGCATCGATCACCTTCTTGGCTTCTTCGTAGTTGCCGAGGTAGTCTGATGCGAGGAAAGTGGTCGGAATGTTTCCTAGGTATTGCTGGCGCAATTGGTCCAGGTAATTTGAAAAGCTGGTACGGATCTCTTCGTCAGCCATGGTCATGTCTCGGAAACCATCATTGACATAAGAGCCGATCGGCTGTACAAAGAGGATCAAATCCCATTTTTCTTTGGAGAGAATACTGACAAAGAGGTTATCGAAGGTATCGGTCATGCTGGTATCCTGACCTTCGACCTCCATGTAGTAGTCGTAATAACCCTTGGTTACCAGGGAATTGGTATCGGCGATGACAAGGCCTCGATTGGCACTACTATCGATGAGCTTAGAGGTTTGATCATACTGTCCTAAGAGTAGGTAATAGTAATCTTTTGGCGTGAGCTCATCATCTCGAACATTGTTCTTGATCTGGTATTCACGGGCATACTCTAGACTAACAGGTGCATCGTAAAAGCGGGCTAAGTCCTTTGCAAGGGTCGTTTTCCCGTTGCTGGCGCTCCCCATGATCAAGACTTTTTTCGTGAACTGGCGACGGAAGGGCTGAGCGATGTATTTCCAGTATTTGCTTGGATTTTCCCGGATCATGGTAGCAGAGATCCCGAAGCGGCGCTCTTCTAAGTGAACTTCAAACCCTCTAGCTTCCAACTCTTCCTTGTAGGCTTTCTCCCCTACATAAAAGATCAACTCTTCTGTCTCTGTTTGATACTGGATGGTGTCAAGGGCTGTTTGTAACCAAGGCTCCCAGCCCAAGGGATAACGAGGAAGTTCTGTTTCATCTAGCTTATAGACTTGGGTCAACTCATCATTAGAGAAGGCTTCCCGGATATAACGGAAGCGTTTTTGTAAGGTCAATCCCACTTCTTCGCCACGGTCCCCTTCATAACCAGATACGATGACACGAACGCGATCACACTGACGCTTGGCCCGCTGGATCAGGTCAATATGCCCTTGATGAAGAGGCGCAAAGGTTCCAAAAACCAGGGCAATTCTTTCTTTTTTCATATAAACTCCTTTTTATAATTTTTTATAAATAGATTTTCTTTATGTTTTTATTATAAACTATATTTTCTATCTGTCAATAGTTTTTTATAAAAAAATATATTTTTCTTCAAGTCAACAAAAAAAGATCTGAAAAGAGAAGTTTCTCCTTTCAGATCTTTCGAATTTTATTCACGAGTGAGGGAGTGGCTGACACCATCTTTCAGAACCGTCACACTAGATACAGAGCCATCTTTTCCAACTACGATATCTAGAGTCGCTGCAGACCCATCGCCTGCTGAGAGATTAGCATGGTAATGACCATCATCCAAGGTATAGTTATAAGCACTGATACCATAGGCTACGGGTTGGCCACCAGGAAGTTGGATGGTCACTTGACCACCTTGGCCAATAGTGACTCCAGTGTCGCGTTTGTCAGACCAATTTCCAGCTGCAGCAGAGAAATCCCCTGCTGCTACAGAATAGACTCCCTTGTATTGGGCATTCTCCGTAGCAGAAGCTTGCTTCTTAGCATGGGCATGACCGTCTTCTAGACTTGGCAATTTTGCTTTCGCTGGTGTTGCTGGAGTGGCTACTTCTTTTGTTTCTTTTGTTACGGGTGCTGCTGGTGTCGCTTCTTTAGCTGGAGCAGGTGTTTGACTAGCTGCAGCTTGGTTATTTTTGCTACCAACAGTATGACTTTCTTCTGATTTGCTATCAGAGGATGAAGAGGCAATTGGATCTTTACTAGTGATCACTTTTTTCTTAGAAGAAGAACTTGTTTGTTTAACCTGACTGGTCTTTGAACTGCTTGCTTCTGAAGTTTTTTCTTCTTTATTCCCGCCACAAGCTCCTAGGAAAAGACTAGCTGTAAGAGCTAGCGCTGCTAGGGAAATGATTTTTTTGTTTTTCATAACAGAACCTCTTTTGTAACATTTGTAATATTTTGTAACATTATTGTAACACTGTTATATGAGGCTGTCAATAGTTTCTCAAATATTTTTCTAATTTGAAAGAAGTTTTAGGTAAGTTCCTAAACTTTGCAAAAAAAAGCCGGACATACTGTCCAGCTTTTCTTATTTATACACTTCTTGATAGAATTCGATCTTGTCTCCTTTTTTAACGGTGGTTTCAGCAGCACCTTTTGGAGCCATCTCGCCATTGATCTTGTACATCCAGTAAAGACCTTTGGATTCGTCTTGGCTGTGACCGTCAATCGAGGTGATCATGCCATTTTTTTCTTCAATCTTGTAGTTGGCTTTGAGCACTTTCATGAGGTTGCTCTCTTCTGCTACTTTCAAGGTTTTCGATTGCGCTTTTTGACCTTCTGGCGTCACGCTAATCGTAATCGAAATTTCGTTTTTCTTGGCAACTTCTGTGCTAGAAGCTGTTGGTTGATGGTTTGTGCTATGAGACGAAGCGCAACTCGCTAAAAGAAGAGCTGCAAGTAAGGTCATTAAGCTAGAAATGGTTTTTTTCAACATAAAATCTCCTAAAGATTTGATAAATAATGGGATAGAAAATGATCGTCGACAGAGCATGGGCAAGGTTAAAACTAAAACCATTGACCAAAGCATAGGTCCACCAAGGAATATGGTATATCAAGGCATAAACACTATCGATCAAGACCCCATAAGCAAAGGACAGTAGGCCCACAAAAAGGATCTGAAGGACAAAGGGCAACCACTTGTAACTGATGCGCCAAATGAGCATCAAACAGCCAAAGGCGACAATCTGAAAGAACACAATCAAGCTCATCCCCAGGAAAAAGGCAGAGACAAACATGGTGATCATCATCACAAGAAAAGCAAAGCTATACCCTTCAAATATCACCAAGAGAAAAAAGACAGCAGAAATAGGTTGGACATTTGGGAAAGGGGCAAAAGCCTGACGTAGAGCGACACAAAGGGCCGCCAAAAGCGAAATACGGGTTAATCGCTGAAGCGTCATGACGTCCTCCTAGACAATCTCGAACTTGATCGTTCCAGCTGTCGTTCCAACCTTGATCGTTTGCCCTTCTTGGGCTTGACCTTTCAGCAATAGCTCTGCTAGTTGATCTTCCACTTCGGTCTGCAAGACACGACGCAGTGGGCGAGCTCCCATTTCTGGATCGTAGCCTTTGGTTGCTAGCAACTTGAGCGCTGAAGGCTGGAATTTGAGGGTCATGCCTTGTTCGGCCAAGGTCGCGATGAGCGGTTTGACCATGACTTTCACCACCTGCTGCATGTCCTCGCTGGATAGGCTATGGAAGACCACCTTTTCATCAATCCGGTTGATAAACTCTGGACGATAGGTCTTCTTCAACTCTTCAAACATGCGTTTTTCCATATTGGCTTGGTCAAAGCGGATATCTTTGGCACCAAAGCCAACTGTCTTATCATCCCGAAGGGCTGTTGCTCCCAGGTTTGAGGTCATGATGATAATGGTATTGGAGAAGTCGATCTTCCGGCCTTTGCTATCGGTTAAGACTCCGTCATCCAAGACTTGCAAAAGGACATTGAAAATATCTGGGTGGGCTTTTTCCACCTCATCAAATAAGAGAACTGAATACGGTTTGTTGCGGATTTTTTCTGTCAACTCGCCTCCTTCTTCGTAGCCCACATAGCCTGGAGGGGCTCCGTTGAGGCGGCTGGCCGCGAATTTTTCCATGTACTCACTCATATCAAAACGGATGAGGGCCGATTCATCATCAAACAGAACTTCTGCCAAAGCTTTGGCTAACTCTGTTTTTCCGACACCGGTAGGTCCTAGGAACATGAAAGAACCGATCGGACGTTTATTGCTACGGATACCTGATTGATTGCGTCGAATAGCCCGACTGATACTCAAAACCGCTTGGTCTTGACCAATCACGCGCTTGTGCAATTCTGCTTCTAAGTTGAGGTACTTCTTGGCATCGGTTTGGGTCAGTTTTTGAGTTGGAATACCAGATAATTGGCTCAAGGTCACCAAGACATCTTGGTCAGTGACTTCTTTTTTGTAGACAATGGGAGTGGCCTCTACTTCTAAGAGTTGGGCTGCTTTCTTCCACTTGCCATCCATCAAGGCCTGATCCAAGGCGGTCAACTCTTCTTTTACGTGACCGTTGGAATCGCGGTTTTGTACAGTAGCTGCCGCTTCATCCAAGAGATCAATGGCTGAATCTGGCAATTGACGGCTGGTCAAATAGCGGTGGGCATATTTGACAGCTGTTTCGATCGCTTCATCGGTAATGGTCACATGATGATGGTCCTGATAGGTCTTTTTCAAGCCTTGGAGAATTTGGATGCTATCTGCAACACTTGGCTCTTCAATGGTGACTTTTGCAAAACGCCGAGAGAGGGCTGCGTCTTTTTCGATATGCTTTTGGTACTCATCTTGAGTCGTTGCCCCAACTGTACGCAAGGTTCCCCGTGCCAGTGCTGGTTTTAGAATATTGGCTGCGTCTAAGGTCGAATCAATACCGGATCCTGACCCCATAATAGTATGCAGTTCATCGATAAAGAGAATCACGTGACCGTCTTCTTCGATGTCCTGGATGATATTGTTCATCCGTTCTTCGAAGTCCCCACGGAAGCGCGTCCCAGCAACGACATTCATGAGATCCAATTCCAGAACACGCATCTGCGCGATTTCAGCTGGTACATTGCCACTAGCGACACGCTGGGCCAGACCTAATGCAAGGGCTGTTTTTCCGACCCCTGCTTCTCCCACCAATACAGGATTGTTCTTCGTCTTGCGGCTGAGGATTTGGATCATGCGTGAAATCTCTGCATCCCGGCCGATCACAGGTTCAAGCTGGCCTGCACGCGCCATTTCTGTCAAATCACGGGTATAATCTTCAAGACCTCCACTGGTGCTTGGTGGCATGCCCATCATATTTCCCATGGTTTGTCGGTTAGGGTTTTGAGCCCGATAAAGACTCCGAATGGCTTTGATATCGTTCTTGTCCCAGCCTGCCTTGTCTTCTAAATTCTTGCGAAGGGAGGCAATAGGAACTCCCTTGTCTTGCTCTGTAAAGGCAAAGCCAGCAAACTCCATGACTTGGCTAGCCAAGGTCCCACGGTCTGCTAGAAGAGAGAGGAGCACATGCTCTGTTCCCAAGGTCTTGGCATGAAGGACCTGGGCAATCTCTCTTGCGTGTTTCATAATGGCTTCCATCCGATAAGAAAATGGGAAGATTTCATACCGATTGTCGCTTTGAAAAGCTTGGCCTGTGATATGCTCCGCTGCATCCTGAAACTCATCGATCTGCATAGGATAATCGTTCAGTACAGAACCTGCCACGCTATAGGGATTATTGGCCATAGCCGTCAGGAGATGCCAAGTATCTAAGGTATGCCCCTGATAGTGGCCTGCTAGTATTTGGGCCGCTTCTATACTTTCTAACAGTGCTGTTGAATAGTTCATCTAGTCGGTATTTCCTTTTCTATCTACTTGTTGAATGATTTTTTTCAGCATCGTTGCTCGTAGGATAAGAGCATCTCGACCTAGGACCTCATCGGAGGTTGTCGCAAGCAAGAGCTGAGTCTCACGTTTTGTCAATAATTTTTCTTCATAGAGCATCTGGAGGATATCATTGAAGACCTGCTGGCTGATGGTCTCTCCAATATTGGCTGCCAATTCTTGGAGCATCTGATGATGATCTGAAAACTGGACCTTGCCAATGCGGATATAGCCACCACCACCACGCTTGCTCTCTACAATATAGCCTCGGCTCTCGGTAAAGCGGGTCTTGATAACATAGTTAATCTGACTGGGTACGACCTGAAAGACATCGGCCAACTCACTTCTTTTGAGCTCTGCCATGCCAGCTTGAGCCAGCAAGGCCTTGATATAAGCTTCAATGCTATCAGATGTGTTCTTATTTGCCATGATGCTCCTTTCTGGCTTGTTTTTTTCTAGATGGATGCTCTGCTCTTTGGCCCATAAAAAATAGCCTTGGAGTGTTCCTTCTCATCATTGACCTTATTTGACTATTATACAATTTTTACGGCTGTAAATAAAGCAAAGACTCCATGGAAATAGGAATCTCTTAAGAATACAAAGCAAAAGAGGCTAGTGAGAACTAACCTCCTATGCGAAGAATGAACTACTCTTTGCGACGAGCGAATTTGGCGCCTCCGCCCAAGAATCCTAGACCAAGAAGGCCTAACCAAGCAAACAATCCACTTTCTTTTGTACCGGTTTGAGGTAGTTTTCCTTCCGATTGTAGAGAAGGACTTTCAACACCTTCTTTTTCCGGATGGTCTGAAGTCAAAACAGAAACTGCTTCTGGGATTTTCGGTTGAAAGAGAACTGGTCTTTCTTTTTCTTTTTTGTCTTCAGCTTGAGAAAGAGTCGCAACTTCTGGTTGCACCTTACTTGGAGTGACAGGAGTGGTTGGAGTCGGCATATCAGCTATCAACGGACTTTCTTCCGCTTCCTTCGTTCCG
Source organism: Streptococcus sp. CF8_Ac1-9 (assembly GCF_024295565.1). NCBI lineage: Bacteria > Bacillati > Bacillota > Bacilli > Lactobacillales > Streptococcaceae > Streptococcus > Streptococcus sp. CF8_Ac1-9. The sequence goes on from NZ_JANCOY010000004.1 coordinate 50,937, forward strand.
ACTTCTGTGATCTGGTCCTGGGCCTCCACTTCGACAAAGGCATCGACTTCTGTCCGAATTTCTTTGCCTTCTTCTTGTCGGACCTCAATCAATTTCAATCGGCGTCCGACCTTCCCTGCTTGAAGGATCCGGCTCTCGCCCTTGGCCAAGTCCTTGTTCTCACGCGTTTGACTCTCAAATGGAATCTCCTCTGTTTCGATGAGAAGTTCTGGCTTTTCAAGAATCAAATCCCGAACACCTTCTTCTGGCCGTGTCTGCGTCAGCGGTTCATAATTGCGAGCATCTTCCAAGATGGTTTCAAGGGCTTCGACTTGATTAGCTGCAGCAACCAAATCTGGTTGCTCTTGATCCAACAACTGAGTCAAGTCCGTCAATTGACCTTGAACCGTTGGTTTAAGGTCTGCTTTCAAGCGATCCAGAGAAGTAGCCTTGATCTTTTCTACTCCTTCTCTGATGATCTGTTGCAGCTCCTCTTGACTGAGCAACTGGCTATCTTTCCCTGATAGGATAAATCGGTCTACTTGGATAGCTCTAGATGACTGAGGATCATTGAGGGCTGGATCCAGATGCAAGCGTAGCTGGTGGTAGCCTTTTGCTAGGCCTTGCAGATTGACCAAACTCTGGTCGAGCTTGCGTTGATCTCCGTAGCCACTGAAATAATGATCGCCGTCGATCTCATAATCATGGCCACGCCCTTCTTCGAAGGCCATTTCTTTCCCATCCAAAGTGACGCTGTAGAGACCATGGCTTGGGTCGACCACTCCTCGGCCCTCCACGCCGGTGCCCTTAAAGGTAATGGTCACTTCAATGTGTTTCTTGCCTTCCTCATCGGTCACTTGGTTAAAGCTGGACCAAGATTCTGTGCCATTTGAAAAGTCTTTGTTGTCCGTCTCATGGTGCCAACCCTCACTGTAGTGCAGTTTTGGATCTTGGTCATCTACTTCTTTGCGATTTTCTGGAAGCAGGTCCTCGTTCATCACTTGGACTGTCAGTTCTGGAATAAAGCCGACCAGACTTCCTTGATCCGGATGCAACAATTTGACCTTAAAGTCATAGACATCGGTCGCTTTTCCTGCAAAATCAAGGGTTGGAACTTGGACTGTTTTTTCTGTCTCGCCATCTGCGAACTCAAGGGTGACGTTGGTATCTTTGTAGACCTTACCATGAACCCCTGTTCCCGGCTCTGTGATCAATTTCAGACTGGCACTTCCTTTAGAGCCACCTTTTCTCTTGACGACGACTTGCGCTGGGTCGCCTTTTTTAACAGCTAGGGTTGGCTGAGCAAACTCAAAGAGACCCTTTTCTTGGTTATTGAGAGCATAAATCCCTTCCGTTGCGATCGCATCTCCCTTGCTATTGACCAAGGTCAAGGTATGAGATCCTGCTGCCAAGTCCGGTGTTTCATAGACCTTTTGGCTGCGTTTACGGCTTGGGCTTTGGGTATTGACGGTCGCTAGTTTTTGACCATCGACATAGATATCCATTTCCCCATGACCAGGGTCGACAGTTGCGACCACATAGGCTTTGGTGCCTTCAAATTGATAGGTCACCGAAGCTCCCTTTTCCTTGGTCCACATAGAGGTACCTCGAACACCTTCTCCCTCTTCATTCCACTGACCATTGGCCCGCTCAGCAGTCCGGTCAGAATGATAAGTCAAACCAAGCGGATAGCCATCGGTTTCTTCAATGCTGGCTGGCGTCTTATAGACAGAGACTCCGTTCAAGATTGGAGTAGCTTGGGCATCGGTGATGGACACCCGGATATAGCGACTATCAACAGGTTGCCCTTTGATCAAACGGCGGTATCCTACGGTTGAACCAGCTCCAAAAGGAACCCATTGCCCATTCACCGCCACATCAATGGTGAAGCCAGAAATCCGTTGGCCTTTCTCGATGGTTTCTTTGAGCTCTACCACATCAAAATGCTGTTCTTTTCCAAGATCGAGGACAAAAGATCCGGTCTTGGCATCATCTGCAGGGGCCCAACTGGTCTTTTCATCGCCATCTGTCAAATGGCTAGCCTTGTAGAGCGGATTGCGTCGTGTTGAGTCAGCTTCTACCAAAGCTCCTGCCACATAGTTCACACTGTAGAGTTGGTCCAAGGTCTGACGGAATTCTTTCAAACGGGCTACATCAGCATCCGCAAATTTCCCATCTTGATTGGGTGGAATATTAAGCAAAAGCGGGGTTCCACGGCCGACTGATTTGAAGTAAATGTCCATCAATTCGCGCAAGGACTTAGGCTCTTGGTTGTCATGGTAGAACCAGCCGGAGCGAATGGAAACATCCGCTTCTCCCACTGAGTATTGCTTCCCTTCTGGATCCCCGTGATTGAGGTAACTATTGGATGGATTGTTGCGGATCTTATCCGGATTGACCTTATGCCAAACTGGATCTCCAGCGATTCCCTTTTCATTTCCGATCCAACGAACATTGGTGGGCTCAGCTGAGAAAATGGCAATGTCCCCTTGGGCCTTACGAATGGCATCAAACCACTTATCGAAGGTATAAGTGACTTTTTGAGCCCCATCGCCACGCGCTCCATCCATCCAGACTTCTACGAACTTGCCCTTGTTTCCATATTTTGGATCTTCAAGGATTTCTTTGAGCTGGTTGAGATAGTATTCGTTGTATTGGTCCTCTGTATCCACATGGTATAGTGGGCTGTGAGCATCCCAAGGCGAGAGGTAGACCCCCATGTCCATGTCATACTTGCTGGCAGAAGCAGAAACCTCGGCTAGGATATCGCCTTTTCCTTCCTTCCAACCACTTTTAGCAATGGTATGGTCGGTGTATTTAGAAGGGTACAAGAGGAAGCCATCGTGGTGCTTGACGACCATGATCGTCCGTTTAAAGCCCGCGTCTTTCAGGGTTTTGATCCACTGATCGGTATCCAGATGCTCTGGATAGAAATAATAAGGGTCTTCTTGCCCATCTCCCCACTCACGATCATAGTAAGTATTCATCCCAAAGTGGATGAAAGCTGCTAGCTCTTCGCGGTGGTATTGCATCTGAGCCTTGCTTGGAAGTGGTCCGTAATCCGCAATCTCAGTCTCCTCATCTAGAGAAGTGGCTGGTTGAGTGGCTTCCGTCCCTTGGCTGGCTGTGCGATTTTCTTTCTCGCTAGTAGCTACTGAGGCATGCTCTAATTCTTCTTGGTGCTCGTTCACAGTTTTCTCCTCCTTTCCTTGATCTCCTGCATTGCTTGTTTCAACCCGTTCTTCACGTGGTTCACTATTCTCAGCTTGTTCCTCTGCGTAACTGGTAGTAGCTCCTAAAAAACAAGTCGTTACGACTACCGAGCAGACGCCTACTGAGAGCTTGCGAATGCCAAATCGATTTTTCTGATCAACTAATCTTTTTCCCATATTCTATTCCTTTATGTCACCAGGTAAAGAGGGTGGGGCTTCCCCATCCTCCTTCTTTTTACCTGTGAACTTTTCACCGTTTTTTGCTAGTTTCTCTAGCTGTTTTATTTGGCCTTTTTGGCTCTTTTTTTCTGATCGTCCAGCACAGCACTAGCAAGGCCTGCTGCTAGGATTCCAGCAACGAGGCTTGCGACGCTTTCTTCCGTTCCTGTATTTGGTAATCTGCCTTCGGAAACTGGAGCAGCTGAAACTGCTGGTGTTTGAGCTGTTTTCTCGACTTCCTTCCCTGCTGCATCTGTCCCTTCCTGACGTACCGCTTTGACCTCAAGAGATGCTTGAGGAGTTGCAGTAGCTACTGGTCCTTCTGAACCTTGAGGACGTTCTGGATTCGGAAGCGGTTGTGGTTGTGGTTGCGGCTCTGGTTGTGGCTCTGGCCGCGGTTGCGGCTCTGGCTGTGGTTGCGGTTGTGGCTCTGGTTGTGGCTGAGGTTCTGGCTGTGGCTCTGGTTGTGGAGTGTCTGGAAGTACTTCTTTAGTGCCCACCTCTGTAATTTCTGCCACTGGATCTAGCTCTACAAAGGCATCCAGTTCCTTCCGGCTTTCCACACCATTTTCTTGAGAAACTTCCACCAAGCGCAATTTGCGGCCTTTTTGACCTTCTTGAACCACACGTTTCTCACCTTTTGGAAGATCCGCATTTGGACGTTCTAGGCGTTCAAAATCCATCTCTTCTGGCTCAATCACCAACTCTGGTTTGGTGTGGACCAGATTCTTAACCCCTTCTTCGGGAATGGCTGAGCCTGTAGGTGCTTTTGCGGATAGAGAAAGTTGATATACTTTTTCGAGCTTGCCATCTTCTGAGACAACCTTGACAAGAACCGGAGCATTGGCACTTTTAGCATCGATGACCGTAACGGCTGTTCCATTCTTGCCTTGTGCTGAAACGATTGGACGTTCTCCCTCATACTCTAGATGATAATCTGTCACATCTGGTTTAAAACCTTCTAGGTCTTTGCCATTCACTTGGATCGTAACGTCAGTTGTTGCCTGAGCCTCTTCTGTTGGGGCATAGGCGCTCAATTCAATGATTCCAATTCCTTTAAGATTTTCATCACGGACCATTCTTAAACGGATGGCTTTCGTTCTGGTTTCGTTGAAGCTGAGGTTAGAGATATAACCAGGCTCAAAGGCATAATCCAAGCTATACGGGATTTCTTCCCAGTTTGAGGCTTGGTTAAATGGATGATCTGGAAGATTTTTCAAATTGCCGTAATCATCTGGGACATCAAAGTCTGGACCAATGTAGCGTTCAAGAACAGTTTTCGTTGGCAGACCTGTTTCCTGATCTGCAAAGAAGTCGACCGCTACTTTATTGACCAATCGCTCTGTTACCTGGCCATTTTTCTTGAAGATGAGACCAGCAAATACTTCAGTTTGATCCGGTTCTCTCTTCCAGTTAGTCCAGCGATAGTATTCGTTGTAGCCTCCATCGTTGATGTAATCGATATAGTCGATTTGATTTGGATCGAGATCATTGGTTTCACTAGCAAATGCCCTGGTATCTTCTGCATTGTAGTCACGGTTCACAGAGAGGTTTTCTCCTGTCTTTTCTGACACCCGGACGGTCAGCTGAGCTGTCAGATCATAGCCGAGGACTTTTCCTTCGAGCGTGAAGCTACCTTCGTGAGAAAGCGCATCAGCTGGTACAGCCTGCCAGTCCACCGTAAGCTCCTTGCGTTCATAGCCTGTATCCCCTTGGAAATAAACGCCTACGGTAGATGGTAGAACCAGATCTTGACCGACTTTCACAAATCGGCTACCTGCTTCCACTGCTACTGGGGCAGCTTGTTTCAGTTTTTCTGCATCACTTGTGAGATGGAGGCGGTATTCTTGTAAGATAGTACCATCTTCCGCTTTATGGATGACACGGATTGGCTCCCCTTCATGAACGCTTGGCACAACCGTTGCAAGACCGTGATGGCTAGCTGTCGCTTCCACTTGTGGATAAGCCCGATCACGCGCATCGATGTAGTAATCGGTCACACTTGGGTTGACACCTGGCAATACATCGCCATTGACGCGAATGGTCAACTGGCTCTTTTCTTCTGCCGCAACCTTATTGGCAAAGATCTGAATCTCTGAAATAGAGCTTCCACGCTTGCCTTCTGGCGTCTTCATACGGATACGAACAGCATAGGTGTCGACTTTATCAAAACTGAAATGATTCATCTTACCAGCTGCTACCGGTTCTTCAACGGTTAGGTTGCTGACTTCTTTCCAGTTAGCGGGATTGTTAAATGGATGGTCTGTTTCGTCTTTAACACGATTTGGATTGCTTGGAACTGTTGGGATTTGTTCCCCTGTATAGTACTCAATCACATATTCACTTGGAGCGCCAACGCCGTGGTCTTCATGGAAACCAACATGGAGGTTGTCCACTGCTCGCTTGGTCAAGATACCAGAATCCCCAAACAAGATACCAACAGAATCTTCCGCATTGTCACGGCCCCAGTTGGTCCAACGGTTAGCTGGAGCATCGGTAAAGGAGATGACCTTATCATTGACCTTAGCAACTGGATCCGCATCGTTAGAGTCACTTGCAAAAGCGAGTGGCAAGACTGATCCTGTCCATTGCTCTGCTACATTGGCCCCCTTGACTGTGTTTGCGGAAACACGAATATGAAGACGTGTTGGAAGATCCGTTCCTTCTACACGACCGGCTAGGACAACTTCTCCTTCTTTGGCCAAGAGTTGCGGATCGATCGCATCCCAGGCCACCTTAGCTGTATAGGTCTTACCATTAGAGTGATAGGTCCGCACGCTTTCTGGAAGAGCTGGTTTTTCGCCGACTGGAGTGGTGGTACTGACTTCTTCTACAGCGATAATGCCTTCAACCGTCACTTGAGCTTGTGCTTCTTTTTCCACACCTTCTACATGACCGGTGACTGTAAAGCTATGATAATACTTGACTTGATCTGCTGTCACGGCATCCCAGGTCACACGTTTTTCTTTCGGGAATCCCTTGTCATACTCGACCAAGACTGTCTCTGGAAGAGCTGGCAAAACGTTTCGATCGGTGCTGATCCGTACAGGACGCACCTTGACAACTGTCTTTTCTTCTGGATTTGGCGTGATGGTAAAGCTGACTTCCCCTGTTTGTCCTTGGAAGTTAGCTTCTAAATGAACCAATCCTGCTTCTCGCAATTCCAAACCTTTATTGGTTGCGACGGCTTTTCCTTGGCTACCAGCTCTTGTTTTCACATCGATTTGATCTGCTTTGAGACTTGCCTGGCTATCATCTTGGTAATGGGCAATGACTTCAAGTGGTACCGTTTGGTCTTCCTTGAGTTCCTGTCCTTCTGGCAGACGCAATTCCAAACGCTCGATCTGTGGACTTTCTTCTTGGAATTGGACCACATAGGTCTGTACAGCTCCCGTATCCTTAGCAGTCACAAAGATTTGGGATTTCAAACCATTTTCGCGATTAGCTTGTAGGACCGTCACTTGAGCATTTTCTGCACTTGCTGTGACTTGACCTGGTTCTTGACCATAAGCGAGGGAACGGAAAATGGTATGGTTGCCACTACCAAATTTTGGAAGGGCTACCCCATCTAGCTGAACCGTTGGTTTCTTAGCCTTGGCTACATCTCCTCCTGCAACCACTAGTGTCGCTTGGACCGTTTCCCCATTGCCTAGGAGACCTGTCGCCTTCAAGCGAGCACCTGGTGTGGACAACTGATCTTCTTGACCAGCTTCCAAGGTCCATTGATCGACCTCATAGTGAGCAGTGGTCCCATCAGTGAAGACTAATTGCACAGCCTTATCCACTGTTGCTAGATCTGCTCCCTGTGGGATTTGTTTGATGACTGGAAGGACTTGTTCCACGCCGATCACATCGACCAGAGCTTCGACCGTGCGTCCTTGAACATGACCGGTCACACGGACTTGGCCAGCACGGCTATAGTCTGCCGCATCCCATTCAACGGCTTCTTCTTGGGCCTTGCCATCGCTATAGACCACATTGACCTTACTTGGTAAGGTTGGTTTTTCTCCTAGATAAGCACTTTGTCGAACAGGTTCCACACCTAATACAGTGCGTTCTGCTTGGTCCTTCTTACCTGTAAAGAGGCTGACTTGGTCTGATTGCAAGCGGTCTGAGTCTGCATACAGAGTAAAGGCTCCCGCCTGCTCAGTTGATTTGACAATCACAACCCCTTTGCCATTGAAGGCTTTGCGTTGCCATGAGCCATCTTCCTGCGCTTTGTAGCGTTCACGGCTGGCTTGTTCCCCATTATCGACACCGACAATTTGGCCTTGTCCATGCAAATGGAAATGCACCAAATTATTGGCAGTTGGCACGATACGACCTTCTTCATCGACGATTTCATAGGTAATATAGGTCAAATCCTTACCGTCCGCTGCGATCGCATGTTCTTCTTTCAACAAACGAACACCCGCAGCCTTGCCGGCTGTTTCGACTTGATCTTTCGCGATCACTTCTCCTGCTTCGTTGCGGGCAATGGCTTCCACTTTACCTGGTACATAAGGAACCAACCACTCTAGATAGAGTTCATCCGGATTTGCCCCTTCTTGGTAGGTCCGGCCATCTGCTGTGGTCTTCTTGGTAAAGGTCTTGACTCCTTGTGATTCCCCATTGACAATCAATTCCACACTGTGGGCATTGGAGAAGGTCCGAACAGGGATCCGGCCTTCTTCGTCCATGACACGATTGGCTAATTCTGGATTGTCCCAGTTCCAATGTGGCAAGAGATGGACCATCGGATGTTTCTCTGCCGATACCCATTGACTTTGGTAAAGGTAAAAATCATTCTTTGGAAGGCCGGCAGTATCCACGATACCGAAATAAGAACTTTTCACAGGTGTGTCATTTTGGTTGTGCCATGGTGTTGGCTCACCGATATAATCCGTACCGGTCCAGATAAATTGTCCTGCATAACCGGCATGATCACGGTCAAAGGTCCAAGAGGCGGTTGCTGTCCGACCCCAACCAACCCGGTCATTGCCGTAGTCTGATTGTTCATAGTGGCGGTCTTCTTGGTTGCTGCCGACCCATTCTCTTTCAGGATGATAGTATGAGCCCCGTGTCCGCGTTGCAGAAGAGGTTTCCGAACCATAAATGAGCCAGTTTGGATGTTTGGCCCGTAAGCTTTCATAGTTGGCTTCTGAATAGTTAAATCCAACCGCATCGAGCTCTGCTACTACCTTTTCATGGCCTCCTGATCCATCACCAAAGCGGAATTTATCAGCTCCCATGGTGACATAGCGGGTTGCATCCACGTCCTTGATGGTTTTGACCAAGCGACGAACAGTTGCGACAGACTTGTCCGAACCATCTGCTTCACCGACTTCGTTACCGATTGACCACATGACAATGGCTGGATTGTTCTTGCCCCGCTCTACCATAGTCCGTAGATCGTAATCTGACCAAGTATCCCCCTTACGAGCTTCTGGGTGAGTGGCATCCTTTTCAAAGAAACGACCGTAATCGTATTGCTTCTTGCCACCATACCAGGTATCAAAGGCTTCTTCTTGAACCATCAAGCCCAACTCAGCCGCAATTTTTAAGGTTTGTTCACTGGCTGGGTTGTGGGTCGTCCGGATGGCATTGACTCCCATGTCCTTCATCTGTTTGAGACGACGGTATTCAGCCTTGTAATTTTCCTCAGCTCCAAGAGCCCCGTGGTCATGGTGAAGGGATACCCCGTGGAATTTCGTCGCCACCCCATTCAGGAAGAAGCCACCTTCTGGTGTCCAGTTCAGATAGCGATAACCAAAGCGTTCCTTTTGCACATCGACCAACTGCGAATCCCGATAGACACGCGTATACAAAGTATAGAGAGCTGGATGATCCGTTTTCACATCCCAGAGGGTTGGTTTTTCAACATGCAAGGTTTGAGAAAGGTTGATCTCTTGACCTGCTAAAACAGCTTGTGCTTCACTGCGCGTTTTTTCGCTCACCACTTGGCCATTTTGATCGACAATTTCATATTCCGCATAAATACTATGGGCTTGATCATCTTGGTTGACAATGCGGCTCTTCACCACTGTATCCACTGCCCCATTTTGCTGTTTTTCCAACTGAGGGGTCGTAATCGTAGTCCCATACTGCGCTAAATGAACCTTGTCCGTTACACTCAGCTTAACATCCCGGTAAATTCCGCTACCAGAATACCAGCGGCTACTTGGTTGTTGATTGACCACATGAACGGCGATGGTATTCTCGCTTCCATCCGCATTCAAATAAGGAGTAATATCATAAGAAAAGGCATTGTAGCCATTTGGATAATGACCAACGAATTGTCCGTTTACATAGACTTTGGAATCCATATAAACCCCGCCAAATTCCAAGCGGACCTTCTTATCTAGATCCTTGTCGTCCAAACGGAAGGTCTTACGATACCAAGCATCCCCACCGTTTAATTGCCCCCCTTCATTTTGAGCAGGAGAGTTGTGATCGAAATCAAAGAAAATAGACCAGTCATGAGGAAGATCTAATTTTTTCCAATCCTTAACATCCACTTGACGCCCTTCTGCACCAGGAGCCGCATTTAATTTAAAATACCAATCTTTATTAAAATCACGTTCTCGATCTTGCACAATATCCTCCGCTACACGATTTTGATCTGGAGCAGCAGTTTCTTCCGTTCCTGTAGCACGCTCAGATGAAGTAGAAACAGGCTGTTGAGGGGCTGGCTTTTCCTCAGCTCTGGTAGGGGTGATGACAGCTGGAGCTTCTGAAACCCTTGCACCAGCTCCAGGAACTTCCGCTTCTGAATTTTCCGTCACAACACTTGGTGTCTCCATCGAAGTCAGTTCACTTTCGAGGGCTGGCTTTTCTTCCGCATGGACCCTTGAAAGACCCAAGGCAGAAATCCCAATCACAACAGAACAAGCTCCAACTGAGAGCTTACGAATACTAAAAACAGGACGCTTTTCAAAAAAAGACTTTCCCATAAAAACCTCCTCTTAGGATTAACAATTAAATTTGTAAGCGCTTTCTTCTGTCTGCGAACACTTACAGAAAATCACATATTAACTATACCAAAAAAATAGGAGCGATAGGCCTCGATTTCGCTCCAACTATAGTTAGATTAAGAACTCCTTTAATTAGTGGAAATCTCCTACGAAGCAAAAAAATAGAAGCCAACGGCTTCTATTTTTTTATGATCTTATAATCCTGGTTCTTGACCAAGTTCAGCAGCCACCATCCAAATGTTCTTTTCAAGTTCTGCTTTAGCCCCAACAAAGATATCGTTGGTTACATCGTCGCCTTCAGCATCGGTAACATCCAAAGCTTTTTGGTAAAGGCCATCAAGGTAATGGAAGATTTCAAGAACACGTGTCAAGCTTTCTTCTACATTTTTTGTAAATGTTCCACGGCGTTCTTCAATATTGCTGTGTTCCAAAAATTCAGTCATGCTAGAATATGGCGCACCACCAAGAGTGATCAAGCGTTCGCTCACTTCATCTAAGGTTGCATCCAAGCTGTCCATGTATTCGTCCATTTTTGGATGCCAAACCATAAAGCCACGTCCACGCATATACCAGTGTACTTGGTGAAGGGCAATGTGAGCGACGTAGAGATCTGCTACGACTTGGTTCAAGAGAGCTTTTGTTTCTGGAAGAGTTTCTTTATTAGAAGGTGCAAAAGTTGCTACATCAGTAGCTGCTTCATGTTTCATAGTTGTCATGTCATTTCTCCTTTTTTATAATGATTCTAATTAACTATGTCTTTATTATATGCTTCCTCCACCAGAAAGTCAAGATAAAAGATTTAAAAAGTTCATCCCAAAGCTGGAATAGTTGTCAATTGAAGGAAGATACGATAGAATGAAGAAGACTAATCGAAAGGCTTGACCAATGAAATATATCTTTACCTTCCTGATCTCCATGGTTCCCCTCGTTGAATTGCGCGGGGCCATCCCTTTTGCCATTGCAAATGGTATTCCCTTATGGACAGCGCTCCTGATCGGAGTGATTGGAAATCTTCTCCCCGTCCCTCTGATCTTCTTCTTCGCCCGCCATATCCTCACTTGGGGCGCAAAAAAACCGATCATCGGAGGCTTTTTTAGCTGGTGTCTCAATAAGGGCCATAGAGGCGGACAAAAATTAGAGAAAGCTGCAGGAGACAAAGGAATCTTCTGGGCCCTACTCCTATTCGTCGGCATTCCTTTACCAGGAACTGGTGCCTGGACCGGAGCTCTTGCAGCTTCTATCCTTGACTGGGACTTCAAACGCAGTAGCCTCGCAGTCATGCTCGGAGTGATCCTAGCCGGCCTCATCATGGGAACCCTGTCCCTGCTTCTAGGAATCGATACCTTCGCACATTAAGCAAAAGACTGAAGCAACGGCTTCAGTTTTTGCATGCAAAAAAGATGCTTCCGTTCCTCTAAGAGTATAGACAAACTATTTTTTTTAAAATCTAATAAATTCTATAAAACAAAAAAATTTATTTCTTAGAATTACTCAGTCATCTACTAAAACTTTCCGCTGTGAGAAAAGTGCTAGAAACAATCATGTTTCTAGCACTCGGGAGTTTTGGAACCTTAGGTCCAAAACTAAGTCATGGAACTTCTTTGAAGTTCGCTGACGTCCGTACTCACCTAAGGAAAGTTATTTAGATGAATTTATCTTACAAAAAAAGAGGTTCCCATCGAAACCTCTTTTTTTGTATTCTTAGTTGTTAAGAGCCGCTGCCATTGTAGCTGCAACTTCTGATTCAAAGTCATTAGCTGCTTTTTCGATACCTTCACCAACTTCAAAGCGAGCAAACTCAACTACTGAAGCATTTACTGATTCAAGGTAAGCTTCCACTGTCTTGCTGTCATCCATGATGTAAACTTGTGCAAGAAGAGTGTAAGCTTGGTCAACTTTAGTGTTGTCAAGCATGAAGCGATCCATTTTACCAGGGATGATCTTATCCCAGATTTTTTCTGGTTTACCTTCAGCTGCCAATTCAGCTTTGATATCTTCTTCAGCTTGAGCGACAACTTCGTCAGTCAATTGAGCTTTAGAACCATACTTCAAGTGTGGAAGAGCTGGTTTACCAACCATTGCACGGCTTTCGTTATCTTGGTCGATGACGTGGTTCAATTGTGCCAATTCATCTTTCACGAATTGCTCATCCAATTCTTTGTATGAAAGAACAGTTGGTTTCATTGCAGCGATGTGCATTGAGATTTGTTTAGCAAGCGCTTCGTCTCCACCTTCGATCACAGAGATAACACCGATACGTCCACCGTTGTGTTGGTAAGCACCGAAGTGTTGTGCATCTGTTTTTTCAAGCAAAGCAAAACGACGGAATGAAATCTTTTCACCGATTGTAGCTGTTGCAGATACATATGCAGCTTCAAGAGTTTCACCTGAAGGCATTGTCAAAGCAAGAGCTTCTTCATTGCTAGCTGGTTTACCTTCAGCGATCACTTTCGCTGTTGCGTTTACCAATTCAACGAATTGAGCGTTTTTCGCAACGAAGTCAGTTTCAGCATTCACTTCAACAACTGCTGCAACGTTACCGTCTACATAAACACCAGTCAAACCTTCAGCGGCAACACGGTCAGCTTTCTTAGCTGCTTTAGCCATACCTTTTTCGCGAAGCAATTCGATCGCTTTTTCGATATCGCCTTCCACTTCAACCAATGCTTTTTTAGCGTCCATGACACCAGCACCAGATTTTTCACGCAATTCTTTTACAAGCTTAGCTGTAATTTCTGCCATTTTTGTTCTCCTATATTTTTTTGATAAAATAAGAGGGTCGGGCTGAGCCCTGCCCTCTTAGGTTCGTTACTTATTGAATGAATTAAGCGTTGTCGCCTTCTACAACTTCAACGATTTCTTCGATTGAATCAGCTTGACCTTCAGTAGCTGCCAATTCAGCTTCTACTGTAGCAACACTGTCTTCACCTTGACGTCCTTCGATAACAGCGTCAGCCATTTTCGCAGTGATCAATTTAACAGCGCGGATAGCGTCATCGTTCGCTGGGATGATAACATCGATATCATCTGGGTCAGTGTTTGTGTCGACCATCGCTACAACTGGGATACCCAATTTCTTAGCTTCTTTAACAGCGATTTGTTCTTTATGTGGATCCACAACGTACATTACGTCTGGGATACGAGGCATGTCTTCGATACCGCCCAAGAATTTTTCAAGACGAGCGCGTTGTTTGTTCAACAATGCGACTTCTTTCTTAGGAAGAACTTCAAAAGTTCCATCTTCTTCCATGCGTTTGATTTCTTTCAAACGAGCGATACGTTTTTGGATTGTTCCCCAGTTAGTAAGAGTTCCACCCAACCAACGGTGGTTGATGAAGTATTGACCTGAACGAACAGCTTCTTCTGCAACAGCATCAGCAGCTTGTTTCTTAGTACCTACGAACAAGATCACTGCATCGTTTGCAGCTGCATCACGCATGAAGTCGTATGCTTGGTCTGCATATTTTACAGTTTGTTGCAAGTCGATCACGTGGATTCCGTTACGTTCAGTGAAGATGTACTTAGCCATCTTAGGGTTCCAGCGACGAGTTTGGTGACCGAAGTGTACACCAGCCTCAAGAAGTTGTTTCATTGAAATTACTGCCATGAGTAGTTTCTCCTTTTTTGTTTTTTTCTCCTCTCTCAGACGTCAACTTGCAGCACGACCACAAGGGCAACGGTGCCACAATGGATCCGAGATGAGTATTTGCTGTCTTAGACAACTCTATAAGTATAGCAGAAATCACTAGAATTCGCAAGCTATTTGAGAGATTTTTTCAATCCCTACGATGAAATGGTTTTCTAAAGTTGTTTGACGTAAAAAGTTTTTCTTGACCTATCTTTATTTTTAGGTTACAATATTATATGTTATGGCGGTATAGCCAAGTGGTAAGGCACGGCTCTGCAAAAGCTTGATCGTCGGTTCAAATCCGTCTACCGCCTTGATAATAAAATTTTTTATCATCTTTTATCTTTTAAAAATTCCCCTAGCAATAGGGGGTTTTTTGTTGCCATTTGCTCCTTTCCTTGATTATTGATATAATAAAACCTCGCCTGATCGGCGAAGCACATTAGAAAGGGTATTTATGAAAAACATTCGTTTCTTTACGATCGGCCTTCTTTCACTAGTGACACTAGCCGCTTGCTCACCCGCCAATTCTGCGCAACCAGCAAAAACAGCTTCTAGCTCTAGAAAACCGATCAAACAATCTTCTACCAAAGCATCATCTAGTAAATCGTCGAGCACTTCTTCAGACAGCAGTAGCTCAGATGATTTTTCAGGTCGCTTCAGCTTGGATCCAGATGATGGCGCATCTCTCCAATATGTGCCAGGAGCTGCATCCATTCCTGAGATCGAAAAGCTCAAGAACCTCCACCCTACCACCGGTTTTGTATTGAGAACCGAAGATGGACAAGAGGTTGGTGGGCCAAAAGAAAGAAGCAGTTACGATGACGTAGTTGCAGCCTTTGGTCAACCCGTAAGTAGTACAGACAGTGCGAATCCTGGTGATGGAGTCAATGTATGGGCAACAGACAATGGCGATATCATGGCTTTCTTCCGCAATAATGTGTTAACAGATATCACCTTCCGACTAAGAGGGGGCGATGCCAACCACCAGTCTACTGGTAGCATTTCCAAATCCGATACACCAAAAACGGCCCTCGAACGTCTCGGAAAACCCTATGCCATTATGCGTTCAGAAAATGGGACCAGCTATGTCTATAAAGATAGCAACGGAGATGAATCTAGCTTCTCTACACAAGGAAATAAGATCTTCAATGTTACGTCTACTGCAGAGACCAAGCAGTTAAAAAAGATCACTGGCCTGGATAAAAATCAATAAAGATCCATACAAAGAACCCTCCAAGTTTTTCTTGGAGGGTTCTCTTTTTCTTACAATTCAGCAATTTGGTTCAGGTTCACTTCTGCAACTGTATCGTTACCAAACATAGAAATGACCATTTTCACCTTGTTGTTATCAATTTCAGTGATCTTACCAGTATAGTCTGTGAAGGCCCCGTCGATGATGCGAACTGTGTCGCCCACCTTGACATCCAAATCAAACTCTTGAACGGTTTGACCCATAGAGAGCAAGATGCTGCGGATTTCTTCTTCCAACAATGGAGTTGGTTTTGAACGGTTCCCGTGGGATCCGACGAAACCAGTAACGTTCGGTGTATTCCGAACAACAAACCAAGCTTCATCTGTCATGACCATTTCTACCAAGACATAACCTGGGAAGCGGTTTTCTTCGATTTCTTTTGTTTTACCGTTTTTCTCAACTTGTACGGTTTGAGTTGGAATCTCTACGCGCAAGATGTTTTCTAACATATTGTAAGTTTGCGCACGTTGCAAAAGATTCTCTTTTACCTTGTTTTCATATCCTGAGTAGGTTTGTAGTACAAACCAGCCTTTATCAAAACTGTCCATTTGGGCATCCTTTCTTTCTGTTTAGCCTGCTCGAGCTTTTGTGAACATACTAAAAAAAGCCTCTTGGCTTTCCTTTTCCTAGCTTCATTATACCACATTTTGCAGGAATGCAAAGAGGTTTGCTGATTTATTTTTTAGAAAAGACTACAAAAAGTGGGAGTGGGAAAGAACTCTGACTTGTTAAAAAGAGTTCGTTTTCCCACCCCCGCACAGTTGATTAGGCCATCTTTGAAGCTTAAAAAGCGAACAAAGATGCCAATCAACCACTGCGTCTTGCAGTTATTCCTATCAAAAATCAAAGGCTGGACAGTTGTTGCCCAGCCTCATGGCTTCTTTTCTTAAAAGAAATTGATCATGTGCAATAGGCCACGTGCAATGACTTTGTCGAACAAATAAATCAATGCAACAAAGAAAGCGGTGTACTCAATCACTGAGATAAAGTTTTTCCATCTTTCCTTGCGATTTGGCCAAGTTGTATCTTTTAGTAAGACGAAAATATCTTTAATGAATTTCACAACTCTCTCCTATCGTGTTTCTTTATGGATGGTATACTTGCTGCAATGTTTGCAGAATTTATTGACTTCTAGACGTGTTGGTTTTGGCGTCCCACTCAACTTAATGGAGTAATTGCGTGACCCACAAACCGTACACGCTAGACTTGCTTTTTTTAATGCCATAACGCCTCCGTTCACCCCATTATAGCAAGTTTTCCACGTTTTGACAAGAACAGAAAATCTCCTGTCAAGAAAAAAGCAAATCTAAAGCGTTATCACTCTGGTTTTTTCCTCATTTTTGGTAAAATAAAACAAAAGGAGACGAATATGAAAAGTGATAACCTAAAAGAAAGTAGAAATATCGAAGACCGTCGAGGGCAAAGCTACTCCCAATCTTCAGGAAACAGTAACCTTGGCGGGGGCATTTTACAGATCTTACTATCGCCCGGAAGCTTCAAGAGTAAGATCGTCCTCATCCTTCTTCTGGTTCTTCTAGGAGGTGGTGGCGCTAGTCTTGGTGGACTCTTTGGAAACGAGACTTCTCATTCTTACCAGTCTAGCCAGATCACGCGCACCAACAAGACCCATGTCGACGATGCAGATGCTGAGTTCGTCAGCAAGGTCCTTGCCACAACAGAAGATCATTGGCACAAGGTCTTTCAAGCCGAAGGACGGACCTACCAGGAGCCCAAACTAGTCTTCTATACCGGACGGACAAAGACAGGCTGTGGAGTTGGGCAAGCATCGGCTGGTCCCTTCTACTGTCCAACCGACAAAAAGATTTATTTGGATATGAGCTTCTACAAGGAATTAACAACCAAATACAAGGCTAGCGGGGACTTCGCCATGGCCTACGTGATCGCTCACGAAGTCGGCCACCACGTGCAAAATGAGCTGGGAATCCTTGGTAAATACCATCGGATGCAACAAGGTCTTTCTGAAAAGGAACGAAATGCCATCAGTGTCCGCATTGAGCTACAAGCTGATTATCTAGCCGGTGTCTGGGCCCGCTCCATTCAAGACCGAAACCTTCTAGATATCGGCGATATCGAAGAAGCCATGAATGCAGCCCATGCAGTCGGGGATGACACTCTCCAAGAGCAAGCCTACGGCTACTCGGTACCAGATAGCTTTACCCACGGAACTTCAGAGCAACGCATGCGCTGGTTCAAACGAGGCTACCAGTACGGGGATCTCCAACACGGCGATACCTTTAGCTTGTCAGATAGTGAACTTTAAACAAATAGAGGCTGGGACAAAAGTCCTAGCCTCTCAATTATTTTTGGATTATCGAGCAAGACGCAGTGGTTGAGTGGGCTCTACTACGCTGATTTCATCAGCTTTTACAGCCCTACTCAACTGTGCGGAGGTGGGACGACGAAATCGAATTCTAACGAATTACCGATTTCTGTCCCACTCTCTTTTTGATTAGAAACCAAGCCAACCTTTGAAGGTATCCCAAGCGTTTTTCGCTTTTCCTGGGATATCGGCCTCGTCGATTGCTTTTTTCGCATTATCGACCATATTCGACGCCTTTTCTTTGACATCCTCAAAGAAACCTTTGTCTTCTTTGCTATCTGTTTCTGTCGTTTCTTCTCCGACTGGCGCAATGCCGTTTTCAGCATAAGAGTTCTTCACCGAGTCAAACTGAGTACCGTCTGTATAAGGCAGAACACTGTTGGCAACATTGCGGAAGATCTCGGACGCCGTTCCAGCACTACTGTCCGTCAGGTAGTGATTTTCATCGGTCGTTGGGAAACCAAGCCACTGACTGATGACCACATCTGGCGTGTAACCGATCACCCATTGGTCTCCAGAGAGGTCCTTGTTAAAGCTGGTCTCTGTCGTACCGGTTTTTCCTGCCATGGTATAACCATAAGGCGCAGCGTTCACCCCCGTACCATTACTAAAGGTACCAAGCATCATATTGGTCATCTTATCTGTCGTTGAACCACTAAGCACTCGGGTTGATTTCTGGCTGTGGCTCTTGACCACTTGGCCACTTGCATTTTCAATCTTGGTAATGAGGTGAGCATCATTCATGACCCCGCCGTTAGCAAAAGTTCCATAGGCTTGGGCCATCTGCATCGGATTGGTTGTCACACCAGCTCCCAAGGCAACGGCAAGCGACTTGTCCACCTTATCCATGTTGAGTCCGAACTTTTTCCCGTATTCAAAGACCGTATCGAGACCCAAATCATTAGCGGTCGCTACGGCTGGAAGGTTAAGGGATTCTGCCAAGGCCTGGTACATCGGTACCGTTGGGCTAGACTGGATTCCCGCATAGTTATTGACCTCATAGCTTCCATATTGGGTGGTACTATTGTCCAACTCCTTATTGGTCGACCAACCTTCAGCAACAGCTGGGCTATAGACCACCAAAGGTTTGATGGTTGATCCTGGACTACGGGCAGCCTGGGTGGCATAGTTGTAGGTACGGAAACCTGGATTTTGATCGCTTCCGACACGCCCTACGAGAGCCCGAACTCCTCCGGTCTTAGGATCAAGCGCCACACTACCAGATTCTGCGCGCGTGCCGTCTTCCGCTACTGGGAAGAGGGCCGTATTGTCATAGATCACCTGCATGCTTGCTTGGTAATTCTGATCCAGCTCGGTGTAGATCCGGTAGCCATTTTTGACAATGTCTTCTTCGGTCAGGCCGTATTCATTGACCGCTTCATTGATGACCGCATCAAAATAGGATGGGTAGCGGTAATCCTCCGACTTGCCTTCATAGGCATCGACCAGCTGACCATGGATATCCACAGCAGCTGACTGATCAGCTGTTTTCTGGTCAATATAACCAGCCGCCACCATATTTTGGAGGACCGTATTGCGGCGATTGGTCGCATTCTCTACTGAATAGAGCGGGTTATAGATTTCCGGTCCCTTGAGCATACCTGCGAGAACCGCAGACTGATCCAGACTTAATTGACTGGCTGAAACCCCAAAATACTTCTTGGAAGCATCCTCAATACCCCAAACCCCATTTCCAAAATAGGCATTGTTGAGGTACATGGTGAGGATCTCTTTTTTACTGTATTTCTTATTGATTTCAAGCGCTAGGAAGAATTCCTTGGCCTTGCGCTCTACCGTCTGGTCCTGAGACAGGTAAGCATTCTTGGCTAGCTGCTGGGTGATGGTCGACCCACCACCTGAGCGACCCAGGGTCAAAATCGCTAAGAAGAAGCGCCCATAGTTGATCCCGCTATTCTTGTAGAAGCTCCGGTCCTCTGTTGCGACCACGGCATTTTGCAGATTCTCACTAATGGCATCGAGTTCGACATAGGTTCCTTTTTGCCCGGTCAAACTTCCCGCCTGGTCCCCATTCTTATCATAGATAATGGTAGTCGCCCTCAGTGCATTCTGCAAATCCTTGACGTTGGTCGTCTTAGCAAGGTAGAAAAGATAGCCCCCTGTCAAGAGGCTAAAGCCTAGCCCAATGATCAGGAGAATCTTGGTCAAATGGAATCTGCGCCAAAAACGACGGAAGGGATGCTGAGAGAGAGGCTTGCTTCTGTGCTTGCCTGAGCGACTATAGGTCGGCTCTACTGTCTCTTCCGGTAGTTCCGTGTCTGGCACTTCTTCTGCCACCGCTTTGGGCGGATGATCCTTTCTAAAAAAAGTGATCAGGTTTTCAAATAATTCTTTTATTCTATTCATACCTGTTATTGTAACACCTTATCCTTGTCCTAGCAAGAAAAGATAGCTCATCCCCTTCTCCCATTTAGTTTTCTTTAAGCTTAGATTTTGCTACAATAGGGTCATGAACTATCAATTTACCATTCCACAATCCTTTCCCCAGATGACTGTGAAAGAGTTGCTTGAGGACTACTTCCTCATTCCCCGTAAGATCCGGCATTTTTTACGAACCAAGAAACACGTCTTGGTCAATGGCGAGACCATCAACTGGCAGAGCCCCGTTCAAAAAGGAGACCAGATCCAGCTGATCTTTGACGCGGACGATTACCCTGAAAAAGAGCTCCCAGCCGGAGACCCGAGTCTGGTCGAAGAGCTCTATCAGGATGAGCATGTCATCATCGTCAATAAGCTTGAAGGTATGAAAACCCATGCCAATGAGCCGACAGAAATTGCTCTTCTCAACCATGTTTCCAGCTATGTTGGATCCACCTGCTACGTCGTGCACCGCCTAGATAAGGAAACCAGCGGAGCGATTTTATTTGCTAAAAACCCTTTTATCCTGCCCATTCTCAACCGCATTTTGGAAGATAAAAACATCCAACGCGAGTACTGGGCCTTGATCCAAGGTAGCTTAGCACAAAAAACCATCGTCTACAAGGATAAAATCGGACGCGATCGCCACGATCGGCGCAAGCGCCTGGTCGATCCACGCAAGGGACAGTATGCAGAAACCCAGGTAACGCAACTGAAAAAAATCGGGCGCAACAGCCTGGTTAAATGCCAGCTTAAGACGGGGCGTACCCATCAGATCCGGGTGCATCTCTCCCATCATGGGCACCCGATTGTCGGGGACCCTCTCTATAACCCTGCACGCGGAGAGCGACTCATGCTCCATGCTCACCGCTTGACCTTCACTAATCCATTAACCCTTGAAACCATCCAAGTCGAAGCCCCTTCTAAGAGTTTTGAAGAAGGGTTGAAAAAATGAGAAAAGAACCGAAATAGTCTTCTTGGAGACTTTCCTTAAGTGAGTACGGACGTCAGCGAACTTCAAAGAAGTTCCATGACTTAGTTTTGAGCCCAAGGGCTCAAAACTCCCGAGTGCTTGAAATTCTAATATTTCAAGCACTTTTCTCACTGCGTAAAGTCTCCAGTCATTATCGAATAATTCAAAAGATAAAAATCATTTAAAACAATTGACAGAATCTCTCATTTTATTTTAAAAACTTATCTGCATTCAAAAAAGAAGCCTGTGGCTTCTTTTTTATTATTGATAGCGAGGGGTTGCAAATCCACGAATATTGCCATGTCCGATTCGGTAGGTATTGCGACGGACTTGGTTGTTGGAGTTTCCTTCAATGGTATGAATGATCCCATTTGAGACGCTCTCAACAATTCCGATGTGATCCGCAAAGCCATTGTTTTGTTGGCTATTTTGATCCCAGTTAAAGGTGATGATGTCCCCTGCTTTTGGTGTAGTGGTACCATCTTCATTCCAGATGCCCAAGCGTTTGAAGATCTGGATGTGACGTTCGACTCCACATTCACGACCAATCAAACCACTCAAACCTTCCCGCTGGAAGACTGTTGTGACAAAGATATCACACCAGTCATCGGTCGTCTTCACTGCATAACCAACCGGAAGCGGTTTGACACTGTTATAATCATTGACCAATTGTTGGTGAGCTGCAGTGCCGCCACGAACGCCCACTAGACTAGCTGCTGCCCGTAAGACACGGTCCCGTTGCCCATTCGTTACACGAGGACTAAAAGCAGTTTGATCTATTGTCGCACGGGGATGAAGGGCTGTTTGACCAAGGTTAAAGCCTTCAACGCCACCATCGACATAATCCACATAGACGTGAGTGGTATAGTTACCTGATTGGTACTGGTGATTTGCTGCAGAGACCTGCACTTCTGTATGCATTCCAGAAGGTGCTGTTGAATACCAGAAAAGATTTTCTTGGTGTGCTTGAGACCAGGCTGCAACACGGATATTCTTAATCTGACGGCCTTGAGGCGCTTGATCCACCGTTACTGTATAGGTTCCAGCACCAGAATTGACATTCTTGATCCCTGTTTGTGTCTTGGTCTGGGCATTTCGGAATTCAACTTCTGTAGTCGTTGAACCGACACCCACACGAGAACCATCATTTTGAATATAGTAAAGATGAACATGGTACTGACCAGTAGAGTTCTTGTGGTCACTCGCTTTTACAGATACCTTGTAATCTCCGTTCGCTTGGCGTGTTGCTTCATACCAGCGAATATCGTCTTGCCCATCCTTATCAGACCAAGTAGGAACTTGCACAGTCTGCACCCCTTTAGGGCTGTAGACATCCTTGATGATGACGTCAAATGTTCCCGTATCCTTGTTGTTGTTTTGGATCAAGAGAGTGCCGGTTGGACGAGATTGATTTTTGAAATCAATAAAGGCTTTCTTGACAAACTTGTTTTGGCCTTGAGCGTCCACATAGAAAACTTGCGCTTCATACTTGCCATCAGCGTTTTCGTGGTCACTAGCTTTGGCTGTTACAGTATATGAACCGTCTACCTGGCGAGTTGGAGTGTACCAGATGATGTCTTTCATCCCATTGGCATGAGACCAGAATGGAATCTTCACTTCTTTATAACCATCGAAACCTTGAAGGTTCTTAGCTGTAATAGTGAAAGTACCGTCTTTTTCTGATTTCGTAATGGTCAGATCGGCTGACGGTTTAGGAGCTGTGTAGTCAATAAAGGCTTTCTTGACAAACTTGTTTTGGCCGTTAGCATCCACATAGAAAACTTGCGCTTCATACTGGCCATCAGCGTTTTCGTGGTCACTAGCTTTGGCCGTTACAGTATAAGAACCGTCTGCCTGGCGAGTCGGAGTATACCAGATGATATCTTTCATCCCATTGGCATGAGACCAGAATGGAATCTTCACTTCCTTGTAGCCATCGAAGCCTTGGAGGTTCTTAGCTGTAATGGTGAAGGTACCGTCTGACTCTGATTTCGTAATGGTCAGATCAGCAGATGGTTTAGGAGCTGTATAGTCAATAAAGGCTTTCTTAACAAACTTGTTTTGGCCTTTAGCATCCACATAGAAAACTTGCGCTTCGTACTTACCATCAGCTTTTTCGTGGTCACTGGCTTTGGCTGTTACGGTATAAGAACCATCTGCTTGACGACTTGGAGTGTACCAGATGATGTCTTTCATCCCATTGGCATGAGACCAGAATGGAATCTTCACTTCTTCATAACCATCCAAACCTTGAAGATTCTTAGCCGTAATGGTGAAGGTGCCGTCTGACTCTGATTTTGCAATAGTCAAATCTGCGGAAACTGGAGATTCCTGTTGAGGAACACTCTCATTTCTTGCTGCTACCACTCGTGCGCGTGCGCCATATGGTGCGCGACTAGCTACCACAGCTGGTGCTGGTTGCTCTGATACAACCTTGTCGCTAGTGCCCTTGTCAGAAGACTGGTTATTACTAAGAGTCGGTGTGATAGGTGCTGCCTCTGTTGCAACGGTATTTTCTGTCTGAATACCTTTCTCAACTACTACTCCTTCGCTCACGGTATTCTGTGCTTCTGATGAAGTTGTTGCAACGACAGCTGATGTATTTTCTGGTGTTTGATCAGACGCATGTTGCTCATCGGCTTTGACTTGTTGTGTCGAGAAAGCCAACAAAACGGCTGTCCCAGCATAAAAAATAAGATCTTTCTTTTTCATGTATCTTCCTTACAATTTTTTATACGGATTCTACCCACATAGTAGTATTATAGCACAAACCGCCGGATCAAGAAACAATATCGTGAGAAGAATCCTATTTTTAAAGAAAACAGAAGGCCAGATTGGCCTTCTGATTAGCTTATGCAAAAATTGAGAAGAAAGGTGCTCCAAGCTTGTTATCCATCGGGTCCTTACTCTTAATAGAGTGAAGATAATTGATAGAGTACCAGCCGTTGTTGCCGCTATTATATGGATCGCGAACATAGGTTCTTCCATTGTCATAACCATGCAAGACCAATTCATGAGTATAAGGATCACTAGTAAATTGGCTATTACCTACTGCAGCAAGTACATGCTTGCCAGCCATGAGGGCTTCTGCAATGCCTCCAGCTCCATTAATCAATTGGCTCTTCAAGCCCCAGTTACGAGTGGCAGCTACAATCCCATCAGAATCTGTTCCTGCTTCACCTTTGTTGAATGAATCAGTATTGTTGTAGAGATAATCAGCTACTGTTGTTGGCAAAATAGTTCTACCTAGGATATCTGTAAAGGTCATAGCAAGAGAGGTTGGCACACAACCTGACTGATCGACATTGCTCACACCGTAATATTTCCCAGCCCAACGAGGATCCCGTTGAGAATAATAGGTTGTTTGTGGATTCACCTTTTGATTTCGTGGAGACAAGGCTGTCTGACCGAGGTTAAAACCTTCAACGCCACCATCTTTGTAGTCTACATAGACGTGAGTGGTATAGTTGCCCGCTTCATTACCGTGATTATTGGCAGAGACAGTGATCTCTGTGTGCATACCTGTCGGTGTTGCGGAATACCAGTAAAGATTTTCTTGATGAGCTTTAGACCAAGCTGCGACACGAATGTTCTTAATCTGACGTCCCTGAGGCGCTTGATCTACAGCTACTGTATAAGTCCCGTTCGTTGCATTGACATTCTTGATAGAAGCCTGCGTCTTAGTCATGGCATTTCTAACTTCTACGTCTGTTGTTGTGGTACCAATACCAATCCGAGAACCATCATTTTGAATGTAATAGAGGTGAACATGGTACTTACCAGTAGAGTTTTTGTGGTCACTAGCTTTGACCGATACCTTGTAATCTCCGTTCGCTTGGCGTGTTGCTTCATACCAGCGAATATCGTCTTGGCCGTCCTTATCAGACCAAGTAGGAACTTGCACAGTCTGTACCCCTTTAGGGCTGTAGACATCCTTGATGATGACATCAAAGGTACCTGTATCCTTGTTGTTGTTTTGGATCAAGAGAGTACCGGTTGGACGAGATTGATTTTTGTAATCAATAAAGGCTTTTTTGACAAACTTGTTTTGGCCTTGAGCGTCCACATAGAAGACTTGCGCTTCATACTGGCCATCAGCGTTTTCGTGATCACTGGCTTTGGCTGTTACAGTATATGAACCGTCTGCCTGGCGAGTTGGCGTGTACCAGATGATATCTTTCATCCCATTGGCATGAGACCAGAATGGAATCTTCACTTCCTTGTAGCCATCGAAGCCTTGAAGGTTCTTAGCTGTGATGGTGAAGGTCCCATCTTTTTCTGATTTTGTAATGGTCAGATCAGCAGATGGTTTAGAAGCTGTGTAATCGATAAAGGCTTTCTTGACAAACTTGTTTTGTCCGTTAGCATCCACATAGAAGACCTGCGCTTCATACTGGCCATCAGCGTTTTCGTGGTCACTGGCTTTGGCCGTTACAGTATATGAACCGTCTGCTTGACGAGTTGGAGTGTACCAGATGATGTCTTTCATCCCATTGGCATGAGACCAGAATGGAATCTTCACTTCCTTGTAGCCATCGAAGCCTTGAAGGTTCTTAGCTGTGATGGTGAAGGTGCCGTCTTTTTCTGATTTTGTAATGGTCAGATCAGCTGCGACAGCATTGGCCGGTTTTGTCGCCGTATAATCGATAAAGGCCTTTTTCACAAATTTGTTTTGACCTTGGGCATCTACATAGAAGACCTGCGCTTCGTATTTGCCATCAGCATTTTCGTGGTCACTGGCTTTAGCTGTTACAGTATAAGAACCGTCTGCCTGGCGAGTCGGAGTATACCAGATGATGTCTTTCATGCCATTCGCATGAGACCAGAATGGAATCTTCACTTCCTTGTAGCCATCGAAGCCTTGAAGGTTCTTAGCTGTAATGGTGAAGGTCCCGTCTTTTTCTGATTTTGCAATAGTCAAATCAGCTGATACTGGTGTCTGATTTTTCTTTCCAATGGCTACTGTCGTCGTTGTTCCACCCACACCCGTCATTTGTCCATTGTTCTGAACATAGTAAAGATGGACATTGTAAAGACCGGTTGAGTTTTTATGGTTCTCTGCTTTGACATTGACGATATAGGTCCCATTTGCTTGACGATTAGCTGTATACCAAACAAGGTCATCTTGACCACCTGTTTCTGACCAGATCGGTACAGAAACGGTTCGAACTCCATTTGGTGCCTGAACATTTGAGATGACAACGTCAAAGCGGCCCGTCATAGTATCGTTATTGACAATATCAATCTTCCCACTTAAGCTGCCTTCTGTTGGATCCGCTGCAGGTTTTGCGTTCGCTGTGAAGCGACCGGTATAGTCCACACTGTGGTCAAAGAGGTGTTTTCCTGGAAGCAATTCCGCTTGAGAAGTGAACTGCCAGGCGCCAGCTTTCCCATTGTAACGCAAGCTTTTCGCATCGTTTACAGACAGTTTTGGAGAAGGGTATTGGGCAACCCAGAAATTCTGAAGACCAAATTGAGCGGTGTTGACAGGACCTTTCTTGCGAAGATTGTTTTCATCCAACCAGCTAGCACTGGTGTAGAACATCAAGTTGGTGTAACCATTTTTACGCATTTCGTCCGCCCAAGCTTGGGTGTTGCGGTTAATATTTGGCTGCATCTTGGCATCCTCAAAGTCATTGACCATGAGGGTGTTCTTTGGAAGATTCAAGCGTTGCGCTTCTGCAATGTAGAATCGCGCTTCTGCACGCGCTGCTTCCTCAGAAGTATAGCGTGAGAAGTGGTAGGTCGATACTTGCAGACCCGCAGCCTGTGCATTACGAATTTGGTTCTCCGCATTTGGGTTCTTGTACCAAGTGTCTTCTGTCAATTTGACAACGACACCGCCCACGCCTTTATTAGCTAGGGTACGGTAGTCGCCAATACTAATGTCTCCGTTGTGGCTACTCACATCAACGAATGATTTTGGTTGAACCGCCACATCTGTTGAACGACCAGCAGGAGCGTGAGCGCCTGTGTTAAAGAAGGTCGTGCTTCCTGTATTAGACGGAAGAGGAGTTTCTTCTTTTTCAGTCGTCGATGCTTCTGTAGCTTTCTCTACAGATGGGGTTCCACTTTCTGAAGCCGTGGTCTTGCTCGCAGGTGCTACAGACTGTTCAGTCACATTTGCTGGTGCTGCATAGTTGCTTGCGACAGGTGCTACCGACTTTTCAGCAACGGCTACTTCTGGCGCTTTTTCAGCTTGGACTTGGTTGCCTTCAGTAGTAGCGGCCTCGTTTGAAACCAGCTCATCTGCACTGACTCCCTGAGCAGATACAGCCATCAAGACTGCCGCTCCGGCATAAAAAATAAGATCTTTCTTTTTCATATAAACTTCCCTTTATACAAATTTTATACGTTAATCATTTTACCACACGGTTTCAGCGATGAAAAGTTTTATAAGGCAAATTTTTAAAATTAGTGATATTTTTTTAAAAAACTAAAAAAAGAAGTCCGTCTGACTTCTTTTGATCTTATGCTAAACGCTTTAAGGCCGTCTTTAAGTAGTGACCATCTCGGATTTCTTGGCCAACACGCTTGGTATTGTCTACCAAATCTTGGTAATCGGCATCTGAAAGATTGTCGATTGTCTCCTTCAAGTCATGAAGCGACTCTACTGCAATCCCACAGCCCTTCTCAAGCACAAAGTGAGATAAGGCTGACTGTTTCCACACTACAAGCGGGAAGCCCGATGCTAGATAAAGCGACGCCTTGTGAGAGTTGTTGTAGCGAAGGTACTCGCCAAAGACACCACTACAGGTTTCCGCGCTATCCCCATCCCAGACCAGTCCAAAACCACCCTCAAGGGCTGCAGGAAGCTCATCCGGTAGGAAGGAGCCAAAGTAAGTTTCATTCTCTAAAGCTCTACTCTCATCAAAACCAACACCATAGAGATTATAGGCAGGTTGTGCAGGCAGAGCATAGAGATAACCAGCTTTTTCCTGGGCCAAATTACCTGCCACAATCATCGGCTGGTCTTTTGTTTGGCCACTTTTCTCTTGGAAATTTGGAATCAAATAGTCGAAAATGCCAAGGCTGACAATCTTATCTTCCGCAATTCCTTTATCCACCAAGACAGATTTCATAACCGGATTGTGGGCGATGATCCCATCAGCTGCTTTGAGAAAACTTGCTTCTTGAAGGTACATCCGAATTCTGTGTTTTAAAGGTAGTGACGTCATGTTGGCATGGCGAAGCACTTCTAGGTCATGAATCAAGAGATAGACTTTAATCCCTCTTTTTTGTGCTTTTTTAACCAAATGGGTTGAGAAAAAACTATGGTGAAGCATTGGAAACTGGATCAGCAACTCATCTCCTTGCTTTAGTTGATCCAAGGCTTGACCAAAAGCCTTTGCCTTATGGCGTTGAGCCGCAAGGGTACTCATCTGATACCAATTGTCGACAGAAAGGACCAAAGGATGATAGCCTTCTTCTTTCACAATACTTTCTACGTCATTGCGTGCTTTATTTCCTGCGTTCTTTGCGTTGACATCATGCAGGAATTCTTCTTTTAAGTAGTATTTCATAGATTATGGTTTCTTTCAATCAAACTCATTTGCTACGACTTCTAGAGCACGCTCAATAACCACGTGCATGTCGTAGTATTTATAGTCTGCCAAACGTCCACAGAAAATGACCTTGTCATTTTTGGCTGCTTCTTCTTGGTACTTGGCAAACATAGCGTTGTTCTTTTCATCATTGATTGGGTAGTAGGGTTCATCCCCACGTTTCCAATCAGCTGGGTATTCACGTGTGATAACTGTCTTCGGTTGTGTACCATACTCAAAGTGCTTATGCTCAATGATCCGAGTATAAGGAATCTCACGCTCTGTGTAGTTGACCACCGCATTCCCTTGATGGTTTTCCTCATCCAAGACTTCGTGCTCAAAACGAAGACTGCGATACTCCAACTCACCATGTTTGTAATCAAAATACTGGTCAATCATTCCTGTAAAGACAACTTTATCCGCTGAAGCTTCAAGCTCTTCACGATTGGCAAAGAAGTCAACGCCAAGTTCTACCTCTACATCACCCAACATGTTTTCAATGATGACGTTGTAACCACCGATTGGAATTCCTTGGTAACGGTCATTAAAGTAGTTGTTATCAAAGGTCAAACGAACTGGAAGACGTTTGATGATAAATGGTGGAAGGTCTGTGGCAGAACGTCCCCATTGTTTTTCAGTGTAGCCCTTAATCAACTTTTCGTAGATATCTGGACCGATCAATTTGATAGCTTGTTCTTCCAAGTTCTTCGGCTCAACGTCTTTCATATCAGCCGTTTGCTCAGCAATCTTGTCCTTAACTTCTTGAGGAGTCTTAGTGCCCCACATAGCGTAGAAGGTATTCATGTTAAAGGGAAGATTGTACAGACTGCCCTTGTAGTTAGCTACTGGTGAGTTGATATAGTTGTTGAATTCAGCGAATTGGTTGACATAGTCCCACACTTTTTTGTTGGAGGTATGGAAAATGTGGGCACCGTACTTATGGACGTTAATGCCTTCAACCTCCTCGCAGTAGATATTTCCACCGATGTGATCTCGCTTGTCAATCACTTTTACTTTTTTACCACGTTTAGTAGCTTCATGTGCGAAAATGGCTCCAGACAAACCAGCACCAACAATCAGATAATCGTACATAGTAGACTCCATTTTTCTGTTTTAAAATATATCTAAGCTCTCAGCTGTATCATAGACTCATAGCTATAGATTAGATCTTCAAATCCCCCCAATTTCCTCACCATAAGAGAGGAAATTGGCCGGCTTTTTCTTGACAACTTCTGTCGCAAAGAGTGTGAACATAAAGATGTTATAAGTCGGTACAAACCAAAATGCTTCAATCATACAGTTAATCGCAATGAGGGACAAAATTGCAACAAATAAATAACGCCCCTTCTTGAATTCATATTTTGAAACAATGACATAAATACCGACTAATAAAGCAACCGGTACGATACCATATGTAAATAACATCTGAACATAAGACGAATCGACATAATTATAATTGAGGACAGACTCTGTGCTTCCTCCGGATCCAATAAACTGAACCTCTCTTGTTCCGAACCAATTCAATGGGTATAAATTAAAAGCATTTTTACCCAGGGCTAACCGACCTGTAATGAATTGATTAATTTGAACATAAAGTGGAGATGACCATGAGAAATGATAGGTCAAGTAGATCATTCCGCTTGAAAAAAGGATGATCGAATAGGGCAACAAGTGATACAACTTCAACTTTTTCTCTTTTGTAAAATAAAAGAAGAGAAAGAGCAAGACAGCAACCAAAAGCGAGATCGCATTCATACGAGCGTCACAGAACTTGATAATAAAGAGAGCTAGAAGAACACCACTCAGAGATCGTAAGCCAATATACCGATCTTTTAGCAAATAGGAGATTGCGACATAAAGGTAGAAACAATGGGCTGCAAAATCTGTTGGATAGATAAATCCAAATGAATTACGGATAACAGCACCCCGACTATATTGTAAGTTTGGAACTACCTTTAACAGTGACAATAGAAATACTGTAAGGACAATCGTACCTGCAACACCTACATAAGTTTTTAAAATGACTTTCCTATCCGCATTGACCAGCAAAATCATTAAGAGAGAATAAACTAAGAAATTTAACTTATCCGTCTTGAAATAAACCATAACAGCTACCATCAATAATATGGCAGACAAGATTAGATAATGATAGGGAATCGAGATTTTATTAAAAAAACGAAGCAATAAGAGAGCTACAACCACTATGAGGGAGCTAGCACCAACATGCAAAAAGCCCTTATTTAACATCGTAGTGGATATTGTATTAAAGAAGATCACAATCGAGACGACAAAACCAACCAGTAGATCGTCAAATTTCATTTTTATCATTAAATTACCTGATAAAGAATTTTTAAAGAAAAGCTCATTCTGTCTAGATTGGAATGCCTGCTTAGGGAACACCCCTGCTATAGCATTCTTTTCTAAAGATTTTGTTTACTTAAAAATTCATATCCTTCCTTTCTACTCTCTACTGTTTATTTAAAAATTGTTGTTTTAATTCTTTCACATCTACCACTCTCAGAGATAGGATAGCGATCAGATAAATGATCCCACCAAGCACCGCATACACGAGTACATTCAGAGTAGGGGTGAAATGTAGGAATGGTTTTATAAGGAGCAAGAGGCCATACATCACAGCAGATGCAAAAATAATTTTTGTCATAGACCCGATAATTGGAACTTCCTTGAGGTAATGACGGGTATAGTACAATTGAATGAACCATACCAGTGACTCTGTCAGAACGGATACAATGGCTGCACCGATAAAACCAAAATGAGGTAAGAAGAGCACATTCAACCCGACACTGACGATAGCAGGAATCGTAGTTGACAGCATAAATTCTTTGTTCTTATCATGCGGGATGAGAATTTGAATCCCCATGATATTGGTCCATCCGATGAAGAACATACGGAAGATCATGATAGCGATGGCATAGCGAGCATCTTGGAAGTCCTTCCCTAAGAAGAATCGAACAAAGTCATCGTTGACGATCAGCATACCCGCGATGATTGGGAAGATGACCAAATTATAGATCAAAAAGGACATTTGGTGCATCTTATTAACAGCCTTGTGGTCTCCTGAAGCCAAGAGACTCGCCACGCGCGGAAGCATGACACTTCCTAAAGACGTCACAAGGGTTAGCAAAATATTAACCAATTTCAAGGCCTGGTCATAAATTCCTACATCCTTTGTAGAGGCGAGAGCCCCCAGCATAGTCCGATCCAAGGTGACATAGAGGGAAATAGCAATCTGCGGTAAAAAGAGCAGAATGACCGGTTTCAAATGTACCCGTGCATAGGCCATATCAAAATGGGCTTTCCCAATGAATTCACGAGCGGGTAGCCACATGCTGAGCTGACCTAAGAGCTCAAAGATAGTGAGTAAGAATACATAGAGATACAAATCATTGGCAGATTTGACAAACAAGAAGATGGAGATGACTCCAACCAGTTTGACCGTGATATTTCGAACGGTAATCTTACGAAAATCCTCTAATCCCTGAAAGAGCCAGGAGATGTCGAGTCCCTTTGAAACCAAACTGAGCCCTAAGATATAGGCCACAGGGTTTTGCATAGAAGGAAGCGCCAAGCACAGCAAGACATAGAGTAGGATGGACACAAAGGTCGCTCCTAACTGGAGGGTATAAATCCCCCAGAAATTCTTTTGGATGTCTTTGCGGTGTCCTGAGATCTCCTTGGTTCCATAGTTAGCCACTCCCAAGGTCGCCAAAAGGATAAAATAGGTGACGATGGAGTTGAAATAACCATAGGTTCCTAAGTCATTCGAGCTAAAGACCCGTGTCACATACGGAGTGGTAATAATCGGCAAGATGATCACCAGCAACTGGTAGGAGAGATTATAGGCGTAATTTTTTAACACTTTCATGACTGTCTACAATCCCCACTTGAAGACCGTTTTAAACGGTGTGATCAAATCCGTCGCAAAAGCTCGATGAATATCTGGAATGGTTTGAACTTCTCCATCAACGTGGATAATGTTTTTCAAACGACTTTGAACCCGACGATTAGCCAGCATCTCTACAGCCCGCTCAAAATCCTCACGACCTGAGCGAGAAGACCCCACAAAAGTCAATCCCTTTTCAAGAACATCTCTTGTATTAACCGCGACCCGGTTATCACTAACCCCCATTAACATCACGGTTCCTTGGGGTTTGATATGATCAATAATATCATTGATGGCTGGTTCGCTTCCTTGACCACCAGTACACTCAAAGGCGTGGTCAAACCGTTGATCGTCTGTCAACTCGCTGGTTAAAATGGCTTGATGAATGAAATTAAACAATTGCAGTTTATCATTGTTGCGCCCAACTACAGTTATCTTCAAATCTGGATAAAGATAGTGCAAAGAAGTCGCAACCACATATGAAAGACTCCCATCTCCTAAAATCAAAACGGACTCTCTTCGTTGATGGGCAATGAGATCAAAGCGATGAATAGCATGCATGGCAACACTACTAAATTCTGCTAAAGCTGTGACTGGACCCCGAACTTCCTCTGGGTAAGCCACTACACGATCCAGCGGTAAGGCAACGACTTCCTGCATAAAGCCATTAAAGCCACTAGACAAGAAGTGCGTCCCCTCCATATAATTTTCAAAGAAGACACCCTCTGTTTGATGAGGAGGTTGATTGGGAACCATAGCCACAATCTGTCCTGGTTGATAGGTTCCCGTAGGATCCGCTACCACGATACCAGATGACTCATGGATCAGGGCCATGGGTAATTTCTTTTTAAGCACCTTAGGATCCCGTTTTCCTTGATAGTAACGTTGGTCCGCATGACAAATAGCCATGTAATAGGGGCGTATTAACACCTTGTCTTCACGGCTCATGTCTTCTTCTTGGTATTTGATGGTAATATTTTTCGGCTGGGTCAGCTGAAAGATTTGGTTCAACATATTAATTGTCCTCAATCATACCGCGTGCAATTTTCAAATCTGTAATCGTCGTAATTTTAATATTGGAATATTCCCCTTTAGCAAGAGCAACTTTTTTACCATTGATGACAAAGATCTTGCAGGCATCTGTCAAGACTTCTTTTTGCTGATCACTCAAATCATGGTACAAGGCAAGAAAGTCTTTCATTTTGAAGGTTTGAGGGGTTTGACCCTGATAGAGGTATTGGCGTTCAGGGATATCCGTGATAAAAGTATTGTCCAAGCTTTGAACAATGGTATCGGTCGCTTCGACCACTGTATCTACAACATCATGGCTCTTGGCTAGTTCAATGTTTTCTTGGATAGTTTTTAGGCTAACAAAAGGGCGAACCGAATCATGGGTGACGATAATATCCTCTTCTGTCAAAGGCTGCAGCTCATCGATAGCCAGGATGATGTTTTCGATGGTAGAGTTGCGGTCACTTCCTCCCTCTACAACCAAGATCCGATCCTTATAAGAAGCCAAGTACTTGTCGACCAGATCTTCCGTATAGGTCACCCAGTCCGGATGAATCCCCAATACAATCTTTTGAATCTCATGGACCAATAAGAACTTCTCAACCGTGTGGATTAAAATAGGACGTCCACCCAAATCCAAAAATTGTTTGGGCATATCCGTAATCCCCATCCGTGAGCCTGTTCCACCTGCTAAAATCCCTGCATAAATCATCCTAAACCTCCTGATGTTGTCTCTTTTTCCTTCTCTAGAACATGGCTATTTAGCAATCTAGCCTAGTTTTGCTCTCACCTTTTGATACAAATGAGGAGAAAGGAGCAAAAGAAGGTATTTGAGTTTATTTTTTCTTGTAATATGTGAATTGATTAGAATATCTTTCCAATAGCGACGATACTCTTTGCGAATTTTGTTAACCTGATCATACATATGAGAACCCAGCATAGCATGGACCACATGCAA
Organism: Streptococcus sp. CF8_Ac1-9; assembly: GCF_024295565.1. Classification (NCBI taxonomy): domain Bacteria; kingdom Bacillati; phylum Bacillota; class Bacilli; order Lactobacillales; family Streptococcaceae; genus Streptococcus; species Streptococcus sp. CF8_Ac1-9. Next base: position 85,290 of record NZ_JANCOY010000004.1, read on the forward strand.
GCCATTAAAGACATAGCGGGTATTGAGCGCTTTTTTCATTTCCGGATCATCAGGATAGTCTCTCTCGACATAGGCTCTGTTCCATTCCATGGCCTTGTAGAAATCCAAGAGCCGATCGCTATAAGAAGAATTGACGATACTCCCTGGTCTTCGATAGTATTTATAAAGATTTAGATCGCTAACTGCAATTTCCTCACAACAAGCAATATGTTCATAAGCAACAGCCAAATCTTCATAAATCATTCCTTCTGGATAGGGATGTTGGAGTAAGATCTCTTTCTTGTAGAGTTTACCTCCTGAATGGGTCCCAACGTGGTGACCATAGAACATTTCTTTGAGGGCTGTATGACGATCTAATTTCCTTGAACTTTTTTCATTTAGATCTCCTGAAAAATCTTTGTCCTCATGATTTCTGACTTCAATAACCGGTGTCGATACAAGGTCAACTTTATACTGTTCTTTTAAGCCAACCAAATATTCGACTGTTCTAATGTCATAATAATCATCTGAATCAAGGAAGATAATCCAGTCAGTTGTCGCAGCTTTCACTCCTGTATTTCGAGCATTAGACAATCCTCCATTTTGAAGATGGAGCACTCGAATACGGTCATCTTCCTGAGCATACTGGTCACAAATTTCTCCTGATCGATCAGTCGATCCATCATCGACTAGGATGATTTCAATATTTGAATAGGTCTGTTGTCTAAGACTACCGACACTATACTGTAAATACTCCTCGACATTATAGACCGGTATGACAATCGAAACCTTTTCCATTATGCTAATCCCTTCATGATAATTTCTACAATCTGTTGACAAGCCGTTCCATCCCCATAAGGATTACTTGCCTGGCTCATCTTCTCGTATTCATCTTGGTCTTCCAGAAGGAGCTTGAAGTTGCGATAGATGTTTTCTTCTTCTGTTCCGACCAATTTCAAAGTTCCTGCAGCCACACCTTCTGGACGCTCTGTCGTATCACGCATGACAAGGACGGGTTTTCCTAAAGAAGGTGCTTCTTCTTGGACACCACCTGAGTCTGTCAAGATCATATAGCTTTGGTTCATGAAATTATGAAAATCAATCACTTCCAAAGGCTCAATGATTTTCATTCGCTCATTCTCTCCAAAAATCTTGCAAGCTAATTCTCTGACTTTTGGATTTTTGTGAATAGGATAGACCACCTTGACATCTTCAAACTCTTCTAAAATCCGGTTGACCGCACGGAACATGTGCTCCATAGGTTCTCCAAGATTCTCGCGACGGTGGGCCGTCAACATGATGAGCTTGCTTCCTTTTGCCCATTCCAATATAGGGTGGTCGTAGTCTTCTTGGACTGTAGTTTTTAAGGCATCAATAACGGTATTTCCTGTAACGAAAATATTGGTCCGTCCTTCTTTTTGAAGATTCTCTTTTGAAACCTGGGTTGGAGCAAAATTGTAATCTGCCACTATAGAAGTAGCTTGACGGTTAAACTCTTCAGGATATGGGCTTTGAAGATTGTAAGTCCGAAGACCTGCTTCCACATGCCCTACTTTGATGCCCATATAAAAGGCCGCCAAAGCTGTTGCAAAGGTGGTTGTGGTATCCCCATGGACGAGGACAATATCAGGTTTTTCCTCTTCTAATACCGGTTGGATTTTTTCCAAGATAGAGGTCGTGATGGTAAATAATGTTTGATTGGCCTTCATAATGCCTAGATTATAGTCTGGAACAACACGAAAAACGTCTAACACTTGGTCCAGCATTTCCTTGTGCTGCCCTGTTACACAGACTACGGTTTCAATGGTATCGTGTTGTTTGAGTTCATTGACCAAAGGACACATTTTAATGGCTTCTGGACGCGTCCCAAACACTAACATTACTTTTTTCATTTTGAACCCTTCTTCATCGATTGGTAAAAGTTGCGATAGTTGTTTAAAAAGATCGGATAGCTAAACTTGTTATCATAATCTCTCTTTGCTTGAGCAGCTAAAGAGGCTCTTTCCTCAGGATTCTCTGCCAATTTTTTAATTGCTTGAGCTAAGGCTTGCGGATCCTCAGCTGGGACGAGGAGCCCATTCTCAGAATTCACTACTTCGTTCACACCTGGAATATCTGTTGCAATCATCGTTTTGCCGTTCATAAAGGCCTCGATTGCAACCAATCCAAATCCTTCAAAAATCGATGGAAGAACACAAAAGTCAAAGCTATTGATACACTCTACCACGTCGCTCCGATAGCCCAAAAAATGAATTCTTTCTTCCAGATTCAACTCTTTTGTTTGATTTATCAAATCATTTTTTAATTCTCCGTCACCGATAAGAAACAAGGATACACTTGGATTTGTCACAAGTGACATGGCTTGGATCAGATAGGGTAACCCTTTTTGTTCGGACAGGCGAGCGATACAGCCTATTTTGATACCGTCACACTGAGTAATTTCATTTACTGTATGCTCACTTTGTTTCATTTTCACTCCATTATAAATCACAATAGAGTTTTTTGACCCTACATCATTAAGGATATTTCCCTGGACAGCTTGACTGACAGCAACCGTTCGAGCCTTTCCTAGGGCGAATTTATAAAGTGGTAATTTATCCTTGAAAACATTATGGGCTGTATAGACATGGATCAATTTTGGATGGCGCATCTGCAGCAAACGAATATAGAAAGCAGCCATCCGGTGATGGGTGTGAACAATAGTGATCTCATTTTCTTTGATGATCTTGGAAAGACTAGCAAGAATCTTGAGGACAGTAGCTGGCTGTTTGCTATCGACATCTAGAATCCGATGGTGTTGAATCCCATTCTCTGCTAGTTTTTCTTCCCACAATCCACCAGTAGACGCAACATGAACCTGGTCAAATTCATCCTTGAGGTCTGTCGCCAACTGATAGACAATGCGCTCTGCCCCACCGATATCCATGGTCCGCGAAATGTGCAGAATATTATTTTTTTGCTTTCCGTTTTTCATGTACTACTCTCTTAATAAAAGTGGCATTTCCTACAAAATAGCGCTTAAAGAGGCGTTTTGGTTCATTGGCCACACGGAACAACCATTCCAGATTGGCCTTTTGCATCCACATAGGTGCCCGCTTGATATGTCCTGAAAGGACATCAAAGCTTCCTCCCACTCCCATAAAGACAGAGTTGACTCCATTGTCCATAAACTTCTGGATCAAGTACTCTTTTTTAGGAGAGGTAATGCCGACAAAGACAAAATCTGGATTCTTCTCACGAATATCTTCTTGAATAGCCTCTTCCTCTTCAGCAGAGAAATAGCCATTGCGATGCCCCACTACTCGGAGATTCGGATAATCCTTTTTAAAGATAGTTAACATATCTGTCAAGACTTCCTCTTTTGCCCCGAAGAAGTAGACAGAGTAGCCTTTTTCATTGGCCAAATGGAGCAATTCCTGCATCAAATCAATGCCTGCCACGCGCTCTGGTACAGAATAGCCCAAATAGCGCGCTGCGAGAACAACAGAAGCACCGTCTGCATTAATGATTTCAGATTCATTAACTATCTTCTTGATGGCTTCGTCTGTCGCACACTGATTGAGCTTATCTGCGTTGACCCCCATCAAATGGAGTGGTTTTTTATCTCGTACAAATTTTTCTGTAGCAGCAACGGTTTCTGCCATTGTTAAAGGGTCAATTCTGACCCCCATCATTGTAAAACTTTTCAAGCTTATTCTCCCCAAGTGGATTCAAAGTGACCTTTTTGCTCTGATTCTTCAGGCAACTTCATATAATCGCCATAGATCTTTGTCAAATAAGCATCCGGATCAGCATGACCACTGATTTTAATAGTTTCAAAATCAAGGAGTTGTGGCTCCCCAAATACCTCTTTGTAGGCCAATTCTCTCTCGCGATAGGATCCTAAGACATTTCCCACGAGATCACTTGTCTCAAAGTCATATTTTTTAATCGTATTTTGTAACTTTTGATTGATTTTTTCAGTATTTAGTAATTTGTCTAGGTGAAGGATCTTAGAAACCTTCACAATTGAATTTTCAAAGAAACCTCGGTCGCGATTGTGCAATCGATTGATGACAGATATTTTGGAAAGGGCACGGTAATACTTAATTTTATTGGTGTGCAAGAAATAGTGGAAGCCATCTGATGGGTAACCATCTAAAGGAAACACATCGATAAAAGGACTACACACAACCCCACCAAATTCAATTTGAAGTGAGGTATCCATGATAGATGTATTGCCTAAATTATCATCATGGATTCTCAAGATGACATTGCTTGGTAATTCGTTTTGGCAAATTTCCAGAAATTTTTCATAGTCTTTTCTAGGCATGCCCAAATCCATATCGTCATCCCAAGGAATAAAGCCCTTGTGACGAATAGCTCCCAATAAAGTGCCCCCTAAAGCATAGTATCGAAGATTGTGTTTTGTGCAAATCTCAATATACTTTTCTAATAAGGATAGTTCTCCTAATTGAATCTGTCTAACTTTACTCACAGCCTACTTCGCTCCTTCTTTTCTAAGTACAACCTTCACGGTCTTGAGCAGGATCTGAATATCTCTCCAGATCGTCCAACCATCCATATACGCAACGTCGAGTTTGACCACTTCGTCAAAATCTGTAATCTCACTGCGTCCGCTCACTTGCCAAAGGCCTGTAATCCCTGGCTTGAAACTGAGTCGGCGTTTTTGGGCTGGCGTATAGTCTTGGTATTCGTCTACCGTTGGAGGACGAGTTCCGACTAGACTCATATCACCGATCAACACATTGTAAAATTGTGGCAATTCATCCAGACTGGTCTTACGGATAAAGCGTCCGATTGGGGTTACCCGTGGATCGTTTTCCATCTTAAACATGCCACCAGTCATGGTATTTTGTGCCATGAGATCTTTTTTAATCTCTTCGGCATCCACGCGCATGGAGCGGAATTTATAGAAGTTGAAATACCGTCCGTTCTTTCCGACCCGCTTCTGTACAAAGAAGGCAGGGCCGCCATCTTTACGGATTAGAGGGACCAAAACGATACTCACTAGTCCACAAATCAAGAGACCAAAGAGGGCTCCCGCAATATCCAAGAGACGTTTAGCAAAGACGTGACTCGGCTTGTAAAAATTGGTTGAGAAAGTGACGACACTTAGTCCCCCGACTTCTCGAACCCGTTTATTACCCAAGGAAGCGAAGTTAAAGGCATTGAGATTAACCGATACATCGATCCCCATACTCTCAAACTCCGAGACGAAGTCACTAATATTGTAGTCCTCACTTGGCAGATTAATAAACACTTCATCCACCACTTCCTTGGTCACAAAGTTCATCATTTGATCTGGATGCACCACCCGTACACCCGAATGAGCAAAATCCGTATCGTCCATGACGGTGACACCGATCAGTTCCCCATGATAAAGGCTAGGCGAATGCAGAATATCAAATACCTTTTCCATCCGACTGGTCGCTGTGATCAAGAAAATCTTTCGCGAACTTTTCCGTCGTGGTGAAACAGACTTCCGGTATCTCTTGAGCAAGAGATCCATGATATAGACGGAAAACGTATTGAAAAGAAAGAAGTAGATCATCCCCCGACGAGAGATGGAAAAGACCCCATCGAGCATAAAAGAGGTAAAGGTGATCCCAACAGCGAAAAATACGTTGTATTTCAAGACCTGAAAGAGCTCATCTAGATAGCCTCTGCTATAAAAACGATAGGCAATATTGCTAATGTAAAAGGCTACAAAATGCAAGAGATAGAGAATGGCGATCGTCTGTGACGTGTATTCTGCATTCTTAAAAAGACTCACAATGTAAGCTGAAAATAGGACAGCTAAACTTTGAAAGAGAACAATATTTAGTTTTTCCAGTTCAATTCTTTCTTCTCCCATTTTCCCTCAATCCTATTCTTTACTTTTTCCCGTACTCTCCGTAAGATCCATACCCACCGTATGAACCATACTCAGCAGCTTTAATGTTAAATTTATTGAGCACTACTCCTAAGAAAGGTGTGCCTGTTTGTTCTAATTGGTCCTTGGCCTTTTGGACAGCCTTGCGTCCATTGGCACCAGATTCTGTGATCAAGACAGTTCCATCACAGCGTTGGGCGATAATGGCCGCATCGATCACGACCCCGATTGGAGGCGTATCGACAATGATGTAGTCAAAATGCTCACGCAAGGCATCCATCATCACAGTGAAGTTCTTGCTTTGCAAGAGACCTGTTGGGTTTGGCGCGACCTGTCCAGACTCGATGATATCCAAGTTTGGAAAATCAGTCGCATACAAGATTTGGTCCAATTGGCTACGACCAGATAAGAAGTCAGTCAAGCCTTGGATCTTATCCCGACTACGGAAAATCCCTGTCATGACAGAGTTCCGGATATCACAGTCGACCAAGAGGGTCTTGTAACCCGCACGCGCAAAGGCAACGGCCAAGTTGGTTGAAGTGGTTGATTTTCCTTCATTTTCTTGAACAGATGAGATAGCGATGACTTTCAAGTCCACCCCACTCAATTGGATATTCGTCGCAAGGGCATTGAAGTACTCTTCTGCCTTCCGAATTTCTTGTAATTTGTTTTTTGAAATTTCTAACGTATTCATGCGATCCCCAGTCTACAGTTTCTTAATATCTGGCACAACACCAAGTAGGGTCAAGCCCATCAACTCTTCGATATCTTCTGGTCTCTTGACACGATCGTCCAAGACTTCTACTACGACCATGAGAACCACCATGAGGCCTGCTCCAGCAATGAAGCCAAGAAGGACATTGCGTCGGATATTTGGTGAAGAAGGTGATTGAGGCACTTCTGCTTCATCCAAGGTCGTAACATCTGACACCTTGGTCACAGCAATGATCTTTTCAGCTGCTACATTCCGAAGGCCATTGGCAATACGAGCTGCCTCTTTTGGATTTCCGTCCTTAGCCGTAATCGAAAGGATACGAGTATCTGTTGGAACGGATACACTGATCTTTTTCGACAACTCAGCAGGTGTCATATCGAGTTTCAATTCTTCGATGGCTTGGCTCAAGACATTTTGAGAAAGAATGATTTCACGGTAGTCCTTAACCAAGTAAGAACCCGCCTGCAAATCAGAGTTTGTCAAGGCATTGTTGTCTTGGTTTTGACGACTGACCACGTAGATCCGGCTGGTACTTTGGTATTCTTTCTTGGCTAAAAAGGCACTGTAGCCAAATGCTGCGATGGCAAAGACAAGAGCGACCAAAACGATCGAAAACTTGCGTTTCCATAGGGTCTTCAGCATAGCGAAAACATCAATTTCCACTGCTTGATTTTCTTGATTGTTCATTTCCTAATTACTCCTTCATGTGGATCTCTCCACCTGTTTCCTAGTTAGATTAATTCATCCGCTAACAAGAGTTCTTGATTGCTGACAAAGAGAGCTTGTGCTCGTTGTTCTCCGTATTCTTCCTTGATCAAGCGATAGGCTTCTGCCATATAAGGCGGCCGTTTATCTACATTGTGCATATCACTGGCCACAAAGTGTACCAAGTCTTTTTCTAAGAAGTACCGAGCTCGTTTTTTCAGTTGTTTTTGTTCATCCCCAAAGAGGCGAGGCTTGAGAACACTGGAACTATTAATCTGCATGTAGCAGCCCATGTCAATCATCTCTTGCACGCGCTCCTCATTTTTCTCCAAGCACTTGTAGCGCTCGATATGGGCCACCACCGGTGTCACACCTAGATGGAGCAAACGGTCCAAGGCCGTATGAATCTCCTTGTAAGGCGTTCCCATGCTGAATTCAATCAGAGCAAAGCGCGTATCTGCCAAACGTGGAATGATCTTTTCTTCCAGTTTTTTCAAGACATCATTAGTAAAGTAGATCTCTGCCCCGTAATGAATCGTTAAATCTGGCGCGACCTCTGCCGCAATTTTTTTCACTTCTTGAAAATTTTCAGAAATCTTTTCTTCGGGAGTTTCAAACATTCCCTTGCGACGATGAGAAGTGGAGATAATGGTCCGTACCCCTTGGCGATAGCTTTCTTCCAATAAGGCACGCGTATCTTCTCTTGTCTTTGGTCCATCATCCACATCAAAGACGATGTGCGAGTGGATATCAATCATTTTTCTTTTCCTTCCATTACTTTTTGAATGGTTTCCTTAGCCTTGGTCAAGCTGGCTTGATCCAACTCCATGACATAGAGGTTGTAACCAGGCATAGCATAAGACGGCAAGTCATTTCGTCCTTGACCGGTGATCGCTTGAGAAGTCACCTCATAAGAACCACCCGTTTCTAACTGGGTATTGATCAAGTTCATCATAGTCGGCAACTGCATATTGGTTTGGACAGAATCTTGGAGGTTTCCGATAATCTCATTGTAGTTGCTTAAGACCTTGGTAGAGGTCAACTTTTTGATAATGGCCGCAATGACTTTTTCTTGGTTTTTCCCACGGTCATTGTCGCCACCTTGAAGAGAGTAGCGTTCTCGGACAAAACCGAGGGCTTGCTCTGAATTCAAATGAACCTTTCCAACTGGGAAATGGAACTTGCCATGAAGACTCGTGAATTCTTGGTCATTTTCCACATCGATTCCCCCTAGAAGGTCAATCAACTTGAGGAAGGAGGTGAAATTGAGACGAACATAATAGTTGAGCTTGATATCATAGAGATTCTCAAGAGTATGGATCGAAGCATCCACTCCGTAGATCCCCGCGTGGGTCAACTTATCATTTTGGTTGTTACCACCATCTGCAATCGGTACATAGGCATCCCGTGGTGTCGTTGTCAATAGGACTTGCTTGGTCTTCCGATTGACGGTCATGATGATATTGACATCTGAACGAGAAACCGAGGTTACCGGCCCATAGGTATCGATCCCGCTGACATAGATGTTAAAGACATCCGCATTGGCAGATACCTTGCTCGTCGCTGCCACTTCTTTTCGGATCTTGTAGGAATAGATTTTCTTCAACTTCTTCGCATAGTCGGCATCTTCAGCAGCGATAGTATCTTCAAAGGTACTGTTGAGCACCATGGCAGAAGCATTCCCTTCTTGCAGGCTCTTATAGGCATCTAGATAAGTCGGTGCATCCACTACAGAAATTTCCTGACCCTTGGTCTTTTTGATATTGTCCAAGAGGACCGTGAGATTGGCTTCATTATTGTTGCCCTTTGGTGCCACCACTTCCTTGATTTCTTTGATGTCTTTGATGTCACTGTCTTTCTTGACATAGACAGCCATCTCAAACTCTGTATAGTTAGAATGGCCATTGACATTACTCGTCAGATTTAGCAGCTGTTGACTAGCAAACAAAACTCCTGAACTAGCCAATAAGCCGACAAGAAGCAGGACCAAAGTTGTCTTTTTGGCCTGATTTTTGATCACAAACCAAGCTGACAAGAGCAAGAGAACAGCTAGTAGTACCATCACGAGAACATTAACATAGCGAAAAGCCAAGATGTTATTGGCCAACATGGTATAGGTCGCCCAACTCGCGGTCATAAGCAAAAAAATAAGCAATACGGAATTAACGATTCGCAATTGCCCCCACTTATGCTCTGAACGACGACTCCGTCTCTTTTGTGACATAAATACCTCCAATTAGTCCTAATTATATTTATTGTAACATATTTTTAGCAAAAAATGCATTAATTATCACTTTTTTGTCCATTATGGACACTTGGAAAGTAAGCGCTTTCTGAAACAAGCAAAATCCCTTGTATACTTATGCAGAGAATCCAAAAAACCGGGTGAAACACCCGGTTTTTGAAGATCCTACAAAAGATCATCCCGCTTGACTTGCTCAAAACTTTCCTTGCCATCATTGAGCTTGTCCCAGATGACAACCTTTCCTTCTTTCAATGATTTTTGAACATCAATAATCCGCTGGTTGGAAGACCCACGGAACTGCAACATGAGGTTGCGTTTGCTTTTATCATAGCGTCCATCGACCAGGATATCAATCAGCGACAAGAGCTCCAGTTTATCAGGCGTTTCTAACATCATTTCTTCCCAAGTGTAGCCTGTCCATGACCAGATGTCTTTTTCCGGCAATTCTTTCCGAATACGTTTTACAAGGGGTAAAAGAATACCTGTATTAAGAAATGGCTCTCCTCCTAGCAAGGTTAAGCCTTGAACATAGGGTTGGGCCAGATCGGCCATGATCTGCTCTTCTAACTCCTTGGTATAGGGAATACCAGCATTGAAAGACCAGGTCGCTACATTGTAACAACCCTCACAGTGAAACATACAGCCAGCCACATAAAGGGAGTTGCGCACTCCTTCGCCATCGACAAAGTTAAAAGCCTTGTAATCGATGATTCGCCCTTTACTCAGCTCCTCACTCTTCCACTCTCCTGGTTTTGGTGTATTCCATGTCATCCTTCTAGTCCACCTCTATCCAATACCGCTCCGTTCCATTACGAACATCTTCAAATTGACCGCCATTAGCTAAAATAACAGCTCGGCTGGCAGGATTTTCCGTGCTACAAGTCACCAGAGCACGATGAATGTTCTTTTCTTTAGCCACTTGCAGACCTTGATGAAGAGCTTCTTTTGCATAGCCCTTGCCCCTTTCAGAGGGACGGATGGAGTAGCCAATGTGGCCACCCTCCTCCAGGAGATATGCACTCAGGCGCAAGCGGAGATTGAGAAAGCCAACCGCTTGACCGTCTCTTGCAAAAGCGACTAACTGAACAGCAGGAACCCAACCTTCCGGAATTCCTAGCCCCATTTCCATGTCACGATTACTTTCCAACCAGGCTTCGTAAACAAAAGCTTCAGCATCCCAAAAGCCGCCGTCATGAGCCGATTGGGTCTCTTCGAACTCTGCCACCATGCTTAGAATGGTTTCTTTATCTGCTAAAGTTGGTCTACGTAGTTCCATCTTTACCTCCCCCCATACGAGAAAAGCGAGAGCGGACTCTCACTTCACAACATAAACAATCATTTTTAATAAAATGAGTTAATAAATACTGAATCAATAAGGTGACGCTTATTTATTAAACTTTTTTTAGAATCCCGTGGGAAAAATGCCTGAAACTAACAAGTTTCAGGCATCCGGAATTATTGAGACCCTAGGCTCAATAATTAGTCATGGAACTTCTTCGAAGTTCGCTGACGTCCGTACCCACCCAAGGAAAGTCTCAAAAGAGAATTTCATCTTCAATATGAAGCGAGAACTCTCACTTTTATTTTTTCTTAGCCTTTTTTAGAAATTGTTCTCTCAGGCTGGCTACTCGGTCTTTTTTATTGATTCCACCCTTTGAATGCTTCTCGTGGAATCGTTGAACCTGAGCCTTGCCTTTATCATCTAATTGGTATTTTCCCATAATGTCCTTTTCTAATCTGTCACTTGGTGTCCAGCTGATTTGATAGTGGATCCATTCATGTGTTTGACCCGTGCAGCGATTTCCTTATGACGGCCATTGACCATGGGACGAGCTTGCGGGTTTCCTAGATAACCACAGGTCCGTTTGACCACATCAACCGTTTTCGGATCGCTATTACCACAGTTTGGACAAGCAAATCCGCGCTCAGTCGGCGTGAAATCTCCTTCAAAATCACACTTGTAACAACGGTCAATCGGCGTATTGGTTCCGAGATAACCGACCCGGTCATAGGCATAATCCCAAACCGCTTCAAGGGCTTTTGGATTTTGTTGGAGCACAGGGTATTCACAATAGTGGATAAAGCCACCAGACGCACCTGCTTCAGGATAAACTTTCTCAAAATCCAACTTCTCAAATGGCGTTGGGTTCTTACGAACATCGTAGTGGAAACTATTGGTGTAGTATTCCTTGTCTGTGATATCCGGAACCTTACCAAATTTCTCCGTATCTAGGCGACAGAAGCGGTCTGTCAAGCTTTCTGACGGAGTCGAATAGATAGAGAAGTGGTAATCATACTGGTCAGACCATTCTTCCACACGCGCTTTCATATCCTTGATAATATCGATCGTGAATTGTTTGGCTTCTGAATTGTGTTCCCAATTTGGACCATAAAAGACGGTTGCGACTTCATAGAGTCCGATATAGCCCAGAGAAACAGTTGCTCTGCGATGACGGAAGAGCTGATCTACCTGGTCATACTTGCCCAAGCGTTTTCCGAAAGCCCCATATTGGTAGAGAATCGGCGCATTAGCTGGTGTCGCTTCTTTGGTGCGTTCCACCCGGTAAACCAAGGCATCTTCAGCGATGTTCATCCGTTCATTAAAGATTTGCCAGAACTTCTCCTTGTCTCCGCCTGATTCCAAGGCAATCCGAGGTAAATTGACTGTCACAACCCCTAGGTTCATCCGGCCAGAATTAACTTCCACACCATTCTCGTCCTTCCAACCTTGAAGGAAAGAGCGACATCCCATCGGCACCTTGAAGGAGCCTGTCAACTCGACAATCTTGTCATAAGACAAAACGTCTGGATACATACGCTTCGTTGCACATTCCAAGGCCAATTGCTTGATATCATAGTTAGGAGTTCCAAGTTCTAGGTTGAGCCCCCGCTTAAGGGTAAAGATCAGTTTTGGAAAGATAGCGGTCCGATGTTCCGATCCAAGTCCCTTGATTCTGATTTCCAAAATCGCCTTTTGGATTTCCCGCTCGAAGCGATTGGTCCCAAGACCAAAACCAAGCGAAGTAAAGGGAGTTTGTCCGTTTGAGGTAAAGAGGGTATTGATCTCATATTCCAGCGATTGCATGGCATCATAGATATCTTTTTGAGTCTTGCTCCAAGCATAGTCCTCCTGCTTTTCAGGAAGCACCCACTCTTTGGCATCTGCCAAGTGTTTTTGGTAGTTCTTTTCTGCATAAGGGGCCAGGACCTCATCGATCCGGTCAGCTGAGCACCCCCCGTACTGACTAGAAGCTACATTGGCAATAATCTGCGAGATTTGAGCCGTTGCAGTTTGGATAGACTTAGGACTTTCTACTTCTGCATTCCCAATCTTAAAGCCATTTCTGAGCATGCCTTCAAAATCGATCAAACAGCAGTTGGTCATCGGTGTATAAGGGCTATAGTCCAAATCATGGTAGTGGATATCCCCTTTTTGGTGGGCATTGGCTACGTGTTTAGGCAACATTTTAAGACCAATAGACTTACCAACGATCCCCGCCGTCAAATCCCGTTGCGTATTAAAGACATCGCTGTCCTTATTGGCATTTTCATTGACAACCGCTTGGTCCTTGTTGAGGAGTTTTCCAATCGTAAAGTTGATATCCGTCGCTTTTGAGCGCTCAAAATCCCGCTGAGTCCGATAAGTAATGTAGCTCTCAGCAATCGCATATTCGTTGGCTTGAAGCAATTCATGTTCAACAACGTTTTGGATCTCATAGATCTTCACGCCATTTGGAAAACGTTCCAAGATCTCTGCGATCACACGATCGACAATGGCTTCTAGTTTGGCTTCCATCACTGGAGTGAGAGAAGTCACTTCTTCTGTCGCCTTCAACAAGGCTTTATAAATTTTTTCAACATCGAATTGAACACGACGGCCATCTCGTTTTTCAACAAAAATATCCGGGGCCATTCTCAGTTTTTCTTCTCTCAAGGTGATCATACCAAACATGCCTCTCTTCATTTATTTACATACAAGTTGTATTATACCACTCCAAAAATAAAAATCAATATCTTGTGGTGAAAATTCTAAAAAACTTTCTAAAACACAAGATATTGATTTTCTTAAGAGCGTTGATAGAGTTTGAAATGACGGTATTTCTTCTCAACCAGACGATAATTTTCTTTGAGCAAGTCCTTCATATTGGAGGTCAACTCCACCTGATTGTTGACCACAATATACTTCGGTTCAGACCGATCGATTTGTTGGATCACATTGGTCCGATTTTCATTAATTCCCAGATAAGACATTGGGGTCAATAAGGCAGAAGCTGCCAAACGATCACTTTCTTGATAGAGAGTAGCTGTCGCATCCCAAGCATAAATGGTATCTTTCGACTTGGTGTGATTTTTAATGTAGCTGGCAATAGCGCTCCGTTCACTGGATTGACCAGACTGAAGCACAACATCTTGAACCACCGGATTCGCCAACAGATAGACAAGGGCTACTAGCGGTAAGAAAACTTGGCTTGTAAAGTAAGCGGCCCAAACTTCCTTGTTTTTCTTCTTCCGACCACGACGTTCGATCCCATCGTTTTCTTCCCCATCTCGTGAGAACCAGATCGCAAACAAAGGAAGAACAAATGGCAACATTGGCAACAATTGGTAAGCGCCTTGCTCCGGAAGACCAATAGACACGATGAGGACTACCAGGCTACCTGCCCATCCCATAAAGCGGAAGATCCGGCGAGCACTGCTATTTTGCTTCGTAAAGGACATCAAAAAGGCAGAGACCAGACCAAAGGCCAGCGCCAACAGTCCATAATAAATGGCATTACTGAAGGTCTGTCCATTGCTAAAATTCAAGGCATTAAAGACATAGGTTACTTGGTTAATGGCATAGCCAAAAGTCTGATTCAAAACGGTGATATAGCCAATTGGATAAAAGACGAGTGAAAAACCAAGGAGAGCTGCTAGCAGTTGATAAAAGCCACGCGCCCATCTCTTCTGCTTGATGTTAAAGGCTGTTAATCCAAGGAAGGCCAACAAATAAAACAAGGCACTGGTCATCGGATCAATCAGGAAAGCCACAGCTGCAATCGCACCATAAAGGATAAAGCCTTCATCCTTACGATGCCCAATCAAATAAGCCAAAATGAAATTCATGCTGGCAAATAGGATTGGAAGGCTAAAGAGAGTCACATAAGTCCCTCCAAAACCAAGGCCTAACACCAAGAAATAAAAGAGTAACTGGACATTCTTCGCTGTATCTTTATCAGACACCAGCAAGCGCACAACCCGATAGAGGTAAGTCCCCGCAAAGAAGAGGGCAATCGCTTGAAGGATCATCAAGATCCAATGTCCACCAGCTAAACTTCCCAACCAGTTGATTGCATAATAGAGCAGACCATTGGTTCCGTAAAAATCACCAAACGGTACTTGACCCTTGGTCATTGCCCAGCCAGCATACAAGTTTTGAGATTGTTGATTGGTTGCAAAACGGGTTAAAAATGGCACCCCGACATGCAGTAAACTAATCAAGAGACTCAACACAAAAGGAATCGCTAGGGGCACTGGACGCTTGGATTGACGACGGATCGGCTCAACTGCCACATCTGCTTCTAGCTCTTCCGTATTCTCTTCTACCTTAGATGCTTCCGCTTTTGCCGCTTCAACTCCCGCCTTACGCGAACGACGACTCATCCGACTGAGCGTTTGCTCCGCTTCCTGTTCAGATTCTTGTGTAGGTTCTGCTACTGCTTCTGGCTTGGCATCACTAATTTCCTCTGATGCCTCCATTGCAACCGGCTCCTCCAAGACTTCTGCCTGCTGGCTATGAGTCGGCTCTTCTTCACGAAAGACTGATTTATCTAGCACTTCGCGAATTTCACGTGTATCCTGAAAACTGTCTCCCACGTGAAGCCCTAACTTTTTCGAAGTCATTTCTTGCTCTTTTTCGCTCATTCTTTTTCCTTTTCTTCGCTATTCCTCTGCTCTTTCCTTTTAGAAAAAAGCCCATTATCTTCTCTAGTATACCAAATTCTGCCGACCATGTCAGCCTCTTGCCACATAGTCCTATGGAAAAAGAGTCAGGCATCTCGATTCCTGACTCTGATTTTCGTTTTTATACATTTACAACATCGGTGCGAACAATTGCATAATTTCCTTGATTAAGCTTTGGTGCCATGTAAAGCGGAAGGTATCCTCTGTAATTTCTTGAGACACTTCAAAGATATGGTCAAAGTCCTCACGAATCTTTTTCAAGGCAGGCGTCCGATACATCCAGACAGCATTTTCATAGTGATGGACCAAACTGCGGTAATCAAAGTTAATCGACCCTACAACCGCCATTTCATCATCGGCAAGAACTTGCTTACTGTGGACAAAACCAGGTGTGTACTCATAGATTTTCACACCAGCGTCCATCAGATCCAAGTATGCCCCACGGGTTACGATTTGGATCAATTTTTTATCCGGAATATACGGGGTCACGATGCGAACATCCACCCCACGAAGGGCCGCATTGCGGATATCTTCTGTCAAATCATAATCGATGATCAAGTAAGGAGTCGTGATATAGACGTAATCCGTCGCCTGGTTAATCATATTTTGATAGACTGTCTTTCCAACCTGCGACTTGTAAATCGGTTTTGGTCCACTCCCATAGGGAATGTAGAGCCCTTCTCCTTCGACCGCCTTATTTTCAATATGGTAGCGGTCAAAATCCTCGATTTCCCCACGGTTGATGTACCAGTTCATGAGGAAGAGTCGCGTTAAGGCCTTAACAGCTCGTCCATCTAAACGAATGGCACTGTCCTTCCAGTGACCAAACCGCTCAATGTGGTTGATGTACTCGTCTGCCAAATTGACACCACCCGTATAGCCGATCTGGCCATCAATGACCAAGATCTTACGGTGGTCTCGGTTGTTATAAGCCACTGTTAGACGGGGGATCACCTTGTTAAACTTATGGGCATCAATCCCCATCTTTCGCAATCGTTTGGTATAGTTCCCAGCCAAGGTTGCCATACAGCCGATGTCGTCATAAAGGAGTTTGACTTCGACCCCCTCTTTCACTTTCTGCTCTAAAATCTCTAGGATACTGTTCCACATCAAGCCCTCATCAATGATGTAAAACTCGATGAAGATAAATTTTTTCGCCGCTCTCAGATCCTCTAGTAGTTGCTCATACATCTCCTCCCCTAGAGGGTAAAAGGTTGATGCCGTCCCATTGTAGAGATCCGCATTGTGATCCATGGATAAAATCGACTTGACCAAGCCATAAACCGCCTTGCTTTCTTGCTTGAGCTCCTTACGCAACTGATGACTATTGTCCTCTCGAAACTTCATGGACTCCATATTTTTCAGCTGGATCATTTCCTTTTTGGACAAACGTCGCTCTCCAAACATGAGGTATAAAAGCGATCCAAAGACAGGAATGACGGCAATCAAGAGCCAGGTCACCTTATTTTCAGGCGGGGTATTTCGATTAACAATAGCTAAGATTGTCGACACATATAAGAGCCCAATGACTGCAACAGATAGCCAATGAGGGAACCATCTATTGAGCCAGAAGAAGGCCGCAAAGGATGCCCATAGTTCAAAGCCCATAAACAAAATACTAAATCCATATTTGGACATTAATAGACGTAATTTTCTAAAGGTCACAGCATCCTCCTTTTTTCTTTCTACTAGTATACCAATTCTTTTTACCCGTTGCAACGACCAACCAAGCCCCTTCTAGACAAACAAAAAGAGAGTGGGACAAAAGTCCTAGCCTCTCAATTATTTTTGGATTGTCGAGCAAGACGCAGTGGTTGAGTGGGCTCTACTACGCTGATTTCGTCAGCTTTTTCAACCCTACTCAACTTTGCGGAGGTAGGACGACGAAATCGAATTCTAACGAATTACCGATTTCTGTCCCACTCTCTCTTGTCTCGTCCCTTATTGCTTGGTCAGGACAATAATTCCTTGATCATCCTCTGCTTGTTCCAAGTCTTCTAGCGACAACTGATTTCCTTCGATCCGATAGCGATAAGGCTCATCTCCGATACGCATGGATTGATTGACCGGATCAATACTAACCTCTTTGGCCTCTTCTTCTCCATCAGCATCTTGCACCGTAAACGTGCCTTTTCGACCCGTCACCACCAAGAGGATCGTATTTTCCTCGTCCTGTCCACGATAACTGCCATCTATGGACACCCCTTCTTTCTGTTCTTCACTCGCTGACGTCACAGTCTGTGATGAAGCAGACGTCTGTTTGCTCGAAGTCTGTGTCGCTTTTTCTTGCTGGCTACAAGCAGTCAGGAAAAGGGCTACTGCCAAGGTCATTATAGACATGATTTTTTTCATTAAGATCGACTCCTTTCGCCATAACCGTATACCATCTACCACCAGTATACGCCAAGAAAGTCTTTAGGTCAATTGTTTACCCCTCTAATAAAAATGCCCTTACTTCCGCAATAAAATACAAGGATCCTGTCACAAATAAGACTTCATCTGAAGGACTCTGATCCATAAATTCTTTGATATAGGCCTTGTAGTCAGCTACATAGGGCAGGTCTTGTCGGTCGCCTTGTGCCACCACTTCCCCGTAATGGAAGGTCGTCAAAATCAATTCAGCTTCCGGCAATCCCGCTTGAAGCGTTTGGAGCATCCCGCTATAATCTTTTCGCTTGAGGGCTCCAAATAAAATCTTCACGCGCTTTCCTGCTAAGCTATTGGCAAACTCGATCAAGCGCAACATAGCATGTGGATTATGGGCGCCATCCAGATACACCTGGTCACCAAACAACTCTAGACGTCCCGGCCACCGCGTCTCTTGCAAGGCGTGCTTGACCTGATCTATATCCACTTCTTGATCTAGGCCCTCCATATAGAGGAAAAAGGCCTCCAGAGCTACTGCAGCATTTTCCCGTTGGTAATCACCCTTCAAGCTTAGAGACGGCAAGACAAGTTCCACGCTTTCATTCCAAAAGCGATCCTGCTCTATGCCAAAATCTTTCTGGAAGGCGTGGAGAGCCACAGCCAATTGCTCCGCTTTTTCTTGACAAACAGCTATAGCATCATCCGACAAGGGACCCACCACAGCTTTCTTGCCCTTCTTAAAGATCCCTGCCTTTTGCTGGGCGATTTCCGCAATCGTCCCTCCCAGTGTTTCCTGGTGATCGAGGCCAACCGAAGTGATCACTGCGATTTCTCCTGTCACTACATTGGTGGTATCTAGTAACCCTCCGATGCCAACTTCCAATAAGACCACGTCCACTGCTTGTTCCTTAAAATACAAGAGGGCCATGAGGCAGATAATCTCAAAATAAGAGAGTTGGTCTTGGGTTTGAAGTAAGGTCTGCTCCATTTGTTGGACTTCTTGGCCAATCCGAGTAAAATCTTCATCTGAAATCGGCCGATCCCCAATACAAATCCGGTCATGGATACTGATCATATGAGGAGAAGTAAAGGTCCCAACTTTCTTTCCGTGAGCCATCAATAATTGACGCAGAAAGGCGATTGTGGATCCCTTCCCATTGGTTCCTGTCACATGAAGGATCGGATAAGCCTTATCCGGCCTCCCTAAAAGGCTCACTGCCTGCTCCATACGATCCAGTCCCGATCGAAAATTCAGACCGATCCGACTATTCATCCATTGCTCAATCTTATTCACATCTTCCTCCTAAAAGAAAAAAGCGACAAAACCTCTTCTGACGTTTGCGCTCCTTTCTTTCGTAGTTATTTCTTTCTCATTTTTACAGCAAGTCCATCGGACTTACCAACTCTTTCTAGTTTCTAGGAGTTGAGGTAAAAACATCCACTGGATGTTTTTACTCCTCCATAAAGCTGTTGAAGACTTCTTCGATCATATCCCATTCTGCATCTGAGTCTTCTGGGATTGGTTGAAGGTCGCCTTCTGTTCCGTCTTCGTTTTCTGTAAATGAATAAGCTTGGATTTCAACTTCGCCGTTTTCATCTTCTTCTGCATTTGCAGGGATCAAAAGGACATAGTTTTTCCCAAATTCTTCTTTGCCATCAATGGTCAAAAGAATTTCAAACAAGGTTTCATTTCCTTGTTCGTCCACCAATGTGATTAATTCACGTTCTTCATGGTCGTGGTTATGATCATGTGCCATACTATTCTTCCTCGTTTTCTTTCTAAAAATTGCGATCTAAATAATTTTGTAAAATAAGCTGCGCCGCTAACTTATCAATAACTTTTTTGCGTTTGCTACGGCTAATATCTGCTTGCTCAATCAACATCCGCTCTGCAGCAACTGTTGTCAACCGTTCATCTTGGTAGTCGACTGGCAACCCAAACTTTTCAGCAATCATTGCGCCATAAGCCTGACTGGCTTCCACACGCGGTCCGCTTGTGTTGTTCATGTTTTTCGGCAAGCCCACAACAAAACGGTCTACCTTGTATTGAGCCACTAATTCGGCCAAGCGCTCCAAACCGAATTCTTTTTTGTCTTCATCGATTTGGATGATTTCAAGACCCTGAGCTGTAAAACCGAGAGGATCACTCACAGCAACCCCGACGGTCTTTGAACCAACATCCAATCCCATAATTCTCATTAGAGGTCTATTCCTTGCCCTTTCAAATAATAACGTACCAATTCTTCCACGATCTCATCTCGTTCATATTTACGAATTTGGTTCCGTGCATTATTATAACGAGGTACATAGGCAGGATCACCACTGAGTACGTATCCTACGATTTGATTAATTGGATTGTAGCCTTTTTCATCCAGCGACAAGTAAACATCTTTCAAGGTCTCGCTAATTTCCTTACGATTTGAATCATCAAGATTAAAACGTACTGTTTCATCTGTAAATCCCACAAGAACACCCTCTTTCCTTAGAATATTACTATTATACCATAATTAAGAGTTTTCCACAACGGCCAAGCCCTTGATTTTACGGCTTTTTCAAGCATTTTTGAGCTATTTTAGCTAAACTGTTTTTTTATTTTTGCTCACTCGCTCCAGCATTGATGAGGTTGTCCGCAAATTGACTCGGTGTCAGCTTCAACAACTCCGGTAAGTGATTGTTTTTGAAGTAAGTCATGCCTTCGGCTTTCTTCACATCCATCGCTTCAAAGTCATAGGTGATGGTTACCTTGTATTCATTCTCATTTTCCAAGGTTAAATCAGCTGTGAAACCTGGCACTGTCAAAGCTTCCTTAAAGGCATCGTCCTTGTTAAAGGATTCTCTCAATTGCTTTTGCGCTTCCTCTATTCCAACCTGTTGGATCCCTTTTTTCAACTCCTCATCGGTTGCCGTCACATTGATGGTCTCCAATTTTTTAAAGGTGTTCCCCACATAGGTGACAATTTGCGTCTGTTGTGTCCCCTTATCATCTTTTGGAAAGACAAAGGTTCTAGTGATGACCTTATTTTCTTCAGCTTTTTGCAGAATACTCTTATTATCCTTTTGTAGCTGCTCTGCTTTTGCTTGGATTGCCTTTTGCTCACTTGAATTTGGCGTTTTCGCTTGTTTTTTTTGACCGCATCCAGTCAAACACAATACAAGCGCACCCAATAAGAAGATTTTCCTTTTCATTTTCCATTCCTTACTAGTTATTGTTTTCTAAAATATTGTATCATAGATTTCGTAAAATGGCGCAGTAAACTTCTTTTCATTCCGTTTTTTAACAAGAAAAAATCAGAAACAATTGTTTCTGATTTTCATTCGCTTTAAAGAGCTGCACGCATCCGCGCTTCTGCATTTTCTACATTTCGAACTGATCGTGGCAAGAAGGCACGAATATCGTCTTCTTTGTAGCCCACTTGGAGACGTTTGTCATCTACCAAGATCGGACTTTTAAGAATACGAGGTGTTTCCATGATGATGTCAATGACTTCATTGACACTCAAGTCTTCGATGTCCACTCCTAGATTTTTAGCGTATCGATTTTTTGAAGAGACAATACTTGCCACTCCATTTTCAGTCTTTGTAAGGATATCCAATAATTCTTCTTTGGTGATCCCTTCCTTACCGAGGTTTTGTTCTTTATAAGTTAGCTGGTGAGCGTTGAGCCAAGTCTTTGCTTTTTTACAGCTGGTGCAACTTGACACTGTATAAATTTTAATCATGCATGCACTCCTTTCGCTACACGATAATACTATCGTATTAAATTATAACACAAAAACCATCAGTCTAGCGACCTATTTTGAAAAAAATTAATCTTCAATTTCAATCGCGTCATCTAAATCTAGAGTTACTTCTTCTACGACAGGAGCTGCTTCTTCAGTTTTATCAAGGGTTTTCACTGCTTCGTCTTCTTCGATCAAACCAAAATGAACCCGAACCTTGTGGTCGATTTCGTCAAAAATTTCTGGGTGGTCAGCCAAGAATTTCTTAGCATTTTCAGATCCTTGACCAATTTTTTCGCCATTATAGGAGTACCACGCACCCGCTTTTTGGATGATATCCAAATCTGTTGCAATCTTCACCAATTCACCTGTACGTGAAATTCCTTCCCCGTACATGATTTCGACCATGGCTTCTTTGAACGGTGGAGCTACCTTGTTCTTCACAACCTTGATCTTGGTTTCCTTACCAACGTTGGTATCTTTTTGGTCCCCAGTCCCCTTGATTTGAGTGTTTCCACGGACATCTAAACGAACCGAAGCATAGAATTTCAGGGCACGACCACCAGGTGTGGTTTCAGGGTTCCCAAACATGACCCCAACTTTTTCACGCAATTGGTTGATAAAGATAGCAATGGTCTTGGTCTTATTGATCGAAGCTCCAAGCTTACGCATCGCTTGGCTCATCATCCGAGCTTGCAAACCAACGTGGCTATCCCCGATATCTCCATCGATTTCCGCACGAGGTACCAAGGCTGCAACAGAGTCGACAACCACCAAATCTACCGCACCAGAGTCGATCAATTTACCAGCAATTTCAAGTCCTTGTTCCCCTGAGTCTGGTTGAGACAAGAGAAGTTCGTCGATATTGACCCCAAGAGCTGCTGCATAAGATGGATCCAAGGCATGCTCCGCATCGATAAAGGCAGCAATGCCTCCTTCTTTCTGTGCTTGCGCTACTGCATGGAGGGCAACGGTTGTTTTACCAGATGATTCTGGACCATAGATTTCGATGATCCGACCTTTTGGATAACCACCAGCACCCAAGGCAATATCAAGCGCCAAGGAACCAGAGCTCATGACTTGTACTTTTTGCTCTGCACGTTCACCCAAACGCATGATCGATCCCTTACCAAAGTCTTTTTCGATCAATTTCAGGGCATCATTGAGCGCTTTTTCACGCTCATCTCCAAATTTCTTAGAGATATCATCTAATTTTTTCTGTTTTTTCGCCATTCTTTTCTCCTATGTTTTTACTATACAGGAAATGCATGCAACTCACCGACGTTTTCCGGTCTTTGAAAGGCACATTTCCTATCCATTTTTAGAATTATTCTTCATTTGGCACAAGCTTCATTATACCAAATTTTCACCATTTAATACAGCCAAGCGCACCAAATTAAAGGCATGAAGAACTGCAATTTCGCGGACATCCGCCCGGCTACGTCCAGCGATATTAACTTGGACACTATCCACTCCATTTGGAGTCGCAAGTCCGATAAAGACAGTCCCTGCTGGGTGCCCTTCTAGACTATCTGGCCCCGCAACTCCGGTCAGGCTAACACCATAATCGGATCCTGTTAACTTACGGGCCTGTGAAGCCATGGCTTGAGCTGTAAAATGAGACACCACTCCATGTTGCTCCAACTCTTGAGCTGGAATAGACAACATCTTGCTTTTTTCTTCCAGACTATAGGTGACAAAACCACCTGCAAAGATGCTAGACGCCCCTGAAAAATCTGCCAAAGTCGCTTGGAAGAGGCCAGCCGTCAGGCTTTCTGCAGCTGTAATGGTCTTACCAGTCCGTTTCAAGAGATCAAAGGCCACCTTGGCCATCGAATTGTCATCCCCATAACCGTAAAACAACTCTTGCAAAGGTTGATGATCCAGGGTGTGGCGTGATAAGATTTCCTTTTCTAAGACATCGAGCTTAGCATCCGCTGAAGCTTGATCCTTCGCCTTTGTAGATAGACGCAAGGTTACTTCTCCTGTCTTGGCATAAGGGGCAACTGTCGGATCACTCTGCTCTTCAATGATATCTGCTAGGATCGTAACCAGCTGGCTTTCCCCAATTCCAAAGAAGCGCAAGACTCTTGAAAAGAGCTGTTCCCCTGTTGTCAAATGAGGCACCAATTGTTCATTGACCATGGGTTTTAACTCACTTGGTGGACCAGGTAGAACGACATAGGTCACACCGTCGACTTCAATCAAACCTCCAACCGCGAGACCTGTACGGTTTTGAAGGGGGATTGAACCGGCAATCAATTGTGCTTGCCGCTCATTATTGGGCGTCCGGACATAATCAGGGCGACTGGCAAAGAAGGTGTCGAGTTTGGCAAGCGCTGTTGGATCAAAAACCAGTTCTTTCCCTAAAAACTTAGCAAGGGTTTGCTTGGTCAAATCATCCTCTGTTGGCCCAAGTCCACCACATAAAATCACCAAATCACTGCGTTTTGAAGCTGTCTCAATGGTCGAGAAGAGACGACCTTCATTGTCTCCTACCGCCACATGATAATAGACATCAATCCCTAAACTAGCTAATTTTTCAGACAAGAATTGAGCATTGGTGTTGACAATTTGTCCTGTTAGAATTTCTGTTCCAACTGCAATAATTTCCGCCTTCATGGTGCCTCCTACTTATACTATTCGTAATTTTCATTTCATTTTAACACAATTTCCTAAATTATTTAAAAAAGTCGCAACCTGCGACTTTTTATTGTTCCTATTTCCATTCACAAGCATTCTCATGATCATTGACCAGACCTGTTGCTTGTAGGTAGGACAGGACCGCAACGGGACCTGTAAACTTAAAACCACGCTTTTTGAGGTCCTTGGCTAGCTTCTCAGAAAGAGCTGTCTTCGCTGGAGCCTGTCGGTAATCTGGAACATCATTGACGATGGTTTTCCCATTGACAAAAGACCAAAGATAAGCATCAAACGATCCAAATTCCTTCTGGACTTGTAGAAAGGCTTGAGCATTGGCCCGTGTCGCAAAGATCTTGGCACGATTTCGGATGATAGCTGGATTGTCTAACAAGGATTCCAGTTCTTCATCCGTCATCTCTGCGACGCGTTGAAGATGGTAACCATGAAAAGATTCTCGGAAAGCCTGCCGTTTATTGAGCACCGTCTCCCAAGATAGGCCAGCCTGATAGGTCTCCATACAGAGTAACTCAAAAAGGGCCTGGTCATCATGGAGGGGCCGTCCCCATTCCTCATCATGGTAGGCCACATAGAGCGGGTTGGTCATTTTGACCCAGCCACAACGTTTTGGCATAGGAACCTCCTATTTCACCAACATCTTCAGGGCAGACTTGATGTAGTTTTCAGCAGTATCAGAAGTTCCTTCAAAGAATTTCTTGATTTTCTTGAGTTCCGTTGCCTTGTATCCCAATGCCAACATAGCTTCCATAGCTTCTTCAAGGGCTTGGTTTTCTTCTGCAACTTTGGCTTTGGACTGAGCCGGTGCATCTTCTAGGTCAAGATTGATCTTACCTTCCAGATCCAAGACCATCTGTTGGGCTGTTTTCTTGCCGATCTTCGGAAACTTGGTCAAGTAGGTAATATTCTTGCTTTCGATGGCTTGGACAAGGCCTGCATTGTCATCTGCAGCGATAATAGCCAGAGCTGAGACAGGTCCAATACCAGAGACTGAGATCAAGTTTAAAAAGAGCTGTTTCTCTTCTTCGGTCGCAAAACCATAGAGAAGATGAGCATCTTCCCGAACCACCTGGTGCAGATAGACTTGCACCTCTTGATTCATTTTTCCAGAGTAGGCATAAGGATTGGCCACATGCAAGAGATAGCCGATCCCAGCTGTTTCTACCACAATGTATTTAGCAGTGATTTTTGTTAAGATTCCTTTAATGTATTCGTACATAATCTTCCTTTATTGTTTGTTTAATACTTGCCCAATTCCCGTAAACTGGTGTGATTTTCCTGAATACGTCGGAACATCTTTTCCATATCCGACTTGGTGAAGTTGACCAAGACAGGACGGCCATGAGGGCAGTTATAAGGGTTGTCACATTGGGACAGTTGATAGATCAGATCCCGTGCAGAGTAATCATCCAGTGTGTGATTGGCCTTGATGGAGCGTTTGCAGGACATCATGATGGCCAACTCAGCTCGGTATTTCTTGATGGACACTTCCTTGGTCAAGAGGAGCATGTCACACATCTCATAGATGCCCGACTCAATCTCTTCTTCCTTCATCCAGATCGGATGCTCCCGCAAGATCAACTGGTTGGCTCCGTACTCTTCAAGATAAACTCCCACTTCCTCTAGGAGGTGTTTGCGCTGTTGCAGGCGGATCAGATCGTCTGCAGGGAACTCAAAGATATAAGGAACCAGCAGTTGTTGCTGACTGCCGTCTACGTCCCCAATGCTCTCCCGGTATTCTTCGTATTTGACCCGCTCTTGGGCCGCGTGCTGGTCAATGATGTAGAGACCTCCATTGCCTTGGGCAAAGAGATAGGTTCCATGCATTTGACCGAAATATTCCAACTCTGGGAAGGTCGAATGTTCTTCCCCATCCAACTTATCATAGGCCTTGTCTAGACTAGCCAGATCCAGCTCTGGGTGATCCAGTTCATCATAAACCACAGCCTTTCTTTCCGCAAACTTGATCGCGCTTGTCGGTTTTTCTACTGGGTTTTCTTGGATTCTAGCTTCAGTAGCAGTCTCATCTGCTAGAGGCCGTTGAGGATCTGCCACCTCTGGTCGAAGCTTGAAATCTTGACTCTCTCGGTCATAATAGAGACGGTTTTCTTTTAAAGGCAGGGTCGTCTGTACTGGCTTTTCTGTTCGACGAATAGTCGACTTGGCTAGATTTTCTAGAGCATCCGGAATCAGGTCCTGCTCTTTCAAGGCGTTCGCAATAGCCTGGGAGATCAAGGCCATTAGTTCTCGTTCTTTGGAGATGCGAACCTCTTGCTTAGTGGGGTGAACATTGACATCCGCTAAGTAAGGATCGATCTTGATATTAATGATCGCGAGCGGAAAGCGGCCCACCATGAGTTTACTGCCGTAGCCGTCTAAAATAGCCCGATTGAGCAAGAAATTCTTGATATAACGGCCGTTGATAAAGAGACTGATGTAATTGCGATTGGCACGAGTCAATTCAGGCAAAGACACAAAGCCCGTCACTTCAAAATCTAGGTCACGGTTTTCAATGGACACCATCTTCTTGGCAGACGCGAGGCCATAGACGCCCGCAATCGCCTGCCGGAGATTACCAGTCCCCGCTGTTTTGGTCATTTCTTTTCCATCATTGATCAAGGTAAAGGCAATCTCAGGATGAGCCAAACTCAAGCGGTTGAGAATATCCACGATATGGGACAACTCTGCCTGCTGGCTCTTTAAATACTTGAGACGAGCAGGGGTATTAAAAAAGAGATCTTCCACTGTGATCTTGGTCCCGACAGGGCTTGTCGCTGGCTCCAATTCCTCAATTTCGCCACCCTTTGCGACCAATTTGGTCCCGTGGGCAGCTCCTTCTTGCGCCGTTAGAAGGGTTAGAATACTGACAGAAGCAATGGAAGGCATGGCCTCACCACGAAAACCAAGCGTTCGAATACGAAAAAGATCCGCTTGACTCTTGATCTTACTGGTCGCATGTCGACGGAGGGCCAAAGCGACCTCATCGTGCGCAATTCCTTCCCCATTGTCTGTAATCCGAATCGACTTCAATCCTGCTTCTTCGATTTCAACAACGATCTGGCTAGCTCCAGCATCGATCGAGTTTTCAACCAATTCCTTGACCACGCTAGCAGGTCGTTCAATCACTTCACCTGCCGCAATCTGATTGGCTAGGACTTCTGGCAATTCAATAATCTGTGACATGTCTGCTCCTTTACCTATTTTTTCACCGATACATGTAGCTCTATTATACCACAGATCCACAAGACTCCCTTTCTTAAAAAATAGAGGCCAGTCCCATCTTCTTCCTTAAAAACCGCATAGGCAAAGAAAACGACCACATAGACAAATCTCCTTGTCTTCCCTTTGGAAAAAGTGTTTAATAGTAGTGTAAAGAAGGAGCCGGGCTAGCAGGCCAACCGACTTTACCCAAAGGAGGGAGAAACGATCTTATGAAAGTTGAAGTACACATTGATTCCCACTTCCAAGAAGAAGCGGTGATGATCACAGCACCTGCACTGTCTGCGCGTGTAGAGAAAATTCGTGACTTTGTGGAAGAATTGGATCAAAAAGGGCGCTTACGTGCTAAAAAGGATGGGGAAGCTTACCTGATCGAAAGCCAGCTATTCCAACGTTTTTACATTGAAAATCGGCAAGTAATTGGCGAGACCATAACAGATCAATTTATTCTGACTGGGCCACTCTATCAGCTATCTGAAGACTTGCCGACCTGCTTTCTCAAAATTTCCCAATCTGAAATTATCAACACAAAAGAAATCGATCACCTGCACTTTACCAGTGGAGGATCGGTGCAAATCTATCTTAAAAACGGGAGTCTGACCTACTCCTCCCGTCGTTACTTGAAAGCCATTAAGGAGAAATTATCATGCTAAAACAATCTTTTTCTGACGCCCTGAAAGGCATTCTCATCGGGCTCATCTTATCCATCTTCTTTTCCTATCTCTTCTCACCTGAGTTGTACCTTCCCTTAAGTCCCAACTCTGCAGTCGGTCGCTGGATGTTCTTGCATCATGTTCACGGCTCACTGGTCATGCTCTATTGTGCTCTCGTTTGGGGTGCGATTGGGGTCCTCTTTAGCTTCGGAAGTCTCCTCTTTCAAAAAGACTGGAGCCTCTTACGGGCTACTCTGAGCCATTACCTACTCATGTTACTTGGGTTTATTCCCCTAGCTACCTTGGCCGGCTGGTTTCCAGCACGACTCGGATTTTACTTCTCACTCGTTGTCGAATTCACCCTCGTTTACGTGATCATCTGGTTGGTCTCCCATCATTTTTATAAAAAACAAGTCCAAGAAATCAATCAAAGCATTGCTAACCACTAAGCAAAAAGATCCTCAGTGCTACGAGGATCTGAAAGTAGAGATAAACTGTTCCTTTATACAAATCTAATAAATTCTATAAAAAATATACTCGTTATAGTTGTTCAATCATCTACTGAAACTTTCCGTTGTGAGAAAAGTGCCTGAAACAATTGTGTTTCAGGCACTCGGGAGTTTTGAGAGTAAAACAGTTTGGGAAACTGTTTTAGCCTGAGCCCAGAAATTAAAGAGCGAAGGGGCTCAATAATTAGTCTTGGAACTTCCTGGATTGCTGAAATCATCCACTGGATAATTTCACCTAACGTCCGTACTCACCTAAGGAAAGTTTCTAAGATGACTTTGTCTTCAATAAAAGATCCTCGCTATTACGAGGATCTTCTTTTTACAATTTCTTTTTCAATTCGGCGACTGCCATCATGACTTCCATGGGAGTCATATTGTAGAGATCCAAATTTTTCAATTCTGTGATCACTGTATTTTCTGTCACTTCCTCAAAGAGGGACATTTGTTCAGCAACCTGCGAAGACACTTCCTTTTTAGGAGTTGCATCCGCAAGCGGTACTTGCTGGGCTTGTCCTTCGAGCTTGGTCAAAATCGCATCCGCCCGCTTCAATAATTCTTCTGGCAAACCAGCGATCTTGGCCACGTGAATCCCATAAGACTTATCTGCTGGGCCGGGTTCAATCTTGTGCAAGAAGGTAACCTGACCATCTCGCTCCAAGGTCGCAACATGGACATTTTCCAAGCGAGACAAGGTCTCTGAGAGTGCCGTCAACTCATGGTAGTGGGTTGCAAACAAGGTTTTGGCACCGGTTCGATCGTGAATGTATTCGATGATGGACTGGGCGAGGGCCATCCCATCATAGGTCGCCGTTCCCCGTCCCAACTCATCAAATAAAATCAAGGACTGAGGCGTTGCCTTGCGAATGGCATGATTGGCCTCCATCATTTCCACCATAAAGGTAGACTGACCCGATACCAGGTCATCAGCAGCTCCGATCCGGGTATAAATCGCATCAAAGATTGGCAATTCAGCCCTTTGCGCTGGAACATAAGAGCCAATTTGGGCAAGAATCACAATGATCGCCAATTGGCGCATATAGGTAGACTTCCCGCTCATATTTGGCCCCGTAATCAGCTGAATATCCCGTTCTTCATCCATAAAGATGCTATTAGGAATATAGGACTGGGCTCCCATCACTTTCTCAACAACCGGATGACGACCTTTGTCGATCGCGATTCGTCGTTCTTCATGAAAGAAGGGACGATTCAACTGTTGCGACTCAGCGACACTGGCTAAACTTTGTAAAACATCAACCGTCGCAATCGCCTGAGCTAACTGTTGCAGACGTTGGATATACTTGCCAACTTCTTCACGAATCCGCATAAAAATCGTATATTCCAGATTAGCAGACTTCTCACGCGCCTCTAGCATATCTCCTTCGATGCGTGCCAATTCCTCCGTACCAAAGCGTTCTGAATTTTTCAAGGTCGCCTTGCGGAAAAAGTGAGCAGGAACGTGACTCAATTGAGAATTGGTGACATGGAAATAATAGCCATCCTTCTTGTTGTAATCGATTTTTAGACCTGTAATGCCACTGGCTTCGCGCTCTTTGGCCTCAATCTCAGCAATCCAACCAGTACCATCCCGAAGAACGACACGATACTGATCCAATTGCTCGTCAAAGCCAGTTCGGATGATATTTCCCTCCGTAATAACAGCAGACGCTTCCGGAGCAATAGCTGAGGTAATCAAGCGGTGCAATTCAGGAAGTTCATCCAAGCGTGCAATTAAGACATCTAAGACTGGATCACCAATCCCCAGTAGAATCGACTTGATCGTCGGCACATGCCCCAGAGTATCTCCTAGCTGCAAGAGATCCTTAGGATTGATCTTGCCAAAGGAAACACGACTCGCTAAGCGTTCAATGTCATAGACCCCTTTGAGACTGTCGGTCAAATCGCTCCGTTCAAAGAAATGATCCATAAAGACCTGAATGATGTCCTGGCGCTCTCGAATCCGTTTCAAATCGACTAAGGGTTTCTGAATCCAGGACCGCAACAAACGACCGCCCATGGCCGTCTTGGTTTCATCCAAATACCAATACAAGCTACCATGTTTCTTCCCAGTCCGCGCATTCTCTGTCAAATCAAGACTAGCCTTGGTCGCAAAGTCCATCTGCAAGAAATCGCAAATCTCATAATGATGGGCTTTTTTGAGGTGGCTCAATTCCCGCATTTGTGTCTGGTAGACATACTGGAGAAGTTTTCCAGCCGTTTTCTTTTCGAGCTCACTCAGATGATCCCCTAAGAGTTGAACATCGTCGAGCGCCGTCTCTACATGTGACAGCAAGAGATTCATCTGGCTAACAAACACACGCTCTTCCTGTTCTGGCAACTCATAACCCAGGACCACCTCACGCGCACGTAAATTGCGGATTTCTCCACAAACCATGCTAAAGTCATTGAGGGTCGTCACCTGAAACTCCCCTGTCACCAGATCCATATAGGCTAGCCCATACTCATTTCCTGAACGATCCAAAGCAACCAGGAAGTTGTTCTCACTATCTGGCTTGGTCGAATCCACCACTGTACCCGGCGTAATCACCTGTACGACTTCACGCTTAACGACCCCCTTGGCTTCTTTAGGGTCTTCCATTTGTTCTGCAATCGCGACCTTATATCCCTGTTCAATGAGAACATCAATATACTGCTGGGCCGAGTGGTAGGGAACACCCGCCATGGGGATCGGATTCTCTGCATTTTTATTCCGTGAGGTTAAGGAAATCTCTAAAATTTGAGCTGCATTCACTGCATCTTCATAAAATAATTCGTAAAAATCTCCCATTCGAAACAGCAAAAAGGCATCCGGATAGTCTTTTTTGATATCTAGATACTGCTGCATTCCAGGGGATATTTTCTCTACTGCCATACTTCTTTATTCCTTACTGTTGCATCATTTTCTGACACAAGCTCCATAGATGAAAACAGGAGTAGATAGCTCACTATCTTCCTCCTTTTGACATCTTAACAGGGCTTGATTACTGCATCATCCCTAAAATTTCATTTTGAATTTCAATGGCCGCATCTTGGTCACGGCAGACAATCAAGAGGGTATTGGCCCCTGCTACTGTCCCCAAAATACGCTCATCTGACATTTCATCTACACCATTGGCCAAGAGAGCTGCTTCTCCTAGTTCTGTCCGCAAAACCAAAGTGAATTCTGCTCGTGAGACCGACTTGGCATGGCTGGACAACATAATATAAATCTCTGCCACCTCAGGCTCATTTGGCAAAATATAATACAACTGGTCTTTTCGTTTCACCTTGACTAGACCCAGATCGCGCAAATCTCGTGACAGAGTTGTTTGCGTTACAGCAATTCCTTTTGCTTCTAATCGATCCTGAATCTCTTTTTGAGTCGACAATTTTTCATTTCGAATCATTTGTTGAATCAAAAGGTGACGTTCTGTCTTTTTCATTGGACCTCCACTTTTGAATAAATATACTTTAAATTATACCAAAAAAATTGAAAATTCGCTCAGAATTGTGTTAAAATAATAGTTAAAAGGACTAAGGAGCTAATATGAACAATAAAGAACTCATTGCTAGTGAATTGGCCAAAGTGATTGACTCTCTTGACCAAGATGCTATTTTAAACTTGCTTGAACAACCAAAATCATCTGATCTTGGTGACATTGCTTTTCCAGCCTTCTCACTTGCAAAAGTGGAACGCAAGGCTCCTCAAGCAATCGCTGCAGATATTGCTGAAAAGATCGACCAAAGCGCCTTCGAAAAAGTCGTTGCAACTGGACCTTACGTGAACTTCTTCTTAGACAAATCTAAGATCTCTGATCAAGTAATCAAATCCGTCATCGAAGCAGGTGCAGACTACGGTCAACAAGACGAAGGTCATGGCCAAAACATTACCATCGACCTTTCAAGTCCAAATATTGCAAAACCATTCTCAGTTGGTCACTTGCGCTCAACCGTTATCGGGGATGCTCTTTCAAACATCTTCCGCAAAATGGGCTACAACACGATTAAAATCAACCACTTGGGGGACTGGGGTAAACAGTTTGGTCTCTTGATGGTGGCCTACAAAAAATGGGGTAGCAAGGAAGCTGTCGAAGCTAACCCAATCGATGAATTGCTAAAACTTTACGTTCGAATCAACGCTGAAATCGAAAACGATCCTGAGCTTGATGATGAAGGACGTCTCTGGTTCAAAAAATTGGAAGATGGGGATCCAGAAGCAACTGAATTGTGGCAATGGTTCCGTGACGAAAGCTTGGTGGAATTCAACCGTATCTACAAACTCCTCGGTGTTGAGTTTGATAGCTTGAACGGAGAAGCTTTCTACAACGACAAGATGGACGAAGGGGTCCAAATCCTTGAAGACAAAGGCTTGTTGAAAGAGTCTAAGGGTGCTAGCATCGTTGAGCTCGATGATGTGAACCTTCCACCAGCTATGATTAAGAAATCAGACGGTGCCACTCTTTACATCACGCGTGATATCGCAACCGCTATCTACCGTGCACGGACTTACAACTTTGTGAAAAACATCTATGCTGTAGGTCAAGAACAATCCAACCACTTCCGTCAGTTGAAAGCTGTTCTGAAGAAAATGGGATTTGACTGGAGCGACGATATGGTTCACGTTGACTTTGGTTTGGTGACAAAAAACCGCCAAAAATTGTCAACTCGTAAAGGAAATATCATCCTTCTCGAACCAACTCTTCAAGAAGCCATCTCTCGTGCCAAAGCGCAGATCGAAGAAAAGAACCCTGAATTGGAAAACAAGGAAGAAGTGGCACATGCAGTCGGTGTTGGTGCGGTTAAATTCTACGACTTGAAGACAGACCGTCGCAACGGTTATGACTTCGACCTCGAAGCCATGGTATCCTTCGAAGGAGAAACTGGACCTTACGTTCAATACGCTTACGCTCGTATCCAATCAATCCTTCGTAAAGCCAACTTCACACCATCTACAGATGCGACTTACAGCTTGAGCGACCCAGAAAGCTGGGAAATCATCAAGCTTCTCCAAGACTTCTCTCGTGTTGTCAAACGTGCCGCTGAAAACTATGATCCATCCTTGATCGCAAAATATGCTATCAACTTGGCTCAAGCCTTCAACAAATACTATGCACACACTCGTATCTTGGATGAAAGCCCAGAACGCGAAAGCCGTCTTGCTCTTAGCTACTCAACTGCAGTAGTCTTAAAAGAAGCCCTTCGCTTACTTGGTGTCGATGCCCCTGAGAAAATGTAATTTCTTATCTAATGATTGATAAGTAGAACATCTCATATGGGAGTGAGAGGAGAAACTAAATGCGATTCAATTTAGTTCTTTCTCACTCCTTTTCTCATGCCTAATGCCCTTCATTCTCTACATTTTCAAATCCTTTATATACAGGAGAAATCTATGAATCAAACCGTTTACATCTTAATCCTCATCAGTTTAGTGGTCCTCTTTTTATTCAACAAGTACGAAAGAGAAAAACTACAACGGCTCTTACAAGAGCAACTCTTGAAAGATCAAGCTTTCAAAGATAGCATCAAGGAAAAAATCCAAGAGACCGACAATATCAACGATGTCATCCATGCCATCAACAAAGACTATCGATTGGGACTCCTACTTGCTAAAGAAATCACAGAAAAATTAAAATAAACCGTAAAAGAGAGAGTGGGACAGAAATCGGTAATTCGTTAGAATTCGATTTCGTCGTCCCACCTCCGCACAGTTGAGTAGGGCTGTAAAAGCTGATGAAATCAGCGTAGTAGAGCCCACTCAACCACTGCGTCTTGCTCGACAATCCAAAAACAATTAAGAGGCTAGGACTTTTGTCCCAGCCTCTCTTTACTTTAAAGATGGTACAACTCTTCTACAATGGCAGCTACTTTTTTAATATCTCCCAACATCCCCCGCATTTCAAAATCGGCTAACATAGGGAAACCAAAACGTTGGCTGTATTGCTTAGCAGTTAAACAATATTGATTGTTAAAATTCCGATTGCCTGATCCAACCACTCCTAAGCACTTGCTGGCGTTGTCTCCGTAAGCAATAAAATCCGCAACATCTGTCGTCAAAATTTCCACATCGCCATTGTCAACACCATTTCCACCCTCCAAATAGGTAGGCAAAAAAGTGATAAAAGGATTGGTCATTTCAAAGAAGGGCTGGCCCTCTTTGACCAGGTCTTTCACATGAACTTTCTCGATTTCAAGTCCGGGATGGACTTCCAGCAAATAGTCACTTAAGCGACGGACAAAACTCTCTGTATTTCCACTCAGACTAATATAAACAAAGGATACTTTCATCTTTTTTCTCCAATCAAGAAGCTCTCTTATCCTCTAAGAGAGCTCCATTCAAACTTATCTATTATGCTGTAGCTTGAGCTTTTCTCAAACGCAAGGTTTTATACAAAACAATTCCAAGGAAGAGAAGGGATAAAGCAGTCAAGAGTAACAAAGCAATGGATGAAGATGCCAAATATCGTTGGCGAAGGGACGGGTTTGAAAAACTAGCTAATAGTGGACGCCCTGCAAAATAATTATAGCAAGAGAAGGCTTGACTTAATAAAATCTGCCCCATATAAGTATAATGTGCTGTTAACAGATCCTGCTTCATAAAGAGGAAATAGAAAGTTGCCAGCAAAGCAATCAGAATCAGGGACACAAATAAAAAGGTTAGTGGAGACTGATTGAGTTGGGCTGATTTCTCATAATATGTCACATAGTCAGCCTTGTCTTGAGCCGTTGTTAAACCAAGTTGTTTAGCAAAATCATCTGTCAACTCAAAACTCTTTGAAGCTCCAAAGGTTGAAACAGCTGAAGTCAGGGTTCCAACCGTAGAGAAAAATAACAGGATATAAAGATAGATAGGTTTCTTTTTCATACAAACTCCTTTTCATTTCTTACACCCTATTATATCGCGATACAGATAGAAAGGCAAGCGCCTCAAAACCGTGGAAGCACTTGCCTGATCACTGATACGTTCAAATGAAATTCATTTGGAAAAGTAATGTGTGCAAAAGATGAAAAAGACATCGCAACTGTATAATTGGAATGATTAGAGATATAACGGAGTCCTATAAACTTTCATTCGAACACCACCAGTATACCTCATTCTCTTCTTCTTGTGTCATCCATTTCTATTCTGCTTCATTTCGACACGATTTGGTCTATAAAAGCCATTTCCTCTCCTTATCCAAAAACTATTCTGTTCTATTTCTCAACTATTTGGTCATCACTCCATCAAAAAAGCCAGAAGGACTTGCCTTCTGACTTTCTTTATTTAGATGAATGAACGAAAGAAACAAGAATTAATCTTCTTTTTTCTTGCGTGCAAGACCCAATCCAAGCAATCCAGCCATCGCACCTGCAAGAACAGCTGCAGTTGAGCTTTCTGTACCTGTATTTGGAAGCGCAGGTGTTTGTGGTTGCGCAGGTTGTACAGGCTGTTCCGGAACTTCAGGAGTTGGTTCGATTGGAACCTCTGGAGTTGGTGGAACGATTGGTGTAGGTGGAACAATTGGTGTTGGTGGGTTGTATGGAGTTGGTGGAGTTGGAGGAACTGGTGTTGGTGGGGTTGGAATATCTGTTTCCGTTACCACTTTATTCTTATGCCATTTCACTTCAGCTTCCGGTTTCACCGGATTCGTATTTGGAACGACTTCAGGAGTCGGTGGGGTTGGAGCTTTTGGTGGAGTTGGAGCTTTTGGTTCCTCCACATCGACCGTAATCACAGTGTAGTTAGGTGCTGTTGGCGGAGTTGGTGATTTAGGTTCTTCTGGTTTCGTTGGCTCTGCAGGTAGATTTTCCACTGTAATCGTTGGTGGAGTTGGAGCCTTTGGTTCTGTTGGTTTTGTTGGCTCTTTCGGTTCTTCTCCTGGCTCTTTAGGAAGACCTACATTTGAGTTGATGGCAAACCAGTAAACCGTTGGTTGACCAGCCGCATTGGCACCATTAGCCGTAAAGACTAAGTGTCCATCTGACATCTTCAAGCCTGCTCCACCATAATAGAGGTATGGAGAAGATGGATTATCCCAACCTTCAAGAGTTGTTGAAGATTCACCGTTAAAGACAGAGCCATGTTCAATATATTGGTTATCTTTAAAGGAAGTTACTTCTTTAGTAGCAGCATCATAAGACACACTTGAGTTTGGAATTGGAATAAATTTATTATTTCCAACATTTACAGATTCTTGGTGTTCCACGTTTTCAAATTTCTTCTTAGGTGTGAACGTAATTTGACCTGTAGTTGCATCTATTTTGTATGATCCGATAACATCATCCTTACCTTCAAAGGTAAATTCTTCTGTACCAATAGAATGAACACTTCCTGAACCCGAAGCATTTACAGTTAACGCATCCGTTACTTCTTCCTTCTCAGGTGTCGTACCAGGAACCCATTTACCTGTGTCATCTTTAACATAACCATATTTCTGAGTCACAATTTTGAGAGGGTTGTCTGCTGAAATGGAAACAGTTGCAGTACCAAAGTCTGCTTTTCCTGTTTTAACCTTCACTTCATTATTTTCAATGCTCATGGATGAACCATCTGCATATGGATCCCAAGTTCCACGAACAGTGTTGCCATCTTTATCTTTGGCTTCTACTGTAAGGGCACGAGGTTTGTCTCCACTATCGACATAGGAAGCACCTGTCCAGTGGTTGAGCGAGTTCAAAGCGACAATGGCATTGCGTTGAGTCAAATCAAATTTATTGCCATCACCATCATAGAATTCAACATCGACAGCAACCTTAACAGGTTTGTCTTTATCTGTTGAAGCTCCGACTGTCATGGTTACCGTTGGATCTGCGTTGACTGCTGCAATCCCTTTGCCATCATTTGATGGAAGACTTAAAATCTCATAACGGTAAATCACACGTTTGATTGGATGCATATCCGTATTTTCACGCATGCTAGACTGATTCAAGTTATCATAAGTAACGACAAATTTATCGCCTTCTTTCACTTGAATGTACTCAGTTTCATTATTGGCCCAAGGACTAGTCGCTACAATATCTGAAGCTTCCAATTTATTGGAATCATATTGGTGTACATTGCTTGTATTTAAACGAGCTTGAGCATCACGAGTAAGATAAGTGCTGATGCCGTCAATGGTGTGAGTTGCACCACCTTCACGTTGGAAGGTCAAATCTTGAACAGTTGAAACATTTTTAAGGTCAGCATACGCATTGTCTGTCATATATTTGTCGTATGCTTGTTTCGCGTCCGTATATTGTTTTTTGGCAACTTCGTATTCAGCTAATTTCTTTTGATAAGCAATATAATCATTTTCGTACTGTACTTTTTCTACATTGTATTTTGCAAGATCAGCTTCGTATTGAGCCTTAGCAGCATCTTCTTCTGCCTTCTTCGCTACCAATTGATCATAAGCTGCTTTATCTTTATCGTATTGCGCTTTCTTAGTTTGGTATTCTTGTAAATCTTTATCGTATTGCGCTTTCGCTGTATTGTAAACAGCCATTTCTGCATCATACTTAGCTTTTGCTTCTGCATTAGCCTTATCCGCTGCTGCTTTTTCTACTACTTTGGCATCATAAGCTGCCTTTTTAGCATTGTACTCTTCTAAAGCTTTATCATAAGCTGCCTTTTGCTGATTGTACTCTGCTACTTTCTTTTGATAATCTGCTTCTGCTTCCGCATTTCTCTTTTCAATCAATGTGATTTCTTGAGATTTTGCTTCATACTCAGCTTTGGCCTTTTTGTAGTTTTCAACGACTGTGTTGATTTCAGCTGTTTGAGCTTTATTATCTGCTTCTGCTGCTGTGATAGATGGTTGGACTTTTTCAGCTTCTTCTGTAACGGTTACACCTTCTGTAGCTGCATCAGCTTTTGCTTTTTCAAGTTCCGGTGATTCTACATAAGTAGTCGTAACTATTTTATTTCCTTCTGTCACAGTTGTAGATGTCAACTTAGAACTTGTTGCAACAGCTGCATCGCTTGTTGCTGTATCCGTAGTAGTCGCTTCAGTTGCAGGCGCTGTTGCCTCATCTGCTTTCACTTCTGCTCCGTAGGTATTAACAGTAGCTAATCCAGCGATAGCCAATGAAACAACACCGACTGATAACTTACGAATTGAAAATTTTTCCTGCTTCGAAACATGTTCACGATAGCTTTTCATTTTCAAAACTCTCCTTTTTGTTTATGTTTAAAAAAATCTCACTGTAGAGGCAAAAATATGCTACTGCCAGTTAACTCTATTGTATCACAATCAACCATTTTTAAATATTTGTCTATTTAATTTTTTATTTTACTTTAAAGATATAACAACTTGAAACGCCAAACCTTCCGGACCTTCCTCATCTTTTAGTTGAAAATATATGTAAGCACCTGTGAAAAATCCTTTATTTTCAAGGATTTTCATCCCGGTTTCTCTTTTTATAAATTTCACCGGAAGGCTTTTTTAGGGGAAGTATTTTTTTATACCAATAGATTAGATTTGAAGGTTAAAATAAAAAATTATGTAATTTTTTCCCTGCCGGCTCGGAAAAATTCAAAAAAACAACACTGTTTACAGAAGTGTCCATTCTTTAAATTCCTTCCTTTTTCTTCCCAAATAACAAGAAATGAAAAAGACCAAGGTCCTAAGAACCTTGGTCTAACAACTAATGATTAGTTTAAGTGCCAGATATCTTCATTGTACTGAGCGATCGTACGGTCAGATGAGAAGAATCCTGCTTTAGCAATGTTAACGATGACTTGATCCAACCATGCATCACGGTCTTCGTAGTCAGCCAACATACGTTCTTTGGTGACAATGTAGTCTTCCAAGTCAAGAAGAGTCATGAACCAGTCTTTGTTGATCAATTCCTTGTGAAGACGAGTCAAGCGTTCCTTGTTACCAACTGCAAGAACGGCATCGCTGATAATGAAGTCTACCAATGGTTTGATAGCTTCACGTTCATAGAAGTCCGCTGATTTGTATGCTGATTTCTCATATAGATCGATTACAGTTTCTGAATCTTCACCGAAGATGTAGATGTTGTCACGTCCAACCAATTCAGCGATTTCCACGTTGGCTCCATCCATCGTACCAAGTGTCAATGCACCATTCAACATGAATTTCATGTTACCAGTACCTGAAGCTTCTTTCGAAGCAAGAGAGATTTGCTCAGAAATATCGCTAGCTGGGATCAAGTAGCTTGCAGCAGTTACGTTGTAGTTTTCAACCATCACCACTTGCAAGTGTGGAGCTACTGCTGGATCGTTTGCAATCACTTCAGACAAGCAAAGGATCAAGTGGATGATATCTTGTGCAATGGTGTAGGCAGGAGCTGCTTTACCACCAAAGAGAACAGTGATTGGGCGAGCAGGGATATTTCCAGCTTTGATGTCCAAGTATTTGTGGATCACATACAAAGCGTTCATTTGTTGACGTTTGTATTCGTGGAGACGTTTGATTTGGGTATCAAAGATAGAGTTAGGATTGATTTCCACACCTTGATGGTCTTTCAAGAAACGAGCCAATTTCCGTTTGTTGTGAGACTTGATGTTTTCCAATTTTGCTTTGACTGCATCTTTATCTTCATAAGAAAGAAGGTCTTCCAATTTAGATGCGTCATGGTGCCAGTCACGTCCGAGGATATCATCCAAGTAGTGTGACAAGGTTGGGTTGGCATGCATGAGCCAACGACGGAATGTGATACCGTTTGTTTTGTTGTTGAATTTTTCAGGGTAAATGTCGTAGAAGGCTTTCAACTCAGAATTCTTCAAGATTTCTGTGTGAAGTGCTGCTACCCCGTTTACGCTAAATCCATAGTGGATATCCATGTGCGCCATGTGTACGCGATCATTCTCATCGATGATTTGAACAGCTGGATCTTTGTATTCAGCGCGAACACGGCGGTCCAATTCTTCAATGATTGGAACCAAGTGAGGAACCACTTCTTGCAAGAATTCAAGTGGCCATTTTTCAAGGGCTTCTGCAAGGATTGTGTGGTTAGTGTAAGCCGTCATGCTACGAACGATAGAGATGGCTTCATCCATTCCAATACCACGTTCTGTCAAAAGACGGATCAATTCAGGGATGACCATTGATGGGTGAGTATCGTTGATTTGGACAACAGCATAGTCAGCAAGGTCATGCAAGTTGCTTCCTTTTTCGATGGCTTCGTCGATGATCAATTGTGCACCGTTTGATACCATGAAGTATTGTTGGAAGATACGGAGCAATTCCCCTTGACGGTTACTATCATCTGGGTACAAGAAGAGGGTCAAGTTGCGAGCGATATCTGTCTTGTCAAAGTTAATACCATCTTCAATAATAGATGAATCAACTGAATCCAAGTCGAACAAACGCAAACGGTTCTTGGTTTCAATCTTGTAACCAGGGACATCGATATCATAAAGGGTAGAAGTCAATGTGAAGTGTGCAAATGGCACTTGGTAGCTACGGCTTGAACGAACGAGCCAGCTTTGGTCAGTCAACCATGCATTTGGAATCGTTTCTTGTTGGTTGTTTTTAAGGACTTGTTGGAACAAACCAAAGTGGTAGTTCAAACCAACCCCATCCCCTGTCAAACCAAGGCTTGAGATAGAGTCGATAAAGCAGGCTGCCAAACGTCCCAAACCACCGTTACCAAGTGATGGTTCCAATTCCACTTCTTCGACTTCGATCAAGTCTTTACCAGCATCTGACAATTCTTTTTTAACATCGTCGTAAAGACCCAAGTTGATCAAGTTGTTAGACAAGAGTTTACCGATCAAGAACTCAGCTGAGATGTAGTAAACTTTTTTCTTACCAGTATTTAATTTCTTTTGAGCGCTTGCTTGCTTCGTGTAATTTAGCAAGGCAATGTACAATTCTTCATTTGAACATTCAGCAATTGTTTTTTGATGATGATCAATCACATATTTTTGTAATGATTCCATGTTTTAAAGTCTCCTTTATTTCAACAATTTTAATAGGGAAAGATTATTTTTTTGCTTTCTTAACTTCTTTTTTCAAGTCTTTGTTTTCACGACGATAGATCGTAGTGAAATCAAGCAATTCTTGCTCGACAGCTGGAGTCAATTGATCCGCTGTCATTCGCCATGACCAGTTACCACCGAGAGTAGATGGGAAGTTCATCCGAGCTGAGCCATCTAACTCAAGCAAGTCTTGCATCGTAGCAATCGCCATGAAGCTGACGGAAGCAAAGACGGTGCGAAGCATCGCATGCGGTACAGATTCGTACTCTTTCCGGTTAGTATAACGAGCAAGGTACTCACGAGTTGGATCGTCGATTTCATTGCGGTACCATCCAAGAACTGTGTTGTTATCATGTGTTCCTGTATACATCACAGAATTGTTTGGTGCCAAGTGAGGGCTATCGATACTTTCATCGTCCGGATTGAAGGCAAATTGAAGAATCTTCATTCCTGGGAAGCCAGTGCTTTCACGAAGTTCGATGACTTCATCTGTCATAAAGCCAAGGTCCTCAGCGATGATGTTCAAATCACCGAGCTCTTCCTTCACAGCTGCAAAGAGTTTGTAGCCAGGACCTTTAACCCATTTACCTGGTGCTGCTGTATCTGATCCAGCAGGGATTTCCCAGTAAGACTCAAAACCACGGAAGTGGTCGATCCGCACGATGTCGTAGATCTTGAAGCTTTCACGCAAGCGTTCAATCCACCATTGGTAGCCATCTTTGTCCATTGCTTCCCAGTCATAGATTGGGTTCCCCCAAAGTTGACCAGTTGCTGAGAATTCATCTGGCGGGCATCCTGCGATGCAAGTCGCTTTCCCGTTTTTATCTGTTTTGAAGAGATGAGGGTTCGCCCACATGTCACTTGAATCTTCCGCTACATAGATTGGCATGTCTCCGACGATTTCAATGTGATGGTCATTGGCATAAGCTTTCAAGGCCAACCATTGTTGGAAGAAGAAGAATTGAGTCACACGATGGTAAGTCAATTGATCCGCCAATTCTTCACGGTATTGAGCCAAAGCTTTTGGTTCACGTGCACGAATAGCTGCATCTGGCCACTCTGTCCAAGCTTTCAAATCAAAGTGTTCTTTAATAGCCATGTATTCTGCGAAGAGCTCCAACCAAGAAGCATTGGCTTCACAAAATTCTTGGAATTCTTTTTGATCACTTGATTTTAAGAAATTCGCAACGGCTTTTTCAAGCAAGGGACGACGTTGTTCGAAAACCTTTGCATAATCCACTTGAGTAGGATCTTGACCAAAGTCCACTCCTTTAAGGTCTGCTTCTGTCAACAAACCTTGCTCGATCAAAAGATCGAAATCAATAAAATGAGTGTTCCCAGCAAAAGCTGAGAAAGATTGGTATGGAGAGTCTCCATAACTAGTTGTACCAAGCGGCAAGATTTGCCAGTAACGTTGCTTGGTCCGAACGAGGAAATCAACAAAATCATATGCTGATTGACCGAATGATCCGATCCCGTATTGTCCAGGAAGGGAAGAAATGTGCATCAAAACACCACTTTGACGTTTTTTCATGGGTTACCACCTCTTTTTATTTCTTTGAAGCCTGCGATTCGGTGCACGGTATGGGTATCGTTGCAGAGTCGTATCCAGCTCTCAAGCGGCTCTACTCTTTGTTAAAAATCGAACAGGCGCAACTCAGTTTACGCAATTTTTGCGAAAACGTTTGCGTACCATGTCATTATAAACTTTTTCCATATTTTCTGCAAGGGATTTCTTAAAAACTTTTTAACTTTTTTCAGAATGTCCTCACTCCCTTAGTGTATTCTTTCCTTTGCCTAATGTCAACGAATTTGATGCACTTTATAGAAGAAAGTTCGGAATTAAAATATTTTTAAAAAAAATTGTTTAAAACTACTTGCAAACGTTTTCGCCTTGTGATATACTTAAGACGTTTTAGGAAAACGTTTGTCTAAAACGGTTTCTAATTATTATCTTTTTTTATTCTTTAGGAGGAATAAATCATGAAACGTACAATTTTACGTAGTGCTGCTGTACTTGGTACAGTTGGTTTTGCCGGCTTCTTACTTGCTGCTTGTAGCAATAGCTCATCAGGTTCTTCTGAGGCAAGTAAAGAAATCAACGTCTATGTAGACAAAGGCTACAAATCTTATGTTGAAGAAGCTGCAAAAGCTTTTGAAAAAGAAAATGGCGTAAAAATTAACATCAAGACTGGTGATGCTCTTGGTGGATTGGATAACCTTTCTCTTGATAACCAATCTAAAAAAGCTCCAGACGTAATGATGGCTCCATACGACCGTGTAGGTGGTCTTGGTAGCGATGGTCAATTGGCTGAAGTGACTTTAAACAAAGATAGCCATACAGATAAAACAACTGAAGCTCTTGTAACAAACGGTGGTAAAGTTTACGGTGCACCTGCTGTCATCGAAACTTTGGTTCTCTACTATAACAAAGATCTTGTAAGCGAAGCTCCAAAAACATTTGGTGATCTTGAAAATCTTGCAAAAGATAGCAAGTACGACTTCGCTAGC
Organism: Streptococcus sp. CF8_Ac1-9; assembly: GCF_024295565.1. Lineage (NCBI taxonomy): Bacteria > Bacillati > Bacillota > Bacilli > Lactobacillales > Streptococcaceae > Streptococcus > Streptococcus sp. CF8_Ac1-9. Next base: position 129,271 of record NZ_JANCOY010000004.1, read on the forward strand.
GAACCTGGTAAAACAACTGCCTTCTTAGCTGACTGGACAAACTTCTACTACACTTACGGTTTACTTTCAGGTAACGGCGGTTATGTATTTGGTAAAGACGGTACAGATCCTAAAGATATTGGATTGAACAACCAAGGTTCTGTCGATGGTATCGAATATGCAAAAACTTGGTATGCTAAATGGCCAAAAGGTTTGCAAGATACAAAAGCTGCTGCTAACTTCATCCAAACACAATTCCAAGAAGGTAAAACAGCTGCTATCATCGATGGTCCTTGGAAAGCTGCTTCATTGAAAGAAGCTAAAGTAAACTACGGTGTCGCAACGATTCCAACTCTTCCAAACGGAAAACAATATGCTGCCTTTGGTGGTGGTAAAGCTTGGGTTATCCCTGCAGGTGCGAAAAACCTTGATGGCGCTCAAAAATTCATTGACTTCTTGACAAGTACTGACCAACAAAAAGCTTTGTTTGACAAGACCAATGAAGTTCCTGCCAACACAGAAGCTCGTAAATATGCGGTTAGCAAAAACGATGAATTGACAACTGCCGTTGTTGATCAATTCAAGAACGCTCAACCAATGCCAAATATCTCAGAAATGAGTGCGGTTTGGGATCCAGCTGCTACTATGCTTTTCGATGCTGTAAGTGGTAAAAAATCTGCAAAAGCATCTGCTGACGATGCAGTGAAATTGATTAAAGAAACCATCGAACAAAAATTCGGTAGCAAATAAGACAGTTTTTAGGTGTGAGTAAGAGGTTGGAGACAAAGTCCCAACCTCTTATGTTCAATTTTCAAACACAACTGACTGTCTGACTTGTCTTCTTGCTCTCTGGCAAGGACATTATAAGGAGATTTGAATGACTACAGAACAAAACCCTAAAAAGGCTATGTGGCTCTCTTTGATCCCGGGTCTTGGGCAAATTTATAACAAACAAAAAACCAAAGGCTATATTTTTCTTGCCGTAACTGTTCTCTTTCTCGCCTATTTCCTAGGAATTGGAGCTGGAGAATTAGCGAAATTGGTTACACTTGGAACCGTCCGTGGACAAGATAATTCTCTCTTTATCTTGATTCGTGGCGCCTTCCACTTGATCATCACTGTTGTTTACTTCCTATTTTATGCCTTAAATATTAAGGATGCTGGAACAGTTGCTAAACGCATCAACAACGGGATTGCCGTTCCAAAAACCTTGAAAGAAATGGTTCAAGCCATCTATGAAAATGGCTTCCCATATTTATTGATTATTCCTTCATACATTGCTATGACATTTGCGATTATCTTCCCAGTTTTAGTAACTTTGATGATCGCCTTTACCAACTACGACTTCAAACATACCGCTCCAACAACCTTGCTTGATTGGATCGGGTTCCAAAACTTCACTAATATGTGGACCTTGAGTACCTTCCGCTCAGCCTTTACATCGGTTCTTGGCTGGACCTTGATTTGGGCCCTCGCAGCTTCTACTCTTCAAATCGTACTCGGTATCTTGACCGCTATTGTTGCAAACCAACCATTCGTAAAAGGAAAACGAATCTTTGGGGTTATCTTCTTGCTTCCTTGGGCTGTTCCAGCCTTCATCACTATCCTAACTTTCTCAAATATGTTTAACGATAGTGTCGGTGCTATCAATGCACAAGTTATCCCATTGTTTGCGAAGATCTTCCCATTCTTAGATGGCGTTTTGATTCCTTGGAAAACAGATCCTACCTGGACAAAAATTGCTTTGATTATGATGCAAGGTTGGCTCGGCTTCCCTTACATCTACGTCTTGACTTTAGGGATTCTTCAATCTATTCCAAACGATCTTTACGAAGCTGCTTATATTGATGGTGCCAACGGTTGGCAAAAATTCCGCAGCATCACTTTCCCAATGATTATGGCTGTTGCAGCTCCAACTTTGATCAGTCAATATACCTTCAACTTTAATAACTTCTCCATCATTTACTTGTTTAACGATGGGGGACCTGGTTCTGTCGGAGGAAACGCCGGATCTACAGATATCTTGATCTCATGGATCTACAAGTTGACAACCAATTCTTCTCCTCAATATTCAATGGCTGCAGCGGTAACCTTGATTATCTCTGTGATTGTGATCTCAATCTCTATGGTTGCCTTCAAGAAACTACATGCATTTGATATGGAGGATGTATAAAATGAAAAATTCAGTTCAATTTAAACGCCGCCTCAATCATTTCTTGACTTACCTGTACATGGTGGTTCTTTCAATCGTTATCATTTATCCATTGTTGATTACGGTTCTATCAGCCTTCAAATCAGGGAATGTCAGTGCCTTTACACTTGATTTTAGTGGCAATCTTAGTTTTGATAACTTCTCAAAACTTTTCTCTGAAACCCATTATGGCACTTGGTATATGAACACCTTGGTTATCGCCATTATCACCATGATTGTACAAACAAGTATCGTTACCTTCGCAGGTTACGCATACAGCCGTTACAATTTCTTGGCGCGTAAACAAAGTTTGGTCTTCTTCTTGATTATTCAAATGGTCCCAACCATGGCAGCCCTCACAGCCTTCTTCGTTATGGCTTTGATGCTGAATGCCTTGAACCAACCTTGGTTCTTGATCTTCCTTTATGTTGGTGGTGGTATTCCAATGAATGCCTGGTTGATGAAGGGATACTTTGATACTGTTCCAATTTCCCTCGATGAATCTGCGAAATTGGATGGAGCTGGACACTTCCGTCGCTTCTGGCAAATCGTCCTTCCTCTTGTTCGTCCAATGATTGCCGTTCAAGCACTTTGGGCTTTCATGGGGCCTTTCGGAGACTATATCTTGTCTAAATTCTTGCTTCGTGACGAAGTGAACTATACGGTAGCCGTTGGTCTTCAAACCTTTATCAGTGACCAAAAAAATCAAAAAATCGCCTTCTTTGCAGCCGGTGCTATTTTGATCGCGGTTCCAATCTGTATCTTATTCTTCTTCCTACAAAAGAACTTTGTTTCAGGCTTGACAGCTGGTGGAGATAAAGGATAAAATAGAATCTTATTTCAAGCACATTTTATTTTTAAGTTGAGGGTAGTATGGTGGATGCTTTACTACCCTTCGTTAAGAATAAAATCAATGCAAAGAGATTTCTCTTTGCATTTCTGATACTCTTATATTTAGAAAGGTCATCTTATGCCCTATCCTTTTAATTATTTCGCAAGTATCTTCAATTTCCGCTCTTCTTTTGCAAACCGCAAAAAACTGAGCTGGTTCCAAATGATTTTTACTTCTTTCTTTCTAATCTCTATCACACTATTACCTGTGGCTCTGCAAAATGCTCAACTCAAAACCTATCCTTTGACAACCTTTGTCAGCGATGTGTTTGATCCTTTATCAACAGACGTTATGAAAGATATCCAAGAACACGTCGTGATCAAAGACCAAGAGCTCACCTATACAGGTACCAACCCTGTACACAAGACTTCAAAAGGACAGGTTATCTTAGGCCAAGAGGCAAAGGCTAGTGAAGGCAAGGAGTTAACACTCCATTTTGATCGCAAACAATTGATTATCTCAAAAGAGAATAAAGAACTCGCTACAGTCTCATACCAGGCTATTAATCAAGAGAGCCTTCGGGATAAAAAAAGCTTCACTCAAGCTATCTCTAGCGATTGGTTTCGCGACAATCGACTCCCTGTCAGTCTCTTTCTCGTGATTTTCTCTGGCTTCTTATCGACAGTCAATTATTTGATTCTCATCGTAGGGGCATCTTTCTTCCTCTACTTGACACGAAAATCTCGACTCTTTTCACTACAAACTTTCAAGGAATGTTTCAATTGTATTCTGAATTGCTTGGGACTCCCTATTTTACTGAGTGTCTTCATCAGTTTACTATTCCATCAAGTATTTACTACGACGATCATGATCCAAAATGTCTTATTTGTACTCTATCTTGCTATGGTATTTTATAAGACCCACTTCCGTGATCCAGACTATCACCGCTAGGAGGTTTTCTCATGCGTGTTACCATCAAAGATGTGGCGAAACTCGCTGGCGTCGCGCCTTCAACTGTCACGCGCGTCATCCAAAACAAATCCACGATTAGTGATGAAACAAAAAAACGTGTCCGTGAGGCCATGGTCGAATTGGACTACCATCCCAATCTTAATGCTCGCAGCCTTGTCAGCCAATCTAGTCAAGTCATTGCTTTGGTCCTACCAATCGACAGTGACGTCTTCTACCAGAATCCTTTCTTCCCAACTGTTTTAAGAGGGATTACCCAGATCGCGTCAGACAATGATTATGCCATCCAAATCTGTACGGGGCAAAATGAAGAACGGCGGCTCGACAACCTCAAACAACTCATCTACGGAAATCGTGTAGATGGTTTGATTTTCCTTTATTCCAACCCGAATGATCCCCTCGTTGAATTTGCGATCAAAGACAAGTTCCCCTTCCTCATTCTCGGAAAGGCAGCTTCACCTTTTGTATCGCTAGTGGATAATGATAATATCAAGGCTGCATTTGATGCGACGGATTATTTCATTCAACAAAACTACCGAAAAATTGCTTTTATCGGGGGAAACAAAGAACTGTTCGTATCTCAAGACCGCTACGAAGGTTATAAAGAAGCCCTCCAAAAAGCAGGGATTCCTCTCGATGAAAAACTGGTTCATTTCTCATTTGGTTTTATGTTGGAAGACAATTCTTATCAAATGATGGAGAGCCTTCCCCTAGCAGAGTTAGATGCCATCATGACAACCGATATTCTCGTTGCTGAAGGGGTGCGCCAATACCTATTAGAACACCAGCTGACAATCCCGATTATTTCCTTTGATTCGATTAAGCCACGACTCGATATTGAAGCCTATATTGACATCAATGCAGTGGAACTCGGACGTGAGTCTGTTCGGACAATTCTACAAATTATCAAGGATCACAAAGAAGGAAAAACCGTTTGCTACCGTCAATTGATTGACCATACCATTACGAAACTCTAGGAGTCTTTATGTCTACATTTACTGCTTATTTAGATGACCAAGACCTCATTCGTATCCAAAAGGGAGAGGAGCATATCCTTCCTTTTTATTTGAAAACGAACCAAGGTCATCTTGCCTTAATCCCTGTCAAAACGTCAAGTGCAGCGACTGATACAGGAGACTATTTCTTAAGCCCTGTTCCGCTTGAACTGGGAGAAGAGTACACCATCTACGATGCTGCTGGAAATTCTTCTATTCTCCACTATCGTCAAATTGTTCGCAAACCCATTTTTGATCAAACCTTCACCTATAGTGGAGAGGATCTAGGAAGTTTCTACACACCACATCAGACTCAATTTAAATTCTGGGCACCGATTTCGCAAAATGTGACCCTTCATATTGAAGATCAGGTCTATCCGATGAATCGTACAGAAAACGGTGTCTGGGAACTCGTGCTCAAAGGGGATTGGGAAGGAGCTGCCTACCACTATGAGTTTCGTGTCAATGGCCTAGAACGTCGGATTCATGATCCCTATGCTCTATCCTCTTTAGCGAACTCTGGAGATAGCTTGGTCATCGACTGGAAGAAGATCACACGTCCTATCAGGCGTGCCACTCGTCAATTAGACCCAACAGAAGCAATCATCTACGAGATGAGCGTTCGGGATTTCTCTGCCCAAAAAGAGGCTGGCTTTAAACACCCTGGTAAGTTTAAAGGCCTGACAGAGTCGCCCCAACTCAATGGTGAGGTTCTTGGATTTGATTACCTTCAAAAACTGGGCATTACCCATGTACAGTTACTTCCAGTCTACGATTTCGGTAGTGTCGATGAAGAGGATCAATGGAAAGCCTACAACTGGGGCTATGATCCTGTTCAATACAATGTTCCAGAAGGAAGCTATGCGAGTGATCCTAACGATCCTTATGCACGAATCCTAGAGCTCCAAGACACCATTGACACCTATCACCGGGCTAATCTGAGTGTCATCATGGATGTAGTCTACAATCATGTCTACCAGGCAGATGAGTACGCTTTTGAACAGATCGTTCCTGGTTATTTCTACCGTTATAATGCAGAGGGCGAGCGGACCAATGGAACCTTCTGTGGAAATGACGTAGCAAGTGAACGCTCCATGGTGAGACACTATATCAAGCAATCCCTCAAACAATGGGTTTCCCTCTACGGCTTTGATGGTTTCCGCTTTGACTTGATGGGAATCCTAGACATTCAAACCATGACAGAGATTGCAGAAGAACTCCGTGAAATCTATCCTAACATCTATCTCTATGGGGAAGGGTGGAAGATGGATACAGGCCTCTCTGAAGATCAGCTCGCTCACCAATATAACGCGAAACGATTACCAGCCTTTGGCTTTTTCAGTGATAACTTCCGGGATACGATCAAGAGAACACTTGTAGCTGGTCACCGTCGTGAGAGTCAACATTCTGCGAATGATTTCGCTAACATTCTAACGGCAAATGTCGGGAAGCTAGGGCCTGCTCATTTCACCCAACCTCAACAAGCCATTCAGTACGTCGAATGCCACGACAATGCAACTGTTTTTGATTATTTCCAACTTGAAAAGGAAGAGATTCGTCTAGAAGATCGAAAAGCTCTCTCACGATTAGCTCTTCATTTAGTGTTACTAGCTCAAGGAGTGCCGTTTATCCATGCTGGTCAAGAATTTTATCGCACAAAAGGGCTCGAAGACAACACCTATAACTTACCAGATAGTCTCAACCAATTGGACTGGACATCCCTTCCAAAATGCCAAGAAGAAATTGCTTTTCTTGAAGAATTGATTGCTTATCGGAAATCACAGCCACTCCTTCGTTTGAAAAAAGGGCAAGAGATTCGCGACTACTGTGATGTCAAATGGTTGTCTGATCATCATTTGATCTACACGATTGAGAAAGATCGTGAAAAAATAACGATTCTTGTCAATATAGGTGATCAAGAACAGACCTATCAACATCCGAGTGATAGTCAGCTGTTATTTGCCTATCCTCATGCCAACCTCCAAGTGCCCATTCCTAAAGGAAAGGAACTTTCTATTCCTGCCCATAGTTGGCTTCTTCTCCACGAAACGAAATCAGCAAAATAAGGTCACCACAATGTGGTGACCTTTATTTTTATTCTTCTGTTTCCACAAAGCGTCCGATGATATGAACGTTTTCTGAAATGGTGATAAAAGCCTGAGGATCAGCTTTTTTCATAATATATTTGAATTCATTAAACTCTGCACGCGTAATAACTGTCAGCAGAACTGCTTTTTCCTGATGGTTATAGGTTCCTTCTGCATTGTGGATAATGGTCGCTCCACGGTGCAATTTTTTATGAATCTTTTCAATAATGGCATCTGGCTGGCTCGTTACGATCATTGCCTGCATCCGTTTTTGCTTGGTAAAGACAGCATCCGTTACTCGACTCGATACGAAGATGGTAATCATAGAGTAAAGAGCATACTTCCAACCAAAAGTCAGACCAGCAATCAACATAATGGTCCCATTGACCAAAAAGGAGATACTGCCGACATTCTTTCCTGTCCGTTTTCGAATCGTCAAACTAACAATATCCGTTCCTCCACTGGAAATGTTGTTCCGAAGAGCAAAACCAATCCCTGTTCCCATGACAACCCCACCAAATAGGGCATTCATGATCGGATCGTTGGTCAACGTAATCACTGGCACGAACTGAATAAAGAGGGAACTCATCGAAACCGTAATAAAGGTAAAGATGGTAAATTTATGGCCAATTTGATACCAAGCCACAATCATCAAAGGGATATTGATGGCATAAAAGGTCAAGGAAACGGGAATCGTAAAGCCAATAAAGCGTTGGCTCAGAACAGATAAAATCTGAGCTAGACCTGTTGCACCGCTGGAGTATACATGTCCTGGTTGAAAGAAGAAGTTGACGGCAATCGCTGATAGAAAACCATACAGCAAGGAAGCTGACACTTTTTCATCGTATTTCTCACGGGAGATGCTCTTCAGCACGCGCAATAATTTAATGTTATAAGCTAGTCGCCGCACATGATAGCGAAATAGCATATGAAAGCGAGTTTTTTTCATTTTCAATCCATCGATTAGAAGAAAAGGAAAATCTTAGAGCAACTGATTCCTAGACTTTCCCTTTTCTCTCTTGTCCTATTCTTGCTCTGCTACTTCTACTTGAAGATTTAACTCATCCAATTGCTTTTCAGAAACGACAGAAGGAGCTTGTGTCATTGGATCTGTCGCCTTGTTATTCTTAGGAAAGGCAATGACTTCCCGAATATTATCCTCGCCTGCAAGAAGCATCACGAAGCGGTCCAACCCAATCGCCAATCCTCCATGTGGTGGGAAACCATAATCCATTGCTTCCAACAAGAAACCAAATTGTTCATTGGCAGCTTCTTTTGTAAATCCAAGTGCCTTAAACATCCGTTCTTGTAAATCTTTATGATTAATCCGTAGGCTTCCTCCACCTAATTCATAGCCATTTAAGACGATATCATAGGCAATTGCTCGAACTTTTGAAAGATCTCCTTCCAATTCATGCTCTGTTTCAGCTTGTGGGAGTGTAAATGGATGGTGAGCAGACATATAACGGCCTTCTTCTTCAGACCATTCAAACATTGGCCAATCCACTACCCAAAGGAAGTTGTATTGATTGTTGTCAATCAAGTCAAGCTCTTTCGCAAGACGAACACGCAAAGCACCAAGCGTTGCATTGGCTACTTCAAGAGTATCTGCTACAAAGAGAACTAGATCCTTGTCTTCTAACTGTAAAGCAGCTGTCAAGTCACTTGTCAAGTCTGTCAAGAACTTCGCAACAGGACCATTCAAAGCACCCTCAGCATATTTCACCCAAGCAAGACCTTTTGCACCGTATTGCTTCGCAACTTCTGTCAATTTATCGATATCTTTACGAGAGTAATGATCCGCTGCACCTTTGACAACAATCGCCTTAACTGCTGGAGCTTCTGAGAAGACTTTGAAGTCTACACCCTTGACAAGCTCTGTCAAGTCTTGGAGCAACATTTCAAAACGTGTATCTGGTTTATCTGAACCATACAAGGCCATCGCGTCATCATAATTCATCCGTGGGAATGGGAGTGTTACTTCAATTCCCTTGGTTTCTTTCATGACACGTGCAATCAAGCCTTCTGTGATATCTTGGATTTCTTGATCACTCAAGAAAGAAGTTTCCAAGTCGACCTGTGTAAACTCAGGTTGACGGTCTCCCCGTAAATCCTCATCACGGAAACACTTCACGATTTGATAATAGCGATCAAAACCGGCATTCATCAACAATTGTTTTGTAATCTGAGGACTTTGTGGAAGGGCATAGAAATGACCCTTATTGACACGGGAAGGAACCAAGTAGTCACGCGCTCCTTCTGGAGTTGACTTAGAAAGAAACGGTGTTTCCACATCAATAAATTCTAATTCATCTAAGTAATTGCGAATCGAATGGGTTACTTTTGCACGGAGTTTGAGGTTTTCCAACATCTCAGGACGACGAAGGTCTAAGTAGCGGTAACGAAGACGGGTATCATCATTGGCTTCAATTCCGTCCTTGATTTCAAATGGTGTTGTTTTGGCAGTATTGAGAACCGTAATAGCTTCTACCTTGAGTTCTACTGCTCCTGTAGGCAAGTTTGGATTAGCTTGTTCACGAGCTTCCACAAGACCTGTCACTTCTACAACATATTCACTACGGATGCTTTCAGCTGTAGCCATCACTTCTGCACTAACTGTTTCTGGATTGATCACCAATTGCATGATCCCTTCGCGGTCGCGTAGATCGATAAAGATCAAACCACCCAAGTCACGACGACGGCTAACCCATCCTTTCAAGGTAATACGAGTTCCAATGTGTTCTTCACGAACACGTCCAGCATACATTGAACGTTTCATTTCTAATTAATCTCCAAACTAATATTCTTCCTTCTATTTTACCATAAAGACCAGCAGAAAGTGGCCTTTAGCTCAACTTTTTCAGTCACCAACTTCTTTAGTTATCGTGGCTAACTTCTTCCTTCTTTTTGGGATCATCGTAGAGAGTGGGGGCTATCACCTTCATTAAAGTCGCTGTCCCAAATCTCAAGACAGCTGCTGCTAGTCCAAAAATAGGGGATAAGTAACGGAAAAAGAAATCTCCCCTAAGTGCGTAGGTCATGCCACCCACAATAAAAAAGATAACAATCCCCTGAACAATTGCATAAAACCAAATTTTTTTCACACTATTTCTCCTTTTCACATGCTAGCTGACTTATCCACTGTTTTTCATCACTTATCCACAAAAATGTGGATAACTTTTACCTATTTTCCCCTTAAAAGAGGAAGATTCATCAGCATCAGGACTTGTTTTCATCCATTTACAAGCAAGTTTCCCATAGCCTGTGGATAACTATCTTGCTTACTTGTGACTTTCCGTCCCTTTCCTCACAAATCAAGGAGCCAGGATTTGATCCTGCCCCCTTTGATCAAGCATTATTTAAATTCGTCTGGTGTCCCTTTATATTGAGCCCAGTCTTTACTGAAGAAGCGATCATTTAGATGGTAAGTTGGTGCTTTTTCAGCCTTTGTGACAAAGGGATTGACCGCTTTATCAAAGGCTAGCCAACCATTCCATCCCATATGAATCGTATCTTCCATAAAGTAAGGCTGATCACCATCTTTAGAAAAGTCTGCAATATTGGTGAATCCTTGACTTTCCAATTGGTAACGAATCTTTTGAACAGCCTGTTCATACTTTTCTTGGCTCAAGCCTGTGTATTTCATCCATTTGGCATTAACTGGAGGAATGACAAAGATAACATTGGTCCGAGATTTAGCAAACTGGTCTAGAACCAATTGCAAGTCATTGTACTCAGGAGATTGAACATAGGATTCGTTTTTTTGGAAACCTTTTAGTTTCTTCAACTTCATTTTTAAACGAGTATTGTAAAAATGATTGCTGATTCCAAGGTCGTTGTTATTAGTCTTGACTTTTGCTTCAGCCGTTGCAATTTCTTCCAATTTCTCATATGAGAATTGATCTGGTAAATCTTGTAGACGTTTTTTGACCTTCTTATCGTAATTCCCGTTTGTACGCGTTGCAAGATTACTAAACAAAGCATCTTCGCGTTGGACAAGGTGGGAAACAAACTGGTTCAAAGACTGATCAAATCTGGAAATTTTCTTTCCTTGAGAAATGTTCGTTACAACACTTTGAAAGGCGACATTTGGATACTGTTGTAACAGACGCTTTGCAGCATACTGGGATGCAGCATCCTGTTGGTGATTGGCAATAAAGCTATTCAACTGATCGCTATTAAAGAATTGTTGAAAGGCAGAGGAATCATAGCCCTTCTTGGTGAACCATTGCGGAGAAACCACATAAACAGCTGTATTGTCCTTGAGTTCTGGCAAAATCTGTTGCATCCCAAAATACTGGTTCAAAGAAGCCGCACCACGTTCTCCTAAAAAGTAGGGTCTGTAATTGCGGTCATATTTTTCAGCCAAAACTGCTGGATGCACCACATCAAAACGCAACCACTCACTGGAGCCGAAATAAGGAACAAAGCGATGCTGTGGATCAGAAAGTGCTTCTTGTTTCTTTGTACGACTCTTGAATCCTTCTGCATTCAAACTAACCGCAGCTTTTTTCTCTTCGGTATAGTTGTGCTTATGATTGATTGGATAAAAGAATAATAAAGCTGCTACCATGAGGAGCGCGCAAAATACGGGCCCTAAAATCAGCCACAAACGCTTAAGCATTCTGAAGCTCCGTTACACCTTCTACGATCTTGTTAGCAGTATTCCAATCATCGCGTCCAAATTCAGATACAGGAACACGGATGCCAAAGCGATTTTCCAATTCCACAATCAATTCGACTGTTCCCATACTATCAAGGACACCCGCATCAAAGAGATCCTCATCCATCATGTCTGAGACATCTTCCATAAACAATTCGTCAATAATTTCAATTACTTGTGATTTTACATCCATTTTTCTATTCTCCTTTTATTTCAATTTTGGAAACCATTGTTGATCCAAGAATCCTGAGAAAATCAGGAAGGACAGCATCACTGTGTTAAAGGTGATAAAGATCCCTAAAGCTTTGGTCCAACGATTGTCCGGTATCGGATCCAATCCTTTTGCTTTTCTTTCTTTATTGATGGTCTTTTTCTTGCGAATCCAAGCATCATTGATAACCATTCCAAGCCCATGGAAGAGCCCATAAGCGATATAGTACCAGGTCACCCCGTGCCAGAAGCCCATGACCAACATATTGATAATATAGGCAACATTTGAGGTGGTAATCCGGCTCTTGAATACTTTATTGCGCATCAATACCATCACGAGACGCATAAAGACAAAATCACGGAACCAGAAAGATAAACTCATATGCCAACGATTCCAGAATTCCTTTAAGTCACGTGATTTAAAGGGACGATCAAAGTTGATGGGACTTTTAATCCCCATCAAATTGGAGGCTGCTAAAGCAAACATCGAATAGCCCGCGAAGTCAAAGAAGAGGTCAAAGCCATAAACATACATGACTCCCAGCGTTCCGATATTGAAGAATCCACCTTGAGACAAGGCATAGGTCTGCACATGACCTAACAATAAGTGGCCAAAAATATGAGCTAGGATAAATTTATAAAGGAAGCCATACATGATATACTTAACAGCTTGCTCCAACATATCCAATAATTCTTCACGCTCAGGAATGGTTTTATAATCCTCATTAAAACGTTTGAAACGATCAATCGGCCCACTTGAGAAGGTCGGCATAAAGAGCATAAAGCGTAAGAATTCCCAGAGTGTGAATTCTTTCAAGACACCATCTCGCATTTCGATGATCATTCCGACAGCTCGGAAGGTTAAATACGAAATCCCTAAAAATCCAAACAAGGATTGGTGCCCGTTCTTGATCGCTGGCTCTACCTTAACAAAGATCAGGGGCAAGACAGACAAGAAGGAATGAAGATAGAAAATCCACTTATTGTCCGCTTTCTGACGATAGATCTTGTAGGAATACACAATCAAGATTTGCCAGACTACGTAAAAGAGCAGGGCATAAATTTGCTTGAGATTCGAACCTGTCAGCATCAAAATGATAAAGATCAGACTCACCAGTCCTTCATATACCGGAAACCGCTTTTTGAAAAAGAGGCCCACAAAGATCGGCAAAAAAGCTAGAATGAGGTAGATAAAATAGATCGGTGTTCCATAGTGTTCTAAATGAGGGAGCTGTTTCAAAAACTCGATCATCGGTTGTTAACCTCGCTAATCAACCCTTTGATGTCGATTTTCCCGTTTGGTGTTAATGGCAGGCTGTCACGATAGAGGAATTTTGAAGGCATCATATAAGACATCATGATGTTTTCTAAATCTTCCTTAATGGCTTTCGTGATATCAATTTCGCGCTCAAATTGTTCTTTGACACCCTCTTTTAAGATGACATAGGCCAAGAGATTTTGGACCTTGTGATCTTTATTATAACGCGGTACTGCGACTGCTGAGTCAATATACTTCGATTTGTTCAAGTTTTGAGAGACATCCTCTAGCTCGATACGATAACCGTTAAACTTGATTTGGAAGTCCATCCGACCACCATAGAGAAGAAGACCTTCATCCGTCATGGTTCCGACATCTCCCGTATGGTAGGCTGGAAGACCTTCAAATTCGAAGAAAGCTTCTGCTGTTTTCTCTGGATTATTCATATAACCTTTTGAAACGGCTGGGCCAGATACGATGATCTCCCCTTGCTCACCATTTGGCAATTTGTCTCCTGCCTCATCAATGATGAAGGTTGGAGAATCTTCTTTGGTGTAACCAATTGGCAGACGTTTCAAAGTAGCTAACATCTCATCTGTTACGGCTACAGCCGAAAGAGCTACAGTTGCTTCTGTTGGGCCGTAGGCATTGATGATGCGTGCATTTGGGAAACGCTCGCGCAATTTCTGAGCAGTCTTGACTGTCAACTCTTCCCCATCAAAGTAGAAATGGGTGATCCCTGGCATTTTTTCAGCATTGAAATCTTCAGACAACATGGCCATATCTGCAAAAGATGGTGTTGAAGTCCAGATAGCAATCGGAAGAGAAAAGATGGTCGCAAAGAGTTGTTTGAAGTCTTGAGTAATGGCTGATGGAAGAGCAAAAAGCGTTCCTCCAAGAGCCAAGGTCGGTGCCCAGTACATGACAGACAAGTCAAAGGAATAGGGCGGTTGCGCCAACATTTGCGGACGCTCTGGCGTTGCAAATTCCTTGTCCGTAATCATCCAGTTGGTAAAGCTGAGCAAGTTATCGTGCGAAATTTGCACCCCTTTTGGTTTCCCAGTTGTCCCTGAGGTAAAGATGATGTAGTAGTTATCATCCCCTTTGACCGGATGTTTCAAGTCATAGGCATGCTGAGCCGCATAAGCTTCACGCACTTGCTCCAAGGACATGATTGGAGCAGCTGGGTTTTCCAATGGAAATTCATTGATGGCAATAATCAAGCTTGGCTCTGCTACTTCAACAATGGCAGACACGCGCTCCAAGGCAGAGTGGCTATCAATTGGGATATAGGCATGGCCAGATTTTGTCAAGGCCACAAAGGTTGCTAACATTTCATATTCTTGTCCACCAAAGACAACAACAGGTGACTTTTCAGGAAGTCCCATTTGATCAATGTGGGCAGCCAAGCTATCTGAATCAGCCTTCAATTGGCCATAGGTATGCTCCTCACCAAGGACATTGTAGACCGGATAGTCTGGTTGTAGTTGCGCATAACGTTCAATTGTCTCGATCATATCGTGAATAGGTTGGTTTGACACGGGTAGGAGTCTCCTTTTCTAAAATTCGTTGTAGATAAAGCCACCCTGACCTTGACCAAGGTAACTAAAGAAATAAAGTAGGGCTAGGAAAATGGCAAAATACAAGACCGTCTGCCCGATAAATTTATAAAGTGTTTTATGTTTCATAAGCTTCACTCTTCATTTTGATTATTACTCTCTATTTTACCATTTTTTATACCAAGTAAGCAATTTTAAACATAGTGAGAATGTCGTAGAAAACGTTATCATTTCAGATCATTCAAGCCGTTTAACGATAGCATTTTTCTTTAATCAGTTTTCTGGTTGAAATCCTATTCTATTTCACAGTCCCCTGATGAATCAACTCCAGACACTTGTCCAGATCCACATCTCTCTCGAAATGGCTAGGTGTCCAAGGAATCTCTATATCGGGTAGAACACCCTGATCCGTCATTCCTTTCCCTTGATCCACGCTTAAACAGCGAGAAGTGGGAAACATTAAACAAAAATTATCATAATCAACCGTACAACAATTAGAGTAGTCTAGAATTCCGAGAGTTGGTCGACCCACCACCGTTACCTTCTTAAACTGCTTCATCATCTGAACAAAGTTATCCCCAGATGAAGCACAATAAATATCTGATAAAATAAAGATCTGTTCAGGATAGTGGCCTCCTCTAACCTCTGGGAAGAATTCCTCGCTTTCTTCCTTATATGTTACATAGCCTTTTCCCCGATGGCGGAGCAAATCCTCTTTCATATCTTCAAGCAGCTTAACTGTTTCAGGGCTAATTTCTTCCTGTTGCATCCAGTCCTCAAAGTCTTTCAAGCGCAGGTCAACATTGCGCTCTGTGTAGAGAATTTCCATGCCATCATCATCCCAGTCAAGCGAATCATAGCCCTGATCCTTCTCTAAGGCTAGATGTAATAGAGGGAAATATAAAGAATCCGTCCCTCCACTGTTGCGTCGGACATCAATGATAAGAAACTTGACTTCCGTCATCGTCGGTAAACACTCTTGGTATAAACGACCCAAAGATCCTTCATCCATAAAGTTATCCAGACGAAGATAAAGAATCTCATCGTCTAATCGTTTCCAAAAAATCTGATCCTGGATCGGTTCTCGACTGGGTACTACTTTAATGGTCTTTTCTATCCCTTCTCGAAGCAGGGTGACACTCGTTGACTGAGAGACCAAATCTGCCCATTCTCTATAATGTCTTTCTGGGGTCTTGCTGATAAAATAAGCTTTATGAAGAGAAGCTATCTGATCCAAGTCACTTCCATCCAGAGCTAGGATCTGATCTCCTACTTGAAGACCCGTATCTTCATTAGCTTCCTCAACATACAGTTTCTGTCCATTTATTCTCAAAAGGAACCCTTTTTGACTGGCCTTTTTATCTCGAAAGGAAACATGCCCGATCACCCCAAAACTAGCTAGGTAAGCCTTAACTTGATAGAGAAAGGCATCATCTGTCATATCATCTGTAATGTTTTCTCGAAAAGGCTCTGGATCGCATCCTTTTCGATCCTTGCTGGTAGATGAATCATGGATCATAATAGAGACGACATCTTCAAAAATAGCAGTCTTTTTCATAAAGGATTCCTTCCATTTTTTAGAAACAGTATACCACTTTTTCTTAAAAAGTTCTTAAAACCCTAAAAAACTATCCTAAAGTAGGATAGCCGTTATAGATTCTTTCTTTTCTTCGCTTTCTTTGTCAGAGCGACATCACAATTTTCAATCTTGCTAATCAATAGATTGGCAAGGCCAAAATCATCAATGTTTGATTTCATATTTACCTCATAGTTCAAGGTCAGTTGTTCTCCAGCTTGGGCCGTTGTGACAGAAATAAAGTCAATTTCTGAACAACTTTGGTCCAACAACTGGCTGATTTGTTCTGCAACAGAATCTTGTTTTGAGACAGTTATGGTCAAATGACGGCGCCGTTGATGGTCTGCCTTACTCTGTTTGTTCTCCAATACCAGCCACACTCCTAGTAAAGAAAGGGTTGATAAAATGGCCAATAAAAGATAGCCAGATCCAGCTGCCAGTCCTATAATCATAGCTAAGAAAATGGCAATCAACTCTCGAGAACCACTCGTAGCCGAACGAAAACGGATCAAACTAAAGGTCCCTGCCACTGCAATCGAGGTTCCCAAACTTCCATTGACCAAAAAGATCACTAAGGTCATCATACAAGGAAGCAAGGTCAAACTAATGACAAACTCTCGAGTGTAAAGTGTTCGGTATTTATAGGTCCAAGATAGGGCCAGCCCTAGAAAGAGGCTGACCAAAAGGGCCAGCAGCAAGCGCAAGGGATCCACCGTTGCTGTGGCATTATTAAAAATAGAATCAAATAGATTAGACATAGGCAGCACCTACCGTTTCTTGAATTGGTCTTGGGGCATAATCCAAGCCTTGTGATTTATGATAAGCACAGCTATATTTTGAAAATTTCTGTTTCACCAAACCATACTTCTCTAAAATATCCTTTAGCCATTGAGGTTCTTGGCCAGGAGCTTTAATTTCCATGATCACGAAGTCATCCTCTAGTAGAGGTTCTCCTTTCTTCCCATCAAAAAGGCTAACAGCCTGGTCTCGAAAGACTAGGTTTTGATCGATTGTCACGCGAATCTTCTGATAAGGATAACCCTGAATGGATTTCTTTTCTTTGAGAGACAAACGATCATAGTAAATGAACATCCGTGGTTCCAATCGATGACCATAACGTTTGCGCAATCTCTGAATCTCTTGCACTAAGTCTGGATCTTGTATCTGATGATCTACTTTCCCATCTGTGATCAAGTTGATAATGGCTTGCGAAGTGGCGACTAGACGGAATTTATGGCCAATTCCTTCTTCATCTTTTGACTTCACCTCTAGAAATACTGGACTGTCTGCTTGAGGTTTTTCTATATATGTCCGCATCCGAATTTTTTCACGGCAGTGTTGTTTGGCAAGAGCATCTTGAATGACATCAAAATTTTCCGTATCAAAATAAATGTTTGAAATGGTTGAAGTTGGGTAATCATCTTCTACGACGTATTCTTTTAAGTCTTTGATCAAGTCCTTCACGTCATCTTTTGCGACAATATATTTTGTTTCGATTCGTTTGAAACTTGTCTCAATTGTTTTTTTCATGTTTCTTCTCCTTTAAGGGGGATCTATTATTTCTAACCTTCAGTAAGTATGAATACGACTTACGTGCTTTCTAGTTTAATGGGACTTTCTTAACTGGTCATTAAGCCAAACTTAAAGAAAACTAAAGTTAAGGTTCCTTTCAGAAAAACTTTAGGAAACTTTCAGCTAGCAACTTTAGACTAGGAGCATATCAATTGAACGAGAGGAAAAGCTCATGAAATCAAACAAATGGAAATTTTTATTAACGGGGGCCGCAACCCTCACCTTACTGACAGCTTGCACCCAGGCGTCATCACAATCAGCTACAAAGAGCAATATTGCTCAAACAACCGCTACTTCTACTTCAAAAAATAAAACAAACAATTCCAACTATTTTACAGATAAGGACAAGGACAGCTCTTATGATGAAAGCAAAGCATCTACTGTAAAACTA
The DNA here is from genome assembly GCF_024295565.1 of Streptococcus sp. CF8_Ac1-9. Lineage (NCBI taxonomy): Bacteria > Bacillati > Bacillota > Bacilli > Lactobacillales > Streptococcaceae > Streptococcus > Streptococcus sp. CF8_Ac1-9. Next base: position 147,553 of record NZ_JANCOY010000004.1, read on the forward strand.
TCTGGTTCGTCTGCAAATGTATCAGGTGACGGCGTAGCCGTTTCTGGATCAACTGTGACCATCTCAAAGGCCGGAACCTATGTCATCTCTGGTGAATCCGATGGGGTTCAAATCAAGGTCGAAGCAGGTGACTCAGATGATGTTCATATCGTCTTGAAAGGCGTTACCATGACCAACACCAACGCGCCAATTTCTGCTACGAAAGCAGGTCATGTCTACCTGACTCTAGCAGATGGCACGACCAATACCTTGTCTGATTCAAGTTCAAACAATGATGAAGATGCCGATGCGGTGATCTTCTCTAAAGGCGACCTCACCATCAATGGTTCAGGTACGCTCAACATTGACGCCAAGAAGAACAACGGTATCAAAGCCAATGACACTCTCCATATCACAGGTGGAACCTATAAGATAACGGCTGTAGGAGATGCCTTCAACGTCAATGACGAACTCAATATCACTGGTACGACCATGACCATCGATGCAGATGAAGATGCCGTCAAGGTGGATAATGATGAAGATACTTCGGTCGGAACCATGTACCTTTCAGATAACAAAATGACCATCACTGCAGGAGACGACGGAATCCATGCTTCTGGTGATCTGATCATCGATAGCGGAACCTATGAGGTAACAGAGTCTGTCGAAGGTCTCGAAGGAAAATCGATCACCATCAACGGTGGAGATATCACCATCTATGCAACCGATGACGGTGTCAATGCAGCCAATGCTAATGCCAACCAAGATGAAATTTTCTTCACTATGAATGGTGGAACCCTCAACGTTGAAGTTGGCCAAGGCGATACCGATCCAATTGATTCGAATGGAAATATCACCGTTACCGGAGGAACCATTAAATTAACGGGACAATCTGGATTCGACTTTGATGGTACTGCTACCTACACTGGCGGAGACATCTATATCAACGGTGAAAAACAAACGGAAATTGTCAACTCCATGCCTGGAGGCGGTGGGGCTCCAGGTGGTGGCGGACCTCAAGGCGGTGGACCTGGAGGGGGGCATCCATAATAACAAATAAAGGCAGGATTTCTTCCTGACCTTTTTTTGTTACCCTTTTTATGATAGAATAGAAAATCAATCAGCTTATCGAAAGGAACATGATGAAAAAACAGACACTACCTCTTTTCTTCACACTCTTGCTGTCTCTTCTTTTTCTCTCAGCCTGTGTGCCGGATCTTAAGATCAACTTTAAAAAAGAGCCCACTACTACCAGCTCAAAAAAGAAAACCTTTAAAAAAAGTAGCTCGAGTCGTTCAACTAATCGTTCAAATAGCTTAAGCAACTCCTCTAGCTCTCCTTCAACCACTACACAGCCCTCTTCGGACATCGTCACAACCGAAGGACTCCCTAAAAATGCTCAAGAAGCCCCCAAAGATAAAATTTATGCAACAGGGAACTTAAAAGTAGCCTACTCTAGAAATGACGATACTATTTTTGCACAGACGCCGGATTATGAAGGATATACCACTGCCCTTGTCCAAAAAATCCTTGGAAATCCAGAGAAACAAATAACAGACCCTGCTTATATTGCCGAATCTTTTGAAAATACCGAATTAGAAAATATTAAAGGGCTCTACCACGAGGGGAAAATCACAGAGGAACAAGCTCATGCCTTTTTGATGGGAGCTGTTGATCTCAAACAAGCGTCTAAATTCGGAGTAAACTACACCATTTACACCTATAAAAACAATACTATCCAGCTAGTCTTTGAAAACGACCGACTCCTCTATATCACTCCAAATCCTGATGTCGTCTTCTTTAAATAATAAGAGAGTGGGACAGAAATCGGTAATTCGTTAGAATTCGATTTCGTCGTCCCACCTCCGCACAGTTGAGTAGGGCTGTAAAAGCTGATGAAATCAGCGTAGTAGAACCCACTCAACCACTGCGTCTTGCTCGACAATCCAAAAATAATTGAGAGGCTAGGACTTTTGTCCCAGCCTCTTGTTTCACATGAAACAAAAAAACTCCCAACACATTCTGTTGGGAGTTCCTGAAGATTAGTCCTCTTCATATTTTTTTGGATTATAGAACCACATTCCGAGTCCTGCAAAAAGGACAATAGTCATCAGAAGGAAGGCCACTTGATTTCCAATTTCTCCTGTCATCGAAATCGTTTGACGAAGACCAGAAACGGTATAACTCATTGGCAAGAATGGATGAATGGCTTGGAAAAATCCATTTGTCAAAGCAAGAGGATAAGTTCCTGCACTAGAAGCCAATTGCAAGAGCAAGAGGATCAAGGAAAGGAAAGCACCGATCTTTCTTTGCCATGTTGTCAAAGCAGTCACGATAGACATGAAGGCCACACTACCAATCACACAAAGGAAGAGAGTAGCCATCTCATGATTAGCTGATAAACCAATCAAGTGAACGGCACCATAGACCAAGATTCCTGCAATCACCGCAATCGTTCCGTTGACCTCAAAGCGAGATTTAAACCATGCCCAGCGACTTTCAGGATGACGACCGGATGGCAATTTTGCAAAGATCATATTGGTTGACAAGGCACAAACAAAGAGTGCTACAGAGATCATATAAGGAGCCATTCCGACACCATTCACCGGGACATTGTCACGGTCTGTTTTAGACAAAGTGACAGGATCTGCTAAGGTTTTAGCGTTTTCTTTTTCAGTTGTAGCCACATTCAATTGTCCCTTAGCATCGTTTAATCCTTGACTCAAGGTTTGGCTTCCTGTTGCTAATTCACCTAAACCATTTGTCAATGTTTGGCCACCTGCTGCTAATTTGCTGGACCCATCTGAGATTTGATTTGCACCGTCGGCTAGTTTATCAGCTCCGGTCACCAGTTGACCTGATTTTTCTGTCAACTGATTGACACCAGTGACAAGTTTATTGACACCACCTGCCAACTCTGGAATCTTGCTGTTCAATTGTCCTACACCGTCAGCTAATTTTCCAGCACCAGCAACCAATTCACCCGACTTACCTGTTAATTGGGTCGCTCCTGAAGCCAGTTGATTCATACCTGATGTCAAGGCAGGCATCTTCCCATTTAACTCACCTAGACCAGAAGCCAATTGATTGCTTCCTGCAAGTAATTCTGATGATTTACTATCTAGTTGACCAACACCTGCTGCTAACTGACTAGCCCCATTTGTTAAAGTACTGCTATTCGTCTGAAGTTGGGTTGCTCCATTAGCGATTTTATCGACACCAGCTGTATAAGCGCTGATCCCTTGACTGATGGTTTGACTAGCTGGCAACAATTGTCCACTAACTGCGGATTGGATCTTAGACAAGCCACTTGACAAGTCTGTCAAGGTAGAAGAAGCTGTCGGTAAAACTTGATTGGCTGCTGTTTGCAGTTGTGTCAAGCTATTTCCTGTATTCAAACTACCTTGGATCGTTTGAATCGTAGTCAAGATTCCTTGAGCCGCCGTTTCACTCGAGCTTGGGCTCGATGAGATTGCCGCATTGATTTCCGCTTGTTGGTCAGCTGTCATTGCTTGATAGGCTGCTGTCCCTTGCACACTTGCAAGGGCATTTGCACGATCCGCTTGGGCTGAAGCAAGGATTGATTGAGCTGAATTCGCAATACTCGTCAATCCAGACGAAAGTTGACTGGTATCTACTGAAGCATTTTGAATCGCTGCATTTAATTGGTTTAAACCAGCTGCCAATTGATCAATCTGAGCAGATTGACTTGTAGAAGCTTGTAGCTGGCTTGATAATGTTTGAATACCTGATTCTAATTGTGAAACCCCATTTCGAAGGGTAGCAGATTGACTACTTAATTGACCCGCTCCTTCTGATAAAGTAGCGACTCCATTTGTATAGGTTGCTAAACCATTTGAAAAGTTAGATAGGCCTGAATTCAATTGACGCACGCCATTGGTATAATTCCCAAGACCATCATTGAGGGTCCCCATACCACTGGTTAATTGACCAACTCCTGAAGCCAACTGAGGGGTTTGACTCGCCATTTGATTGAGACCATTTCCTAATCGATCCACTCCGGTAGCGTAAGCCATCAAGCCTGTATTAAAAGTACCAAACCCATTATTTAATTGATTGACGCCAGATACCAAGTTTGGAAGTTGACCAGCCATTTGATTGAGACCATTTCCTAATTGACCAACACCATCTGTATAAGCCACTAGACCTGTACGAAGAGTAGTTGCACCATCTGAAAATGCTAAGCTTGAACGAGCCAATGTATTCAAATTAGTAGATAGTGTTTGACCACCATCTTCCAATTTACTTGCACCATCTGCTAATTTAGCACTTCCATCTGCCGCTGTCCCCATACCAGTTTTAAGCGATCCCATTTTAGAAAATAAAGCTGTTGTATAAGTATTGGTCACTTTTTCAGCCACTGACTGCTTCATTTTTGTCATCGCAGTGTCGCTCATTTTCCCTGCGATAAAACTATGACCACTGGATGTTTGGTAATCAATGGTCATCTGTTCCGGATGATTGGTTAAGATGGAGCTAGCTTTTTTTGAAAGATCCTCAGGCAGGGTTACAATCATATAATAATCGCCATTTTTGAGACCATCTTTCGCAGCTTTCTCATCTACAAAATGAAAATCAAGTGAGTCATTGTCCTTCAAATTGGACACCATGTCTTTTCCGATTTCCATTTTTTGTCCATTATATGTAGCAGATTGATCCTTATTGACAACCGCTACAGGAAGATCCGAAACCTTTCCATATGGATCCCACATGGAAGATAGAAAAATAATATTATAAAGAGCTGGAATCAAAGCAACTCCAATCATGACAATGATAAATGTTGGCTTTTTAAGAATAGCCTTCCATTCTTTCATCATATTTTTTGTCTCCTTTTTATACACATTGTCTAAATTTCTGATATAATAGATTATACAGTTTCTAAAAATTTTCACAAGTAGGAAATCTTTGTTTTTAGACACTGTGTATAATTTTGTGCAAAAAGGATTAACAGATGACTGAGAGCAATAAACGATTAAAAACAAAACGAAATATCGAGGAGGCGATGGTTCGACTACTCGAAAAGGAATCATTCGACCAAATCACAACGGTTGAGTTAGCACAAGAATCCGGTATTAGTCGCTCTAGCTTTTATACCCACTATCGAGACAAGTACGACATGATCGAGCGCTACCAACAAGCACTCTTTCACAAGCTTGAATACATCTTTGATAAACACCAAGACGACAAGCGCCAAGCGATTACAGAGGTGTTCGAATTTCTAACCAAGGAGCCACTCTTTGCGGTTCTTCTGACAGAGAATGGAACCAAGGAAATCCAAACCTTCTTACGACATAAATTACAGATTCTTCTGGTTGATAGTTTGCAAGAGCGATATAGTCATAAATCATTAACAGATATTGAAAGAGTCTACAGTTCTGTCTATCTGACCAATGCCTTCTTCGGAGTCTGTCAAATGTGGGTTTCTCGCGGAAAAAAAGAAAGCCCTCAACAAATGGCTGAATTTTTAATGAAAATGTTACGGTAATAGTGCCTCCTGATCTAGATAGATCAGGAGTTTTTTTATTAGCAGGTTTAGGTTTTAAGAAAACAAAAAACTACCTCATGTAATAAAACAGCTTTAGAAAACTTATAACTGAACAAATAACTGAACAAACCCAGAAATCAACCCTTTAAGACAAAACAAAAAGCCCACTGTAGTAGGCTTTCTGCAAAGTATATCTTAAAATTAAAGCATTTTGTTATCATCACTCAAACATGTATAGTAATAATAAGGCAACCTAACTACCAAAAACATTGTGTTTCAACAATCACTAACAAAGTGAGACATGCTGGGGTAACTTAAAGGGTAGTAAAAAGGGAACTAAATCTAATGAGTTCAACAGGCAAGAATTAAGCTCCAAAATTTTGGGGCTTTTTTAAAATCTTTGACTTTTTTTGACCTATACCCCCACCCCCTTAAAAATTAACCCTTATATTTAGAAAATCGACCCCTCCCACCGGTTCCCAGAGACCGATTTTTTTCGATTTTTTTCGACCGGGGGGTCTGTGAATTTTTCAAAATTTTAAATTTTCATCCCCACCATTCGTCCGAACGAAAATTTTTATTTTGCAGTTTGGATGATTTGCGAAATTGGAAGCGATGATGTCGCTTGTTATGACACTCCTTGCACAGAGTACGAAGATTGTCTATATCTAAAGCAAACTCTGGATAATATTCCAGCTCTTTGATGTGATCGACTTCGAGGTTATCTGTAGTCACCTTCCCCTCATCTCGACACCAGACGCATTCAAAATGATCTCGACTCATTGCTTCGAGTCTTAATTGTCTCCATGATTTCGAAAGATAAAACTCTCTGCGACTTTCTCTTGTCGAAACATCTACTTTCAATTCTCAAATCCTCTGTAACATTTCATACTTTCAATTATCTATTTCTGAAATTCATTATATTATTTCTGAAAACTATATTGTTTTTCTCTCTTGAATTAGACATATCTTACATTCTGTCTAATTCGTTTATTCACCAAACCCCAAGCGTATCAAGAAACTACAAGATTTTAAAAAATGAATTGGCATTTTCCTCATTATGTCTAATTGGAAGAATTGAAAGATAAAAAGATAGGCCGAAGCCTATCCTCTACCTATTTTATCTTCTCAACTCATCAGCTTTACTTTGATAATCATTGAGACCTTGAGCCACTAATACAGTTTTTCCATTCTCCAGTATTACATCTCCAGCTTGGTATCCTTCGTTTAGGTATGGCTCCGAATAACTACCCTTTATCTCTTTTTGAATTTGTTCAAATCTTTTCTCCCGAATAGTTTTTAATGTTTCATGTCTTGCTTCGAGAGTTAACAACATGACTATTTTTTCAGCGTCATTTGCAACTCTTAACATCTGTTTAGTGGTGGGTTTCTTGTTTGGTGTTAACCCGATTGTCATTAGCTTCTGACCATATGATAGATTGTTTTTCTTATCCTTTACTCCAAGTGTCATTAGCTTCTGACCGTATGACTGATTTTTGTTATTCTTAATACTTTTCAGTTCATCAATATTCGCATCAATTTTATCTAAATTCTTTTTAATTACATTTTCCATAAACAAGTGTCGCCCTTGTTCTGGGACATGTTCGAGAATACTAGCAACCATTTCACGGGAAATTTTTTTCATGAACATTTGTTTATCTACAAAGCCATACTCTAGCGCACGATCACAAGAAAACCATGTTTCTTCTTCCATTAAATTTCTAATAGTTTCCATTGGTAAACCTGTCTTGTTTTGATAGGCCAAAGCGATACTATTGTTTACTACTTCTAGAGCTTCAATTTGTTTTTTATGCTCTTTAGTATTACCATACGTCCAAGCCATTGCGTTATGTATCATAAACAAACCTGTCGGGCTCATTTCTACAGTATCCCCAGCCATTGCAATCACACTGGCAATACTAGCACAAACCCCCACTATTTTTACAATTACTTGTCCTTTATGATCTTTCAATCGACTGTATATTTCGCTTCCTGTGAATACATCACCACCCCCAGAATTGATGATCACTTCTATAGGTTCAGAAGAAGGCGGTAATTCAATATCTTGTAAGGCCGTGTATTCCTTCCCCTCTTTCTTATATGCTTCAATACTATTATTGGGGATAATTGCCCCTTTGATCTCAATCTTATTCATTTGTAAAAGCTCCTAACATCTTTTTGAAAAAGCCTTCTTGCTTCCCTTGTGCTTTTAGTTCTTTTAAAGCTTGTTGCATTTTCATACCTTCGATATATGCAAGTTCTTCCGCTTCTTTACGTTTTTCATGGACACTTGCAAGCCATTCAACTTTTGAACTAAATCCGTTTTCTTTCCAGTAGTTTTCTACTTTAAAGTTTGTTAAATGTCTATTAAGTGTCTGTAAGCCTAATTCTTCAAACTCTTCCTCTGCATGACGTGTAAACGAAACTTCTTCACCAATTCTAATGAAATAGTTAAAATCACGATCTTTTAAAGGTGGGTAAGGTGTATATAATTCATCTACAAAATAATTTGTAAATTCTTTTTCTGTACACTCTGGGCAATTTGCGTATAAGTTAATTTTTGAAGGAAGAACTTTATTATCTCCAAATTCCCCAAGTGTTTCAGTAACTTCTTGAATTTTATTTAAAATTGGAGCAAATACTTTTTCTTGTTTATTGGCAAGTTTTACATTTACTTTTACCAGATCATTTAGATTTAAAGCAATTTCTTTTTTTAACTCACTTGCTTTATGGTCTTTCTCTTTACTAGTGAGATAATTATCAGAAAGAATTTTATTCATTTTATCAATGGACTTTGTTCGAAGTTCCCAATATTTTTTAATTGAATTACGAATTTCTTCAACAAGTTTAATAATATCTTTGCCCTCTGATAATGTACTTGCAATTTCTGGAATAAGTCCTAGTGTTAGGTAGTGATAATTATCACTATACCCTGTACCAAACCAGGTAGTTTCTTTATTAAATAAATTATAGTTTTGAACTAATTCAAAATAAATCTTTTTTGCTTCTTTAATTTCCATTTTTTCCTCTTTTCTTTAGATTGATATAAAAAAGAGACATGACAAAAAACGAATTATAAAAACCGTTTTATGTCATGCCTCTTGTTCTCAAGTCAGCAATTAAATTTTTGTTTGTTCTTTAGTCTCTATGAGTGTAACAACACCATTAGAGACCTTTAAATTCAGCTCCCCAAATTCGGGGATCTTTACACTTTTAATTATACCACGGTTCATAAAATAGATCCAACCGTCATTTAGTTTATCCATCATAACCCCTCCCATTCTTCATCGAAATCTAAATTTAGCCCTGTACGATATTCATCATAAAAGTTACAGATTCGATTTAGAATACTGCTTAAATCATTTACAGATACATATTTTAACGACAATCTAGTTAGACTACTGTCCTTCTCTACACATAGGAAGTCTACCTTTGCATTTACCCTAAAATGAGTACCCAGTAAATATCCTATAAGTGCCTCCGAGGCTATATGAGCCGTTTCTTCTGTTTTAAAATCATATGTAAAATTAAATTCCTTTACATTGTATTTTAGTTTTATTTTCATTTTCCACCTCCTTTTTTATCATTTTGGTTGTAAAAATTTTCCAACTGGTTGGAATTTATAAACTAGTTTTCCAACCGCCTTAAGCCTGTTATATCAACGTTTTTTAGATCTGGTTGGAAAAGTTGGATTTTTTTCACCGAAAGTTAAAATAATTTAATACAGTGTATTCAACAATAAATAATATACTTTTTCTTATTAAATATTGTTATTTTCCAACCAATCATCAAAAAAACCTTATATACCAAGCGTTTCCGTGGTTGGATTTTTTAAATAACTTTCCAACCATTTTTTTAAAAAATCCTTCCCCCCCTTACTCTCACAAGGGTTTATACGGTTGGAATTTTGTTCTCATTTTTCCAACCTCATTGTTAAAATTCCAACTATCCATTTTTGAAAAAACCAGATGTAGTAACCTTCCCGAATTTTATGCCTTTCTTGTATTGCCATTCCTGTTGATTTTGTAGAGCCATTCTTATTTTTGCCTTTTGCTTTTGAGTGGGGCTGTCGTTCAGATAGACTTCTTGAAAAAATAGGTTAACAGTTAAGCGATCACGTTCAACTAATTTCCCGTATTTTTCATCTAGTTTTTCTTCCTCACCATTTCCATTAAGCCAAATTCCATTGGTTAAAATTTCATGGATAAAATACTTTCTAACTTTATCATTAGGAGGGCTAAAATACATTCTTTCGGGATAGGGGGTATTTAGATATCTTTCAAGATCTTCTAATTCTTCATCTATAGCTTTATATTTGGCCCGTATAGCGTTTACTAGGGCTTCTTGTTCATCTGATAGGGTTAAGTCTTTATTATCTCTCCAAGCCTTGACCATACCACCCCAGAACCTCCTACGATCATTTTCAGTCCAGTTTCTACCTTTGTAGGAACTATCTTTATAGACTTCAGCAACAAGAAAACGACGTTCTCCAGTTAAATCATTTAGGAAGTCGGGCTGGTTCGTTGCCCGTACAATAACAAAGTTTTTCAGTAATCGCCTATCAGTGCTACCATAAGGCGGGCGATATTCGATTTTTCTATCAGTTATGAACCTTTTTAATTCTTGGAAACTGGTCTTTTTAGTTGCTACCATTTCATCATCAAAAACGCACCAATTTCTCACCATTCGGGCTTTATCGTCTTTATCCGTGAAAGTTTCAACGGTTGTGAAGTATTGATCTGTAAACAAGCCTTCAAAAAATTGTGTTTTTCCTACCCCTTGTTTACCAGTCAAATCTAATACAAAATCAAACTTTACACTAGGATCAAACACTTTCGCAACTGCTCCACGAAAAAATAGATCAAATATTATCCGATTGTATTTACTATCTTCTACATTAAGATATTGACGTAAAATATTAAATGTTTCTGGTGGATCACTGCAAGAATTATATTCCCTTTCACATTCTAGCAAGAATTTTTTCAAGGGGTTGTAACCTTGTGTACGGGCCACAACTTCCAAAGTGTCAGAAATATCGCTTTTTTTAAAATCCACTTTATATTTTTTTGCAATATATAGACGAATTTCTTTTAAAACACTATCATCTGCTACCCCAGTAAGCCCGTTATCACTATTGAGTTTTAATGAACCGATGATATCAATTTCATGTGTGAATTCATTATATCTTAACTTGTCTTTCAGTAGACTGTCTCCACTTATAATCTTACTCAAATTATCTAAACTAGAAGCCCAGCCTTTCCCTTTGGCCTTTTCAACCAAACCAAGACTATTATTTTCGGTCTCTGTTTCTCTTCTTTCCGTAAGGTTTGGAAAGTTCGGGGAAGCCCGTTCTTCTTGTATTGTCTTTTCTAATGCTTTTTTAACACTCATGTAGTTACCTCATAACGGTTTATCAATTCAACAAAATCACGGGCAAGAGATTTCTTTTTAACGATATTAGAAAAGATCTGTATGATTATTTCTAAATTATATCCAGCCCCGATCATCATTTTTAAAAAGGTAGATACTTCTGTTCGATCATTTAAGCCATACGCAACAAATTCCAGTAATGGCCCATTAAATTCTAAACCATAGCCATTTTTATAACCTCTAAATTTATAGACTTCATATAATTGTAAAAACTCTAGTAAGTCCCCTTGTAATTTACTAATAGGGAAATTACGTACTAACTTCCAGCCCCTATTTTCTAGGTTTTTAGAGTTGGTTACTACTTGGATAAGCATTTTAGGGCTTACTTGTTCAGTCAGATTTTCCCCCATCGGTTCATAGTAAATAAAAGCGTACCACTCATTCTTTTTATAAACCCTAGTAGGGGTATCCTTCAAAAAGTCAAATTCTTGTATCTTTTGTTCTTGTAGAAATAAAATCACTTGTCTATACATCTTTTCACCTTCTCAAAATGTTCTATGATCTTCTTTTCAGCTTCTTCATCTGTACCTAATGGCAGTAATAAAAGATTAAAAGGAGCATTATATACTGCTTTGTTAAAATCTTTAGACGGTTCATAATATCTCACTTCCATTTCTCTCTACCTCACTGATAAGAACAAATAAATGTCACTTGGGCGATAATAAACTTTTCTAGCTCTCTCAGTTGGGGTTTGCAGTTTTTTCAGTCCAAGTTTTTCCCAATTTCTTAGAGTTTCTCCTGAGACTCCTAGAGCCTCTTTTAATTCTTCTCTAGTAATAAGATCTAGTTTCCCTTTTCGTTCCATTTCTAAATTCACAAGTGTTTCTAAAGTCTCTTTTTGTGCTTGAAGCCATTCCAATTGAATTTCCTTTGAAAGTAATTCCATATCCTTACCCCTTTCAATTAAAACGCTTGCCAGCTAACCAAACATAAGCCCCATAATCTGGATTTAATCCTTTTGAAACTTCTAGCTTTTCTTTTTCTGCAACTAGTTTGATTGGACTTGGTCTATTCCATATTTTCCATACAATTTTAAATAGAATTACAAGTAAAATAATGGTTTTGTCAGTTGGTAAATTCCATTCATTCATTTTATTTTCCTCATTCTCTTTTGAACTTCTATACCCCTCTAAATCAGCTATTTTTCCTGATCTATAGGCGTTTTATGGCGATTTTTCATAGATAGATATCCATGAATTTACTAAACAAAGCCTTAGAATTGCCCTGTCAGCATGACTTTTCTTACACTGTTTTTCTTTTTTCACCTATCCGCTTGCCAGTTTAATAAGTGATTATTTATTTAATTTTTGTTTATGTCCTATCTGATCTCCAAGTCTTTTATAAAAAACATAAAATTCAGATCTTGATATTCCTCCATGGTATATTGAAATCAGTATCACTGCCCTACTTAATAATCGGGGATAATGAGAAAACTTACTTCCATCTTGTGTACCACTCTAATTTTTGATATACTAGGTACATAAAAAGTATTTAGAAAGCTGTTCTTTCTATGTACGTTTCTTTTCAAGTCATATACTAAAACCTTGGTCGGGGCAAGTATGTGACTTTTTTTGTTGTCTTTTTCCAAAATCATGTGTACATTATGTATCCTTCCTATTCTTTCACATCTAGAAATTCATCAATAGTTACCCCTAGAAAACTTGAAACTTTCTTCAAAGTATCTAACGTTGGACTTTTTGCCCGTTCATAGTATAATGCCGTTAGTGTACTTTTTGATATTCCTGTAGCTTCTGCAACGTCAGAAGTTTTTTTCCGTTGCTTTGCTAATAACAAGCGCATGTTGTTTCTCATGCTATACCTCCTCTATATTATTTTATGGTGTTTACTAATTTGTACGCAACTTCCTGCGGTACATCTTGAATTATACACGCATCTTTTTGCGTTGTCAATACTTTTTTAAAAAATAAATGCAATTTTTTGCGTCTGTTTAAATATTTTTTGTGTTATAATGTTTTTGAAAGGTGTTTACTATGAATAGATTGAAAGAATTACGCAAAAAGAAAGGAATTTCACAAAAGGAATTCTCTAAAGAACACAATATTCCTTTACGTACTCTACAAAGTTGGGAAAATGGTGAGAGTCAATTCAAAGCAGATAGAGGGCAACAGTTAGCCGAATATTTTGGTGTAAGTTTAAATCATTTATTAGGTTTTGAAGATGAACCCCATAAATCCATGCCCGACTTGGTCCAGCAAAATCCAGAGCATTTCCCTAAAGATAAAGATGGTTTTCTAAAATTCACGCCCCAAGGACTTGTGGACGCCTCTTTAGAAGATAATAATAGATATTTTTTTATTGACAATATAATTGAGTTTGTTAGGAATACAGAAACTACAAATAAAGAATTAGAGTTACTATCTGATTTAGTAGATACTTTTAAAAATAAAAAGTCGTAACGTTTCGACATTCTAAAAATGCAATTTACGCTATTTAAATTTCCCAATGTTGGGAAATATCAAGCACTAGTTTAGTAAGTGCAATTTCCAGATCACTTTCGTTAAACTAAAAGCGACAACGTTGTCGTTTATCATATTTCGAAACGTTTCGAAATGTTGCAACGTTGCAACATATTGTTTCTTCGTTTTTCGAAGAAACAAATCTAATCTAAAAACGTTCAACGTTGAACGATTTCAAATTACCCAACGTTGGGTAATTAAATTATGTGACGTCACATAATATAGAAAGCCCAAGAAATGGCAAATACGACCCCATGGTCGTATTTAATACCCTTAATAAGTGACAACGTTGTCACATTTACTAAATTTTCTTTTCTCACCTATCCGCTTGCCTGTTGATGGAAAGGAAAGAAAAATGAATATCAAAACCGTAGTAAAAAAGAATGGCCAAACTGTTTACCGTGCTAGTGTTTATTTAGGTGTAGATCAGATGACGGGGAAAAAGGCCCGTACCACTGTTACAGCTAATACTAAAACGGCAGTCAAAATCAAGGCTAGGGAAGCTATTAATACCTTTGCCAACAATGGATATTGTGCTAAAAATAAACCAATGATCACTACTTATAGAGAGTTAGTTGCTCTATGGTGGGAGAGTTATAAAAACACAATCAAACCAAACTCCCAACAATCTATGGAGGGTATTGTAAGGATTCATATTTTGCCCGTTTTTGGCGATTATAAACTAAATAGCCTAACTACCCCTATTATTCAACAACAAGTAAATAAATGGGCAGATAGAGCGAATAGAGGGGAGAAGGGAGCATACGCAAATTATAGTTTTCTAAACAATATTAATCGCCGTATACTTCAATATGGGGTTACTATGCAAGTGATCCAGCACAATCCAGCCCGTGATGTTATTATTCCACGTAAGCAACAAGCAAAGGAACAAAAGATTAGATTTTTTAGCAATCAAGAATTAAAGAAATTTCTAGCCTATCTTGATAATTTGGATCTAAATTTATATGAAAATCTTTTTGATTACGTTCTTTATAAAACTTTGCTGGCCAGTGGTTGCCGTATCGGGGAAGCTCTAGCCCTTGAATGGTCTGATATAAACCTTAAAACAGGTACTATCAGTATATCTAAGACTTTAAACAGATATCAAGAAACAAATACCCCTAAATCAAAAGCAGGCCTAAGAGATATTGAAATAGATCCAGCGACTATATCACTTTTAAAGCAGTATAAAAAGCGCCAACAAGTAGAATGTTGGAAGCTGGGAAGGTCTGAAAATATTGTGTTCACACCTTTTACTACTAAATACGCTTACGCTTGCTTATTGAGAAAAAGACTACAGGAGCATTTTAAGAGTGCTGGGGTACCCGATATAAGTTTTCATGGTTTTCGCCATACCCATGCTACTATTATGCTTTACGCTGGAATAGAGGCTAAAGATCTGCAATATAGACTAGGCCACTCTAATATAACAATGACTTTAAATACATACGTCCACGCTACAAAAGAAGGCGCAAAAAAAGCCGTCTCAATATTTGAAACGGCAATCAGCAATTTATAAATACAGTAAAATACAGGGTGAACCTGAAAAGGTACACCCTCTTACTATACAAAAATTAGTCATAGGTAACTAAAAGGGTAGTAAAAAGAAACAAAGCACTCTAGGGAAAATACCTAAAGTGCTTTGTTTAAAGGCTTTCCAGCCTGTCATAGTTAAAAAGATATTACAACATTTTGTTGTAGAATTCAACGACAAGTGCTTCGTTGATTTCTGGGTTGATTTCATCACGTTCTGGAAGACGTGTCAATGAACCTTCCAATTTGTCAGCATCGAATGATACGAATGCTGGACGTCCAACTGTAGCTTCAACAGCTTCAAGAATAGCTGGAACTTTAGCTGATTTTTCGCGAACTGAGATCACTTGACCTGGAGTTACACGGTATGAAGGGATATCAACGCGTTTTCCGTCAACAAGGATGTGACCGTGGTTAACGAATTGACGAGCTTGACGACGAGTAGTCGCAAGTCCAAGACGGTAAACAACGTTATCCAAACGACGTTCCAAAAGAAGCATGAAGTTGAAACCGACAGTTCCTTCTTTAACTTTAGTAGCTTGTACGAACAAGTTACGGAATTGTTTTTCACCAAGTCCGTAAGAGAAACGAAGTTTTTGTTTTTCAGCTAATTGCAAACCGTATTCTGACAATTTTGAACGGTTGTTTGGTCCGTGTTGACCTGGTACGTAGTTACGACGTGCCAATTCTTTACCTGTACCTGTAAGTGACAAGCCAAGACGGCGAGATTGTTTCCAAGATGGTCCTGTATAACGTGACATTTGAAATGTCCTCCTATAAAAATAATTTTTTGTAGGAAATAACGTTTTAGACAAACCTGATTCGTTCAGAAAGCCTTCGCCCAAACAGCAAAGGTTACTTTTCTAGCTGGCTTCCTGTTGACGAGCTTCATTTTGTCCTGCTGTCATTTCGCACAAATTCTATTCTATCACGGAATAGAAACTTTGTAAAGTCCTTCAAAACAATTTCAATGAAATTCAGACAATAATTCTATGATTCGTTTTTTATATTGCAATTGTTGCCAGTCTCTATCCGTTGCTGGATCCCATTTTAAAGGAAGATCTGCAATAATTTCACCGGGATTATGATTCAAGATATAGATCCGGTCACTCAATGTCAAAGCTTCTTCGATACTATGAGTGATCACTAGAGTGGTGAGACCAAGACGTTCCTTGCTTTCTAGATACCAGTGATAAAGATCCTGCCTTGTCAATTCATCTAAGGCACTAAAAGCTTCATCTAATAGGAAGACAGAATGACCCAATAGATAAGTCCTTAATAGCGCCACCCGTTGCCGCATCCCCCCACTCAGCGCATTAGGATAAAGGTTGGCGATACTTCCCAATTTAAATTCATCTAACAATTTTAGAGCTGTAGATGTTGCCTCTTCCTTAGGAATCTTTTTTAATTGAAGGGGAAGAATAATATTTCCCAATACTGTCTTATGTTCTAACAAAAGATCCTTTTGTAGCATATAGCTGACTTTTCCAAAGGAGATCGGGGCATCATCTACTTCTATAGCGCCCTTTTGTAAGGGAAGGATCCCAGCAATTAAATTAAACAAGGTTGATTTCCCTACCCCACTTGGACCTAGAATAGAGACGATTTCTCCTTTTTGCACTTCTAGTGATACATTGTTTAAAACTGCTTTATCTCCAAAAGAGAAACTTACATCTTTTACGGTTAAAATATCAGTCACCTACCAATTCATTTGTGAAACCTTTGTCTTCTAAGTCATTTGAAACCAATCCTTGCTCTTTTGCCCAAGCATAAAAAGCATTCCAACGTTTGGAGTCAAACTGTCCCCATTTATCCTTGTCTGAAGCATATTGACTGGAAAGATATTTTTGAGAAGCTAGTACAAAATCACGCTGGTTAGCCAAAGCAGGGGCCTGTTTAATCAAGATATCTGCTGCTTCTTCTGGATGCTCTATAGCATATTGGTAGCCTTTTTTCACCGCTTGAATGAATTTTTTTGCTTCCTCTTTATGAGATTTCAAATAGTCATTGTTAGCAATAATAACAGGCGAATAGTAGTCAAATGCAGGAACAAAATCTTTCATATAGAAGAAATTGGTTTTCATTCCCTTTTGCTCAGCCAAAATTCCATCCCAACCGTGATAAATCCAAGCAGCATCAAAGACCTTATTTTCAATCGGAGTAATGGAATTTGAATCACTATTTGGAACCAATTTTACTTGATTAAAATCAGCCCCTTCTTTTTTCATCATCGATTTGATCATTTCCAACTCAATCGGATCATTCCAGGTACCATACTTCTTACCAACCAAATCTTTTGGACTTGTGATCGCTGCATCTTTTCTTGAAATAATCCCTGACGTATTGTGTTCGACAATAGCTGCAATAGCGGTAATACCCGCACCTTTATCCAATTTCTTGGCCATAGAATCTTGGAAATAAATACCAAATGGAGCTTTCCCATTGATAATCAAATCAGAACTACTGTCTTCCGGAGGAAGTTTTATATCTACATCCAGTCCTGCATCTTTAAAGTACCCTTTTTCCTTTGCTACATAGAGACCCGTGTGATTGGTATTCGGGGTCCAATCTAGAATAAAATCAATCTTTTTCAAACCACTTGACGATTGCTTGACAGAATTTTGACAAGCACTCAAGAAAACAAATCCCAATATTATTGAGAAAAATAAACCTATTGACTTTTTCATTAGCTATACCTCTTTTACATTTTTGTCAATTTAATTTTTACACCATTTACAAGTTTGTCAATCCTTTTTCCATTTTAGAATGGTTCGTTCTAATTGGTCAACGAGAAACATACCGAGTAAACTAATAGCAGAAATCAATACAATGATCGCAAACATCGTATCATACTGAAATAACTTCTTCGATTGGATCATATAGACCCCCAATCCATCAAAACCTCCTAACCATTCTGAAACTACCGTACTGATAAAAGCATAGGAAACGCTCACACGTAAACCTGCGAAAAAATAAGGAAGCGCTGCAGGAATTTTATAATGGACTAAAGTCTGAAAGCGATTGGCTTGCATAATCTGAAACAATCTCAGAATATCTTGATCGCAATGCCGAAAACCATCTAACAGACTGACTACGATGGGAAATACAACCGTAATAATGATCAAAACCAGTTTTGGAAGCATACCATAACCAAACCAAAGAACCAGGATAGGGGCCAAGGCAATCGTCGGAATGGTTTGAATAACAACCATAAAAGGATAGACCAGATCATTCACCCATTGAAAACTATCCATGAGAATCGCAAAGCCAGCAGCAAGAAGAACCCCTATAACAAGTCCGATCAAGGCCACTTGAAGGGTAGACAAACTGTGATGAATCAGGAGAGCTCGATCTCGTACAAAGGCATTCCCAATTTCAAGTGGCGTTGGTAATACAAATTTGGGGAGGATATTTAACAATCCTGCTAACTGCCATAAGACAAGAAGGCTGCTAAAACCTGCAAATCCTATCAACTGTTTTGAATATCTTTTTACAAGAGACATCGTAACCTCCTTTCTCACAAATAAAAAACGCCTCCAAAATAGGAGACGGATTGCACAAGGTCACTCATAACGAAAAATACATTTCATTTGTTTCCTACGCTGGCATTACCCAGATCAGGTGCGGTCGAAGCTTACACTTCCTCTCAGACTGTACACAGACTCCCATATGTATTTATTATAATAACTGATTTAGACGATAAAAGCAAGAAATTAATCCAAATAACGAATTAAATTCTTCTCTGTCAAAATATCTGAATAGGTGTAAGACTCCACGTAGGTATTGGCCGGTTCACCTGGTAAGCTATTGTCGTTCGTATACTCGATAATAAATAAAGAAGGATAGACCTCAATCAAGCGTCCAAATTTATTTTTTTGACGTTTCCGTCCATTTTCAAGCGTCATTTCAACCACTTGTCCTTCATGGGCCTTGATTTCTTCTTTAATTTTTTTCATTTTTGCAACATCTGTAAATGCATCACTCATCTTATTGATCCTCTCTCTTTGAAATACTTGAGAATTTATTGTATTCCTTTTGGAATATTAATTCGACTGTCCCACGCGCACCTGAACGGTTTTTCTCAATAATCACTTCAACCGTATTATTGGGCATTCCATCTTCTTCCTCTTCACCAGCTCGATCATAATAATCATCACGGTACAAGAAAGCAACAATATCCGCATCCTGCTCAATCGATCCAGATTCACGAATATCAGAAAGAACAGGACGTTTGTCTTGGCGCTGTTCCACACCACGTGATAGCTGACTCAAAGCAATAACGGGAACTTTTAGTTCCTTTGCCAAAATCTTTAACTGACGAGAAATTTCTGAAACTTCCTGTTGACGGTTTTCTCTTCCAGTCCCTGTAATCAGCTGCAGGTAGTCAATCAGAATAAGACCGAGATTGCCTGTTCCCTGCGCTAATTTTCTTGCTCTCGAACGAATCTCAGTGATCCGAATTCCTGGGGTATCATCGATGTAAATACTCGCATTGGCCAAATTTCCTTGAGCAATGGCATATTTCCGCCACTCTTCATCCGTCAATTGACCTGTACGAATCGAATGGGATTCAATCAAGCCTTCAGCTGCTAACATCCGGTCAACCAAACTTTCAGCACCCATTTCTAATGAGAAAATAGCCACTGTCTTATCCAACTTTGTCCCGATATTTTGAGCAATATTTAGAGCAAAGGCTGTTTTCCCTACTGCAGGACGAGCCGCTAAAATAATCAACTCTTCCTCATGTAGCCCTGTCGTCATATGGTCCAAATCGCGATAGCCTGTCGCAATACCCGTAATATCAGAGGTTTGAAGCGAGCGGGCTTCCAAGCTACCAAAATTTATATTCAAGATGTCTCGAATATTTTTAAATCCACTACGATTTGCGTTTTCACTAACATCAATCAGAGCTTTTTCAGCACCCGCAATGATTTCATCTGAAGGACTTGCACCATCATAAGCTTGATTAATACTTTCCGTTAATCGAGAGATCAATCGACGTAAGACAGCTTTTTCGGCAACAATTTTCGCGTAATACTCCGCGTTAGCTGAAGTTGGTACCGAATTAATGACTTCTACCAAATAGGAGAGACCACCAATATTTTGGAGATCCCCCTGACTATCTAAAATATTTCGAACAGTCGTCGCATCAATCGCATCCCCGCGGTCAGCTAGATCGATCATGGCTTTAAAAATCAAACGGTGCGAGTACTTAAAGAAATCGCCAGGCTCGATATATTCACGAACAAAGACCAATTTCCCCTCATCAATAAAGATGGCTCCCAACACTGATTGCTCCGCTTGGATATCCTGAGGTTGTGTTCGTAATTCCTCTATCTCAGCCATAAAAAAACCTTTCTATCGATCGTGTTTACCCTTCGTTTACACGAATATTAATCACACCTGTAACATCTTGATAAATTTTTACAGGGACGTCAATCAAACCTGTTGAACGAATTGGAGAGGAAACTTGGATATGACGTTTATCAATTTTAATGCCAAATTGTTTCTCAAGCTCTTCTGCAATCTTTTTATTGGTAATAGAGCCGAAAGTACGGCCATCTGGCCCAATTTTTTCCGTGAATTGAACAACAGTTGCTTCTTCTTCTAATTTTGCTTTAATCTTTTGCGCTTCTGCTAACAATTCAGCATGCGCTTTTTCTTCTGACTTTTGCTTTCCACGAAGTTCACCGATTGCTTGGGCATTGGCTTCTTTCGCAAGATTTTTCTTGATCAAAAAGTTTTGTGCATAACCAGTAGGCACTTCTTTAATTTCGCCTTTCTTACCTTTACCTTTTACATCCGCTAAGAAAATAACTTTCATTCTACATTCTCCTTTTCAATAGTTACTTCGTTTTCAATAGTCTCAATCAATTGTTGACGAATACTCATCAAATCTTGACCCTCAATTTGAGAAGCCGCCGAATTGAAATGACCTCCTCCGCCAAGCTGTTCCATGATACGCTGTACATTGACTTTGCTTCGACTACGTGCAGAAATCGAGACAGTTCCACTTTGATTACAAGCAATGACAAAGGTTGCTTCCACCTCAGACATGGCCAGCATACTATCAGCAGCCTTACTAATGGTTACTGAATCATAGGCTTTAGTCGTATTGGCACAAGCTACGATGATATGCGGCAAAATCTTTTCACCAGTCAAGATCAGTTCGTTCACTTCGCGGTACTCGTCAAACTGAATCGCAGAGATCTCCTGGATGGCTACACTATCACTACCTCTTGAACGAAGGTAACTCGCCACATCAAAGGTCCGACTTGTAACACGTGTGGAGAAGTTCTTAGTATCCAGCATGATCCCAGCCATCAAGACACTAGCTTGAATCTTCGTTAACCGATTTTTCTTCGACTTCTGGAACTGAATCAGTTCACTAACCAATTCGCTCGCACTACTTGCTCCACTTTCAATATAGGTGATCAGAACATTTTCAGGGAAATCATCGTCCCGACGGTGATGGTCAATGACAATAATCTGTTGAAATTCCTGATAAAATTCTTTAGAAAGGGTCAAAGCTGTCTTAGAATGGTCAACCATAATTAACAAAGAGCGATCCGTCACCATTTGCATGGCTTCCTCTAGGGAAAGGATTTTCGTTACCTGCTCTTCTTCTAGTTTCGCAATCGCTCTTGAAATATCACTTGCCATTGCATGCGGGTCATAGACCACATAAGAGGAGGCCAAAATATTGCTAGAGAAAAACTGCATTCCCACAGACGCTCCTAGAGCGTCCATATCCAAGTTTCTATGCCCAACAATGAAGACTTGATCAACGGATTTGATCTTATCCGAAATAGCTGTCATCATAGCGCGTGTGCGAGTCCGAGTCCGCTTCACAGCCGAAGCTGTTCCCCCACCAAAGAAAATAGGGTTTTTCTGTTCATCATTTTCCTTGACAACCGCTTGATCCCCACCACGAACTTCTGCAAGGTTTAGGTTCAAGAGAGCCCCTTTACCAATCTCATCATGCTTCCCGTCACCGTACGAGAATCCCATACTTAAGGTAATAGGTAGCTCACGATTTTTAGCTTCTTCACGGAATTGATCGATGACTGAAAATTTTGATTCCATCAACTGTTCTAAGACCGTGTAGTCTGTAAACAAATAGAAACGATCCATCCCCACACGTCTGTAAAACATATGGTAATGAGCTGTAAACTCTTCTACAAAGTTGGCAATAAAACTATTGATATTGCTAATATCAGAGTCTGAAATGACATCTTCTAGATCATCATAGTTATCAACAGAAATAATACCGATAACGGGACGAGTTGTCACCAACCCCACAGTTGCTTCATACTCACTTGAAACATCAAAAAAGTAAACAACACTAGACGTCTGATCAAAGTAAACGGAATATTTCTTATCGGCTACAGTGACATAGTGTCCTTTATCCTCAAACAGAGTATTGAGCAACTTTTTCAAGGATTCAACATCAAAGTCCCCATCATCTGTTGAAAAAATCAATTCAGCATAAGGGTTGAACCACTCTACTTCATTTGACTCTTCATTAATTTTGATAACTCCAACAGGCATTTTATCAAGGAGGGATGCTAATCCGCTTTCTGCCTGATGGTTCACATATTGTATTTGTTCTAATTCATCTAACTCTGAAATTTGTAACTGGTATTCAAATAAAGCAATCAATCCAGCTAAGACTAAAAAAATTGCAATGAGAGTTACATAGCCTTTGCCAAAGATTCTTAAAAAAATTGCTAAAATTGCAAATGAAATAAAACCAATTAACACATAATGGATGAACGATAAACGAAATTTTTTCATCATAAACCTCTTCTCGGAATTATACCATAATTAGAGGTAAAAAGCGAGGTTTCTCTCTATATTACAGAGAAGATTGACCAGTCAAAAACTCTTTCTCCACTTCACTACCTTGTAAACAAAAGTTTACAATCGTGTAAACAACAGCAACAAATTTCAATCTATAAAATTGAGGCTGAAACATCATCTCAGCCTCATTTGATTAGTGGTTTGCTTTGTTTTTGGAGATACTCCGAGATTTACCTTCCAAGTAAACCATTAAAATAGAGATATCTGCTGGATTGACACCTGAGATACGACTTGCTTGACCAATCGTTTCTGGATTAATTAATTTAAATTTTTGACGAGCTTCGGTTGCAATGGAGTCAATATCATCCCAGTCAATATTTGCTGGAATTCGTTTTTCTTCCATACGCTTCATTTTTTCGACTTGGTCCATTGCTTTTGAAATATAACCTTCGTATTTAATTTCAGTTTCAATCAATTCAATGATTTTATCATCCAGTTCTTCAGCTGCAGGACCGATAAATTCCACCACATCTTGGTAAGACACTTCTGGTCGTCTTAAGAATTCTTTAGCAGTGACAGCATCTGTCAATGGTTTAAAGCCCATTGCAGCAACCTTCTCATTGGTTTCCTTTACAGGCTTTAGCTTAATGCTATCCAAACGCTTCATCTCTTTTTCAAACTGATACTTCTTGGTTTCGAAACGTTGCCAACGTTCATCATCTACCAATCCAATTTCTCGTCCCATTTCTGTCAAGCGCATATCGGCATTATCATGACGCAAAATCAAACGGTATTCTGCACGGCTTGTTAACAAACGATACGGTTCGATCGTTCCCTTTGTTACCAAATCATCGATCATGACCCCAATATAACCATCACTGCGTTTCAAAATGAGTTCTGGTTTTCCTTGGATTTTTAGAGCCGCATTGATCCCTGCAATAATCCCTTGACCAGCGGCCTCCTCATAGCCAGACGTTCCATTGGTTTGGCCAGCTGTAAAGAGACCTGAAATTTTCTTGGTTTCCAAAGTTGCGCGCAATTGATGAGGCAAGACCATATCATACTCAATTGCATAACCCGTACGCATCATTTCAGCCTTCTCAAGTCCCTTAATAGAATGGACGAGATCCCGCTGAACATCCTCTGGTAAACTCGTTGACAACCCTTGAACATAGACTTCTTCTGTGTTTCGTCCCTCTGGTTCTAAGAATAGTTGATGACGTTCTTTGTCAGCAAAACGGACAATTTTATCCTCAATAGACGGACAATAGCGAGGACCTACTCCCTTTACAACTCCTGTAAACATAGGTGCCCGGTGTAAATTATTCTGGATAATTTCATGACTATGACCATTCGTATAAGTCAACCAACAAGGAACTTGATCCTTTACATAATCTTCATCACGCGATGTATAAGAAAAATGATTTGGAGCTTCATCTCCAGGTTGAATTTCCGTTTCGTCATAATTAATTGACGATGCCTTTACACGAGGTGGCGTGCCTGTTTTGAAACGTCCAATTTCTAATCCTAGCTGTTTGAGATTATCGGCCAAATTGATAGAAGCTAGACTATGATTAGGTCCTGACGAATACTTGAGGTCTCCAATGATAATTTCTCCGCGTAAAGCTGTCCCAGTAGTGACAATAACAGCCTTTGCGCCATATTCTTGGTGAGTCGCAGTCCTTACACCAACAACCTTACCATTCTCCACCAAAATCTCATCAATCATGGTTTGGCGAAGGGTTAAATTTTCTTGGTTTTCAACCGTTTTCCGCATTTCTTTTGAGTAAAGTTCTTTGTCTGCTTGAGCCCGAAGTGCACGAACCGCAGGACCTTTACCAGTATTGAGCATTTTCATTTGGATGTAGGTCTTGTCGATATTCTTCGCCATTTCTCCACCGAGGGCATCGACTTCACGCACGACAATCCCCTTAGCAGAACCACCAATAGAGGGATTACAAGGCATAAAAGCCAGCATTTCAATGTTAATAGTCGCAAGTAAGACCTTACAACCCATACGGCTAGCAGCTAGAGAGGCTTCTACTCCCGCATGCCCCGCACCGATTACAATGATATCGTATTCTTCTATAAAGTTATAATTCATTCTATTTCTCCTATTTCTCAAGATGGATGTGTCGTAATTTTCCGTCCCAGTCTGGTAGGGCTGATTTTAAAAAAGCCGGTTTCAGGTCAACAGTGTGTAAATCATCTAAAGCAATCCAACGGCAAGGTAATTGCTTTGTATCTTCCTGCATGACCAAAGGTGCATCTTCCAGTAAGTCCACCAAATAATGAAATTCAATGTTATGGTAGTGGATTCCAGCTTGTTCAAAGTGATTTTCAACCACGAAAGCTAACGGACCTGCTGTAGATGTGACACCAAGTTCCTCTTTGACTTCCCGAACTACAGCATCTTCTGTAGTTTCATTGACTTGAATAGCACCTCCGATTGTATAACAGCCGTCCTCATCTTCTATGACGAACAAGCGATTATCTTTTACAATCAAAGCAGTCGCCCTCACACCAAAAACAGTAGAACCTATTTTCGTTCGAAAATCCTGTCGCCTCATTTTACTTCCTTTCGAAATCACAAAAAAATAGTCAAAACTCTGAGAAGTGCAGGACAAAAAAGCCTGCAACATCCATGAGCTTTGACCATCATTTCTATTGCTTTTATTATTGTAGCAAATTGAGAAAATTTGTCAATTAAATATACTGACAAACTTTTCCATCCCGATAAGCATTGTCAATCAAGCCACCGCCTAGACACTCTTCACCGTCGTAAAAGACAACAGCTTGTCCTGGTGTAATGGCTCGTTGAGGTTCTGCGAAAATCACTTCTGCCTTGTCACCTTTAACGTGTACAGTCACCTTTGAGTCAGGCTGACGATAGCGGAACTTAGCTGTACACTCTAATGTAAACTCTTCTGGCATATCTCGTGTAAAGTGAACTTGACTAGCCTGTAAACTTGTTGACATCAATGCTTCATGATAGAAACCTTGACCGACATAAAGAATATTTTGACTGAGGTCTTTCCCAACTACAAACCATGGAGCATTGTCTCCACCTTGTTGACCACCAATTCCAAGTCCACCCCGTTGACCGATTGTGTAATACATCAAACCAGCATGTTCACCCATATCTCGTCCATCGATGGTCATCATTCGACCTGGTTGGGCAGGAAGGTAGTTCCCTAGAAATTCTTTGAAATTCTTTTCTCCGATAAAGCAAATCCCAGTTGAGTCTTTCTTTTTAGCTGTTGCTAATCCAGCTTCTTCAGCTAGACGACGAACCTCTGGCTTTTCCAAATGTCCCAATGGGAACATGGTTTTTTGAAGTTGTTCTTGTGAAAGCTGGCTTAAGAAATAAGTTTGGTCCTTCCCGTTGTCAACGCCGCGTAACATATGAACAATGCCATCTTCATCACGCGCCACACGCGCATAGTGCCCTGTCGCTACATAATCTGCACCGAGTGTCATAGCATAATCTAAAAAGGCCTTAAATTTGATTTCCTTATTACACATGACATCCGGATTTGGTGTTCGACCAGCTCGGTATTCGGCAAGGAAATATTCAAAGACACGATCCCAGTATTCTTTCTCAAAGTTGACAGAATAGTAAGGAATGCCAATTTGGTCTGCAACCGCTGCTACATCTTTGTAATCTTCTGTAGCTGTACATACGCCATTTTCGTCTGTGTCGTCCCAGTTTTTCATGAAGATACCGATGACATCGTAACCCTGTTGCTTTAATAATAAAGCTGTTACAGATGAATCCACACCACCACTCATACCAACAACAACACGTGTTTTCGAGTTATCACTCATAGATTTCTCCCATCTTTTCGTTTCTCACGATTGAAGGTCGTGGTTTGCTTCAACGATTGAAGGTCGTTTTGAGCAGTTACCATTTTAACACGCTTTATATTAGAAAACAAGCATCTTACTATTCTTTTTGTTGATCAGGATCGATGGGTTTACAGGTCTGTAAATTTAAAAAGAGTCCTATTCAAGAACTCTTTTTAAACGAATTTAATACCAGCCATTTGCCAACCAGAAATTTTTAGCTGCTGACCATGATCCATAACGGTTGACAACATATTGATTGGCTACTTTTTCTTGGTTTGCAGGTGATAAATCACCATTCAAATAAGTGATAGTCAATTGGTAACGACCATAATATTGGCCATTTTGTGCTGTATAACTACCACTTGACTCTTTTTGGGCAATCCATTCCTTAGCAGCTGCATCTTCCGCATTCAAACCATCTGAAGCAGAGACAGTAGTTGTTGCTTGTGTAGTATCAGCTTTACTAGCAGGAGCTTGCTCCGTAGTTTTCTGCGTTGTATTTTCATCTTCAATCTCAAGAACTTGACCAACTGAGATAAGGTTCACATTACTAATCTTATTTTTCTTAGCAATTGCATCAACCGTTGTGTTCTTCTCTTTAGCAATAGCTGATAAAGTATCACCTGATTTTACAGTATAAGAATCTGCATTCGCTACAATTGGAAGGAAAAGTCCTGCAAGTAAACTAAGTCCAATAATTCGTTTCATCATTTGTTTTTTATTCATTATTATATACTCCTTTATTGGTATACCTCTATACTACACAAGAAATATTTCATATTTATTGAAATAATGTGTCAAATATTTCAGTCAGATGTTAGAAATACTAAAAATCCAGGATAATATAAATGCTTTAAGCCCCCTTTAAGATTTCTCAGATATTTCGGGAAAAATAGAAGAAATCATCAGCCATATCTGATATAATGAAGTAAAGTGATCACAAAGGAGCAGAGAATGAACTCTTTAAAATTCCAATCAGTTTTTGATATTATTGGACCTGTGATGATCGGCCCATCCAGTAGTCACACTGCAGGTGCTGTTCGAATTGGTAAAATTGTTTCTTCTATCTTTGGAGAGGAACCAAAAGAAGTTGAGTTCCAATTATTTAATTCCTTCGCCAAAACCTATCGTGGTCATGGAACAGATTTAGCCTTAGTAGCGGGCATCTTAGGAATGGACACAGATGATCCTAGAATCCCAGATAGTCTAAAAATTGCACATGAACGAGGCATTCGGATTGTTTGGTCTATTCAAAAAGAAAGCAATGCTCCTCACCCAAACACAACGACTATTACTGTTAAAAATGATCATAAAACGATTTCTGTCACTGGAATCTCAATTGGTGGTGGGAACATACAGGTTACTGAGTTAAATGGCTTTGCTATCTCGCTAAATATGAATACTCCAACCATTATCATTGTTCACCAGGACGTCCCTGGAATGATCGCTCATGTGACAGAAGCTCTTTCTCGCTATGATATTAACATTGCACAAATGAATGTGACGCGGGAAAAAGCTGGAGAAAAAGCGATTATGATTATAGAAGTTGACTCAAGGAGTTGTGAAGCAGCGATCGAAGATATCCGTAAAATTCCTCATCTTCATAATGTCAACTTTTTCAAATAAGGAGTTCATATGTTTTATTCAATTGTAGACCTCGTAGAACAAGCAAGCACGCAATACCAAGGAAACGTCGCAGAGTTAATGATTGCAACTGAATTTGAACTAACTGGTCGTGAACGAGAAGAAGTCCTACGATTAATGACCCGTAATTTAGAAGTGATGATTGATTCTGTAAAGTTAGGATTAAATGAAAACCACTCTCGTAGTGGGTTAACCGGTGGGGATGCCGCAAAATTAGATCGCTATATCAAATCAGGAAAAACGTTATCTGACTTGACCGTCCTAACCGCAGCGAAGAATGCTATTGCTGTCAACGAACACAATGCTAAGATGGGACTGGTCTGCGCAACACCCACTGCAGGATCTGCTGGCTGCCTCCCCGCAGTTCTCACTGCAGCAACTCAAAAATTAGGGTTAAACCGTCAGCAACAATTAGATTTTCTACTGACAGCTGGAGCTTTTGGTTTAGTCATCGCCAATAATGCTTCTATTTCAGGTGCAGAAGGTGGTTGTCAAGCAGAAGTTGGTTCTGCTTCAGCTATGAGTGCGGCAGCATTGACACTAGCTGCTGGGGGAACTCCTTATCAAGCGAGTCAGGCAGTCTGTTTTGTCATCAAAAACATGCTTGGTCTCATTTGTGATCCAGTAGCAGGACTCGTGGAAGTTCCATGTGTCAAACGAAACGCAATGGGAGCCAGCTATGCCTTCATTGCTGCTGATATGGCCTTAGCAGGTATTGAATCAAAAATACCTGTTGATGAAGTGATTGACGCCATGTACCAAGTTGGATCTAGTCTTCCGACTGCCTTTAGAGAAACAGCTGAAGGAGGATTGGCAGCAACACCAACCGGACGTAGATTACAAAAAGAGATATTTGGGGAATAGCATGCAAGCCTTATTTTTTGACTTAGACGGAACATTAGTTGACAGTTCCAAGGGAATTACAGAGAGTTTTCAACATACATTCGATACTTTGAAGGTTCCTCAACCCGATCTCAAAACCATCCGTAGTTTTATGGGACCACCTTTGATTTCTAGTTTTGAAGCTACCCTTCCTGAAACTTTGGTAGATCAAGCCGTAACTATCTATCGCCAGTATTATCATGAAAAAGGTCAATACAAATCAACTCTGTTTCCTCAGATAGTAGAAGCTTTGAAAGCATTACATGACGAAAACATTCCTCTTTATGTAACCACTTCAAAACATGAACCAGTTGCTTTACAGATGTGTCAAGATTTAGGTATCGCTAAATACTTTAAAGGAATTTATGGATCAAATTCAGATCGTATCCACAAAGCCGATGTCATTCGATACGCCTTGTCAATCAATAACCTTCCAAAAGAGGAGACAGTGATTATTGGAGATACAAAATTTGACCTCATTGGAGGTCAAACAGTTGGCATAAAAACCATGGCCGTCACTTGGGGATTTGGAGATCTTGATGAGCTACTTCTTTACTCACCAGATTTTATTTGTCACTCTCCACTTGATATTCTTGAGACATTAAAAAAATAGGTTTACAAATTGTAAACCTATTTTTTAATAACCCCAAGCTGATAAACCTTGTGAGCTATATGCATTGTATGCAGCCTGGATTTGATCATCAACTGTTGCAGTTGAACCCCAACCTGGCATTGTTTGGAACAAACCACTGGCACCAGAAGCATTTGCTGCATTTACTTGACCATTTGATTCACGGGCAATAATTGCTTCCCAAGTAGAAGCAGGTACACCAGTCATTTCAGCCATACGAGCAGCTGCATAAGATCCTTGTTCTCCAGCAGTATTCCCATTTGATAGAACAATTCCACCATTTGTTGATTGTGCAGAAGTCACTGCAGCATTTGCTGCATAAGTTGTTTGTTTTTGAGCAGTTTGTGCTGTTGCAGTTGCTGTAGGTGCACTTTCAGCAGGTTTTGCTTGCTCTTGTGGAGCAACTTTATCAATCATAGATTTTGAACGCTCACCTAACTCAATAATTTGTCCTGCATAGATCAAATCTTCATTGGTCAGATTGTTAGATGCAATAATATTTTCTACTGAAGTGTTATTTTCTAGTGCAATTTTTGATAGAGTATCTCCAGACTTCACTTCGTAAGTTTCAGCATTCACTGTAGCAATACCAGAAATGAAAAGTGATGCTGCTGAAAGTAGGGAAGTGACTGTCCATTGGAACTTTTTACTGTTCATGAATTCTATTCTCCTTTCGAACATAATTCTATCATACACACAAAATGTTACAGTTTATTGTAGAATATATTACAAATGTTACAAGAATATGTGAATTTAATGTAAAAAGCGCTTTGTATAGCGCTTTTTCCTTATTTTTGAACCAATACAACTAGCTCTATCCATTTTTTAGATAAAAAACTATCAACATGAGACACAGAATAACGAGCAATGCCAGGGTATCTTTTACTCCCCACTGCAGAGTCCGATAGCGTGTTCGTCCCTCACCGCCTTTGTACCCTCTCGCTTCCATCGCAATTGCTAATGCATCTGCGCGTTTAAAACTTGAGGCAAACAAAGGAATGAGGATTGGAATAAAGGAACGGATCCTTTTTAATAGATTTCCTTCACCAAAATCAACACCACGCGCCCTTTGCGCATTCATGATTCGATTCGTATCATCTACTAAGGTTGGAACAAAGCGCAAACTCATAGATAACATTAACCCAATCTCATGGGCCGGAACCTTAATAATTTTTAGTGGTGTGAGGATCTTTTCAACAGCATCTGCTAAACTCAATGGTGTCGTCGTCACGGTTAAAATCGTCGAATAAAAAATGATTAAAATGAATCTACAAAATATGATGGCGGCTTGCATCAATCCTTGGTCGGTTAATTTTAAAAACCACCATTGATACAAAATAGTTCCTTGAGAGGTCGCAAATAATTGAAAAATAGTTGTAAAAGCAATGATAAAAATCATTGATTTTAAACCTTTAATATAAAAACTAACTGAAATCCTCGTTAGATACATTAAAACAAAAATAAAACCAAAGAGAAGAACATTTGTCTGGAGATTATTTGCCCAAAACAGAAGAAATATGAATAAAAACATTGAGAGCAACTTCCCACGAGGATCTAGTTGGTGGATAATGGAGTTTCCAGGAATATACCTTCCTAAAATCATATTATTCATGAAGTAACAGCTCCTTTAGTTCCTCAATTTTGATTGGTAGTCTGTCCAGAGGAAGTCCTCTTCGTTTCAATTGAAGAGCAAAATTCGTAATTTGTGGGACTCCTAATTGAAGTTTTTGTAAATACTCAACCTGTTGAAACACTTCCCTTGGGGATCCGTTTAGGACAAGTTTTCCCGCTTCCAAAGCAAATACGGTATCAGCAAAATTTGCTACATCATCCATCGTATGAGTTACCAGAACTAGAGTCATCCCATTTTTATGTAATGTTTCAAACAGCGCCATCAATTCCTTTCTTCCAGCAGGATCTAGCCCTGCTGTTGGCTCGTCCAATACTAAAATCTCTGGTTCAATAGCTAAAATACCCGCGATCGCAACCCGTCTCATTTGTCCACCAGATAGTTCAAATGGACTTTTATCATAGATAGACTCTTCTAAACCAACGATCGCTAATTTTTCTTTGGCTATTTCCTCCGCTTTGTCCTTAGGTACCCCAAAATTTTGTGGTCCAAAGGCTACATCAGCTAGAACAGTTTCCGCAAATAGCTGACTTTCTGGAAATTGAAAAACCAAACCGACTTTTTTTCTCAGGTACTTCATTTCTTTTGGCTCAGAATGATTATCTAAAACAAAATCTTCAAATTGAATCGTTCCTTTAGTCGGACGCAGTAAACCATTTAGCAATTGCAACAAAGTAGACTTGCCACTACCAGTATGCCCGATAATGGCTGTATAAGATCCATCTTTTATTTCCAAACTAATATCAGAAAGCGCCTGCCCTTCAAAAGGACTTCCCTCTTGATAAGTATAATAGACATTCTTTAAAGAAATTCCCATAGTTGGTCTAATAACTCACTTTCTGTTAGATAATCCTGTTTTAGCGGAAAATGCGAGCTGATAGATTCTTGGACTTGCTTACTAAAAGGCTTATCTAGTCCAATCTCATTCAGATCATTTCTTGAAAACAATTCCCGCGGTGTCATAGAAGACTCTAGTTTTCCTTTTTGAAAGACGAGTGTTCGATCACTTAAGGCAATTTCGGTTAAATCATGGGTAATGGAGATAATTGTTAATTGAAACTTTTTCTGAAGCTCTCTCATTACTGCCATTAGATCCTCTCGGCCTTCCGGATCTAACATACTAGTTGCTTCATCAAGGATAATAATAGTTGGTCTCAAGGCGATAATACCTGCTATGGCCACCCGTTGCTTTTGACCACCTGACAAACGAGATGGTTCGCGATCTTTAAACTCCAGCATACCGACTTGCTCAATAGCCTTCTCCACACGTTGAAGCATTTCTTCCCGTGGAATTCCTTGATTTTCTAAACCAAAGGCAACATCATCTTCTACTGTCGCACCAACAAATTGGTTGTCAGGGTTCTGAAATACAATCCCAATTTTACTACGGATTTCCCATATGGTTTCACGAGTCAGTTGTTTTCCATCAACGTAAATCTCACCAGACTCAGCTTCCAAAAGACCATCAATCAGGCGTACAACTGTAGATTTCCCACTACCATTGTGTCCAACAATTGAAAGCCACTCTCCTTGTTTCACGTGAAACGAAACCGTGTCAATTTGATACTCTTCTACTGTTTTATCGTATCGAAAGGATACATTTTTTAGCTCAATCATCTGTTTCATTTATTTAAATGTGTCTTTAAAGAGATAGCTACTTCCCTTAAAGTAGTCGTAACCAGAATAAATTGTGAAAATCAATGCAATATAAAGCAACACTTGCCCTGGAAGAGTCCAATGGCAAAGCAAAAAGATAATGGCAAACATTTGGCTAAAGGTTTTAATTTTTCCAGGCATAGCTGCAGCAAGAACTGTACCACCTGTCTCAACAAGTAGAAGACGCAAACCAGTAACAGCTAACTCACGACAAATGATAACGGCTGCAATCCAAGCAGGAACCATTTTTAATTCAATCATCATGATAAAGGCTGACATGACCAATAATTTATCTGCCATTGGATCGGCAAATTTACCAAAATTACTAACTACATTCCATTTTCGTGCAAGAAAGCCATCTAAATAATCTGTAATACTAGCAATCGCAAAAATAACTGCCGCTACAATATGTCCTAAGTAAGAATGACTTAAACTTAAAATAGCAATAAAAATAGGAATCATCACAACCCGAATTAATGTCAATGCATTAGGAATATTTTCTTTTTTCATACTTCCTCCAAAAAATATACTATCTTTACATCTATTTTACAGATGCTGTAAACTCATAAAAATATACGATATAAATCACAAAGCCAAGGATGACAAAACTAACTAGTAGATAATACAGGATTGGTAACCAGCTCGCTTTCTGTCTTAATTTTCTTGAATGAAGCTCTTCGTCATCTACAAGTATTTCTTCATCAAATAACAATTCTTTTCCTTCACGAAAAGCTGTCAATAGGATGGACTCATCTAATCCCAAAGCCCATGCTAACTTTTTAAGATAGATCTGAGCGTAAAAGGGACTCGGTAATAGATCAAACTCATCGTTTTCCAACGCTTCTATATAAGGAATTTCAATGGCTGTCTTATTTGACACATCCTGTAAACTTAAGTGTAAATTTACTCTTGACAGTCTTAACACTTGACCAATCGTTCTCTTCTTCATGTTTTCCCTTCTTGATACATTGTTTACTACTTTTGAAAAATCATATAGTCAACCATCTCAGCCTGGTCGATGAACTGACGCCCTAATTTGATGATATCTTGTAAACTAATACCTTGTAAAATCTTTGGAAGATCATAAGAAGTGCTACCGTCTGAAAAATATTCAAACTGAGTGGCACTATACTCAAGCGAATTTAAACCTTGTAAGAAATCACCAAACATTTCGCTTTTAATCGTATCCAAATGTTCCTGATTCACATCTGGATCCTTCTCAAATTGTTTGATCGCTGACCTAAATTGATGAGATAAGGACACCGGTTCTTGAGTATCCATTGTCAAAATAACGAAATGAAATAATTCCTCAACCTCGACTTCAAGTGTCAATGAGTTGTCAATCTTCCCAGCTTCATATAAACTTTGAAACCGTTGCGAAGTCCAACCAAACATCATCGAAAACAGTAATTTCAACATCAATTTATAACGAAATTTTTCCTCTTCCTTAATGATATCATTTCCTCTAATTCCAATTGCCAACTTAGGAGTAGCAACTTCCATTCTACAAGATTGATTCAATCTTACTTCATTTTTTTCTACAGGAAAACGTTCTAACTCCACAGATGGATGAGGAGGAACTAGATCATATTCCTTTACTACTTGCAATACTTCATCAACATCAAAGTTTCCGATCACTAATAAGTGCATTTGAGAGGGATGATAGAATAGATCAAAGTTTTCACGGAGATTATCTATTGTAATGTCAGAGATAGACTCCCTAGTCCCAGCAATATCATCTGCTAACGGTGTTCCAGGATATAAATTTTCTAAAGCACCAAAAAATAATCGATAGTCTGGACTATCTTGGTACATTCCAATTTCTTGTTGAATGATTTCTCTTTCCTTAGATACAGATTTTTCTGTAAAGGAAGCCTTTGAAACCATCTCCAATAACAATTGAATATTTTCAGGGACTTTTGAAGTTGTTGAGAAAAGATAACTTGTCTTTGTAAAGCTTGTAAAGGCATTACTTTCCGATCCTAAATGAACGAATTTTTTTAAATAATCTTGACCATTTTCATCTTCAAATACTTTGTGTTCTAGGAAATGAGCAATTCCTGCAGGATATTGCCTTTCATTACCATTCACTAGAATTCGTGTATCCACTGAGCCAAACTTAGTTGTGATTATTCCATAGGTTTCATAATAATCTTCTTTGGGAATTAAATGAATAGTCAACCCATTTGACAAGCGTGTAAAGTAAACTTGCTCACCAACTGATTCATAATATTTTTCTTTAATTTTCAATCTTTACACTACTTTCCTTCCATAAAATAAACAGACTGTAAATTAATTGTTTTTGCCACTTCAATAATTTCTTCTCTACTAACCTTATCGATGGACTCTAACCACTCTTCTAAAGAAAGGACTTTCTTTCCTAGGATCGTTTTCAAATATTCCCTTTCAATCAAGGTATTTTGCCGATCCTGTGCTAATAAGGTCGTATTCACCAACATTTCTTTTGTCAATTGAAGCTCTGACTCTGTAAACTTGCCTCGTTTTAAATCATTCAACTGTCTCATAATCAAGGTCATTACTTTCGTACGAGATTCCTTATCAATGCCTGCAAAAACTCTCATAAAGCCTGTAAAAATATCAAAATGGCTAGAGATGGTATAAGCAAGTCCTTCTTTCTCACGAATTATTTGAAAAAGTCTCGAATGCGAGAAAGCTCCCAGCATCCCATTTAATACAACTAGTGGGATATGGAGAGATTCTCCATACTGGGTAGAAAAATGGTAACCTAATTCTAGAATAGATTGTTGGTTTTGTTTTTGCTCTAACTTTTCTCTAACAACATTTGTAAAAGGTTGTTGATAGGTGACAGACAAATTGTTATCACGTGGCTTGAATTCAAACTGGTTCACTCGATCCACAATAGCGACCTCATTAAAATCGCCTATGAAAAAGAAGTCAATATTATCTAATTGGAGCATCTGGTGAAACTGTGAAAGAGAACTTTGAGCTGTCTCTTGTCTCACTAAATCAACTTTCCCCAATCTTGACATCCCGATTGTTTCGTCTTCAAAAAATAGTTGATTCAATTGCCCATGTGCATAATAATAAGGCTCTTCAATTTCTGACTCCAAATCGGAAATTGTATTTTTCTTTTCAACGTCAAATGTATCACTGTCAAAGTGATCTTCTACTACCAAAGGTGAAAAGAAGATAGTTTCTATAATGTCCAAAACTTCATCAGTAAGAACATTTTTCTTGCTCAAAAAGTCATCGCGCACAAAGGAAATATTCAAATCAACATAATGAACACGCCCCCTCTTAGAGACTGAGGTTGACAATTCTACCCCGTATAGACTCGCTAATTTTTCACGGAATAATTGTGAAGTTGGATATTTTTGATTTGCAGTTTCCATCATACAGGCTACTAAAACACGCGCAGCCACGGTATTTTCATCTAATGGCGATGAAAAACGGACCTTAATTTTATTGGTTTTAAATTTTTTTGATTGAAGAAAGTGAAGATTCACGCCCTTTACTAATTCCATTTTCATCCTCGTTCTACTCAATAGTAACTTTCATTATAACACGAAATCACACTAAAATCCTAATTCAAACTGTGAAAAAGCTCCTCAAATCACTCAACATTCTCTACCCTAGAAAAACTAAAAATATGGTATAATAACACGCAAAGAGGTGAACTATGAATTACAAATTATTTGATGACTTTATTACATTACAAGCAATCTTAAAAGAACTCGGTATTATACAGAGTGGTGGTGCAATCAAAGCTTTTCTTCAAGAAAAAGAAGTCTTTGTTAATGGTGAATTAGAACAACGGAGAGGCCGTAAACTTCGTGTCAATGATCAAATTGACATTCCTGAACTGAGCATGACTATCACCATTCTTGAACCTTCTCAAGAAGAAATAGAAGAACATCTTAAAGAGAAGGAAGAAAAGGAACGTGTTGCTAAACTTGTTAAGCAACTCAATCAACAACAAAAGAAACAACCGACAAAGACTAACAAAAAAGAAAAAGCAATTCGCTTTCCTGGTATCTCGTAATGTGGTTAAAACAGTTATCCATTCAACATTTTCGTAATTATCAAGAACTAGAAGTCGAGTTTCATCCTGGATTAAATATTTTCTTAGGTCAAAATGCTCAAGGAAAGACCAATATTCTCGAATCAATTTATTTTCTAGCTTTAACCAGAAGTCATCGAACACGAAATGATAGAGATCTCATCTATTTTGAATCCACCGATTTTAAAGTTTCTGGTCAATTACAAAGAGAAACTGGTCCCCTTCCATTAGAAATTTCCTTGACACCAAAAGGTCGGATAACTAAGGTAAATCATTTGAAACAAGCCAAATTATCGAACTATATTGGCCATATGAATGTTGTCCTTTTTGCACCCGAAGATTTGCAACTGATCAAAGGATCACCTGCAGGGCGTCGAAAGTTTATTGACATTGAATTAGGTCAGATGAAACCTCTCTATTTATCCGACTTATCTCAATACAACCATGTACTGAAACAAAGAAACAGTTATCTAAAAAATTCGGAAAAAATTGATGCTACATTTTTGGAGGTCTTAGATTCACAACTAGCTAGTTTTGGAAGTCGTGTCATCCATCATCGGCTTGAGTTTATTAAAAAATTAGAAGCTAAAGCAGAAGAAAAACACACTCGACTTTCTGACAACAAAGAAGACCTATCTATTCAATATCAGTCAACTGTTTTTTCTGAAGAAGGAAATGATATAGAAGAGCAGTTTCTCTCTATGTTGAAAAAAAACCGTCAGAAGGATATTTTTAGGAAAACAACAAGTATTGGGCCTCACAGGGATGATTTGGCATTTTTTATCAATAATATGAATGCTACCTTTGGTAGTCAGGGCCAGCATCGAAGTGTTGTTCTCTCTCTAAAATTAGCAGAAATTGAATTGATGGAAGAAATCACAAGAGAAAAGCCTATTTTATTACTTGACGATGTCATGAGCGAACTTGACAATTATCGTCAACTTCAACTACTTGAAACCATCTCTAATAATATTCAAACATTTATTACAACGACCACTCTCGATCATTTAAAAGACCTGCCTGAAGAGTTGAAAATTTTCACTGTTCAAGCCGGTCATATCAAAACAGCATCTTGACAATACTGTCAAGATGCTGTTATTTTTATTTACAAATGTGTAAATTTATTGTGCTGAGTAGTTAGGAGCCTCGTTTGTGATTTGCACATCATGAGGATGGCTTTCTTTCAATCCGGCACCACTCATTTCAACAAATTGTGCATGATCATGTAAATCTTGAATGGTTGCTGCACCAACATAACCCATACCTGAACGAATACCACCGATCATTTGGAAGACCATATCTGCTACAGAACCTTTATAAGCAACGCGTCCTTCAATTCCTTCAGGGACCAATTTATTGGCTTCATTAACAGATCCTTGGAAGTAACGGTCGCTAGAACCTTTCTTCATTGCTGCAATAGATCCCATACCACGGTATGTTTTAAATTTACGACCTTGGAAGATTTCTGTTTCACCTGGTGCTTCATCTGTACCTGCAAGCATTGAGCCAAGCATAACTGCATTTCCACCAGCTGCGAGTGCTTTGACAATATCTCCTGAATACTTGATACCACCATCAGCAATGATCGTTTTTCCATATTCACGAGCTACAGCGGCTGCGTCATAAATAGCAGTCACTTGAGGAACACCAACCCCTGCAACAACACGAGTTGTACAGATTGATCCTGGACCAATTCCGACCTTAACTACGTCTACCCCTGCATCAAATAATGCACGAGCACCTTCAGCAGTTGCAATATTTCCTGCAATCAAGGTACGATCTGGGAAGTGAGCACGAATTTCTGCAATCTTACGAAGAACACCCGCAGAATGTCCATGAGCAGTATCAATGACAATTGCGTCTGCACCAGCTTCAAAAAGAGCTTCTGCACGTTCAAAAGTATCTGAAGTAACCCCTACGGCACCAGCCACAAGCAAACGACCAAATTCATCCTTAGCCGCATTTGGGAACTCAATAACTTTTTCAATATCTTTGATTGTAATCAAGCCAGAAAGACGACCATTTTCATCTACCAATGGTAATTTTTCAATACGGTGCTCTTGTAGAATGCGTTCAGCTGTTTCCAAATCAGTTCCAACCGGTGCAGTCACCAAATTTTCACTCGTCATATGATTTGAAATGGGTTGATTGTAATCAGAAATAAAACGCAAATCCCGGTTTGTAAGGATACCAACTAATTTACGATTTTCAAGTGTTTCAACAACAGGAACACCACTGATTCGGTATCGTCCCATCAACTCATCTGCTTCTGCAATTGTATGAGACGGAGTCAAATAGAACGGATCAATGATAACCCCATTTTCAGAACGTTTTACTTTGCGTACTTCATCTGCCTGTTGCTCAATTGACATGTTTTTATGGATCACACCAAGTCCACCAGCACGTGCCATAGCAATTGCCATTTGACTTTCAGTCACCGTATCCATAGCAGCAGTAATGATTGGGATATTCAAGCGTAAATTACTTGCTAATTGTGTACTTAAATCTGCATCATTAGGCAATACGTGACTTTCTGCTGGAATCAAAAGCACGTCATCGAATGTAAACCCTTTTTTTAAAAACTTTGTGTCCCAATTAGACATTAGCTGGATCCTCTTTTCTTTTTATTTGAGCAAGGCTCGAATTTTTTATTGTTAATATCATACCATTCTATGGCAATTTGTCAATCATTTATTGGTAAATTATCAATGAACAGTAAGAAATGTTCGCTTTTAATGAAGTCGTTTTATTTTTTAAAATAGGTAATTCCCATCGCAGATTTTACTTCATCCAGTGTTTGAGCTGCTACATTTCGAGCGCGCTCACTTCCTTTTTCAAGAATAGAGTAGACCTCACCCATATCCTTTGCAAACTCAAGGCGTCTTTCACGAATCGGTCTTAATTCACGATCTAAAATTTCTAAAAGATATCGTTTGGTCTTTACATCACCAAGTCCACCACGTTGATAATGTTCTTTCATTTCTGCAATTTCAGCTGCATCTTCTGGACGGCCAAATACATCCAGGTAATGAAATACCATATTGCCTTCGATTTTTCCTGGATCCTCTACTTTAATATGATCAGGATCAGTATACATACTCATCACTTTTTTCTTTAAAGTATCTGCATCATCAGCTAGGTAAATGCCATTATTCAACGATTTAGACATTTTAGCATTTCCGTCTAAACCAGGTAAGCGCCCTGCTGCTTCATTTTCAGGATAAATCCCTTCCGGTTCCACCAAAGTATCTGTGTTGTATGCATGATTAAAGGAACGAACAATCTCACGAGTTTGCTCAATCATAGGCTTTTGATCATTTCCTACTGGAACAAAATTCGCTTTAAATGCTGTGATATCGGCTGCTTGTGAAATAGGGTATACCAAAAATCCTGTTGGAATACTCTCACCAAAACCTTTTTGAGAAATCTCGGTTTTTACAGTTGGGTTTCTTTCAAGTCGCGCCAAAGATACAAGATTCATGTAATACATGGTCAATTCCGCTAATTCAGGAATCTGACTTTGAATGAAAATCGTAACTTTTTCAGGATCTAGTCCAGCTGCCAGATAATCCAAAGCAACATTACCAATAGATTCTACAATCGTTTTTGGATCTTTTGCATGGTCTGTCAAAGCTTGCTGGTCTGCTAGGAAAACAAACATATTATACTCGTCTTTATTTTGCAACAAGACGCGATTTTTTAAAGAACCAACATAGTGGCCGATATGGAGTTTTCCTGTCGGTCTATCTCCTGTCAGAATGATGGGTTTTGTCATACTCTTCTCCTTAATCGTTATCCCTATCATTATAGCACTTTCTAGTTGAAAATGTTAGTCTATCCTCTATGTTTGTAAGGAATTATCACTTTACTAAACTGTCAATTTCGTTTACATCATTGTAAAAACAAATTGACAGTAAAAAAGTTGAATTTTCCCCTATTTTCTAGTAAAATGAAGACATTATAGAAAGAGGAGAAAATCATTGCTTACAGTATCAGACGTCTCACTACGTTTTAGTGATCGAAAATTGTTTGACGATGTCAATATCAACTTTACAGAAGGAAATACATACGGTCTCATCGGTGCCAACGGTGCTGGAAAGTCAACCTTTTTAAAAATTTTAGCTGGAGATATTGAACCAACAACTGGTCATATTTTTCTTGGCCCTGATGAACGTTTGTCTGTTTTGCGTCAAAATCACTTTGACTACGAAGACGAGCGGGTCATCGATGTTGTCATTATGGGAAATGAAAAGCTCTACAACATTATGAAAGAAAAAGATGCTATCTACATGAAAGAAGATTTCTCTGATGAAGATGGTGTCCGTGCAGCTGAACTGGAAGGTGAATTTGCCGAACTTGGTGGATGGGAAGCAGAAAGTGAAGCATCTCAATTGCTTCAAAATCTAAATATTTCAGAAGACCTTCATTATCAAACTATGAGCGAGTTAGCCAATGGGGATAAAGTGAAAGTTCTCCTAGCTAAAGCCCTTTTTGGTAAACCAGATGTCCTTCTTTTGGACGAGCCGACCAATGGATTGGATATTCAATCCATTACCTGGTTAGAAGATTTTCTGATTGATTTTGAAAATACGGTTATCGTTGTGTCCCATGACCGCCACTTTTTGAACAAAGTCTGCACCCATATGGCGGATCTCGATTTTGGAAAAATTAAACTTTACGTCGGTAACTATGATTTCTGGAAAGAATCTTCTGAACTCGCAGCAAAATTACAAGCAGATAGAAACGCAAAAGCTGAAGAAAAAATTAAACAATTGCAAGAGTTTGTCGCACGTTTCTCAGCCAACGCTTCAAAATCAAAACAAGCAACTTCGCGTAAAAAAATGCTTGACAAGATTGAACTTGAAGAAATTGTTCCATCTAGTCGGAAGTACCCATTTATCAACTTTAAGGCAGAACGAGAAATTGGTAACGATCTCTTGACAGTTGAAAATCTTTCTGTCAAGATTGATGGAGAAACCATCCTTGACAATATCAGCTTTATCTTACGACCTGGTGACAAAACCGCCCTTATTGGACAGAACGATATTCAAACAACCGCTTTGATCCGTGCATTGATGGATGATATTGAGTATGAAGGAACTGTCAAGTGGGGAGTTACAACTAGTCGATCTTATCTACCAAAAGACAACAGCCGGGATTTTGCAGGTGGTGAAAGTATTCTTGATTGGCTTCGTCAATTTGCAAGTAAAGAAGAAGATGACAATACTTTCCTTCGTGGTTTCTTAGGGCGTATGCTCTTTTCGGGTGACGAAGTTAACAAGTCTGTCAACGTCTTGTCAGGGGGAGAAAAAGTTCGTGTCATGTTGTCTAAATTGATGCTCCTCAAGTCAAATGTTCTTGTACTTGATGATCCAACCAATCACTTGGATTTGGAGTCTATCTCAAGTTTGAATGATGGATTGAAGAATTTTAAAGAATCGATTATCTTTGCTAGCCATGACCACGAATTCATTCAAACACTCGCCAACCATATTATCGTTCTTTCAAAAAACGGCGTAATCGATCGTATTGATGAAACCTATGATGAGTTTCTTGAAAATGAAGAAGTTCAAGCAAAAGTGAAAGAACTTTGGAGTCAATCATAAAAATAAAGAGCCCTGAAATCATTATTTCAGGCTCTTTCAGTAGAAATATATGAATAAAACAAAGCTAAAAACATCCCTTTTTATAGTATCTTCTTTCCTGATTCCAGCTATCATGATGTTCTTTATTTACCTCTCACAAGGAATCTACTGGAACAGTGATACATCCCCCTTATTAGGAGATGGTTATCATCAGTATGTCATTTTTGATACCACACTTCGAAATATTTTACATGGGACAGATAGCCTATTTTACAGTTTTCAAAGTGGATTAGGTATTAATTTCTATGCACTCAGTAGCTATTATCTAGGAAGTTTCTTTTCTCCTCTTGTCTACTTCTTTAATGCACAATCCATGCCGGATGCTGTTTACCTCATCACTCTTCTTAAATTTGGAGCTATTGGGTTAAGCACTTATATTAGTTTACATGGAATGTTTTCTAAAATTCCTAGATCCCTGGTTCTTACCCTTTCAACCTCATTTGCTCTTATGAGCTTTGCTATCAGCCAAATTGAAATCAAAACTTGGCTAGATGTTTTTATCCTAGCACCATTAATTCTCTATGGATTCAAAAAACTCATTTACAATGAGGGAGAGATTCTCTACTTTATCAGCTTAACCAGCTTGTTTATCCAAAATTATTATTTTGGGTTTATGATGTCTGTTTTTCTTATTTTATGGTACTTGACACAACTGTCATGGGACATCAAAGGAATTGGAAAACGATTCTTTCATTTTGTGATTGTATCTCTTTTATCAGTTATAACAAGCCTTGTGATGTTATATCCAACCTTCTTAGATTTACGCACTCATGGAGAAAGTTTTTCAAAGGTTGACAGTATCTTTACAGAAAAAAGTTGGTATCTTGACGTATTTGCAAAAAATTTCATTGGAAGTTTTGACACTACTAAATATGGATCAATTCCAATGATCTACGTGGGATTATTTCCACTTCTTTTAGCGATTACCTTTTTCTTTGTAAAGTCGATCAAGTTTCACGTGAAACTTTCTTACTTTATACTCTTGACCATTCTTATTTTGAGTTTTCGTTTTCAATTATTAGATCTCCTTTGGCAAGGTATGCACGCGCCAAATATGTTTCTTCATCGATACTCTTGGATCTTTTCTTTGACGATTATTCTGATGGCAGGAGAAGTACTAAATCGAATAGAGGAGATCACTTGGATTCGTTTTAGTCTTGCTAATTTCCTCCTTATTCTAGGATTTGGAGCAACTGTCCTTTACAGCAGTCACTATAAATTTTTAGATGCAGTCAATTTCATTGTTACTTTTGAATTTTTAATTGCTTTCTATTTGGTCTGTTTAGGATTTATCCTAAAAAAGATACCGCCTAGACTTTTCTATCTTTCGATCCTGTTTTTCTCCATTTTTGAATTATCGGTGAATAGTTATTATCAAATGGAAGGAATAGCGAATGAATGGGTATTTGCTTCTCGATCATCCTACGAACGAGACTTAAAAGCCATCCAATCCTTAATAAGAGAGAAGACAGACTCTAATTATCGGACTGAGATTCTACAGCCGCAAACGGGCAATGATAGCATGAAGTATGGTTATAATGGAATTTCTCAATTTTCATCTGTAC
The DNA here is from genome assembly GCF_024295565.1 of Streptococcus sp. CF8_Ac1-9. NCBI lineage: Bacteria > Bacillati > Bacillota > Bacilli > Lactobacillales > Streptococcaceae > Streptococcus > Streptococcus sp. CF8_Ac1-9. The sequence continues at coordinate 191,825 of NZ_JANCOY010000004.1, forward strand.
GAAATACGGATGCTAGCTCGACATTGGACAAACTTGGATTTAAATCTGAAGGAACCAACCTCAATCTTCGATACCAAAACAATTCTATTTTAATGGATAGTCTATTTGGTGTTCGCTATAATTTAAGCCAACAACCTGTTCAAAAATTTGGATTTAAAGAGATTGCAATCAAAAATGGAGTCTCACTTTCAGAAAACGAATATGCCTTACCAATCGCCTTTCTGTCAGCAAAACCTTATAAAAATACTTCCTTTACGAATTTGACACTGGATAATCAGACACGATTCATCCATCAAATCACGGATGAAAAATATAAATTTTATAAGAAATTAAATATTCTCTCGCCTACTTCACAAAATACTACATCTTCGTTGCAAACTGCAAAAATTGAAGAAGATAGTCATCTTTCCTACGCAAGTATTCAATATGAAGTAAGGGTTCCTGCTCATAGTCAACTGTATGTCAATGTTCCAAATTTACAATTTTCAAACGATGATCGAAAAGATATTGAAATCAGCTACAATGGACAGACCCAACGCTATACCATTGATAATGCCTTTCCATTCTTTTCGATTGGCCATTTTGACACAGAGGAAACAGTTACTATTCGTATGAGTTTTCCAGAAAATTCGACAGTCTCTTTTGATACACCAGAATTTTTTGCTCTGGATCTTGACCAATACACACAAGCTATCGCTAGCATTCGTCAGCAAGAAGTTGCTATTCACAAAAAGAAAAACAAATTGGTAGCAGCCTATAACGCAAATAGAGACACTACCCTTATTTTTACACTCCCTTATGATAAAGGCTGGTCAGCTAAACAAAATGGAAATCCTATCCAAATTCATCGCATCCAGAAAGGATTGATGGGAGTTCGTGTTTCAAAAGGATCCGGAACAGTCACCTTAACATTTGTTCCCCAAGGCTTCATTGAAGGACTCATTGCCTTTTTCGTTGGAATCATTCTCTTTTTCCTCTACGAATGGAGACAAATAAAAAGACGAAAAAGCTAAGGAATCTAACCATTGTTCACTTATAAATAAAAGGCTAGGATAGTCATTATCCTAGCCTTTTTCAAAACAAAAAAACACCCAAATGGGTGCTATACTAGCTCCGCCAGTAGGACTCGAACCTACGACATCATGATTAACAGTCATGCGCTACTACCAACTGAGCTATGGCGGAATGAGATATAGTCCGTACGGGATTCGAACCCGTGTTACCGCCGTGAAAAGGCGGTGTCTTAACCCCTTGACCAACGGACCATATATTCATTAACAGAACATATCCCATTATATCAAAATTTAACTAATTGTCAAGCACTAAATTCTAAATTTTGCTCTTCAATTAATTTTTTGGCACGTTTGATATTGCTTCTTGAGATTGGACAAGAATAGCCTTCTTTCAACAGTAGCTGTTTCTTTTTCTTATCCATTCCAATGATCATACTTCTATTCACGATAAAAGATTGATGGGGACTGAAATATCTCTCCTCCACATCTTTCTCCAAGACATCTGATAAACTTCCCGCAATTTCTTTTTGAAAATTTTTCCCAACTAAGTTTAATTTATAAGCAGAACCAACCGTTTCAATATAAAGAATATCCTTAAATGGAATTTTTATCTTTTTATCCTTAAAGTCATACTCAAAATAATCTGTCAAATCATCATTTCCAATTTGAATAGTTGTCAGGTACTCAATACACTCCTTTATTTTTAATCTAAATAAATCTTCATTCAAATTTTTATCAATAAAATCTAAGGCAGATACTTTATAACGATAGGTAATCGAAGCGAATTCTGATTTTGTAGTAATAAAAACAATAATGGCATAAGGATTTGCTTCTCGTATTTTTTGAGCAATTTCCAGCCCACAATACTCATTGTCTTGGATATGAATATCTAGAAAATATAATTGGTGGATATCCGAATGCTGGATATAATTTTCAAATTCCGAAATTTTACCGGTAGAAATCACTTCAAGTTTAATTTCTAATTCCTTAGCAATTTCTGCAATATGTTTTTCTACCCGTATCTGTTGAGAGAGCTCATCTTCTAATAAAAAAATCTTCATTCTTGTTCGTATCCTCCAATCTTCAAAACTTGTAAAAAACGATTTCCTTGCAATTCCGTTTCTAAAAACATCGTTCCATAATTTGCTAAGATTTTTCTCACATTATTTAATCCTAGTCCTCTATTTTCTCCTTTTGTCGAATAGCCTTCTTCATATATTTTTCTAATATCAAAAGTGATTTCATTTGTTGTATTATGAATCACTAAGTAAACAATTTTTGAAATAGAGAAAATAGCAATATGAACTTTCTTTTCTTCTGCTTCTTTTGAAGCTTCCAAAGCGTTTGTCACTAGAATCCCAACGATTCTCACGATATCTAATAAATCAACTGGTAGTTGCTCGATTGGTTCACTCGTTTCAAAGGTCATTTCTACCCCAGCATCTCTTGCATCCAACCAGCCTCGAATCAAAATACTTCGTAAAGCAGAATCTTTGATATTGACCAAGTTGAATCCTGATAATGCTTCTGTATTGATCTCTTTATAACCTTTTTCCAATACTTCTCTATGGATTCTCTGTATTTCTGGAATATTTTCTTCCTCAATAGCTAATGACATAGAAATAACTAAATTTCCCAAATCGTGACGAAATCCCCTAACAATAGAATAGAGACTTTGAATTTCAGCCATATACCGACTCATTTGTTGCTCAGAAAATTCTTTATACTCCAGTTCTAAATTTTTACGATACTGATCTCGCTCGATTTTCATATGGAATAAGCTGACTACAAAAGAGAAAAAACAAATCGTTGCCAACATACTCCCAAAATTTTTAAATTGCGCTTGTTCACTAATCCATAAAGCAAAATTAATCACTACAAATATAGCAAAATAGACACAGATGAGTCTCTTTAAATATTTTTCAAATTCTTGCTCATAAAAAGGAGTGAAATCAAATTCAAATAGGTCAATTAACTTCAAAATGATTCCTAAAGAAAGCAAACGAATACACATATTGTAGACAATCAAGTAAGCTGCTACTAAAGCATCTCCCAACACTGAAGAGACAATTATCGTCAGAAAAGTTGCTGTTCCTTCAACCGCTAAATAAGTAAAAAAAGAATAAAAAATGGCGCACAAGCGATTCGTCCGATTGGCATAATGATAATAAGGATATAAATAAATCGGCCATAAGAGCATATTTAAATCAGAGAGTCGAATATTTGAAAATAAAGTCACATCTAAAAATACTAAGAGACTTTCAAAAAGAAGAACAAAGGTGCTCAGCAGAAAGATAAATGCAAATTGATGTTCCTGATAGATTTTTTCGTCCACTAATGCAAACGTCAGAACAATGATCCCTCCCAAGAGAAAAGACAAGATTAATGACTGAATCACACAAACTCTCCCACTTTGTTTTTTCTATTTTATTATACTCTAGTATTATTATAAAAAAATAAAATTTTATATACAAAAAATTATAATATAAAATAGCCTAAAATTAAAGGGAATAGGTAAAATTGTAATGTTTTTGTTACATGAATGAAAACTATTTTACACAATTTATATAATCTACACTTTGCACTATATAGGGATTGTTAGTTCTTTTTTTAAATATTCCTAATAAATCATTTCATTACTATTTGTCTATAGTGAAGTATACAAAAATTAATAGATAATGAAAATTTATACATTTTTATATAAAAGAAAAGATGCAGCAAAAGCTGCATCTCTCATTTGATCCCAGCAGGATTCGAACCTGCGACCGTTCGCTTAGAAGGCGAATGCTCTATCCAGCTGAGCTATGAGACCGAACTTACTTCATTTTAGCAGAAAAAGGAAGGAGCGTCAAGGTTATTTATGGTAAGGACTCCCCTGTTGAATCATGAAAGCACGATAGATTTGTTCCACCAACACTAATTTCATCAACTGATGAGGAAGAGTTAATTGACCAAAGCTCATTAATAGATTTCCTCTTTTTTTCACTTCAGGAGACAGACCAAGACTGCCTCCAATAACAAAAGTAAGGTTTGAATAACCAGATGTCATAATCTGGTCAATCGTTTGACTAAATTTCTCTGAAGGAAATTGTTTTCCTTCGATGGCTAATACAATCACATATTCCTTATCTGAAATCTTAGAGAGAATTCGTTCCCCCTCTTTTTCAAGGATTTGTTGATTTTCGAGTTGACTGGCACGATCTGGAGTTTTTTCATCAACTAACTCAACCTGTTCTACTTTTGCAAATCGACCAAGCCTTTTAATATACTCCGCGATCCCATCTTTTAAGTATTTTTCTTTTAATTTTCCAACTGTTATCAATTTAATTTTCATTCCCTTATTGTAGCATAATTCTTCAATTCCACAAATAATCCACAGCTATAGAAAGGAAATCTATTCTATAAAGTCCTTTTTAAAGCCATTTCTCAACTAAATTCTACAACTTATCCACAATTTGTGGATAACTTTAGTTATTTAAGATATAATTAAGAAAGTTTTTCTATACTTTAGACAATTTGATATCCTTAGGAGGAAAATATGAAATCTTCATCTAATTTACTAAAAAAACTTGGAAACATAACCCTCATTTTCGTTGTAGGTTTTCTAGGTGGGATTCTTGGAACCTTTTTAACCTTACAAACCTCTCATTCTTCTACTTCAAATACTGAAAGTAAGCAAGTCCACTCAACCACTGTTAAAACAGCTTATAAAAATACAACCTCAACTAGTGAGGCCGTAGATAAGGTGAAAAATGCTGTAGTTTCTGTGATTACTTATTCTGATTCTTCGAATCAAGGGTTATTTGAAAAAGAAGAAAACTCTGACTCACAAATTTCTAGTGAAGGTTCTGGGGTCATTTATAAAAAAGAAGGAAAATATGCCTACCTTGTTACCAACACCCATGTAATCAATGGTGCTAAAAAAGTAGATATTCTTTTAGCAGATGGCAATAAAGTCCCCGGAGAAGTAGTTGGGTCAGATGTCTATTCTGATATTGCAGTCGTTCGCATTAGTGCGGATAAAGCAAAGGCAGTAGCTGAATTCGGAGATTCAAACCAATTAACAGTCGGTGAGACTGCAATTGCAATTGGTAGCCCTCTTGGAACTGATTATGCGAATTCTGTTACTCAAGGGATCATTTCTAGCCAAGGTCGCAATGTGAATTTGAAAGCTGATAATGGACAAAATATCTCTACACGCGCCTTACAAACAGACGCAGCCATCAACCCAGGGAACTCTGGAGGGCCATTAATCAATATTCAAGGACAAGTCATTGGGATTACCTCAAGTAAAATTTCAAATAATGGACAAACTTCAGTAGAAGGAATGGGATTTGCTATTCCTGCAAATGATGTTGTCAATATTATCAAACAGCTAGAAGAAAAAGGAAAAGTAGTTCGACCAGCTCTTGGAATCCAAATGATGGATTTATCCAACCTTTCAACTTCTGATTTAAGCCAATTAAAACTTCCTGAAAAAATCTCTGGAGGAGTACTGGTTCGTTCAACACTTGAAAATATGCCTGCTTCAGATAAATTGCAACGTTATGATGTCATCACAAAGATCGATGATACAGATATCGAGTCAACTGCAGATTTACAATCAGCCCTCTATTCTCACCAAATCAATGATACGATCAAGGTCACATTCTATCGTGATGGAAAACAACAAACAACTTCTATCAAGTTGACAAAATCAACTGAGGATCTGAGCGATTAACTTTCACTTTCTTGACATACTTGTAAACACACCTTTACGAATTTGTAAAGGTGTGTTATTCTATTCATAAGATGGAAAAATTAGAAAAAATAGCGGTAAAGGACATTCGAACCAATCCTTTCCAACCAAGAAAAGTATTTGATCAAGAAAAATTAGAAGAACTGGCTCAGTCAATCAAAGAAAATGGCTTAATTCAACCAATTATTGTCAGAAAATCTCCAATAATTGGTTTTGAATTGCTTGCAGGTGAAAGACGTTTTAGAGCTTCAAAAATTGCTGGATTAGAGCTTGTTCCTGCGATTATTAAAGAGTTAACAGATCAAGAAATGATGCGACAAGCCATTATTGAAAATCTTCAACGAGAAGATCTCAATCCAATTGAAGAAGCTATCTCCTACCAGAAGCTCGTTGATCATGGCTATAAGCACGACCAAATCGCTCAATTTATGGGGAAATCTAGACCCTATATCAGCAATATGCTTCGCTTGTTACATCTAGCTCCTTCTGTTCAAGAAGCAGTCATTCAAAATGATATTTCTTCGGCTCACGCGCGTGTTCTTGTTCCTCTTGATGAAGAAGAGCAGCGCTTTTGGTTGGAGCGAATCAAACAGGATCATTTAAATGTTCGAACATTAGAAAACAAGATCAGTTCAAGAAGAAAACAGAAAAATAAAAAAGCAAAAGAGAGCTTCCTACTAGAAGAGGAACAACGATTGAAAAAAATATTAGGAACAGATGTGACGATACACTCCTCTTCTCAAAATAAAGGAACTATCCAAATTTCTTTTTCCAGTCTTGATGAATACCAACGAATTATCAACAGCCTCAAATAAGGCTGTTATTTTTATTTTTTGTATTGACAAGCTTTTCCACTATAAAAATCTTTTGTAAGTAGCAGAAAAATAAGGATATTCTCTAGTTATCCCCACTTTGTGGATAACTTTTAAAAACAATGTGAATTTAAATCCACAACTTGTGGAAAAGTTTAAAACTATAATTTAATTTCATGAAATTTAGCCTGTGGAAAACTATTTTTGTTTGTGGTAGAATAGGAGTACGTATGATTTGATACAATTCAAGAAAAGGAGGGAAGTCTGATAGTGTCACAAGAAGAGCAATTTTGGTCTCGTTTTTTAGAATTAGCCCAATTACAACTAAAAGATAGTGCCTATGATTTTTTTGTCGCCGATTCAAAATTAGTCAAAATCGATGGAGAGACGGCTACCATTTATCTTGATGGAAATTATAAAGAATTATTTTGGGAAACAAATCTAAAAAATGCTTTGATCACAGCCAGCTTTGAAGTCTACAATACAGATTTGAAGTTTCATTTCGTTTTTGAAGATACCGAAGAAATTCCTAGTAGTCATAGCGGTGAGAATAGGAGATTATCTTCAGGTAGCTTAACAACCGAACCGTTACCTAAAATTGATACAGGTCTGAAATCAAAGTACACCTTTGATAATTTTGTGCAAGGGGATGGAAATATTTGGGCGAAAGCAGCAGCGCTTGCAGTTTCTGAAAATCTTGCAACAACTTACAACCCTCTCTTTATCTATGGTGGACCAGGGCTTGGAAAGACTCACCTATTGAACGCAATTGGAAATCAAATCCTAGAAAATATTCCAAATGCACGGGTTAAGTATGTTCCAGCAGAAACCTTTATTAATGAATTTTTAGAACACCTTCGATTAGGAGAAATGAAGACGTTCAAGAATACCTATCGAAGTCTTGATCTCTTACTGATCGATGATATCCAGTCACTCGGCGGGAAAAAAGTCACGACTCAAGAGGAATTCTTTAATACCTTTAATGCCCTCCATAGCGACAACAAACAGATTGTTCTAACAAGCGATCGAAGTCCGGATCATTTAGATAGTCTTGAAGAGCGGCTGGTGACTCGTTTCAAATGGGGACTAACGCAAAATATAACACCACCTGATTTTGAAACTCGGATTGCCATCTTACGGAATAAAATTGAAGATCTAGACTATATTTTTCCTAATGACACACTAGAATATCTAGCTGGTCAGTTTGATTCAAATGTCCGAGACTTAGAAGGTGCCTTAAATGATATTTCTTTAATGGCGAAGGTGAAAAAACTAAAAGAAATTACGATCGATGTTGCAGCTGAAGCTATTCGAGCTCGTAAAAACGATAATAGCAAGACGCTTGTCATCCCCATTGAAAAAATTCAGGAAGCAGTTGGAGCCTTTTATGGAGTCAGTGTAAAAGAAATCAAAGGTTCGCGAAGAGTTCAGAATATTGTCCTAGCACGACAAGTGGCCATGTATCTTTCAAGAGAGATGACGGACAACTCACTTCCTCGAATCGGAAAAGAATTCGGTGGAAAAGACCACACGACTGTCATTCATGCTTATGAAAAAATTAAAAGTATGGTCGACACAGATGATAATCTACGACTCGAAATTCAAAGTATCAAGAAAAAGTTAAATTAATCTGTGGATAACTTCCTCTAAACTTCTAGGGGTTATGCACAATTTTTAAACAAGTAACTTTTTAAGTTATAGATAGGATTCTGAGAGTTTTCCACAACTTCCACACAACCTACTATTACTATTAACTTACTAATCATAAAATAAATAAAAGGAATGACCATGATAAATTTCTCTATTAACAAAACTTTATTTTTACAAGCACTAAATACTACCAAAAGAGCGATCAGTTCAAAAAATGCTATCCCAATCCTTTCCACGATTAAAATTGATGTCACTCCAGAAGGAGTTGCCTTATCTGGATCGAATGGCCAAATTTCAATTGAAAACTTTATTTCTATCAAAGATGAAAATGCTGGTTTATTGGTGACCTCTCCAGGTTCTATTTTATTGGAAGCAACTTTCTTTATTAATGTGGTTTCAAGTTTACCAGATGTTACTTTAGATTTTAAAGAGATTGAACAAAAACAGGTTCTTTTAACAAGTGGAAAATCAGAAATTACACTTAAAGGAAAAGATGCAGATCAATATCCACGTATTCAAGAAATTGCTGCAAGTAATCCATTAGTTTTGGAAACAAAATTATTAAAACAATTAATTAATGAAACAGCATTTGCAGCAAGTGTACAAGAAAGTCGGCCAATTTTGACAGGTGTTCACTTTGTTCTATCAGATAATAAAGAGCTAAAAACAGTAGCAACAGACTCTCACCGTATGAGTCAAAAAGTGATTACACTGGAGAAAAATGGAGACAACTTTGATGTTGTCATCCCAAGTCGCTCTCTTCGTGAATTCACCTCTGTTTTTTCTGATGATATTGAAACAGTTGAGGTTTTCTTTGCTAACAATCAAATTCTCTTTAGAAGTGAACACATTAGTTTCTATACCCGTTTGCTAGAAGGAAATTATCCTGATACAGACCGTCTCATTCCAACAGAATTCAATACAGAGGCAACCTTCAATGTGGCTAACCTTCGATTTGCAATGGAGCGTGCTCGTCTTCTTTCAAATGCGACTCAAAACGGTACGGTTAAATTAGAGTTCAAAAATGGAGTGGTTTCTTCCCACGTTCATTCACCAGAAGTTGGGCGAGTAAATGAAGAGATCGATACGAGCGCCGTTTCAGGAGAGGATTTGTCTATTAGCTTTAATCCAACTTATTTGATTGAAGCGCTCAAAGCTATTGACAGTGAACAAGTTGTTATTCGTTTTATTTCTTCTGTTAGACCGTTTACATTGGTTCCAGAAGGAAATGAACAAGGGTTCATTCAATTGATTACGCCAGTTCGCACAAATTAACAAAGGTGAATCATGTATACGTTAGGTGATTTTGTAGAAATGAAAAAGCCCCATGCTTGTGTGATTAAAGAAACAGGCAAGAAGGCAAATCGTTGGGAAATTACGCGACTTGGTGCAGACATAAAAATCAAGTGTAGCAATTGTGATCATGTGGTCATGATGAGTCGCCATGATTTTGAACAGAAAATGAAGAAAGTACTATAAAAGGTTCAGTCACTTATGTGACCGAACCTTTTCAATTATTTTAATTCTTCAAATTTTCCATTTTTAACTTCTTTGAAACCACCCTGTTTCATCATATCAAAAGTTGATTTGAAGCTGATATAGTCGACTTTTTTATCTTTTTGTGTCGTTACTAATTTCTTTTCAATTAGCTGATCTAAGTCTGCCTTTTCATAATTTAGTGTTGTTTTTTCAACCATATAATCATCTTTGTATTCAGCAGAATGTGTGAATCCTTTGACATCTTTGTATTCTTCATCATATTTATCGATCATTTCCTTTAATTGATCTTTCGTAACTCCCGCCTCTTTGTAATAAATAGTAGTGGTGGTTTGGTTACTGATCGCTTTATCACCTTTATGTTCTAGTGTAATACGAACATCTGTTTTCTTTTCTTGGTTGATTGCCTGAAGATAGGATTTTTGAACAGATTGTTGTCCACAAGCTCCAAGAAGAAAGAGAGTAAAGATAGCAATTAAAGAAAGAAAAATAGATTTCCATGTTTGTTTTTTCATCTGAAAAACTCCTTTGTTCATTGTTAAATATAGTATACCATTTTTATCTTTTTAGAACGTTACAGTTTGATGAAAAAATCTAGTTTCAAAGGTGATGAAATATTTCATTTTTCATCACTTGTCTTTTGAATTATGTTATAATAAAAGAGATTGAAATTTGAACGGAGAAAAAGAAAAATGGCATTAACAGCAGGTATCGTTGGCTTACCAAATGTTGGTAAATCAACCCTATTTAACGCAATTACAAAAGCAGGAGCAGAGGCCGCAAACTATCCCTTTGCAACCATTGATCCAAACGTCGGGATGGTAGAAGTTCCAGATGAACGCCTCCAAAAATTGACGGAAATGATTACTCCTAAGAAGACAGTTCCGACTACTTTTGAATTTACAGATATTGCTGGGATTGTGAAAGGAGCTTCTAAAGGGGAAGGACTTGGTAATAAATTCTTGGCCAACATCCGTGAAGTAGATGCCATTGTCCATGTAGTGCGTGCTTTTGATGATGAAAATGTCATGCGGGAGCAAGGTCGTGAAGATGCCTTTGTTGATCCACTGGCAGATATTGATACCATCAATTTAGAATTAATTTTAGCCGACTTAGAGTCTGTCAATAAACGCTATGCGCGTGTAGAAAAAATCGCTCGTACACAAAAAGATAAGGATTCTGTTGCGGAATTTAATGTTCTACAAAAAATCAAACCAGTTCTTGAAGATGGTAAATCAGCTCGGACCATTGAATTCACTGAGGAAGAACAAAAAGTGGTGAAAGGACTTTTCCTTTTGACTACCAAACCAGTTCTTTATGTAGCCAATGTGGATGAAGATGTTGTTGCAGATCCAGATTCTATTGACTATGTGAAGCAAATTCGTGACTTTGCGGCAACAGAGAACGCGGAAGTCGTGGTGATTTCTGCGCGTGCTGAGGAAGAAATTTCTGAGCTAGATGATGCAGATAAACAAGAATTTTTAGAGGCGATTGGCCTAACAGAGTCTGGAGTTGATAAACTTACGCGTGCAGCTTATCACTTGTTGGGACTTGGCACTTATTTCACAGCTGGTGAAAAAGAAGTGCGTGCTTGGACCTTCAAACGTGGCATGAAAGCTCCTCAAGCAGCTGGAATCATCCACTCTGATTTTGAAAAAGGATTTATTCGTGCCGTGACCATGTCCTATGATGATTTGGTCAAATACGGTTCTGAAAAGGCTGTAAAAGAAGCGGGACGCTTACGCGAAGAAGGAAAAGAATATGTTGTCCAAGATGGGGACATCATGGAATTTCGTTTTAATGTATAAGAGAGTTAAAAAAATGTAAAGGTTGGAAAAAATATTTCCAACCCTTTTAGTGTTTTGAAAGGAAAGAGATGACGAAATTAATTGTTGGATTGGGAAATCCGGGTGATAAGTATTTTGAAACCAAACACAATGTAGGCTTTATGTTAGTTGATCAAATGGCAAAGTCTTTAAATCTTACTTTCTCCCATGATAAGATTTTTCAAGCTGATATCGCCTCAACATTTTTAAATGGAGAAAAGGTCTATTTTGTAAAGCCGACTACTTTCATGAATGAGAGTGGAAAAGCAGTCCATGCCCTTCTGACTTATTATGGTCTGGATATTGAAGATCTTTTGGTTATTTACGATGATTTAGATATGGAAGTTGGCAAGATTCGTCTTCGAGCTAAAGGATCAGCTGGAGGTCATAACGGAATCAAATCGATTATCAATCATATTGGAACTCAGACTTTTTATCGAATTAAGATTGGAATTGGAAGACCTAAGCAGGGCATGTCAGTTGTTCATCATGTCTTAGGAAAATTTGATAAAGACGATTACATCACCATTCTACAAACAATTGATCGAGTAGAAGAAGCGGTTAACGATTACTTGGTAGAAGAAAATTTTGAAAGAAGCATGCAGAAATACAACGGGTAAGTAGATGAATGTAATTGATTTAGTGAGTCAAAACTCCAACCTTCTATCCTGGCAACAAGGTTTGCAAAAAAATAATAGGGAATTGATCTTAGGATTGTCTGCGACCACAAAGGCTATTGTAATGGCTTCAGCCTTTGATTCTATTGAAAAAGCAGTCCTCATTACTTCCAGTTATAACGAAGCAGAACGATTGGCCAGTGATTTTATTGCTTTACTTGGAGAAGAGAAAGTCCATACATTTTTGGGAGATGATAACCCTTTAGCAGAATTTGTTTTTGCTTCACAAGAAAGGCAATTTGCACGATTAGAGGCTTTGAACTTTTTATGTCAAGAAGATCGTCAAGGCATCCTTGTGACCAATGTGAGTGGTATAAAACTACTATTACCTTCTCCTAAAGTTTTTGCATCTAGCATTTTTCAATTGAAGGTTGGTCAAGAAATAGACTTAACTACTCTGAGTGAAACATTACAGAAAATTGGCTACCAAAAGGTGAGCCAAGTTTTGCAACAGGGAGAGTTTAGTCTACGAGGAGATATTTTAGATATCTTTGAGATCGACCAACTCCAACCCTATCGGATTGAATTTTTCGGAGATGAGATTGATGGAATCCGAATCTTTGACCCAGAAAGTCAGCGTTCTGTTGAAAATGTTGAAGAAGTTCAACTGAAGGCAGTGAGTGATCTATTGTTGCAAGAGGAAGATTTTATACGTGGTCAGCAGCAAATAGAACAATTGCAAGAACAGAGTGCAAATGAAGAATTTAAATCTTATCTAGCAGAAATTCTGGGAGATATTTCTCAAAGGAAACTCCATCCGGATCTTAGAAAATTTATCAGTTTCTTTTACGAGAAGCAATATACCCTATTCGATTATCTCCCTAAACACACTCCAGTCTTTCTGGATGATTATCAAAAAATAGCAGATCAAATAGCGAGATTTGAATTAGATACAGCTAATCTCTTGACGGAAGATTTACATAAAAATAGAGCTTCTTCTCGCCAAGTGTATTTTGCAGACACCAGTACAACATTACGAAAATATACGCCTGCAACTTATTTTTCAAACTTTCAAAAAGGATTGGGAAATCTGAAGTTTGATCATTTGTATCAATTCAATCAATATCCCATGCAGGAGTTTTTTGGACAATTTGATTTACTAAAAGAGGAAATTGAACGGTATCGAAAATCAAACTATACTGTTATTGTCCAAGCAACTTCTCATCACAATCTTCAACAGCTCCATAAAAATTTAGAAGAGTATGGGATTCGATTAGATTATATTGATGGGGATACGATCATTCCTCAAGCTAGTCAATTAGTCGTTGGAGGATTAGCTCACGGTTTTCAATTTGTTGATGAAAAAATTGTCTATATTACAGAATCAGAGATTTATCAGAAAAAGATCAAACGAAAGATTCGCAGGCAAAATATTTCCAATGCAGAACGCCTAAAAAATTATAATGAACTGGAAAAAGGGGACTATGTTGTTCACCAAGTTCATGGTATTGGTCAATATTTGGGAATTGAAACGATTGAAATTTCGGGTGTCCATCGTGATTATGTTTCAATTCAATATCAAAATGGAGATCGCATCTCGATTCCTGTCGATCAGATTCAGATGTTGTCCAAATACGTTGCAAGTGATGGAAAAACGCCAAAAATTAATAAGTTAAATGATGGGCGTTTCCAAAAAACGAAGCAAAAGGTTCAGACCCAGGTGGAGGACATTGCGGATGATTTGATAAAACTTTATGCGGAGCGTAGTCAATTAGAAGGCTTTGCCTATTCCCAAGATGATGAAAACCAAGAGGCTTTTGAACAAGATTTTCCATATATTGAAACAGATGACCAATTACGTTCCATTGAAGAAATTAAAAAAGATATGGAATCGAATCGTCCGATGGACCGATTGCTGGTTGGAGACGTCGGTTTTGGGAAAACAGAGGTCGCTATGCGAGCAGCCTTTAAGGCAGTAAATGATCATAAACAAGTAGCAGTGTTGGTTCCTACCACTGTTCTTGCCCAACAACATTATGCCAATTTTAAGGAGCGTTTTGAATCTTTTGCAGTAGAGGTTGCTGTTTTAAGTCGTTTCCAGAGTAAGGCAGAGCAGAAAGAAACGCTTGAAAAGTTGAAAAAAGGACGAGTGGATATTATTATTGGAACTCACCGGCTCTTGTCCAAAGATGTTGTTTTTTCAGACTTAGGCTTAATCGTGATTGATGAAGAACAACGTTTTGGAGTGAAGCACAAAGAAACCTTGAAAGAATTGAAAAAAAAGGTGGATGTGCTTACCTTGACAGCTACCCCTATACCTCGAACTCTTCATATGTCTATGCTAGGAATTCGAGATTTGTCTGTCATCGAAACACCTCCGACCAATCGGTATCCTGTGCAAACTTTTGTATTAGAGACCAATCCAACCATTGTTCGAGACGCTGTGTTGCGGGAGATGGATCGTGGAGGACAGGCCTATTATCTTTACAATAAGGTAGATACAATTGAACAAAAGGTGTCTGAATTAAAAGAGTTGATTCCAGAGGCTTCGATTGGCTTTGTTCATGGCCAGATGAGTGAAGTTCGCCTAGAAAATACCCTGTTGGATTTCATAAATGGCGAATACGATGTCCTAGTGACGACAACCATTATTGAGACAGGTGTGGATATTCCAAATGCCAATACACTCTTTATTGAAAATGCGGATCATATGGGACTTTCAACGCTTTATCAACTAAGAGGTCGTGTGGGACGAAGCAATCGAATTGCTTATGCTTATTTGATGTATCGTCCAGACAAATCTCTTACAGAAGTGTCTGAAAAACGTTTAGAAGCTATTAAAGGTTTTACTGAGTTGGGTTCTGGATTTAAAATTGCTATGCGAGATTTATCAATCCGTGGAGCAGGAAATATCCTTGGAGCTTCTCAATCTGGTTTCATCGATTCAGTTGGTTTTGAAATGTATTCTCAATTGTTAGAAGAAGCTATTGCTAAGAAACAAGGCCAAGAGCATCGCAGGCAAAAGAGTAATGCAGAGTTGAACCTTCAAATAGATGCGTATTTACCTAATGAATATATTTCAGATCAACGTCAAAAAATTGAAATTTACAAACAAATTCGTGAAATGAATTCTGCAACGGACTATGAATACTTGCAAGATGAATTGATCGATCGTTTTGGAGAATACCCAGATGTTGTGGCCTACCTACTTGAAATTGGTTTAGTGAAAGCTTACTTGGATCAAGTCTTTGTCCGTCTTGTTGAAAGAAAACAACAAAAAGTGACAGTGAAATTTGAACCTATTGCCAAACAACTGTTTTTAACACAGGATTATTTCAAAGCTCTGTCAATGACACAGTTAAAGGCACAGATTGCAGAAGAAAAGGGATTGATTGAAGTGATCTTCGATATTCGAAATAAGAAAGATTTTGAAATTTTGGAAGCTCTGAAGCAATTTGGTCAAACCTTATTGGAAATTAAACAGGAAAAAGAAAAGGACTAGCAGTTCTTAGCTCATTTTTCGCATTTTATGTATAAAAAATGATACAATACTATGTTAGAGGTGACAGTATGAGATTAGATAAATATTTAAAAGTTTCTCGCATTATTAAGCGTCGTCCTGTTGCAAAGGAAGTTGCAGATAAAGGACGAATCAAAGTCAATGGAGTATTAGCCAAAAGTTCAACGGATTTGAAAGTGAATGATCAAATTGAAGTTCGTTTTGGAAATAAAGTATTGACGGTTAAAGTCTTGGAAATGTTGGATAGTACAAAAAAAGAAGATGCATCCAAAATGTATGAAATAATTAGTGAAACAAGGATAGAAGAAGATGCCTAAAAATATCGTTCAAATGAACAATAAATATATCAAAGACGAAAGTCAGCGAAAACGTTTTTTAGAAGAAGAAAGAAAAAAACGCAATCGTTTTCTGGGACTCGTCTTGATATTGGTCATGTTACTATTTATTCTTCCAACTTATAATTTAGCCCAGAGCTATCAATCGCTACAAGATAAAAAAGAACAATACAAACAGTTGGAAAAAGAGTATAAAGAAACAAGTGAACAAAAAGAATACCAACAAGACATCGCTAAAAAATTAAAAGACGATGATTATGCAACAAAATATGCACGCGCTAAGTATTCTTTTTCAAAAGATGGTGAATATGTTTATACCATCCCAGATTTACTCCCCCAATAACCGATGGAAAATATCTTACAAACAGTTAAACAATTCCTTGAATTTTCGGATGAAAAATTAGAGGAATTAAAAAAGAAAAACCAAATGATTAAACTTCAAAAGGATGAAAAGGAAAGGAATACAGGTGTCTAAACGATTTCTGCTCCTATTGTTAGTTCCAATTTTATTTATTGGGTCTCAAGCAGCGAGTATCGAGCAGTCTGAGTCTTCTCAGACAATGGCTCATCCATCAGAACTTTATTTTTCTTCAATTCCAGCGAATCCTAATGTCTATCGCAAAATTTCTGTTTTTTCTGATCCTCAGTTGAAAAAAGCAAAAGGAGAAATTCTTCCCAACACACCGTTTACAATCGAACAACTCTTTGTAAATGATGAAGGGAAAGCTGTATTTAAAATAGCAGATAAAGGATATGTATTAGCAGATTCTTCTGTCATTTTTTCTGATGTTGTGCAAGAAACACAAGAAAAAAAACAAGAAATGTGGCTAAAACCTGGTTTTAAAGTGTACGACCGACCCTTAATAAATGGTGCAAAAGAAAAAAGTACACCTCTTTCTCCTTATACAAAAGTGACAGTCTTACGTACAGCTAAGACTTTACGAGATGAGTTTGTGGAGATTGAAGGTCAGGGCTGGGTGAACAAAGCATTCGTTACTGAAAAAGATAATCGAATGGAAAAAGTTCAGGACTTGTTAAATAGTAAATACAATTCTCCTTCGTATGGAATCTATGTAAAACAATTAGAGACTGGAAATACTGCTGGAATCAATCCGCAAAAAGAAATGTATTCTGCCAGTGTAACGAAATTACCATACTTGTACTACGTCCAAGAACAGCTCAATAAAAAAGCCATTTCCCCAACTACAACCTACAAATATATTCCAGAAGTAAATGATTTCAAAGGAGGCTATGAACCAGAAGGAAGTGGTAGTCTTTCAAAAACACCCGATGGAAAAGAATACAGTGTTCAAGAGTTGGTAGATAAGATTGCAAAAGAATCAGATAATGTTGGACATAATATCTTGAATTATTATGTCACTCATCAATCAGATCAAGACTTCCAAAAAACTTTGGATAGGATTGCAAAGAAACATTGGGATGTTGAAAAAAGAGAAGCATCCGCTGAAATGGCTGGCAATGTCATGGAGGCTGTCTATCAACAAAATGGCTCTATTATTGATGCGCTCTCCTCTACAAAATATGATGATCAACGGATTGCGCGTGACCTTCCAGTAAAAGTTGCTCATAAAATTGGAGATGCCTATGATTTCAGACATGATGTTGCGATTGTATACACAAATTCACCCTATGTAATAGCCATTTTTACAGATCATTCGAATTATGATACGATTTCCAACATTTCAAAAGATATCTATGAGGTATTGAAATAATGGAAAAGCGATTTTTAGAGTTTTGTGAAAAACAAGATCTATTTACTCCCCATCGCCGTGTTTTAGTTGCCTTATCTGGTGGATTGGATTCAATGAATCTGTATGAACTTTTATATAAGAATAAAGAACGATTGAAAATCCATCTGGTACTCGCTCATGTCAATCATGGACAAAGACCAGAATCGGATTTAGAAGAAAGTGAACTTCGAACGCTAGCTGATAGGCGAGAGACACGTATCCATGTGGCTCACTATTCGGGTGATTTTACAGAAGCAAAAGCTCGTACCTTTCGTTATGATTTTTTAAAACAGATTATGGAGAAAGAGGATTGCACCGCTTTAGTAACAGGTCATCATGCAAACGATCAAGCCGAAACAACTTTCATGCGCTTAATACGAGGAACAAAATTACGCCATTTAAGTGGTATTCCTGTACGCCAACCATTTGGTAAGGGTGAGTTAATCCGTCCTTTGTTAACTTTTACCAAAGATGAGTTGATGAAAATCCCTCACTTTGAAGACAGTAGCAATGACTCACAGGACTATTTTCGAAATCGTGTACGCCATCAATACCTTCCAGAATTTGAAAAAGAAAATCCCCAAATGCAAGCAAGTCTTCGCTATTTAGCAGAGGAAGTGAATCGTTGGCACCAAGCACTAAAAGAATTGACTAGCAAGTTAAGCATTCAAGATTTAGCTTCTTTTAGAACGTATTCCGATTCTGTCCAGTCTTTCTTATTAGAAGAGTATTTGGCACAATTTCCAGATTTGCAACTTGGTAGGGCCCAGTTTCAAGAATTATTAGATTTACTGCGAAAAAAAAGAAATTGCATTCATTATTTAAAGTCGAATTATGAACTACATCAAGAATATGATTTCTTTGAAATACGAAAAATCAGTCAAAAGTCGGATGACCAAGTCCTCCCATTTTTGTTAGAATTTGGGAATATCTTTGATATTGCAAATTATAAACTATCTTTTGGACAACCATTAGTAGGGGAAAATGTAGAAATTCTTTCTGTTTCACGCGAAACTCCCATCTTAATTAGAGGGAGAAAGGAAGGAGATCACCTGCTTGTTAATGGCCACCATCAAAAATTAAGACGGTGGTTTATCAACCATAAAATTCCAATTTCGCTTCGGCAAAAAGCTCTCATTATAGAACAGAATCATAATATTCTTTCTGTAGTGGGATTGGTAACGAGTGATTTGAGTAAGCCCTCAAAAAGTGGTATAATGAAAGATAGTCTTTATATTCAAAAAATAGATAGGTAAAAACATGTTAGAAAAAGATATAAAAAAAGTATTGGTTTCACATGATGAAATTGTAGAAGCAGCAAAGAAATTGGGTGAAACCCTAACAAAAGAGTACCAAGGGAAAAATCCAATTTTTGTTGGAATTTTGAAAGGCTCTGTTCCATTTATGGCAGAGTTGATCAACCACGTGGATACACATATTGAATTGGATTTTATGCTGGTTTCAAGTTATCATGGTGGTACGGCAAGCTCAGGTATTATTAATATTATCAAGGATATCGACCAAGATATTACTGGTAGAGATATTTTATTTGTAGAAGATATTATCGATACAGGTAAAACCCTCAAGAGTCTAAAAGAACTCTTTGAAGAACGAAATGCAGCATCTGTGAAGATTGCTACCTTACTGGATAAACCTGAAGGACGTTTGGTTGAGATTGAAGCAGATTACACCTGCTTTACGATTCCAAATGAGTTTGTTGTAGGATATGGTTTAGACTATGATGAAAATTATCGTAACCTACCCTATGTTGGTGTATTAAAAGAGGAAGTGTACTCAAAATAGAGGAGACTAGATGAATAACAGAAAAAATAACGGTTTTGTCCGAAATCCATTTCTGTATTTGTTGATTATTGTAGCGGCTGTGACAGGATTCCAGTACTTTTTTGCGGGTAATGGGGTTGGTCAAAGTCAGCAAATCAACTACACAGAATTGGTCAAAGAAATTAAAAATGATAATGTAAAAACGATCAGTTACCAACCAAATGGTAGTGTGATTGAAATTGCAGGTACCTATAATAAAGCAAAAGAATCAAAAGAAGATACAGGAATTCAATTTTTTACCCCAAGTGTTCAAAAAGTATCTCGCTTTACTAGTGTCATCCTTCCATCTGATATCACTGTCAATGAATTACAAAAATTAGCAGCTGACCACAAAGCAGAAATCACCATTAAGCGTGAGAGCTCAAGTGGCATGTGGATAACAATTCTCACTTCAATTGTTCCATTTGTTATTGTCATGTTCTTCTTCTTCTCCATGATGAACCAAGGCGGTGGCGGAGGTGCCAGAGGTGCCATGAACTTTGGTCGTAATAAAGCCCGCGCTGCTAATAAAGAAGATATTAAAGTTCGTTTTTCAGATGTAGCAGGAGCTGAAGAAGAAAAACAAGAACTTGTTGAAGTTGTTGAATTTTTAAAAGATCCAAAACGCTTTACTAAATTGGGTGCAAGAATCCCAGCAGGTGTGCTTCTTGAAGGCCCTCCCGGAACTGGTAAAACCCTTTTAGCAAAAGCAGTAGCTGGTGAAGCTGGAGTGCCATTCTTCAGTATCTCTGGTTCTGACTTCGTTGAAATGTTTGTCGGAGTCGGTGCTAGCCGGGTTCGTTCACTTTTTGAAGATGCTAAAAAAGCAGCACCAGCCATTATCTTTATCGATGAAATTGATGCTGTTGGGCGCCAGCGTGGTGTAGGTCTTGGTGGTGGAAATGATGAACGTGAACAAACCCTTAACCAGCTCTTGATTGAGATGGATGGTTTTGAAGGCAACGAAGGAATCATTGTTATCGCAGCAACTAACCGTTCTGATGTCCTTGACCCTGCCCTTCTTCGTCCTGGCCGTTTTGACCGTAAAGTATTGGTTGGACGTCCAGATGTGAAAGGTCGTGAGGCAATTCTTCGTGTTCATGCTAAGAATAAGCCACTTGCTCAAGATGTGGACTTGAAATTAGTTGCTCAACAAACACCAGGATTTGTCGGTGCTGATCTCGAAAATGTTTTGAACGAAGCAGCCTTGGTTGCAGCTCGTCGAAATAAAAAAGTAATTGATGCTGCTGATATCGATGAAGCAGAAGATCGTGTTATTGCAGGTCCATCTAAGAAAGATCGGACGATTTCACAAAAAGAACGTGAAATGGTTGCTTATCACGAAGCTGGTCATACAATCGTTGGTTTGGTCTTATCAAATGCTCGTGTAGTTCATAAAGTTACGATTGTTCCACGTGGTCGTGCAGGCGGTTACATGATTGCCCTTCCTAAAGAAGATCAAATGTTACTTTCTAAAGAAGATATGAAAGAACAATTAGCTGGGCTCATGGGAGGACGTGTTGCCGAAGAAATTATTTTCAATTCGCAAACAACGGGTGCTTCAAATGACTTTGAACAAGCTACCCAAATGGCGCGTGCAATGGTGACAGAATATGGTATGAGTGAAAAACTTGGACCGGTCCAATATGAAGGAAATCATGCAATGTTTGGTGCTCAAAGCCCACAAAAAATGATTTCAGAACGAACAGCTTACGAAATTGATGAAGAAGTTCGTAGTCTGTTGAATGAAGCCCGTAATAAAGCGGCAGAAATTATTCAAGGAAATAGAGAAACGCATAAACTAATTGCGGAAGCTCTATTAAAATATGAAACCTTGGATAGTGTTCAAATTAAATCATTATATGAAACAGGAAAAATGCCTGAAAATTCAGAGCATGAATTAGAAGAAGAAGCAAAACCTCTATCATATGATGAGATTAAGTCAAAATTAGAAGAAAATAACTAATTCAAAAGAAGGAAAATATTTCCTTCTTTTTTTATTAAAAAAGTGTTGACAGAGTAAAAATATTCTGTATAATAGAATATGTTGTAAAAATGGTCCGTTGGTCAAGGGGTTAAGACACCGCCTTTTCACGGCGGTAACACGGGTTCGAATCCCGTACGGACTATCGATAAACTGTCACCAAGTGGCAGTTTTTTTTGTGTATTTGGACAAAATAGTCAAAAATAATAACCAAATAGTTAAAAAAACGTGCAGAATAGAAAAAAAGTCCAATGGGCTTCTTTATTTTTATAAAATACAGATAAAAGTAAAGGAGAGCTTATGGAATTTAATAAAATGTATCAAAAAGTAAAATATATCGTAAGAAAATGTGAAAAAGAGTATTATATTCAATTATGGGAAAAGGATGATTGGGAACAAGAAGGTCAGCTAACTCTGTTTGAACTTTATCAAAAAAATCCTGAAATTGAAACAAATGAAGAATTACTTTATACATATTTCAAAACAAAATTTAGAAATCATATTAAAGATAAAATAAGACAACAGGAAAGTGATAAGAGAAAAATTAATAGACTTCCATATATTGAAATTGGAGAAATTAGTCACAGAATTTCATCAAGAAAAATATATTTAGATGAGCTGGTTGTTCTGAGAGATGCATTAAAACGTTTTAAAGAAAAATTAACAGTAAAAGAAAAAGAACAATATGAAGCATTACTAGCAAACAGAAGATGTCTAGGAAAAACAAAAATGAAAAAGAAATTAGAGAACTATCTAAAGGATTTTAAAAATTCAATTTAAGAACTGAAAGTTGACAGTGTATAAATGAACTTTCAAAAAAATAAA
>NZ_JANCOY010000005.1:0-118580 GCF_024295565.1 Streptococcus sp. CF8_Ac1-9
TTTATTTTTTTGAAAGTTTTTTTTGAAAGTAATAAAGAAAAGCCTGTAAAAAGGCTTTTCTATTAGTCTAGTTCTTTGGTAATGATAAGAAATTTTTCTTCCTTGTAGCCTCTTTTCATTAAACCTGCTTCAGCTATGTCTAGAAGATCTTTTGAAAAGGATTGGATCGCTTCTTTTTCTTCTTTACTTAGAATTTTCTTTGAATATTTCTTTCTAAGTTTTCGATAGTCCTGTTCTTCATTTTTAAAAAATGAAGAATCTTCTAAATAGTTTTCCAGTTTTTCTAATTCTACAAACAAGCCCAACTCAAAGGCAATCGGGGCAAAGGTGATTTCTAACGGTTGCGTACAAACACTTCTAAATTCCACAGTCCCACGAGCAGTTAAATCTTGAAATTGGTAACTTCGATGTTGTTTTAGATCTTCTTTTACAGGCTTAATGATCTTCTCATTTCCATCAGCCGTATAGGCTGTAATTTCTTTTTGATCTAGATAGTCCTCCACTCGAATTGGTTTAAAATAATATGATTTGCCCTCTCTAGTTGCCGTAAAAATAGCCGTTCTAGCGAGATTATTAAAAAACTCTTCTTCGCTTTGGTAGTCCTTAGGATAAACCCCTACATTTTCCTTATAATAACCATGTAAGGATTCTTCCCAGAAAATATCTCTGGAAATTCTTGTATCCCAAACCTCTGCTGAAAATTCTGAGTTAGAAAACAAATATGCTTTTGCTGCTTCAATTTTATTAAATGCATTAATGATGCGAAGATAGTTATCGCGCCTTACATCCAATTGAACCTGGTTTCCGCATATAAATGCTCCGTACAAAGGATAGGAGTGTGTCTTCATCCCTGTACCATTCATTGCAAGGAAAGCCATTAACATCTTGTATCGTTCGATTTTCACTGGGCTATTATCATTTTCTTTCCACAAAGGATGGATTCCGTGCCCTTGAATTTCGTGATTATTTTCTTGTAAAATCGGTTGAATGATCTTCAAATAGTCCTCAAAACGTTTGGCCACCTCATTTATAGAACGAGCTCTCTCAAATGCAAATTCAATTGTATTGTAACTCAACTCGAATAGAATACGATCTTTAGAAGAGCAGTGAATCAATTGAATGGGATTTTGATTGTCATCTATTTTTTCAACTTCAAAATCTGATAAGTTTGCTAAGATTCGAAAAAGATTTTTCGTCACCTCTATATTTGTTTTGTTTCCATTTGTTTCTACAATCGGAAACTCTAATTCAACTCCGACAAAGAGTTCCGAATCCTCTTTCATATTACTAAGGTACTTCTCTTTTAGTAATTTAATTGCTTGTTGTTTTGTCATTGAATCCTTTTTCTTCTATTGGAGATATGGGTTCCATTATATCATTTTTTGCTATTCTCGACTACTCATGAAAAGCAAGACAAAACGCCTGCTTACGAAATTGTTTTAAATTAAAGCAATTTCGTAAACAAGCGTCTACCATTCATTCAATATGATGAGTGTTCCCGCTGGGGAAAATCCCCAGCGGTAGACCAGAGCTAGACTAAGAATAACAGTGTATTCCATCATCATAACACTCAACAAAATTGATGATATTATACCAATTCGATGATAGCCATTGGCGCAGCATCACCACGACGTGGTTCAGTTTTAAGGATACGAGTATATCCACCATTGCGCTCAGCATAACGAGGTGCTAATTCAGAGAACAATTTTTGAAGTGCAGTTGTTTCTGAGTATTTACCTGTTTCTTCATCAAAGTTTTGTGATGCAACTTCGTTACGTACGAATGCAGCAGCTTGACGACGTGCATGCAAATCACCACGTTTACCCAAAGTAATCATTTTTTCAACTGATTTACGGATTTCTTTCGCACGTGCTTCAGTTGTTACAATTGCTTCATTGATGATAAGATCTGTAGTCAAATCGCGAAGCATCGCTTTACGTTGTGAGCTAGTGCGTCCTAGTTTACGGTAAGCCATGTATTCCTCCTCTATTTATCGTTTTTTAACCCAAGGCCTAAGTCGGCAAGTTTGATTTTAACTTCTTCAAGACTCTTACGTCCTAAGTTACGAACTTTCATCATTTCTGCTTCTGATTTTTCAGTCAAATCGTAAACAGTATTGATGCCAGCACGTTTCAAACAGTTATATGAACGAACTGAAAGATCTAATTCTTCGATTGTACGTTCTAAAATGCGATCATCAGAAGTTGTATCTACTTCTTTCATAACATCTGTTGCAATAGCAATTTCAGTTAAGTTTGTAAATAGATTTAGGTGTTCTGTCAAAATACGGGCAGACAAACCTAAGGCATCTTCTGGAATAATAGTCCCATTTGTCAAAATTTCAAGGGTTAGCTTGTCAAATCCATCGTTGCTACCAACGCGAGCTGGTTCAACTTGGTAATTGACTTTAGTCACTGGCGTATAGATTGAATCTACAGCA
Source organism: Streptococcus sp. CF8_Ac1-9 (assembly GCF_024295565.1). Lineage (NCBI taxonomy): Bacteria > Bacillati > Bacillota > Bacilli > Lactobacillales > Streptococcaceae > Streptococcus > Streptococcus sp. CF8_Ac1-9. The sequence goes on from NZ_JANCOY010000005.1 coordinate 2,441, forward strand.
AGTGTTCCCACTGGTGCATCATCTTTTTTGTTTTGATCAGCCGGAACATAGCCACGTCCACTGTTTACAGTAAGCGTCGCTTTCAAAGATGCTCCTTCTCCGATCGTAAATAGATAATGATCAGGGTTTACAATTTCGATGTCACTATCCGTAAGAATGTCACCGGCAGTTACTTCTGCTGGTCCTTCTACATCAAGTTCAATAATCTTTTCGTCTTGGACGTAAGATTTAACGGCGATTCCTTTAACGTTAAGAATAATTTGCATAACGTCTTCACGGACTCCTGGAACCGTATCAAATTCGTGGAGTACACCTTCAATATTGATTGAAGTAACAGCCGCACCTGGAAGTGAAGCTAGAAGTACACGACGAAGTGAGTTTCCAAGTGTTGTACCATAGCCACGTTCAAGTGGTTCTACGACAAACACGCCATAATCTTTGTTTTCATCAATTTTTGTTATATTTGGTTTTTCAAACTCAATCATTTGCTATACTCCCTCTTAAACGAAAAGCTGTGTAATTGTTGATGATTATACACGGCGACGTTTTGGAGGACGAGCACCATTGTGTGGTACAGGAGTTACATCGCGGATTGCAGTTACTTCAAGACCAGCAGCAGCAAGTGCACGAATAGCAGACTCACGACCTGAACCAGGACCTTTAACAGTTACTTCAACAGATTTAAGTCCGTGTTCTTGAGCAGCTTTTGCAGCAGCTTCTGATGCCATTTGAGCAGCAAATGGTGTAGATTTACGAGAACCTTTAAATCCAAGTGCACCTGCAGATGACCAAGCGATTGCGTTACCATGCACATCAGTAATCATAACAATTGTGTTGTTAAATGTAGCGTGAATATGAGCAATACCAGATTCGATATTCTTTTTCACACGACGTTTACGTGTTGGTTTAGCCAAGATTTTTACCTCCTTATTTTATTTTATTTTTTCTTACCTGCAATCGCAACAGCTTTACCTTTACGAGTGCGAGCATTGTTTTTAGTGTTTTGTCCACGAACTGGAAGTCCACGACGGTGACGGATACCACGGTATGAACCGATTTCCATCAAGCGTTTGATGTTCAAGTTTACTTCACGACGAAGGTCACCTTCAACTTTGATTGCGTCAACTTCACGACGGATAGCATCTTCTTGATCTGGTGTAAGATCGCGAACACGAATATCTTCAGAAACGCCTGCAGCAGCAAGGATTTTCTTAGATGTTGGAAGTCCGATACCGTACACATAAGTCAATGAAATTACTACACGTTTGTCATTTGGAATGTCAACTCCAGCAATACGAGCCATATTTTCTCCTTTCTATCTTATCCTTGACGTTGTTTGTGTTTTGGATTTGCTGGGCAAATTACCATAACACGACCATTACGACGAATTACTTTACAGTATTCGCAAATTGGTTTGACCGATGGTCTTACTTTCATTTTTATCCCTCCAAGTTTTTCGATTATTTAAAGCGGTATGTGATACGTCCACGTGTCAAATCGTACGGACTCATCTCCACTGTAACACGATCTCCCGCTAAAATACGAATATAGTTTTTACGAATTTTACCAGAAACTGTTGCTAAAATCTGATGTCCATTTTCAAGTTCAACCGTAAACATAGCATTCGGCATTGTATCGACTACTTTGCCTTCTACTTCAATCACATCGTCTTTTGCCACGCAAAAGTACCTCCATAAATTTCGATTCATTCCTCTGAGCACAGAGGTAACAATTATAAGTCAGACTAACTAATTGTAACACTAGTTGTCCAATATTGCAAGTGACTAAAACGTTTTTATTTCAAATTCTCCAAGACTTTTTGGATATCTTTGAAGACGTCGTTGATGTCTTGATTTCCTTCAATATCATGGACCAATCCTTTTGCACGGTAATGAGCAAGAATTGGCTCACCTTGAGCAATATTTACATCCAAACGGCGTTTCACTGTTTCTGGTTTGTCATCTTCACGTTGGTAATAGTCTTCTTCCTTGTAGTCAGCTGGTGGGTTAAATACTTTATGGAAGGTTTCACCTGTTTCACGATGGATGATACGACCACTTAAGCGCTCGAGGAGGCAGGATGGATCCACTTCAATATTGATCACTCCTTCAAGCTCCAAACCAAGGTCTACCAAGATTTGATCCAAGGCATGAGCTTGTTCAATCGTGCGAGGAAAACCGTCCAAAAGGAATCCTTTTTCCTTAATGTCGTCTTGAGCCAAACGTTCTTTTACAATCCCGTTTGTCACATCATCTGGCACCAATTCACCTTTGTCGATGAATGATTTTGCCAATACACCCATTTCAGTTTGGTTAGCCATTGCTGCGCGGAACATATCGCCGGTAGAGATATGCGCTACGTGAAACTCTTCAACGATTTTCGCCGCTTGGGTCCCCTTACCTGCTCCAGGCAATCCCATAATTAAAAGATTCATGATGAATCCTCCTTATTTTGTTTTTAAATGGAAGCAGGAGCGAATTCCTATTTCCATTTAAAAACAAAATAGAAGGCTGACAAAGTCAACCTTATTCTATTCTGTTGTTGTGTCCATAAATCCGACATACTTACGTTTTAATAAGTAGCCTTCTAATTGTTTCATTCCTTCAATACCTGTTGAAATAATGATTAACAAACTCGTTCCTCCAAGAGCAACTGCATCTGTCAAACCAAATAAATCTCGGGCTAAGATTGGAATGATAGTAATAAAGCCAAGGAATACTGATCCGACACTTGCTAAACGACGTAGCAAACGAGACATAAACTCTTCTGTTCCCTTACCAGGGCGAACACCTGGGATATAGGCACCACTCTTTTGAAGGTTTTCTGCTGTTTTTTCAGGATTGATCTGAACAAACGTGTAGAAGAACGTGAAGAGAATGATCAACAAGGCATACATAGCGACACCAGTTGGTGTGTTTGTAGCCAACATGGCTTGGGCTGTTTTCACCCATCCTGCATTGTAACCCATAGCGCTAATTACTTGGAAAATGGCAGCAGGTGCTGCTGTAATCGAACTAGCGAAGATGACAGGAATAACTCCTGCTGGGTTCACTTTTAAAGGAAGGTAAGAACTTGATGGAGCTCCTTGAGCAATCTTAGTATATTGGATTGGAATCTTGTATTGTGCTTGCTCTACAAAGGTTGTAAAGTAAACAATAACCAAGACAGCAAGGATTAATACCCCAACAAAAATAAGGGAATTGGTCATTTGACCAGAACGTACGTTCACAAATGCATTTTCATAGATTTCTTTAATCATCTCAGGAATTGATGACACAATTCCTGCAAAGATAATCATTGAAACACCATTTCCGTACCCTTTATCTGTGATTTGTTCTCCAAGCCAAGTCACAATCATGGAACCGGTTGTCAGAATTGCACCGATTAACAGATAGGTCTTGGTATTTGGAGTTGCGACTAATTTCGCCTGAGACAAGGTATGGAAGGTCGCTGTAATCCCAATGGATTGAACAAAAGCTAGAACCAAAGAAATATAGCGTGTTGCTTGGTTGAGCTTTCTTCGACCAACTTCTCCTTGTTTGCCCCATTCAACAAACTTAGGTAACAGATCCATTTGCAAAAGTTGCACGACGATCGAAGCTGTGATGTATGGGCTAACCCCTAATGCGAAAACTGAGAAGTTCCTCATAGCATTCCCAGATACTAAACTGAGCATGTTCAAGAAGGACACATCTTGAAGGTTGTTCAGAATTTTCGCATTTACACCAGGTACTGTAATCGTGGTTCCAATGCGGAAGACAAGAATGATGAAGATCGTAAACAAAATCTTCGACCGAACTTGTTTTACCTTAAATGCATCTTTTAATAATTTAAAAAACATAGGTCACCTCACTTAGATGACTTCAACTGAACCACCTTTAGCAGTGATAGCTTCTTCAGCTGATTTAGAGAATTTAGCTGCTTTAACAGTCAACTTCTTAGTCAATTCTCCGTTACCAAGAATTTTGATACCTGACTTTTCAGCTTTTACAATTCCTGATTCTACAAGTACTACTGGAGTTACTTCAGCACCATCTTCAAAGGCGTTCAATTGATCAAGGTTCACAATAGCATATTCTTTAGCGTTGATGTTTGTAAATCCACGTTTTGGAAGACGACGGAACAATGGAGTTTGTCCACCTTCAAAACCAAGACGTACACCGCCACCGCTACGAGCTTTTTGACCTTTTTGACCACGGCCAGAAGTTTTACCATTACCAGATGAAGTACCACGACCAACACGGTTGCGGACTTTACGTGAACCTGTAGCAGGTTGTAATTCATGAAGTTTCATTATTTATTTTCTCCTCTTTTGTAAATTGCTAACGCATGTAATCAGGAAAAGGTGTCCTAACTACAAACTCGCCTATACTTATATTTAGTTTTAGGGGATGAGAACTTCTCATACCCCTGAAAACTTTGTTTCTATTTTAAATAGATTATTTTACTTCTTCAACTGTTACCAAGTGAGATACAGCAGTGATCATACCACGTACTGCTGGGTTATCTTCTTTGATAACAGAGCTGTTCAATTTGCCAAGTCCAAGTGCTACAACAGTTTTACGTTGTGACGGGATGCGTCCGATTGGAGACTTAGTCAAAGTAATTTTAATTTGAGCCATTTGAATCTCCTTTCTTAAGCCAAGTCAGAAACTGAAATACCACGAAGGGCAGCAACTTCATCAGCGCGTTTCAATTGTGCCAAACCGTTAACAGTAGCACGAACGATGTTGATTGGAGTGTTTGATCCAAGTGATTTAGATGTAACATCTGCAATACCTGCCAATTCGACAACGGCACGAACTGCACCACCTGCAGCAACCCCAGCCCCTTCGATAGCTGGTTTCAACAATACACGAGCTCCACCAAATACGGATGTTACTTCGTGTGGAATTGTTGTTCCAACCATAGGAACTTCGATCAAGTTTTTCTTAGCATCTTCAACAGCCTTACGGATTGCTTCTGGAACTTCTTGAGCTTTACCAGTACCAAATCCAACACGGCCATTACGGTCACCAACAACTACAAGAGCTGCAAAACGAAGACGACGTCCACCTTTAACAACTTTTGTAACACGGTTGATGGCAACTACGCGTTCTTCAAGTTCAACTGCATTATCTTTAAATGCCATTTTCTAGTGTCCTCCTATTAGAATTTCAATCCGTTTTCACGAGCTGCATCAGCCAAAGCTTTAACACGTCCGTGATATAGATATCCACCGCGGTCGAACACCACTTCAGAAATACCTTTAGCAACTGCACGTTCAGCAACAAGTTTGCCGACAACAACGGCTTGTTCAGTTTTAGTTCCTTTTGAAACTTCTTTGTCAAGAGTTGAAGCGCTTGCGAGCGTTACACCCGCTACGTCATCAATTACTTGAGCGTAGATGCCTGTATTAGAACGGAATACGTTCAAACGTGGGCGATCAGCAGTTCCAGAGAGTTTTCCGCGAACGCGACGGTGGCGTTTTTGACGGATTTTGTTTTTATCTGGTTTCGAAATCACAATTTTCACCTCTTAATTTTAAAATCATGTGCTAAGCACTGAGTTGGTAAGATGAAGGTTGGTTGAAAAACAACCAAACTACATTATTTACCTGTTTTACCTTCTTTGCGGCGAACGTATTCACCAACATAACGGATCCCTTTACCTTTGTATGGTTCAGGTGAACGAAGGCTACGTACATAAGCAGCTGTTTGACCAACTACTTCTTTTGAAATTCCGCTAACAACGATTGTTGTTGGGTTTGGAAGTTCAAAAGTAATTCCTTCTGGAGCTTCAACTTCGTCTGGGTGTGATTTACCAACAGCCAAAACAAGTTTTGATCCTTGAAGTTGTGCACGGTATCCAACCCCGCGCATTTCAAGTTCTTTCTTGAATCCTTCTGATACACCAGTAACCATGTTGTTCAAAAGGGCACGAGTTGTTCCGTGGATTGTTTTCATTTCTTTTGAATCGTTTGGACGGTGAAGAGTTACTTCAGTACCTTCCACACGAATTTCAATATCTTTTGAGAACGTACGAGTAAGTTCTCCTTTAGGTCCTTTTACAGTTACAACGTTGTCATTGTTAGTGATTTCAACACCAGCAGGCAACACGATAACTTTATTACCAATACGTGACATGTTTTCTATTCTCCTGTTAAATTGTCAGGCCTTTACGGGCCAGTTTTCACGGGGTTTAAGATACTTATTTAGTTCTAGAGCTGAACTGAACACGCTCTAAGAACTTTGTATCTTGATTTGAGTTCGAGCTAAGAATTTGGTGAAAAAGATAAGTTTGTCTTGGAGCATCGCTCCTACTACAAACTTCCTATTTTCACTGCATTCTTTTAACGCTCTCACATCATCAATTACCAAACGTAAGCGATAACTTCTCCACCAACATTCTTTTGGCGTGCTTCTTTATCAGTAAGCAAACCTTCAGAAGTTGAAAGGATAGCAATTCCAAGTCCGTTAAGAACTTTTGGAAGATCTTCACGTTTTTTGTAAACACGCAAACCTGGTTTAGATACACGTTTCAAGTTTGTGATAACTTTTTCACCGTTTTGTCCGTATTTCAAGAATACACGGATGATGCCTTGTTTGTCATCTTCGATGAATTCAACGTTTTTTACAAAACCTTCGCGTTTAAGGATTTCAGCAATCCCTTTTTTGATGTTTGATGCAGGTACTTCAAGTACTTCGTGTTTTGCTTGGTTAGCGTTACGAATACGTGTAAGGAAGTCTGCGATTGGGTCAGTCATAACCATTATAATTTCTCCTCTTACTAGTAGTTTGCAAGTTGCACTTGCTAGTTAATACATGATACAGAGAGCGTAACAGCGAGAGCAAAAATAGGCAATTTGATGCAGGGAGCGATGCTCCAAAGAAAATTGGTCTTTTTTGCCAAAGCTGTAGCTCGTGTTCAAATTGGCAAGCCCAACTGAACCCGGGCTAAACTCTGTGTGAAAAAGATAAACTTTCCTAGAAACTAAAGTTTCTTCGTCAAGTTTCCTATTTCCACTTGGAGTTTTAACGCCCTTGATATCTTAAATTACCAAGATGCTTTTGTTACACCTGGGATTTGACCTTTGTATGCCAATTCACGGAAGCAAACACGGCAAAGTTTAAACTTGCGGTAAACTGAGTGTGGACGTCCACAACGTTCACAGCGAGTGTATGCTTGAGTAGAGAACTTCGCTGGGCGTTTGTTCTTAGCAATCATAGATTTTTTAGCCATTAGTTTTACCTCCTATATTATTTTGCAAACGGCATACCGAGGCCAGTAAGCAATGCACGTGATTCTTCGTCTGTGTTCGCTGTAGTTACGATTACGATATCCAAACCACGAGTTTTATCAACATCATCAAAGTTGATTTCTGGGAAGATCAATTGTTCTTTCACACCAAGTGTGTAGTTTCCGCGTCCATCAAATGATTTTGTTGGAACACCATGGAAGTCACGTACACGTGGAAGTGAAACTGTTACCAATTTATCCAAGAATTCGTACATACGTTCACCACGAAGGGTAACTTTTGCACCGATCGCAACACCTTCACGAAGACGGAAGCCGGCGATTGATTTTTTAGCCTTAGTGATCAATGGTTTTTGACCTGAGATCAAAGCAAGCTCTTCAGCAGCTTTTTCAAGGTTTTTAGCATTTGATACTGCGTCACCAACACCCATGTTCAAAACAATTTTATCAACTTTTGGCACAGCCATAACTGATGAATAGTTGAACTGTTCAGTCAATGATGGTACTACTTCATTAAGGTATTTTTCTTTTAAACGATTAGCCATTATACTTCTCCTTTCCTTCGTGATTAGTCAAGCACTTCGCCTGATTTTTTGTTGTAGCGAACTTTTTTGCCGTCTACAAATTTGTAGCCAACACGTCCAGCAACACCGTTTTTGTCCAAAACTTGAACGTTAGAAGCATGGATTGGAGCTTCTTTTTCAACGATTGCACCTTGAGGGTTTTCGTTATTTGGACGTTGGTGTTTCTTGATGATGTTTACACCTTCTACAACAACTTTATTTACTTTTGGAAGAGCAGTAAGAACAACAGCTTCTACGCCTTTGTCTTTACCAGCGATAACGCGAACTTTGTCGCCTTTTTTTACAAACATTTTATTCTCCTTTTATTCTTACGCCCGACGGGCACCCTGGCTGAGCCAGGGGACTGTGTTTGTTTTTTTATTGATTAAAGTACTTCTGGAGCAAGTGATACAATCTTCATGAATCCACCGTCACGCAATTCACGTGCAACTGGACCGAAGATACGAGTTCCGCGAGGAGTTTTGTCGTCACGGATGATCACTGCTGCATTTTCGTCGAACTTGATGTATGAACCATCTTTACGACGAGCACCTGATTTAGTACGAACGATAACAGCTTTTACAACGTCACCTTTCTTAACCGCACCACCAGGAGTAGCTTGTTTTACAGATGCAACGATTACATCACCGATGCTCGCGAATTTACGTTTTGAACCACCAAGAACTTTGATTGTCAAGATTTCGCGTGCGCCACTGTTGTCAGCGACTTTCAAACGAGTTTCTGTTTGAATCATTTACGTTTTCTCCTTTCAGGTATGATTAGATGATGACCGCTTTTTCAACGACTTCTACAAGACGGAAGCGTTTTGTAGCTGAAAGCGGACGAGTTTCCATGATACGAACGATATCGCCTTCTTTAGCAACATTGTTTTCATCATGAGCTTTGTATTTTTTAGAATAGTTGATACGTTTACCATAGACTGGGTGGTTACGTTTAGTTTCAACTACAACTGTGATTGTTTTGTCCATTTTGTCAGACACAACGCGTCCAACAAGAACTTTACGATTATTGCGTTCCATTGAAATTCTCCTTCCCTAGTCTATTATTTAGCTTCTGATTGAACAGTTTTGATACGAGCGATTTGTTTTTTCACTTCTTTCAAACGTCCAGTTTGTTCCAATTGACCAGCAGCTGCTTGGAAACGAAGTTCAAACAATTCTTTCTTCAATTCATTTTCACGCTTCGCGAGTTCTTCTTGAGAAAGACCACGAAGTTCTTTAACAAATTCTTTTACTTCTGTAAGTTTCATGACCTCTCCTTATTCTGCTTCACGTTTCACAAATTTAGTTTTAACTGGCAATTTGTGGCTAGCAAGACGAAGTGCTTCGCGTGCGATCTCTTCAGATACACCAGCGATTTCGAACATTACTTTACCACGTTTAACTGGTGCTACCCAACCTTCAGGAGCCCCTTTACCAGATCCCATACGTACCCCGATAGCTTTAGCGGTGTATGATTTGTGTGGGAAAATCTTAATCCAAACTTTACCACCACGTTTCATGTAACGAGTCATGGCGATACGAGCAGCTTCGATTTGACGGTTTGTGATCCAGTGGCTAGTTGTAGCTTGAAGACCGTATTCACCGAATGCTACTTCTTTTCCACCTTTTGCTTCACCGCGCATTTTACCACGGAATTCGCGACGGTGTTTTACACGTTTAGGTACTAACATTGGTTATTTACCTCCTTTAGCGTCTTTACGAGCTGGAAGAACTTCACCACGGTAGATCCATACTTTAACACCAAGTTTACCGTAAGTAGTGTCTGCTTCTTCCCAAGCGTAATCGATATCAGCGCGAAGTGTGTGAAGTGGAACAGTTCCTTCAGAGTATCCTTCTGCACGGGCAATATCTGCACCGTTCAAACGACCTGATACTTGAGTTTTGATTCCTTTAGCTCCAGCACGCATAGCACGTTGGATTGCTTGTTTTTGTGCACGACGGAAAGCAACACGTTGTTCCAATTGACGAGCAATTCCTTCACCAACAAGGTGAGCATCCAAGTCAGGACGTTTGATCTCAATGATGTTGATGTGTACTTGTTTACCAGTCAATTTGTTAAGAGCTGCACGAAGTGCATCAACGTTTGCTCCACCTTTACCGATAACCATACCTGGTTTAGCAGTGTGAAGAGAAACGTTAACTTTGTTTACTGCGCGTTCGATTTCAATAGTTGAAACGGCTGCGTCAGCCAATTCTTTTTGAATGAATTTACGGATTGCAAGATCTTCATGAAGGTAATCCGCGTATTCTTTTTCAGCATACCATTTGGCATCCCAATCACGGATGATACCAACACGCATACCAATTGGATGTACTTTTTGACCCACGAGTTTACCTCCTTATTTTTCTGCAACAGCTACTGTGATGTGAGCTGTACGTTTGTTGATTGGTGAAGCTGAACCTTTCGCACGTGGACGGAAACGTTTCATTGTTGGTCCTTCGTTTGCGAATGCTTCAGATACTACCAAGTTAGCTTTTTCCAAACCAAAGTTGTTTTCAGCGTTTGCTACTGCTGAGTTCAACACTTTAAGGATGATCCCTGCAGCTTTGTTTGGTGTGAATGTCAAAATAGCGATGGCATCGGCTACGCTTTTACCACGGATGTTGTCAAGAACAAGACGTGATTTACGAGGTGAAACACGCACTGTACGAGCCATTGCTTTAGCTGAAGTAATTTCTGCCATTTATGTTCTCCTTATTTTCTACGTGTCTTCTTGTCGTCTGCCGCGTGACCTTTGTAAGTACGAGTTGGTGCAAATTCACCAAGCTTGTGACCTACCATGTCTTCTTGGATGTAAACAGGTACATGTTTACGTCCATCATAAACTGCGATAGTGTATCCGATGAAACTTGGGAAGATCGTTGAACGACGTGACCAAGTTTTAATTACTTTTTTCTTTTCGTCGTTTGCTTGAGCTTCAACTTTTTTCATCAAATGCTCATCGACGAAAGGTCCTTTTTTAAGACTACGTCCCATTTTGTAATTTTCTCCTTTAAAATTTAGTACCACAGCGGCTTGCGCTGCTAGGCAGCGCTACCGAGCTGGCGGAAAGTGTAAGCTAGTTGCTTATGATTATTTTTGGTTGCGACGACGAACGATAAGTTTGTCAGATTTCGCTTTCTTGTTACGAGTTTTAAGACCAAGCGCAGGTTTACCCCAAGGAGTAGATGGCGCTTTACGTCCAACTGGTGCTTTACCTTCACCACCACCGTGTGGGTGATCATTCGGGTTCATTACAGAACCACGAACTGTAGGGCGAACACCTTTCCAGCGGTTACGTCCCGCTTTACCAAGATTTACAAGTCCATGTTGTTCATTTCCGACAACACCAACTGTAGCACGGCAAGTTCCAAGAATCATACGAACTTCGCCTGATTGAAGGCGAACAAGTACATATTTACCTTCAGAACCCAATACTTGAGCAGAAGCTCCAGCAGCACGTACCAATTCTCCACCTTTACCAGGTTTCAATTCGATGTTGTGGATCAAAGTACCAACTGGGATGTTAGCAAGTGGAAGAGCGTTTCCGACTTTGATATCTGCTTCTGGTCCTGATACGATGCGTTGACCTACTTCAAGACCTTTAGGGGCGATGATGTAAGCTTTCACACCGTCAGTGTAGTGTACAAGCGCGATGTTAGCTGAGCGGTTTGGATCGTATTCGATCGTTTTAACGACTGCTTCAACTCCATCTTTGTTACGTTTGAAATCGATCAAACGGTAATGACGTTTGTGTCCACCACCTTGGTGACGAACAGTGATACGACCGTTGTTGTTACGACCCGCTTTGTTTTTAAGAGAAACAAGCAAAGTTTTCTCAGGTGTGTTTGTTGTGATTTCAGCGAAATCCAAAGAAGTCATATTACGGCGACCGTTTGTTGTTGGTTTATAAACACGAATTCCCACGATATTTCCTCCTTAGATTATTCAGCTTCAGTAGCAAACAACTCGATTGCTTTAGAATCAGCTGCAAGCGTGATGATAGCTTTTTTAGTTTTTGAAGTAAAACCAGTGTAACGTCCAACGCGTTTTGCTTTAGGTTTTACGTTTACAGTGTTCACATTCGCAACTTTTACACCTTCAAACGCAGCTTCAACAGCTTGTTTGATCAAAAGTTTGTGAGCGCGAGTGTCAACTTCAAATACATATTTGCCTGCTTCAAGTTGAGCCATTGACTTTTCAGTGATAACAGGTTTTTTGATAACATCATACAAATTCATTATGCAAGAACCTCCTCGATTTTAGAGATAGCTGCTTGAGTAACAAGAAGTTTGTCACTATTTGCGATGTCAAGAACACTTGCAGTTGTAGCAGTCGCAACTTTCACGTTTGGAAGGTTACGAGCTGAAAGAGCTGCGAATTCATTTCCTTCTTCAAGAATAACAAGGACTTTAGAATCGATGCTCAAAGCTGCAAGAACTTTTGCAAATTCAGCAGTTTTTGGAGCTGTAAATTCAAGAGAATCAACGGCTACAAATTTGTTTTCAGCAACTTTTTCTGAGTAAACAGATTTAAGTGCAAGGCGACGAACTTTTTGAGGAAGTTTGTACGCATAGCTACGTGGAGTTGGTCCGAAGACGATTCCACCACCACGCCATTGTGGAGAGCGGATAGAACCTTGACGAGCACGTCCAGTTCCTTTTTGACGCCATGGTTTGCGTCCGCCACCTGAAACGGCTGAACGGTTTTTAACTGCGTGAGTTCCTTGACGAAGGCTAGCACGTTGGCTGATGATCACATCAAATACAACTGCTTGGTTTGGTTCGATACCAAAGATCGCATCGTTAAGAACAACTTCGCCCGCTTGTTTACCAGTTTGGTCGAATAATGTTACATTTGCCATTTTGACTGTATTCCCCTTTCCTTATTATTTACCAGCTTTAACTGCTGACTTGATAGTGATAAGAGATTTCTTAGCACCTGGTACGTTACCTTTGATAAGGATAACGTTCTTTTCTGGAACAACTTGTACAACTTCAAGGTTTTGAATTGTTACACGATCGCCACCCATGCGTCCTGCAAGGTTTTTACCTTTGAATACGCGGTTAGGTGCAACAGGTCCCATAGAACCTGGACGACGGTGGTAACGAGAACCGTGAGCCATTGGTCCACGTGATTGTCCGTGGCGTTTGATAACACCTTGGAAACCTTTACCTTTAGAAGTACCAGTTACATCAACAATGTCTCCAGCTTCGAAAGTGTCAACTGTGATTTCAGCACCAACTTCCAAGCCTTCAACGTTTTTGAATTCACGAATGAAGCGCTTAGGAGCCGTGTTAGCTTTTGCTACATGTCCTTTAGCAGGTTTGTTGCTCAATACTTCGCGTTTGTCATCGAAACCAACTTGGATAGCGTTGTAACCATCTGTTTCAACAGTTTTAACTTGAAGAACAACGTTTGGAGTTGCTTCGATAACTGTTACAGGGATCAATTCGCCAGCTTCAGTGAAGATTTGAGTCATTCCCACTTTTTTCCCTAAGATTCCTTTTGTCATGAGAAAATAGTTCCTTTTCTATAGTTTTTTATTCAAAAAGTTTTTAACGAGCGTTTTTTATGCTCTAGATCAAGCTTTAGATTAAAGTTTGATTTCTACGTTTACACCACTTGGAAGATCCAATTTCATCAAAGCGTCAACTGTTTTTTGAGTTGGGTTGATGATGTCGATCAAACGTTTGTGTGTACGCATTTCGAATTGTTCGCGAGAATCTTTGTATTTGTGAGTCGCACGAATGATTGTGTAGAGGCTACGTTCAGTTGGAAGTGGGATTGGCCCCGCAACTTGTGCACCTGTACGAGTAGCTGATTCTACGATTTTTGCAGCCGCTGTGTCGAGTGTACGGTGTTCGTACGCTTTCAAACGGATGCGGATTTTTTTGTTTGCCATCTTTTTCTCCTTTTCGTCTATTTAAGATAATAGGCTAGCTCCACAAGAAAACCGACGCGCGTTGCGTGGCAATGCAACCGAGCGTGTCGCAACCTCTTGCATCAAAGCTAATAGCTGTTTTTCACAGCACCATAGTAGTTTAACACAAACAAAGGCCCAATGCAAGGGATTTGAGAAGATTTTTTTCGTTTTTTTGATGAAAGTGTTTTCGAAAGAAAAAGCGTGCTAAAAAAGTTCCTATTATATAGGAAAAAGGGAGCGAGACAGAACAAATTTATATCCAATTTGTTCGTCGTCTCGCCCCCGCACAGTTGATTAGGTTATCTTTGGAGCTTAACAAGCGAACAAAGATACCAATCAACCACTGCGTCTAGCAGTTATTCCTATTATTCTCAGATGGCTGTAGTCTTTTTTCTTCCTATTTATCTATTTCTAGAAATTCCGTCCTGACTTGTTATAGCCATATTTTTCGACGAAATGCTCACGGAATTCTAAGAGATTGTCATCCATGATGGCTTGACGGACCTGCTTCATGAGGTTGATCAAGAAGTATAGGTTGTGGTAGCTAGTCAAGCGAATGCCGAAGGTCTCATCTGCCTTGAGGAGGTGGCGAAGATAAGCCCGGGTGTAATTCTTACAAGTGTAGCAATCACATTCGGGATCTAGCGGTGTAAAGTCTTCTGCAAATTGCGCATTTTTCACTACTAGGCGTCCTTGGCTAGTCATACAGGTACCATTTCGCGCAATCCGCGTCGGCAAGACACAGTCAAACATATCCACTCCACGAATAACGCCATCGATCAGACTGTCTGGAGCTCCTACTCCCATGAGATAGCGTGGCTTGTTCTCTGGTAAGAGCGGCGTTGTGAAATCCAGCACCGCATTCATCTCTTCATGGCTTTCCCCAACAGCTAAGCCACCGATGGAATAGCCTGGGAAGTCCATGCTGACCAGATCTTGAGCAGACTGACGGCGCAAGTCTTCAAATCCAGCCCCTTGGACAATCCCGAAAAGACCTTGATCATGAGGGCGACGGTGAGCCTTAAGCCCACGTTCTGCCCAACGACTGGTCCGTTCGATTGATTTTTTTACATAATCATAGGGTTGATAGAACTGAGGGCATTCATCAAAGGACATCATGATGTCGCTCCCTAGATTGTTTTGGATGGAGATGGCCTTTTCTGGAGAGAGGAACATCTTCGAGCCGTTGAGGTGATTTTTAAAAGTTACCCCTTCTTCAGTGATATTGCGGGTATCCGCTAATGAATAGACCTGGAAGCCTCCACTATCTGTCAAAATCGGCTGGTCCCAGTTCATGAACTGGTGCAGTCCTCCTGCTTTTGCGACCAAGTCGTCCCCGGGACGAAGCCAGAGATGGTAGGTGTTGGCCAAGATAATGCCGGAACCCATTTCCTTGAGTTCTTCTGGCGATTGGGTCTTAACGGTTGCCTGAGTCCCTACAGGCATAAACATTGGGGTTGGGAAGGTCCCGTGAGGGGTGATAATTTCTCCCAGACGAGCACCTGTATGCTTTTCTTTTTTGATTAATCGATATTGAATCGGTGAATCTGTCATGGTTACCTCCGTACTGGGAAAAACAGTCCCAGCCTTCTTATTCCTGTCACAGTTTTCCTGTGAGCACCTGTACGATTGTACCAAATTTTACCAGCTCTGTCACGGACTTATGTTATAATAAAAAGTACTACTATGAAGAGAGTGTCATCTATGAACCTTAAACTGATTCGCCTCCGGGCACGTACCATGCAAATCCAGCAACCGGGCTTAGCTATCCTTTTTGCTCTTCCGGTCCTGTTGACCATTCTTGCTAACTTTCTCTTAAGTGGGCAAGATCTGGTCGATCTACTACCGGATATGACCTTGCAGCAAGCAAGTATCTACATGATCCAGCGGCAGCTCTTTCCTTCTGTCGTCTCCTTTGTCATCTCCATATTAGTGGTCGGTGCGACTTTTAGCTATTTAGATACGATTAATCCCAAGATCGAACACCGAACACGCGTCTTAGATATCTTTAAACAAGATCGCTTTACCTCTGTATTTGCCACCTTGATCTTAAAGCAAGTCGTCCTCTTTTTATGGGGACTCATCCTCTATGTAGGGAGCCTCATCAGCACCTACGCTAGCATTCGATTTTTGGCGATCTACGATAAGGTGAGCAACCCGAGCACTTTGAGTGCTTCTAGTCCTGAATTCCAATCTCTCATGCAACAAATGCCTCTGATGACTGCTGGCATCGTACTTGGCCTGATCGGCCTCCTCTTTTACCTGCCACAATACTACAGTCTTAGCCTGGTCGAATTGATCCTCTACGAGCAATTACGAGACGGCGACTACAAGGGAGCCTTTGGAGTCCTTCGCCAAAGTCGTGAAACCATGAAAGGGTTCCGCAGCAATCGCTTGGTGCTCGATCTAACCTTGATTGGTTGGTACTTCTTGAATTACTTCACGCGCGATGTCATCTGCTTTTATACCATGCCTTACTTTATCAACTGCCAAATTGCCTTTTATGATCAAATCAAGCAGATTAAACAAGGGCCTCGCCATTTTACAGGCCATCCAAGCCATGAAACTGAATAAGAGTAAGAAGAAAACCCCAGCTTGCTGGGGTTTTCTTCTATGTCAATTGTTTATCATTTATAAACCGTATAGGGAGTCTCCTAAGATCAGTCGGGTGTGTTCCCGTTTGATACAGCGGTTCATGACGATATCTTCTCGTCCAGCTCCACGAAGGATTTCTTCTGCTTCTTGATTTTCCAGCTCCAATTGTGCCCAGAAAATTTTCGCATCCGTCTCAATAAAATCACGTGCCACATCTGGTAAAAACTCACTGCGACGGTACACATCAACGATATCTACTGGGAAAGGAATTTCCTGTAGGCTAGCATATACCGTTTCTCCAAGGATCTGGCCACCAGCTGCACGGGGGTTGACAGGAATAATCCGATAGCCCCGCTCTTGCATCTCCTTGCTGACACGATGACTGGTTGTGTCTTCACGATCAGATAATCCAACTACAGCGATGATCTTGCTGGTTTCTAGGTAATGTTTGATAATACCATCACTAGGATTGCGAAATGAATAGGCCATATGAATCTCCTTTTTGTATGCGTTTCCTTTCTTTAAATAGTATAACAATACGGAAGGCATTGCAAGTGTTTGTCGTTAAAAACGGTAGGAAACTGAAAAGTCTCCTACCGCTTTCTGTTTTGGACAAACTCAATCTTATTTGGCTTCATACCATGTTTTGCCTTCATTCTCATCAGCTTCCAGTGGAACTGCAAGTTCGATAGCGGATTCCATAGTCTCTTTGACGAGTTCTTTGATCGCTGCCAGTTCATCACTTGGTACTTGCAGAACGATTTCATCGTGCACCTGAAGAAGCATCTTGGTCTTGTATGCTCCTCTTTCTAGCGCTTGGTCCAAGTGGATCATGGCAATTTTCAAGATGTCTGCTGCAGATCCTTGGATGGGTGAGTTAATAGCTGTCCGTTCCGCAAACCCTCGAACATTGAAGTTGCGAGAATTGATATCTGGAATCTCCCGACGGCGCTTGAAGAGAGTCTCCACATAGCCTTTATCACGCGCTTCCCGTACCACTCTCTCCATATAGTCCTTGATGCCAGGGTAGCGTTCGAAATAGGTCTCAATGTAGGCCTTGGCTTCTTTTCGACTGATCCCCAGGTTGTTAGACAGGCCAAAGTCGGAAATTCCATAAACCACACCGAAGTTTACTGCTTTTGCATTGCGGCGGTCATTTGGCGTCACATCTTCTGGTTTTTCAATGTTGAAGACGCGCATAGCAGTCGATGTATGGATATCTGCCCCATGCTTAAAGGCATCAATCAAATGCTCATCTCCTGAAATATGGGCCAAGACGCGCAGTTCGATCTGTGAATAGTCCGAACTCAACAAGACACTGTTTTCCTCTTCTGGGACAAAGGCCTTACGAATAAGACGACCTTGCTCCAAACGGACAGGAATGTTTTGCAGGTTGGGATCCACGCTGGACAAGCGGCCTGTCTGCGTCAAATCCTGTACATAACGGGTATGGATCTTCCCATCTTCCAAAATCCAATCTTGAAGACCGATGACATAGGTTGACTGGATCTTAGCAATTTGGCGGTATTCAAGAATCTTAGACACGATCGGTGCAATTGGAGCCAGGCGTTCCAAGACATCAACAGCTGTTGAATAGCCGGTTTTGGTCTTCTTGGTGTATTCAAGAGGGAGTTCCAATTTTTCAAAGAGGATGACGCCCAATTGTTTTGGAGAATTGATGTTGAACTCTTCTCCTGCAAGCTCGTAGATTTCTTGGGTCAAGCGCTCCAAGACCACTTCGTTTTCCACCTGCATGTCTTCTAGGGTCTGGCGCTCTACCTTGATCCCCGCGATTTCCATCTTGGCCAAAACAGCTGCTAGCGGTTGCTCCATATCATAGAGCAAATCTAGTTGATCATGGGCCTGCAACTGCTCTACCATGGGTTCTTCCGTGTCTAGTAAAACAGCGACTTTCCGTGCCAAATGCTCTAATAGGACCGCCTTTTCTGGGATAGCTTTTTTGGCTCCCTTGCCATAAACGACTTCATCCAGCGGCAGCGCAATCTGACTATAGAGACTCGCAATGGTTGAAATCTCATTGTCCTCTACGGTCGACAAGAGATACTTGGCCAATCGACTGTCAAACGCGGGATTTTGAAGGGGAATGCCCAAGTGGCTGAGCAAGACCTTGGCCCGCTTGAAGTCATAGACCTTGAGGGGCGTTTTTTCGAGAAATTCTTTGAAAATCGGTGTTTGTAAAAGACCAGTATCTGTACTCGCGTAGAGCTGACCTTTGGTCCCCCATGCGAAACCGATGATGGATTCCGTATGGTAATTGTCCCCAAAAATCTCAAAATGGAAGAAACTATCTTCCGTGAGCATATCTGAAGCGACTTGCTCGACTTCTGTATAGTCAATGGCTACAGGAGCCGCTTCTTCTCCACTAAGATCCAAGGCCTGACGGAGTTGCTTGAAGCCCATCTCCTCATAAAACTTGGCAAGATTTTCTAGATGAGGGCCCGTATAGGTGATATCGTCCAGCCCAATTTCAATGGGAGCATTGGTATCGATGGTTGCGAGAGTCTTAGACAGATAGGCCTGCTCCTTGTCGTTGATGAGGTTTTCCTTCATCTTAGAAGCCTTCATCTCGTCGATATGCTCGTAAATGCCATCAAGAGAGCCGTACTCTAGGAGTAGTTTGATCCCGGTCTTTTCTCCGATCTTAGTAACACCTGGGATATTATCCGACTTATCTCCCATCAAGGCCTTGAGGTCAATAAACTGCTCTGGTGTCAGTCCCATCTTTTCTTTGAGATAGGCTGGAGTGAATTCTTCAAACTCTGCCACCCCTTTTTTGGAAATTTCAACCACCGTATTATCATCTGTCAGCTGGATTAAATCCTTATCCCCAGAGACAATGGTCACATCAAAGGGCACCGAGCTAGCTTCGGCCATCTTATCTAGTGTTCCAATAATATCATCCGCTTCATACTGGGCCAGCTCATAATGGCAGATTCCCAAATGATCCAGTTGCTCACGAATGAAAGGAAACTGCTCACGGAACTCATCTGGAGTTTTTGCACGGCCCCCTTTGTAGTCGGCATACATCTCCGTCCGAAAAGTCGTCTTTCCTGCATCAAAAGCAACGAGGACATGGGTTGGTTGGATGCGCTCCAAGAGATGGCTCAACATGAGATTAAAGCCATAGACCGCATTGGTATGCAGACCATTAGCATTTTTGAAGCGATCAATTTGATTATAGAGTGCAAAAAAGGCACGAAAAGCGACGGAAGACCCGTCGATGAGTAGTAATTTGTTCTTTTTTTCCATAGGCTTATTATACCACGAATCACAAGGTCTCTGGTACATAAAAACTCTACCCTTTCGGGTAGAGCCTTCTTTAGGAGTTTCTTATGAAAAATGAAGAGAAGTGTTTATTCGCCGTAACAAGAACCTTGTTGTGGCAATTTCTTAAAGCGTTTTGGATAATTAACTGAGATTTTCATTTTCTGTACCTCATTTCTTATTGGATGAGTACAGTATACTAGAGAAACCTAAACGATTCCTTATAGAAAGCTTCAAGAAAACTAAAAGCTGAGGCGCAAAACACGCGGTTGTTTTTTCCTACAAGCTGGTAACTGAAGATGGAGCCCTGTCTCATCTTGGCTCCAAGAAAGAAGCTGACTTTCTCCAAGGAGTTCCACCTTTTGAATGCGCGCATGAAGGATTCTCGGTTGCTTGAGATCATAGGCGAGAGACGGCAAGGTCAGCTCTTCTATCCTTCCACTTGGTTCCAGCTGAATAGCATAAAGCAGGCCTTCACGCATGGTATAGCGGAAATCTTGGCTGGTATAGAGTGGCGCTTTCCCGTCTGAGAAGGAACCTTCCTGGGCCTCGGTCGGTCCGTCCGATGACACCCGCCAAGGCCGACTCTGATAAATGGCTTCTCCATTTACCGCCAGCCAGTCCCCGATCTCTGTGAGGATGTCTTGGTCTTGCTCAGGGATAGTGCCATCTGCCTTGGGTCCAATATTGAGCAGAAGATTGCCATTTTTGGCCACAACATCGACTAAATTTTGTAGCAATTCCTTACTGGTCTTGTAGGCTAGATCCTGGGTATAGCACCAAGAATTACGGGCGATCGCGGTATCCATTTGCCACGGAAAGGCTTGCGTCTCTCCGTATCCTCCCCGCTCCATCTCAACGATTCCTGAACAGAAAGGGAGGGCATCCTGTTTGTAACAAACAGCCACCTTGCGATCCTCTTGTGCTGCTAGATTGTAATAATACGCCAAAAAGCGCATCAAGTAAGGACGGAAACTCTCATGCTGGATCCACCAGTCAAAATATAGGAGCTCTGGCTGGTAGTCCCGCACCAGTTCACAGGTTCGCAACAGCCAATCTTCCAAGAATTCTTTACTTGGATAAGGCTTGGAAGTCAGATCAAAATGATCCTTTGGCTCTGGCTCGGCTGGCCAATAAAGGCTGTCTCTTGGGATTTCTTGCGGAATGTCACTAGTGAATTCCTTGCCATGTGAAAAGAAAAACTGGTGCTCTGCCCGGTGAGAGGACGTACAGAAGTGCAGGCCACGTTTTTCTGCTTCCTCCCTCAACTCTCCTAAGACATCTCGTTTCGGCCCCATTTCTAAGCTATTATAAGGCGAGAGAGTAGAGGCATACATCTGAAAACCATCGTGGTGCTCCGCAACTGGAAAAAGATACTGGACTCCCGCTTTTTGAAAGAGATCCAGCCAAGATGCTGGATCAAATTGATCGGCTGTAAATAGAGGAATGAGATCCTTGTAGCCAAAGCTAGCCTGGTCTCCAAAATGCTCTCGATGATAGTCATAGCAAGGATTCCCTTGGATATACATATTTCGCGAATACCATTCCGAACCAAAGGCAGGTACACTGTAGACGCCCCAGTGGATAAACATTCCAAATTTGGCATCCCGATACCAATCCGGACAGACTTGATGGCTAAGAGAGTCCCAGGTTGGTTCAAAAGGACCTGACTGGACAACTTGATCAATCTCTTCAAGGCTTATCATTCTCTTCTCCTCTTTTCTTGTTACTACCTCTATTGTAACGAGAAAGCCTCGTTTGTAAAGGCCAACGAGGGGAATGTTTAAAATAGTAGACAAAGAGCTTGATCTAGGAGAATCAAGCTGATGATGAATGAAATGAAGCTTCTAGACTTTCACTGCTTGAGAAATGAAACGAGCGATGGCATCTGTCTCCCCTTGGTGAAGAGCCTTAACAATTTTGGACCCCACAATCACTCCATCCGAGACCTTGTTGAAACGGTGAACATCCTCCATGCTGGAAACTCCAAAACCTGTTAAAACAGGAATGGACGCTATTTCGTGTAATTGGGCCAAGTGGTGGTCCAAGTCATCTCGATAGCTACCAGCTTTGCCCGTCACTCCATTGACAGCAACGGCATAGATAAATCCTTCTGCATCATGGATCAATTTCTTCTGGCGCTCGATTCCTGTGGTTAAGCTCACTAGCGGCACCAAAGCGATGTCTTTATCCACTAAGAGAGGCTCTACCAGATCCGCATGCTCATGAGGAAGATCGGGAATAATTACTCCCTTGACCGCTGTTCCTTCTACATCTCTAAAGAAGTTTTCGAGCCCATATTGGAATAAGGGGTTGAAATAGGTCATGATGACCAAAGGAACACTTGTCTCTAAGTGCTGGATCGTCTGCACCAGTTCCTCTGTTGTCGTCCCATGGGCTAAACTTCGTAGTCCCGCCTCTTCAATCACAGGACCATCTGCCACCGGATCTGAAAAAGGAATACCAACCTCAATAGCTGAGACACCAAGCTCCTCCAAAAATTGGATGGTTTCCTGCAAACCTGCCAAGCCTTTTTCATTATCTCCTGCCATAATATAAGGAACAAAGATCCCTCGCTGCTGGTCTTTCAGCTTTTGTAAATGCTCTGTTAAGGTCTTTCCCATCTTACTCTCCCCTCTCTTGTTCTAGGCGGTCTTTGACTTGTACCACATCTTTGTCCCCACGACCTGACAAACAAACGATCATGGATTTTTCAGGTCCCATCTCCTTAGCCAATTTCACCGCATAGGCGATAGCATGGCTCGATTCCAGGGCCGGAATAATTCCTTCTACTTTTGAAAGCAATTGAAAAGCTTCTAGGGCTTCTTGGTCTGTCACAGGCACATAGGTTGCCCGCTTGATTTCATGGAAATAAGAATGCTCTGGCCCAATTCCTGGATAATCGAGGCCTGCTGAAATCGAGAAGGCTTCTAAAATCTGTCCATGCGCATCCTGTAAAACATCCATCAAGGCGCCGTGAAGGACTCCCGGACGTCCCTTGGTCAAGGTTGCTGCATGCTGGTCTGTATCTACTCCAAGCCCAGCAGCTTCTGCCCCATACATGGCAACAGATGTATCTTCAACAAAAGGATAAAAGAGCCCAATGGCGTTCGATCCGCCTCCTACACAGGCTAAAACTGCATTTGGTAATGCACCATCATTTTGCTCTGCAAATTGGCGTTTGGCTTCTCGGCCAATGACACTTTGAAAATCACGGACAATTTCTGGGAATGGGTGAGGTCCTAGAGCAGAACCCATGATATAGTGGGTATCCTCCACATTTGCTACCCAGGCTCTAAGGGCAGCATTGACTGCATCCTTGAGAACACGCGATCCATCTGTTACCGATTGAACCTTTGCCCCCAACAACTCCATCCGAAAGACATTAAGGGCTTGGCGTCTGACATCTTCTTCCCCCATGTAGATGGTACATTCCATATCAAATAAAGCAGCGGCTGTTGCCGTTGCAACACCGTGCTGTCCAGCCCCTGTTTCTGCGATGATCTTCTTTTTACCCATTCGGTGTGCCAGCAAAACCTGTCCTAGGGCATTATTAATTTTATGAGCCCCTGTGTGGTTGAGATCTTCTCTTTTTAGAAAGATCTTGGCTCCACCGACATACTTGGTTAGATTCTTGGCGTAATAGAGCGGTGTTTCCCGACCGACATATTGTTTCAGAAGCTGATCCAATTCTGCTTGAAAAGAAGGATCTGCTTGACTTTCTCTGTAGGCCTTTTCTAATTCTAAAACTGCTGTCATCAAGGTTTCAGGGACAAATCGTCCCCCGAACCGCCCGTAAAATCCGTTTTTATCTGGTTGTTTATATGCCATGCTTGACCCTTTCTATAAATCGTTTTATCTTTTCTTGATCTTTTATTCCATTTGTCTCGACCCCACTGGATACATCCACCGCATAAGGATAAAAGAAGCGAATGGCATCTGCTACATTGTCTTCCGTCAAGCCTCCTGCAATAAAGAAGGGCTTTGTGAAGTTTTGACTTTCGAGTTCTTGCCAGTTAAACGTCTCTCCACTTCCTGCTACAGGAGCATCAAAGAGCAGATAATCGGCACTGGTCTCAGGAAGAGTCGCGTCTTTCCCCACTTGAACAGCGCGAATCATTTGTTGGGGAAGGTCTTGCAAGATGGTTTCATCCATCGGTCCATGCACTTGTATCAGGTCCAAACCCACAACTTGGCAAGCTTGCTCCACTTCTTCTCTTTGTGGCGATACAAAAACACCGACTTTTTGAACCCCCTTTGGAATCCCTGTAGCCAACTGCCGAGCTTGTTCCAACGTGACTTGCCGTTTGCTTGGTGCAAAGACAAAACCAATGTAGTCCGCACCGGCTTCAACAGCCGTCTGCACGGCTTCTGGAGTGGACAATCCGCAAATTTTAACCTTTGTCAATCTGCAACTCCTTTACTTTTTCAGCCACATTGTCTGCCTTCATGAGCGCTGTCCCAACAAGAATGCCATTAAAATCAGGAGCCAGCATGCGCGCGTCTGCTGCTGCGAAAATAGCAGACTCAGAGATATAGACCGGTTCTTGTTCAAAGCTTGTCGCCAATTCAAGGCTTGTATAAAGATCTGTCTCAAAGGTCACCAAGTTGCGATTATTGACCCCGATGATCTGAGCCCCAATCCGGTGAGCGACCTCTAGTTCTGTCAGATTATGGGTCTCCACCAAGACCTCCAGGCCAAGATGGGTCGCAAAATCGAAGAGTTCTTTCAGACGAGTCTCTGATAAGGCTGCAACTATCAACAAGATCACGGTCGCCCCTGCGTTTCGCGCCCGAATTATTTGCTTTTCATCCACAATGAAATCTTTGTTGAGGGTGGGGATACGTACTTGACTAGATATTTCCCGGAGATACTCGATACTGCCCTTGAAAAACACTTCATCAGTCAAGACAGAAATCATCACGGCCCCATTTTCTTCGTAAGTCTTAGCCTGCGCGACGATATCCACATCGACATGAATATCTCCCAGACTCGGACTAGCCTTTTTCACTTCCGCAATAACCTGAAGCTTTTCTGGATGACTCTTTAGGTAATCATACAAGCGGTAGGTCTCGCGCAAAGGTTGGAGTTCCTCTTCTTTCAGCACAGCCACTTCACGCGCCTTTTCCTTTAGAATCTTTGGCAAGAATTCTTGACTCATTTTTGATACTCCTGTAATAATCTCAATTTCTCAAGGGCGGCCCCACTGGCAATCACTTCACGTGCCAAGGCAATTCCCTCCTTGATAGAATCTACCTTGCCGTTGGCATAAAAACCAAGGCCAGCATTCAAGACAGTCACCTCTAAGAAGGGACTCGCTTCATTCTTCAAGACACTGAGCAAAATTTCCGCATTGCATTTGGCGTCTCCACCTCGTACTTGATCTATTTTAATGCGCTCCATTCCGATATCTTCTGGTTGAACGCTGGATAAGGTAACCTGTCCATTTTCCAGAATAGCGAGCTGGGTTTCTCCATCAAGGCCTGCCTCATCCAAACCTTGTGGACCACTCACTACCACTGCGCGTTTTCGACCTAAATTCTTTAGAATCTCTGCCGTACTTTCCAGCATATCCGGACGACTGGTTCCCAATAGCTGGGTTTCTAGAGGAATCGGATTGATAAGAGGACCAGTTAAGTTCATCACCGTTGGAACCCCTAATGCCAAGCGAGCGGGCATAATATAGCGCATGCCAGGATGTAGATTTTTGGCAAATAGGAAGACAATTCCCGCCTTTTCAAACACTCTTCCCAAATCTTCTGGACCCAAATCAAGGTTAATCCCTAGAGCTTCTAGCACATCCGCAGAACCAGATTTAGAAGAGATCGAACGATTTCCGTGTTTCGCCATCTTGATGCCACCACCAGCAAGGACGAAGGCAGCTGTTGTTGAAATATTGAAACTATACGAACGATCGCCCCCCGTTCCACAATTGTCCATCGCTCCTTGAACTTCTGTAGGAATAGCGACTGCATAGGCCTGCATCACTTTTGCAATAGCCGTCCGCTCTTCAACCGTTTCTCCCTTCATTTTGAGACCTAGAAGAAGGGCCGTTACCTGTGCTTCTGAAGCACGACCAGCAACAACTTCCTCCATGGCAGCTTCTAACTCTGCACTGGTTAGATCCATTCTTTCCGCTACCTTTGCAAGCACTTGTTTCATCTTCCGCTCCTTGACTAGTTTGACAAAATTTTCGATGGTCTTGAGCCCATCTGGCGTCCCGATACTTTCTGGATGG
This sequence comes from Streptococcus sp. CF8_Ac1-9, assembly GCF_024295565.1. Taxonomy (NCBI): domain Bacteria; kingdom Bacillati; phylum Bacillota; class Bacilli; order Lactobacillales; family Streptococcaceae; genus Streptococcus; species Streptococcus sp. CF8_Ac1-9. Next base: position 28,288 of record NZ_JANCOY010000005.1, read on the forward strand.
TATTGAAAACCATAAATCGGTAAGCTACGGTGTTGAATTCCCATAATGGCTTGATCATCCGTCGTACGAGAGGTAATGACAAAATCCTCTGGCATGTCTTCAATCGTCAGCGAATGGTAGCGCATGACTGGGACTTCTTTTGCGACACCCGCGTATAGCGGAGAGGGAGCTTCTAGCTGGATCCGGCTTTGTTTGCCATGCATGACCTGTGGTGCCAATCCCAAGCGCCCTCCAAAAACTTCCGCAATCGCTTGATGCCCCAAGCAAATCCCCAAGATTGGTTTGATCCCCGCGAAATCTCGGATCATGTCCTCCATCTTGCCCGCATCCTTTGGCCAACCTGGACCTGGAGAAAAGACCAAGGCATCTGCTTCTTGGGCAACTTGGTACAAATCCGGATCATCATTTCGAAGCACCTGGACCTCATCAAATTTTCCGATATACTGTGCTAAATTGTAGGTAAATGAATCGTAATTATCTACTAATAAAATCATCCTTCTTCTCCAATCCTTGTCATCGATTTTGCCTTATTGACGGTTTCTTGGTATTCATTTTCAGCGATCGAATCATAAACGATTCCTGCTCCAGCCTGCACATAAGCCTTCTTATTTTTGAGGATCATGGTTCGAATCGCAATAGCAAAATCGAGATCCCCCGTCACAGAGAGATAGCCAATAGCACCCGCATAGACGCCACGTTTCTCTTTTTCTGCCTCATAGATTCGCTTCATGGCTCGAATCTTGGGAGCACCCGAAACGGTCCCAGCTGGAAGAGTTGCCTTCAGAGCCTCAATAGAGGCTAGTCCAGGAAGCAATTGACCCTTGACCACACTCGTCAGGTGCATCACATAACGGAAGAACTCCACCTCCATATATTTGGTCACTTCAACCGACCCATTTTGGGCGATACGCCCAATATCGTTTCGCCCTAGATCCACCAACATCCGGTGTTCTGCGACTTCTTTTGGATCCCCTGCCAAATCAGCTGCCAATTGCCGATCAGCCTCTTCATCGATCCCTCTTGGACGCGTGCCAGCAATAGGATTGGTTGTCACCACTCGATCCTTGACCGACACCAGACTTTCTGGACTAGCCCCGATAATTTGGTACTCCCCAAAATCATAAAAGTAGAGATAATTCGAAGGGTTGGTCACGCGCAAATTGCGGTAATAATCTAGCGGTTTTCCTGAAAAATCAGCTGAAAAACGTTGACTGAGCACGCATTGGAACATATCTCCTTTTCGAATATAGTCCCGCGCTAGGGTCACCATTTCCTCAAACTCTTTTTGCTCCAAATGATTGTGGAAATGAAGCGCATGCAGGTCCTTGTCCTGAAACTCTTCTTTTGCAGGTCTTGCCAATTGTGCTAATACTTGCTCCAAGCTCGATGCTTGCTCTGCTTCACTCCGTCCACTATAGTGGTTCTCTTCCACCACATAGACCTTTTCCTTTTTGTGATCAAAAATCACATAGCTCTCATATAAGAAAAAGTGGAGATCTGGGGTGCCGATCGTATCTTCAGGAATGGAGCCAATGTTCTCATAGAGGCCAATCAAGTCATAGCCGACAAATCCAATCGCCCCACCGTTAAAAGGAAGCTCTTCAGAAGTTTTCGTTTTGACCGTGATGCGATTCAAAAAGTCCAAAGGATCCTCTTCGATAATTTGATCATTGTAATAGAGGACACCATTTTCAAACTTGACTTCACTGACCGGCCGATAGGCTACAATTGAAAAACGCGCATTCTCTTTTTCACGAGGGATCGACTCTAAGATCATTTTATGGGGCGCATTCAAACGCATATAAGCCAAAATTGGACTCAACACATCAGCAGATAAAACTTTTTTCATATCAGAAACCTCTCTTTTAGAACTCTTTTATTCTAATAAATTCAGCCGCACCCTGCTTCGCTTGCTAAACACATAGAAAAGCCCTCACACAAAAAACTGTGTGAGGGCGTGTTGTCCGCGGTGCCACCTCTTTTATAGGGAAAAATAGCTGGTCTTTCCCTACATCTCTATCTCCTCTATCAAGGAGTTGCACGGTAAGGGGTGCCAACCGAATTCACATGGGTTAGAATTCATTGATCATAACAGTCCAATTTTCATCAGTCGCTATTGCTTGTTCGCAATTCCCACAAGCTCCCTGAAAATAGCTGACTCATTACTTTTCTGTTGCTACCATTATAACCCTTTTTCTTAGAAAGTCAATAAAATTTTTAGTCTTTTTTTATACTTTTTTCTACACTTATTTAATAAAATCAGCTCAAAGAGCCCTAGCGTCCCGTCCTTTTTATCCCAACAATAGGATACTCAATAAAGCTAAAATTGCAGGACCACCTTGGGTCAAGATAATCTTTTTATTGGCTGTCATCGCACCGTAGGCTGCAGCTCCAATAATAAAAAGCACAAAAATCGTAACAACTTCACTATTTTTAGAGACAAACAATCCATACAAGAGAAACACCCCAATCAAGGCATTGTATATCCCTTGATTCTTAAATAAAGAGGTCACAGATGGGCGAGCGAGTTCTTCTTTATCCATGTTGAAAACCCGACTTGTGGTATCAGATGTGGTTCTGATGCTCTCCAAATAAAAAATATACAAATGCTCCAGTGCAGCAAGACTTGCTAAAATAATCGTCAGTAATGACATCGTAGATTCTCCTTTTTATTCAACTGTTATTTGTTCAATGCCAGATACTAATTTGTCCAGCAGGTAAGAAAATTGCTCTTGTTCTTGAGCAGTCAAAATCCGACTCATCTGTTCTTTCACCGTCACATGATGGCAAGGGGGATGTTTGACCAAACGATTATAGGCCGTATCCGTCAAATGAATTATGATTTCCCGCTGATTCTTTGGATTTCGACTCCGATGGACAAATCCTTCCTTTTCTAATATTTTGAAATGCCGGGTTAAAGCCGCTGGATCAATCTGCAAGCGCTCCTGAACCGCGATCTGATTGCAAGGCGCTTGTTCTAACAAATCCTGCAAGATTTGGTAACGCGTTAAGCTAATCCCTAGGCGCTTTTCAAAAAGTTGCGTAGTTGATTGATCTGCCAAACGTAGTTGGTAGAGCAAATCATTTATTTCTGCCATATTCCTTCTCCGTATTATTTTTGATAAATCAATAATTGATAAGTCAATTATAAACTTTTTCTTCTATCCTGGCAAGAAAAAGAGCTTGCACTATTCTTTCGCACAAAAAAAGCCGCCTGATTGGGCGACTCTTAGGGAGATTATTATGAAAAAGAAAAGTTTTAGGATTTTTCTAAACAAAGTTAGGAGGTCTTTGTTTATGCTTCTATTATAGCGGACATTTCTTAAAGAAAGCTTACGACTTTATTTCAAAATGAAAACAAATTCTTTACAGATTCTTTTCAGCGTTTAAAATACCTGGAATATCTAGTAAGGTGTTCATATGATGATTGCCTTGATAGTCAGACGTCAAGAAATTGATACTCTGAATCTGGCTATTTCTTGCAAAGTCAATATCCAGGCTCCGATCCCCAATATAGTAGGTCTTTTCTGGCTCCAACCCGTACTTCTCCATCAGATACCTAGCAGCTTCTGGGTCAGGCTTGCGGGCAAAACCACTTTGACTGGTCAAAATCTCTGTAAAAAAAGATTCCAAACCCAAGTCCCGCAGGATGACAAAGGCATTCTCTCCCTTATGGGTATAGACAAACTGCTCAATTCCAGCTTCTTGTCCCCAAGATAGGACATCACGCGCCCCATCCATCAGAAGGAGCTGGGCATTTTTCTCTGCTAGACTTTCTGCTCGGCGATGATTTAAGTCCGTCACATCCAGATGATACTCCTCTGCCACAGCTACTAAAAGATCTTGAACCGAATGCTTTAAGATGTAGTCTTTAATGCTGGCTCGGTCAAATGGGAGCTGATAAGTTGCATAGGTCTCCTCAAGACCTGCCAGAATAGCATCATAGGAATCCAGCAAGGTCCCATCCAAATCCCAAATAAAGGCTCGTTTTGTCATTTTCTCTCTCCTACTTTTCGTCTATATAGTTGACTCAAAAATAGCCAACGAAAGCCATTGTCCAGCAGCGTTCCCGTCCAGACCCCTGGAAGGCCAAAACCAAGGGTTACTCCAAGCAGATAACCGGCTCCAATTCGAATGACCCACATGCCAATCGTCGTTGCATAAAATGGAAGTTTCCCATTTCCCAAACCTTGCCAAACTGCTGTATAGATGACCGTTCCTGCTGTAAACGGCGTTCCCAACAAAGAAAAGAGGACAACCGATAGACTAGCTTCGACTGCTTTTGTATCTTGTGTGTAGAGATGGGTCAGAAGGGTGCCCCCAAAAAAGATTCCCAAGGCAATGGGTAACATTAACACGAAGGACAACCAGTAAGACTGCTTTCGAAGGCGGGCAATCTGCTCAAGATCACCTTCACCCAGGCTCCGTGCCACGAGCATAACCGTCGCTGTGGCCACTCCAAATACAGGCATGTAGTTGAACTGGGTCAAGGTCTCTCCGATGGCATTTCCTGCGACTGCCTCGGTCCCAAAAGCAACCACGATCGCAATGATCACCACATCTCCGGCCCGCATCATCAGCCGCTCCCCGGCAGCTGGAAGTGCTAAGTTCAAGAGCTTACGATCCAATCCCCAACCAAGGGGGGCAAAGGGTAGCCGGACCTTTTGCCACAAGAGGATAACGCCCACCAGACGAGCCAGCACCGTCCCCAAAGCTGCGCCGACAATCCCCCAACCAAAAAGGAAAATGGCCACAGAGGAGAACAGAGCGTTTAATAGATTGGTCAACAGGCTCACATACATAGGAATACGTGGATTGTTGGCCACCCGAACCAAGGAGCCCAAGGTCGTCATCAAGCCTAAGAGAACTATGGTCCCGCCGACCAAGGAAAGGTAAATCCCCCCGCTTTCGGCTACTGCAGCTTCAGTCCCCAACAGCGAAATCATCTGGCGTCCAAATAACAGCGAAGCCCCTCCTAAGAGAGCACTCAACAACAAGGTCACCTTCAGTGACTCTGTCGCATGGTAGGCAATGTTGGCTTGATTTTTTTCACCCAAGCTTTTGGACATAACACTGGCAACTGCCGCACCCAGTGCCAAAAAGATGGCTTGATAGATGGTGATGATATTCCCTGCGACGGAAACACCTGAAATGGCAATCAAGCCCAGGTGAGCCACTAAATAAGAGTCCACCATGCCCATCAGCATTTGTAAGAAATTTTCACCCATGGCAGGAAGGGCGATGTTTAAGATTTTTTTGTATGAATTCATGCGTATAGAAAAGAGCCAAACGGCTCTTTTGATCTTTCTAATAGGAAGAATTAAAGTCCCAAGTAGTCTTCTACGGCCGCTTGCATGTCTTTGGCTGCCACGCTTGTACGATGGCGAACCGGTGCAGTTTCAAGGCCGTCTACAGCCGGTGGCACAGGAACACCTGAGAGTGTGTGTAATTTAGCCAAGGCTTCGAAATCACCTAGACCTGTCTCGCCCGTCACCGCTTCTACTGCCACAACTGGGAATTTATAAGGACTTGCTGTAGAGGCAATGACTGTTTTAGCAGTATCCCCTGTTTGGCTCCGGTATTTTTGATAAACGGCTGATGCTACGGCTGTATGAGGGTCTTCGATGTAATCAGACGCTTCATAGACCCGCTTGATCTCTGCAGCAGTTTCTGCTTCATCTGCGTATGCAGCCGCAAACAAATCTAAGATGTCTGCATCAAAGTTGGACAATTGGTACTGACCTGTTGCAACAAGGCTTTCCATCAATTCTTTGGTCTTTGTGGCATCATTGCCAACCAAGTGGAAAATCAAGCGTTCCAAGTTTGAAGACACTAAGATATCCATCGATGGACTAGTGGTCACCTTGAACTCACGTTTCTTATCATAGACATGTGTTTTGAAGAAGTCTGTCAAGACATTGTTTTCATTTGACGCACAGATCAATTTTCCAACTGGAAGACCGATTTGTTTGGCATAGAAAGCTGCCAAGATATTTCCAAAGTTTCCTGTTGGGACGGTAAAGTTGACTTTTTCTCCCGCTGTGATTTGGCCTGTCTTGACCAATTGCGCATAGGCGTATACGTAATAGACAACCTGAGGCACCAAACGACCAATGTTCATAGAGTTGGCTGATGAAAATTGCATCTTGTTGGCTGCTAATTTTTCACGAAGTGCCACATCATTGAACATGTGTTTGACATTGGTTTGGGCATCGTCAAAGTTTCCATCAATAGCGATCACATGAGTATTGTCCCCAGTTTGAGTCGTCATTTGCAACTCTTGTACCTTGCTGACACCGTCTTTTGGATAAAAGACAATAATTTCAGTACCTGGAACATCGGCAAAACCTGCCATGGCAGCTTTACCAGTGTCCCCTGATGTCGCTGTCAAGATGACGATTTTATTTTCCAGACCGTGCTTTTTAGCTGCTGTTGTCATAAAGTAAGGCAAGATCGACAAAGCCATATCTTTAAAGGCAATGGTTGAACCATGGAAAAGTTCCAAGTTGTATTGGCCATCGAGTTTGACAAGCGGAGCAATGGCTGGCGTATCAAACTTGCTGTCATAGGCATGAGAAATACAGTAGTCCAATTCTTCTGCCGTAAAGTCGTCCAAAAAGGCTGACAATACAAGCTTAGCCACTTCTTGGTAAGAAGCGTCTTTGAGGGTGTTAAAATCTAGCTCCACTTGAGGATAAGAGACCGGAGTAAACAAGCCGCCATCTGTTGCCAAACCTTGAAGGATGGCTTGACTAGCTGTTACAGTATTTTTTTCATCTCGTGTTGATTGGTAAACTAATGTCATGACTGTTTCATTCCTTTACTAGTAGTCTTCTCATTATATCATAAATGTCAGAAAATTTAACGGCTTTTCGCCAAATCTTGGCAAAGGTCGGCAAACAGAATCAAGATAAAAGAGAGCAGGAGCAACCATTTTGCCCCTACTCCCAGATAAATTTTGTCTATACTTGTCCTTCAAGCTCGATTAGGCCAATCCCAACTCTGCTAAGACAGATGGGAAGTCTTTCTTCAAGCTTTCAAGAGCTACCGTCACTTCTTGACGAGTTTGGTTATTTTTCACAGTAACTTGACCGCTCTCAACTTCACTACTTCCTAAGGTAATCAAGGCTTTGGCCGCAAAGACATCTGCTGACTTAAATTGTGCCTTGAGCTTGCGTCCAAGGTAATCACGTTCTGCCTTGAAACCTTGGATTCGAAGGGCCTGAACCAAGCTAAGCGCTGCTTCATTGACTTCATCTCCTAGGACGGCAATATAGGCATCTAGGCCTGTTTCGATCGGTAATTCAATGCCTTTCTTTTCAAGAACGAGAAGGATCCGTTCCACACCGATACCAAATCCAAAACCAGCTGTCGCAGGGCCACCGAAGTATTCAACCAAACCATCATAGCGACCACCCGCACAAACTGTCAATTCATTGCCTTCAATTTCTGTAATGAACTCAAAAATCGTGTGGTTGTAGTAATCCAAGCCACGCACCATATTGGTATCGATGACATAGGCTACACCTAAATCTTCTAACATCCGACGAACCGCATCAAAATGCGCTTGGCTTTCTTCATCAAGATAGTCTAGGATGGAAGGAGCCTGTTCAACCGCGGCCTTGTCTTCTTTTTCTTTTGAATCCAAGACACGAAGCGGATTTTCTTCTAAGCGACGTTGGCTGTCCTTAGACAATTGATCCTTCATTGGCAAGAGATAATCAATCAAGGCTTGACGATAAGCCTGACGACTAGCAGGGCTTCCCAAGGTGTTCAAGTGCAAGGTCACATTATCAATCCCTAGTTCTTTCAGGAATTGCGCTGCCATGGCAATGGTTTCGACATCCGTTGCAGGATTGCTCGATCCAAAGCATTCTACCCCAATTTGGTGGAATTGACGCAAACGACCTGCTTGAGGACGTTCGTAGCGGAACATTGGGCCTATGTAATAGAACTTACTTGGTTTTTGTACCTCAGGCGCAAAGAGTTTATTTTCTACATACGAGCGGACAACAGGAGCTGTTCCTTCTGGACGAAGCGTGATATGACGGTCTCCCTTGTCATAGAAGTCATACATTTCTTTGGTAACGATATCCGTCGTATCCCCTACTGAACGGCTGATGACTTCATAATGTTCGAAGATCGGTGTGCGGATTTCATCATAATTGTATCGCGCAAAGACCTTGCGTGCAAAGCCTTCTACATATTGCCATTTCGCTGAATCGCCAGGAAGGATATCCTGGGTCCCTTTTGGTTTTTGTAATTTCATAGCCTTCATCCTTTGTCTTACTTTTGCCTCTATTTTACCACAAATTCGAAGAGAAATGGAGACTGGACCGAATTTCCTTCGTTCGACACGTTCAAATTCTCTTTCTCTTCTTGCCTTATCAGCCGAATTATGAGAAAATGGAAGCCATACTACACTGAAAGGATCTTGCGATGAGAGAGGATATCAAAATCAATGACCGCGCCCTGGCACTAGAGAAGCCGTTAATCGAACAATTGGAGCTTGTATTTGATACCGATGTTGAGTTAGACGTCTATAACCTAGGACTGATCTACGAGATCCATCTAGATGAAGCCGGTACTTGCAAGGTGGTCATGACCTTCACCGATACGGCTTGTAGCTGTGCTGAGAGCCTTCCGATCGAAATCGTCGCTCGCCTAAAAGAAATTGAGGGGATCGAAGATGTCAAGGTTGAAGTGACTTGGTCACCCGCATGGAAAATTACACGAATCAGCCGATACGGGCGCATCGCCCTTGGCCTTCCGCCACGATAATAAGCATTGCCTTTTTAAAAATGCAGTCAACTAATGAAGGAATGCCTCTTTGGAAATCCAATCCACAATAAAAAAACGAGGAACACCAGCTCTGCCATCAGAGTCTGTTCCTCGTTTTTTATGATGATTGAATCCATTAAAACTTTTTCAACACCAGAATGGACTAAGCCTCATCAGCTTTTGGTTCTGGAAGGATTTGATACAACACAATCCCAAGAATGGTTGACGTTGCCACACCCGTGATTTGAAGACCACCGAGGTCAATCATCAAACCACCGATCCCTGATACTAGTATCACACTTGCAATCAAGAGATTCTTTTTATTATCAAAATCAATCTTATGTTCAACTAAAATTTTCAAACCGCTAGCAGCGATAACCCCAAAGAGGGCAATAGACAAACCTCCCAATACAGGAGTTGGAATAGAGTGCAAGAGTGCTGATAGCTTCCCAATAAAGCTCATGACAACCGCAATCACTGCTGCGCCTGAAATAACGTAAACTGAGTAGACCTTACTAAGGGCCATAACCCCAATGTTTTCCCCATAAGAGGTTACCGGAGGAGCTCCAAAGAATCCAGCAATAATCTGTGCCAAGCCATCACCAGTAAGCGTATGGTCAAGCCCTGGATCCTTGAAGTAATCACGCTCCGTCAAACTATTTAAAACCATGAGGTGACCAAAATGTTCCGTCATGGTCACAAAGGCAATCGGAGCCATGGTCAAAATCGCACTTGGATAGAGCTTAAAGCTATAATCCACAAATGGAATGTCAAAGTTTGGAACTTGAATCCAATGCGCCGCACTTACCTCTGAGAAATTGACAAAACTATGTCCTGTCATCAAACCAAGAGCCAATGAGAAAATATAGCCCACAATTAATCCAAGTAAAATTGGGACGACACCGACAATCTTCTTGCCATACATGTTAAATAGGATAACCGCAAAAAGGGTCACCATCGAAATCAATAGAGCATAACCACTATAGCTTTTATTTAAGGTTGTCGCATCAGTGACTGCATTTGCCGCAAGACTCAAACCAATTACCATGATAATGGGACCAACCACGATTGGTGGAAGGACCTTATTAATCCAATCTTTACCCGCATGCTTAACAATCAGAGCTACAAACAAGTAGACCAAACCACCCGCCATAGCACCCTGGGCAACTGCCGCGATCCCATCTGACTTCATCAGCATTTGCATCGCTGCAATATAAGCAAAACTAGATCCCATGTAGGCTGGAATCTTATACTTGGTCACGGTTAAGTGAGCCAAGGTTCCCAAACCAGATGAAAACAAAGCAATGGCAGGATCAATCCCAACCAAAATCGGCACCAGCACTGTCGCCCCAAACATGGCAAACAAATGCTGGAAAGATAAACCAACCAATAAACCAGGTTTTGGCATATCATTCACATCATATTTAACGTCATTCACGATCGTAAAAACCTCCTAAAATTAAGATGCGACAAGCTATGGCTGAACAAAAACGTCTACCTTCGATGACTAAATCGTAAGGGAGTGCTTCATGCTCCATCATCGACGATTTCTTTTTTATCAAACCACTTTTCAATATACAAAAAAATCCCCCACAACAAGGAGATACACAAAATATAGGCTGGTCTTCCCAGGCCTTTCATTTCCATAGCTCCTTGCCTGCCTCTCTGGACAGTATTAAAGGATTGATTCGATTAGTCACAATTATAGCAGATTATAGACGGATTTACAAGAAAAATGACAGATGATACACCCAAATCCCCCAAAAAGTAATATTCATACGTTTCAGCGACAGGGTTGAAAATAGCGACTTTGAGCCAAAAAAGAGGCTGGGACAAAAGTCCTAGCCTCTCAATTATTTTTGGATTGTCGAGCAAGACGCAATGGTTGAGTGGGCTCTACTACACTGATTTCATCAGCTTTTACAGCCCTACTCAACTGTGCGGAGGTGGGACGACGAAATCGAATTCTAACGAATTACCGATTTCTGTCCCACTCTCTCTTTGGACAAAGTCGTCCTTGCAATTACTGTTTACCAGACTGTTCCATATTCCAGAAGTCGGTCACAGCACCACGTGATGCTGAAGAAACGATGTGGGCATATTTACCCAGAACCCCACGGCTATACAGCGGTGGCAAGGTTGTTTCAGCCTTGCGTTTTGCTAACTCTTCGTCTGAAACGTGCATGGTGATTTCTTTGGTATCTTGATCAACCGTTACCATGTCCCCTGTGTGGAGGTAGGCGATTGGGCCACCAACCTGAGCTTCAGGCGCAATGTGACCGACAACGAGACCATAAGTACCACCAGAGAAGCGTCCGTCTGTCAAGAGGGCTACCTTGTCTCCTTGGCCTTTCCCAACGATCATGGATGACAAGGAAAGCATTTCCGGCATACCAGGACCACCCTTGGGACCTACGAAACGGACAACAACAACATCACCATCCACGATTTCGTCTGAAAGAACGGCTTCAATGGCAGCCTCTTCTGAGTCAAAGACCTTAGCAGGACCCGTGATATTACGAACTTTCACACCTGATACTTTGGCAACCGCTCCTTCAGGAGCCAAGTTCCCTTTCAAGATAATCAATGGACCATCCGCACGTTTTGGATTTTCAAGTGGCATGATAACTTTTTGACCCGGTGTCAAATCAGCAAAGGCTTCTAAGTTCTCAGCCACCGTTTTACCAGTACATGTGATGCGATCCCCATGAAGGAAACCATTCTTAAGAAGGTATTTCATGACAGCTGGCACACCACCAACATTGTAAAGGTCTTGGAAGACATATTTCCCTGAAGGTTTCAAGTCCGCCAAGTGAGGCACGCGCTCTTGGAAATCGTTGAAGTCTTCCAGCGTCAAGTCCACGTTAGCTGCGTGAGCGATCGCAAGCAAGTGCAGAGTCGCATTGGTGGAACCACCGAGCGCCATGGTGACAGTAATGGCATCTTCAAAGGCTTCACGGGTCAAGATATCTGATGGCTTCAGTCCCATTTCCAGCATCTTGACAACAGCACGACCTGCTTCTTCGATATCGGCCTTCTTATCTGCTGATTCAGCAGGGTGAGAAGAGGAACCTGGTAAACTCATCCCAAGGACCTCAATCGCTGTCGCCATGGTGTTGGCCGTATACATTCCACCACAGCCACCAGGGCCAGGGCAGGCATTACATTCCAGTTGCTTCACTTCTTCAGCGGTCATATCACCGTGGTTCCATTTCCCGATTCCTTCGAAAACAGAAACCAAGTCGATATCTTTTCCATCGAGATTCCCTGGAGCAATGGTCCCACCATAAGCAAAGATCGCTGGGATATCCATATTGGCAATGGCAATCATCGAACCAGGCATGTTCTTATCACAGCCCCCGATGGCCACAAAGGCATCCACGTTGTGACCGCCCATAGCCGCTTCGATAGAATCCGCAATGATATCACGTGACGTCAGGGAGAAGCGCATCCCAGGCGTCCCCATAGCGATCCCGTCCGCAACCGTAATGGTGCCAAATTGGACCGGCCAAGCACCTGCATCTTTCACACCTTCTTTGGCCAATTTTCCAAAATCGTGGAGGTGGATGTTACAAGGGGTATTTTCCGCCCATGTCGAAATCACTCCGACAATCGGTTTCTCAAAACTTTCATCGGTCATTCCCGTCGCGCGAAGCATGGCACGGTTGGGAGATTTTACCATGCTATCGTAGACACTACTACGATGGCGTTTGTCTAATTCTGTCATGTCATTCCTCTTGTTATATTTTTTACCATTATAGCATAAAAGAAGGCCCAAAGACAGATCCAAACTTTGAGATCAACCAGGGAGAAGAAACTTTTCCCAAAAATTTCAATTTTTTTGTCAAGTAACTTTACTTTACAAAAAAGTTTTGTTATACTGTTAAAGTTGATGAAAATCAAACCTAATTGAATTTATATCTTAAAAGGAGAATAACGAAATGGCAGTACCTGCACGTCGCACATCAAAAGCGAAGAAAAACAAACGTCGTACGCACTACAAAGTAACAGCTCCATCTGTAAACTTTGACGAAGCAACTGGAGATTACTCACGTTCACACCGTGTATCACTTAAAGGATACTACAAAGGACGTAAGATCGCTAAAGCTGCATCAGCTGAATAATAGAAGGGAGATACCATGCGCGTAAATATTACACTTGAACACAAAGAATCTGGTGAACGCTTGTACCTTACTTCTAAAAACAAACGTAACACTCCAGACCGTCTTCAATTGAAGAAATACTCACCAAAACTTCGCAAACACGTTGTGTTTACAGAGGTGAAATAGGGGTTCACTACACGTCAATAGATGTTAGAAACCTTGATTTTAAGCGATTCTTGAAATTCTAAATTTCACTACATTGCAATATAAATCAACCGAATCACTACCTTTTTCACTACCTTTTTTGAAATAAGAATAATGATTCGGATATATAAAAGAAGAGGAACTTTATTGTGAAGCTCCTCTTTTTGTTATGTGTTCTTTTTCTCACAGATCGTATGACCTGGTTTGACACAGTTGGATTTCAGGTACTTTCAGTTTAGCTTTATATCAACCATCATCAAAATCCAACTATTTTCTTATTTTAAAAAATATGAATAAGTTTGATTGAATGAGGGAATTTCTTTAAATTTTTTCTTAGCACCTATAAGTTAATAATACTATTCTTTAAATTATAGTTTATAATTATCTGATGTTTCAATGACCACAAAACAAAGTACAGCGAATCACTTCCTTTAGTCAAACATATAACTGAACAACATTGTTTATCTTCCTGCACTTTCATATTTTTTCAATCCTTTTCTAAAAATTGTACGACTGATAATAATCAAAAAAACTGTAAAAACTATTTGATAGAAAAATAGGTTCAATGTATCTTTCCCTAAAAATATTAATACTGCAGGATTGGCAATTAATAAATTGGGAACAAATAACATAGTGATCAATCTGTTAATACCTGTAAAAATATTATATGGATACTTAGAAATTCCAATATAATTCAAAAATACATCTACTTTTGAAAATTTAGTTGGGAACCAAAATGAACTAATCGTTATTAGAAACCAAATTGAATAATATATAATACAACCACACATTAAAGAAAGGATATAAAATAATATTTTTAATGAATTTAAATGTACATTTAAATTTCCATAACTTATAAAAATGATCGCAAGACCAAAAAAAGTATTCACGAATTGAACTAAATTAAATGATCTAAAAATATAGAACAACTGAGTATCAAACGGCCTCAATAAAATTTGATCCAAGTTACCACTCAAAATATCTGATTCTAAAATTCCCATACTTCTAATTAACAATCCCATCATAACTCCATCTACAATAGTGTAGGAACCTACCAAAAATAAAATTTGATAATAGTCCCAACCATTAAAAGAGTCTATGTTTAAGAAAATCAATCTAAAAAATACAATAGGTAAACCAATCCACAGTATCGACGAAAATAGACCACAAAAGAAGTCAAAATGAAAATTCATATCAGATTTAAAACCAAAATGAAGTAGCCTAAAAATTACTTTTATTCTAAACATTTTATCCTCCCACATTTGAGAAGTGCTCCACTCCTTTTCTCAATATGAATCTTGATATAATATAAAAAATGATGCACCAAATCAATTGAATACAAATAATTCTCAAATAGTCTATTAATTTATATGTATCATTACTAAACATCTGAAGCGGTTCATATACTAAGTATTTAAAAGGTAATACATCTAAAAACAGACGAAAATTATTTGAAAAAAAACTTAAAGGCAATAATATTCCTGATAAAAACTGAATTACTATTTCTTTAACAGTAAGGACAAAAAATATATTTTCTAACCAAAAAGAAAGCATACCTACACAACATGATATTAAAAACCATAGAACCATAGATAGAATAATTGCAATACTTCCTAAAATAAGAATTTCAATGGTTAATAACTCATTCTTGTAATAAACACTGGAGAATAAAATGACAGGAATGATGATAAATAATAAATGAGCAAGCCTATCTCCAAGCATTTTACAAAAATAATACTTATAAAAAGTAACAGGTTTTATTAATATGCTAAAAAAATTTCCTGAATGAACATCGTCATTGATTTCCCAATCAACTGGATAAAAAACAAAATATGAAAAAATTATAGTCCCCAAATAGTATTGAACCATTGAGGTAAAATCATATCCTGCTATATTTATCTGGTTACTCTGATATATATACGTCCATAAAAATACTGATATCATAATTTGTATACTTGCCTGTAACATTAACAATAGTACACTTGATTTATAGTTCAAAATAGATCGAAATGATATCAGAATAATAGACATTTCTTTTTTCAATTGTGCTCCTTTTTTGTAAAATAGTTTTGTAAAATAATTTCTTCTAAAGAAAGATTTGATATTTCAAAATCTTCTATATCTACAAGCTTATTGATTGATTCTAATGTCTCAAAGACAAAATCTCTAGGTATTTTTAGTATACATTCCGATTTTGTTTGAGAAATGACTACTACTCCTTTAACAGAGCATAACTCTGGTACCAAATCTAATGTCATTTTTATCTTTAAATATTTAAAATCAGAAAATTTAGATAAAATAACATCCATTGACTCCTGCAAAATAATTTTTCCTTTGTCAATGACGATTAATTCGTCACAAACAGACGAAATATCATCCATATCATGACTCGTTAAAATAATAGTAGTATGACATTCTTCATTCATTTTCTTTAAAAATGTTCTGATATCTTTTTTAGACTGTATATCTAACCCTATAGTAGGCTCGTCTAAAAATAATATTTCCGGACTTGTTAAAGATGCCGCGATAAACTCCATTTTCATTTTTTGTCCAAGAGAGAGGGTCCGGACCTGCTGGTAAAGCTGATCTTTTACATTCAACAAATTGCTTAATTCCTGAATTCGTTCTTGTAAAATCGCCGGTTCTACCTCATATAAAGTACCAATCAATTGAAAATAATCCATAGCCGAAACATCTTGAAATAACTGTAATTTATTTCCTACTACTATTGAAATTTTTTTTCTAAAATTTATACTTCTTTTAAATGGAATTTCTCCATTCACTTCTAATTTTCCGGAACTAGGATAAAGAGTCCCAGTCAACATTTTAATCGTTGTGGATTTACCAGCTCCATTACTCCCAATAAAGCCAACTATACTCCCTCTCTTAATCGTAAAACTAATATCTTGAACAGCTCGAATCGTTATTTGATTACGTTTCAAAAATCTCTTGATAAATGGGAGTCTTGAATCAAAATTATAAAAATTTTTAGATAAATTCTGAGCATTAATAACTATTTCACTCATATATCTCTCCTTTCGATAAAATATATTTACTTGTACTTTTTCCATACTTTACCAAAATGCTAAAGATTGAGCTAAAATCTTCGGGATGGGTAAAATAATTTTTGTCTTTAAAAAGTTTCTCAAAACCTTCAAGGCGATTATTGAAATCATTAAATTTTGTATTGTCTAGCTGGTTGAATGTCTCTTTAATATCCATAAACTTTCTCCGTGATTCTTTATTTCACTTTATAAATAGAAGAGTGTCTATATATTTATAGATCCTCAAGAACTTGCATTTTATCAAGTATAAGTAGAATAGTATGTAAGGGTTTACATATTCATATTATATGATTATGTAAGGAATCCGTCAATTTTCCACATTATTATATGACAAAATGTATTTTTTAAAAATGCAAAAATCTATGAGCAAGATGTTTGACTTCCTTTTTTAAAGTATATATACTTATATTAACCTTAGAAAAAAATGTTTGAACAGATATTCAATAATAATTACTTTTTTTAAAATTAAAATTCGAACTTTAAATTTTTATCTTTTTTATATTATTGAGTAACCTAAATTGCCCAATTTGTAAAATTTAGCTAGACAAAAAAAGACATCCAAGAGAAATTTCTTAAATGTCTGTAAACGTTGATATAAGCGTGTTGATTAACGTTTTGATAATTGTGATGCTTTACGAGCTTTCTTAAGACCTGGTTTGGAAAGCATGGGTTTCAGTTGGACTAAAAACAATGTAATACCAAGGATTTTCAGAACGATATCTACTGATTAATTTCATAAAATATGAATAAGTTTAAGCGAAATAGGGAAATTACTTTAAATATTTTATTTACAATTATAATTTATCAATGGTTTTCCTTCAATAATAGTATATAATGGAAGAAAACTGAGTCAACTATCCAGAAAGATACTATTCTGTCTGAAAATAGAATATAGTAGCCAAGTGTAAAGAATATACTATAAGCTTTCCGAAAAATTCGTATTTTCCTGAACGTTTTGAATTTGAAACGATGAACAAACAAAAACAACCGGAAAAGAAACCGTTCCCGACTGGCTTCTTCTCTGGTTGTTTTTCATACTAACGATTTTTCCGACTTAATTGATAAGAGTACACCATAGGGATAACCACAATGGCGAGGATGACCAGCACCAAAACATAAGAAAGCGCGAATTGAAGTCCTGCTTCAAGTAGAAGGATCAAACCTCCGAGGACCCACAACTTCCCTGCCAAGCGATGGGTTTTGTGCCAGTTATCTTCACTCTGCAAAGTCCAAGGCAGACGTATTCCAACCGTGTGATTCACTTTTAGCTTCGGCATGTAATTGCCCATGATCACAAAGATGAGACCCAGCAACACCGAAACAAAAACTGATGGATTGGTAGTAGATCCTAGCGCCTTGCTATAGATGAGATAGGAGGTACTTAAGGAAACGATTGGGGTCAACCAGTAAATCGCTCTGATCATTTTCTCATTCATCGTGCGATTCTTAGGATCACGTCCGATCACGAAAATCATAAACAGATGCACCATGAGATCGAAAATAGGAAGACCAAACACAACCAGGGGTTTCGATTGGAAGTTATTGGCCTGGCCAGCAAAATTGAAGTGAATCGGGATTTGGTTAGGCAATTGCGACCAAATCATCAGCCCCCAAAGCATGGGGAAAAGGATCACCATAGAAGTTAATAGCAATAGTTTTTTATTCGTTTTCATCAGTAGAGTCTCCTTTCAAATCAACGAGCCAGACCATTAAATCCTCCAAGACAGAAGTATTGAGTTCATAGTAGATAAAATTCTTCTCTTTTTCCTCTCGAATTAAATCTGCCTGCTTGAGGAGGCTTAAATGATGGGAAATCGTCGCTCCTGCTACATCAAAGTGGCCAGCGATATCACCAGCAGATAATTTCCCCGCCTTTAGCAGTTCTAAGATACTTCTTCTTATCGGATTCGATAAAGCTTTAAATGTTTGCGCAAAATTCATTCTCTATCTCCTCTATTCTATTTAGAAATGTTTCTAAATAGATTCTAGTACTTTCGGATGGATTTGTCAACTCTATTTAGAAAAAAATCTAAATAGTTTCTGTTGTAAAAAATTATCAGACCTAAGACCGATTCTTATAAACAGCGTCTTTTCTTAAGTTTTCTTTAAGAAATCAGCCTTATAATAAAACCATCAAATGAAGACCTCCTAACTTTGTTTGATAGAAAATCCTAAACTTTTTCATAATAATCTCCCTATAAGAGCCACCAAAACCGGTGGCTTTTTCTATGGACCTTAGTGAGTTAAGTCCAATAGGGGCTTGTACGAACTTAGGTACATGGATGCAGTTTAAGCAGAGCGGAAACTACATACTTTAAAAAGAAAAAGTTATTATAAATAAAAACACAGCTTATTTGTGATGCTAGCTAATGTATTTTCTCAGACTTCAGACCGATTCTTTCGATCAGCGCCTTTTCTTAAGTTTTCTTTAAGCAAACCGCCTTATAATAAAACCATCAAATAAAGACCTCCTAACTTTGTTTGATAGAAAATCCTAAACTTTTTCATAATAATCTCCCTATAAGAGCCACCAAAACCGGTGGCTTTTTCTATGGGAGTGAGACAGAACAATTTTATAAAATTGTTCGTTGTCTCACCCCCGCACAGTTGATTAGGTATTCTTTGGAGCTATAAGAGCGAACAAAGATACCAATCAACCACTGCGTTATGCAATTGTTACTAATCTATTTTTGTGAACCAGACCTAGTAAGGGCGTAGACGAACTTAGGTACGTTGACGCAGTTCGAACGCTAGTGAGAACTACGTTCCTTCTCCTTCATTTGTACTAATACTCCAATTTATGCTCGATCTATGTTATAATGAAGAGAATTTTTGTCTGAGGAGGATTTATGAAAAAAACACATTCTATGCTATTCATCCCGGGCATCATTATGCTTGGGATTGTTTTACGAACACCATTTACTACGCTTCCGACGGTCTTGTCTGACATCGCTGCTGGTTTGGGGGTAGATGTGAGCTCTCTGGGACTATTGACTAGCTTGCCACTTCTCACCTTTGCCATTTTCTCACCTTTTGCGATTCAATTTGCTAAAAAGTTGGGGATTGAGCGCCTCTTTTTCTTAGTTTTGATCGCGATTACGATTGGATCTGCCATTCGAATTATCAACCTCCCCTTCCTCTATCTGGGAACCATCTTGATTGGGGCTGGCATCGCCTTTCTCAATGTGCTGCTTCCAAGCCTGATTCAGGCGAACAGACCCCGCCAACTAGGCATTCTGACCACCTTGTACATCACTTCTATGGGGATGTCCACAGCGATCGCCTCTTCTGTCGCTGTTCCGATCACCAAAGCCACTTCTTGGCAAGGTTTGGTCAACATCTTGACAGCCTTGTGTGCTCTTGCTTTGCTCATCTGGATTCCTAACCTTCGCTACAACCACCATCTAAAAAAGACGGCTACTACGGAATCTAGTAGCAAATGGTATACCAATAAATATGTCTGGGCTATCATGATTTTTGGAGGCTTGCAGTCACTGCTTTTCTACACAAGTATGACCTGGCTTCCGACCATGGCTGTTCAAGCTGGCCTTTCAAAGGTTGAGTCTGGACTACTGGCCTCCGTGTTCACCCTGATCAGTCTCCCATTCTCCTTGACGATCCCAAGTTTAACGACACGGTTATCCGATCGCAATCGACGCTTGATGCTGACGATTGTTGTCGGAGCAGGGATTCTGGGGGTAGCCATGCTCTTAATCCCGACCAGCAACTTCTTCTACTGGTTGGTATTAAATGCCCTAATTGGAAGTTCCGTTAGTTCGCTCTTCCCTTACCTCATGGTCGCTTTCTCTATGAAATCCAGCACACCTGAAAAAACAGCTCAACTTTCTGGACTTGCCCAAACCGGAGGCTACGTCTTTGCAGCCTTTGGTCCCATCCTCTTCGGCTACAGCAAATCTCTCTTCCACTCTTGGACACCTGCCATTCTTATGCTCCTGGTCTTAACCATTATCATGGCGATTGCCCTTTATCAGGTGGAAAAAGTCGATCATATTTTATAATCATCGTCTGGCTGGAAGATTCGTCTTCCGGCCTTTTTTGTGCATACAAAAAAAGAACTAGGCACTTGTCCTAGTTCAAAGTTTTATTATCCGTTAAATGAGATATGTACGTGGTCGTTATGGTTTGCTGTATCTCCACCACGGTCCGGCATTTGGTTCCATGTATTAGCTGGTCCGTAAATGTTATTTACTGGCATGTAGAATTGTTGTTTCCAGATAATATATGAGATACCTGCACGGTCCATGTTATCAATCGCATACTGTGCAACTTGATCTCCAAGCTCTGAATTTGTTGGAACCATCACGTCTACTGCAAGTCCTTTACCATGGTCTTCTGGATCCCCTTCACGGTAACCACCGATGTTTGTGATACCGAATTTCGCTGCAATTTCTTGACGGAAAGCTTCCGCTTGAGGTTGAAGATTTGGATCAGTTGGAATAGTATTTCCGCTTGTTGGAGTTGATGCTACTGGTTGCACTTCAGGTGCTGCAGCAGTTTCTACTGCTGGTTGTGCTGCTGGAGCTTCAGGAGCAGAAGCTGGTGTTTCTGCAGGAGCTTCGGTTGCTGGAGCAGATTGAGGAGCAGCTGGCGCTACTTCTTGATTTTGAACTTCAACATTGACAGCTGGAGCACCGTAGTTTGGTGTTTCTGGAACAGCTGGTTGTGCTGGTGTTTCTGCTGCTGGTACTTCAACTACAGGAGCTTCCGCTGGGGCTTCTTGAGTTTCAGCTGCTGGAGCAACTGGAACAGCTTTGTTATCTTCGTTTACTGGTTTAGACAAATCGTTGACAGCGACTGTTTGGTCATCAACTGTCACTTGGTTTGTTGTCAAGTCAGCACTTGCAACGGTTGCATCTGTCGCACCTGCTTGAGGAGTTTGGATTTCAACTGAAGTTACTTCTTTTTGATCATTTACTGTTGTTTTCAAAACAGTACCTGGGTAGATCAAATCCATGTTGCTGATGTTGTTTAAGTTTGCCAACACATGTACATCGATTCCAAGCGCTTCTGCGATCGAACTCAATGTATCACCATATTTGATGGTATAAGTTTGTTGGTTTTCACCGCTTTGTTGGATATCATGTTTGATTTCATCTACTGAGCGAGCTACCCAATCTTCAAGTGTTTCTGCAGTGGCTTTTGTAAATGGAATCACTGCAAGAGCTACTGTTGAAGCGATCAAGGCTTTCGTATTAACTTTTAATTTCATCTTTTATCCTCTTTTTTCTTTGTTTTTTGTTCAAGATTTTCTTGAACAAATGAACTACTATACTATCTTATCACAATTTAAAAATAATAAAAGGCCTTTTTGGCTATTTAACAAAACTGTATTTTTCTTGTAACATTTCGTCTTTCTTGTCACATTGTTATAAACTAGTAACATAAAAAGAGGGTGGTGGAAGAAGAGGGCGAGGGCGTAAAAAAGCCTCATCAAGGAGCGGTTCCTCGATGAGGTTCTTGTCTTTTTTAAGTAATTGAGGCCGGCTGAAAAGCTGGGTGAAAAACGCAAACTGTAATAGTACTAACTTCAAAGGCACAGTAGCTGATTGGATTTTTCTCTCGCTTTAAGAGCTCGGAAAAATCCTAATCAGCCTTGTGGGGGCAGGACAACGAAGCATTCTATACAACAGTGCTTCTGTCCTGCTCCCTATTTTCACTTTGCATTTTACGGGCTTTGTATCTTATTTTACCTTCATGATTCTGACGAGGTTGGCGCGTTCGGCTTCTTCGAGTTTCATTTCGATATAATAGATAGTCTCTTTGAGGTCTGGGATGGTCGCATACTCGAGTCCGTTCACTCGACGGCGGGTTTTCTCGATTTCATCTGCCATGAGTTGGCAGCTTTTTTCGATTTCCGCTAACTTGAGCAAATCTGGGAGTAGATCCCCCATTTCTTGGATGGTGCTGTCCATTTGACTGTTGGAGGCGAGGTAGCTATAAACCACGTCCCCTTCATCATCTCCGTATGGATTATCGATACGGGCATGGAGCTTGGGCACGCGCACACTCATGACATTTTCTTCCTCGATATGGAGCATCACTTCTCGAGTCGGTACAGCGAAGATTTCTTCTACCATAAGGTCACTCTCTAAGGACTTGGCCATCACGAAATCTTGCATATTGCCCACCAGCGCTGCCTCCACCTTTTGGCGCAGACGATTATTCTCTCGCACAGCTTCAATAAAACGGCGCATAAGTTCATCCCGCTTATCCTTGAGCAACTTGTGCCCCCGGGTTGCTGTCTTGAGGCGCTCTTTGAGAATATTAAGCTCCATCCGAGTTGGTTTTACATTTAATCGTGCCATAGGCTAATCCTCTTTGTTTGGCAGATACTTGTCAATCATCTCATCCTTGATCCGTTTAAGCTCTGTTCTTGGAAGGATGGATAAGAGTTCCCAACCGAGATCCAAACTTTCCTCAATCGTCCGATTGGTAGTGAAACCTTGGTTGATGTATTCCTGCTCAAAGCGGTCCGTAAATTTAACATAAAGCTTGTCGGTATCTGACAAGGCAGATTCCCCAAGCACTACAGCCAGTTCTTTGGCTTGTTTTCCTTGGGCGTAAGCCGCAAAGAGCTGGTTCATGGTCGCCGCATGGTCTTCCCGAGTCTTGCCTTCACCAGAACCCTTGTCCTTCAAACGAGAAAGGGATGGAAGAACATTGATCGGTGGGCGGTAACCACTGTTGTAGAGATCACGGGACAGGATAATCTGACCTTCTGTGATGTAACCTGTCAAGTCAGGGATGGGGTGGGTGATGTCATCTTCTGGCATGGAGAGGATCGGAATTTGGGTCACAGATCCTTTCTTTCCAACCAAGCGTCCTGCACGTTCGTAGAGGGTTGAGAGGTTAGTATAGAGGTAACCTGGATAGCCCCGACGACCTGGAACTTCCCGGCGGGCAGCAGATACTTCCCGAAGGGCTTCACAGTAGTTGGTCATATCCGTCATGATGACCAAGACGTGCATATCTTTTTCATAAGCCAAATATTCGGCAGCAGTCAAGGCGATCCGAGGAGTGGCAATCCGTTCGATAGCTGGGTCATTGGCTAGGTTGATGAAGAGGACAGAGCGATCAATCGCCCCTGTTTCCCGCAGGTCGTTCATAAAGAACTCGGCTTCTTCAAAGGTAATTCCCATAGCCGCAAAGACCACGGCGAAGTTTTCTTCCGAATTAAGAACCGTCGCTTGACGAGCAATCTGGGCCGCCAACTCCTTGTGAGGAAGACCAGAACCTGAGAATACTGGGAGTTTTTGGCCCCGAACCAAGGTATTCAAATGGTCAATGGCTGAGATCCCTGTCTGGATAAATTCATCCGGATAGTCCCGTGAAACAGGATTGATGGCTTGTCCATCAATGTCCAAGTACTTCTCTGGTATAATCTCTGGACCACCGTCGATCGGTTTGCCCATCCCGTTAAAGATGCGGCCCACCATGTCTTCAGACACAGGGAGTTCTAGGGGACGTCCGGTAAAGCGAACCTTGGCTTTTTCCAAGTTGATCCCGCTAGACCCTTCAAAGAGCTGGACCATGGCCTTGTCTTCTTGGACTTCGAGGACTTGTCCCTGACGGGTTGTTCCGTCATGGAGCTTGATTTCTACGAGTTCATTGTAGTGAACCCCCTCGACCTGATCGACAATCATCAAGGGGCCAACAACTTCGCTGACAGTACGGTATTCTTTAATCACGCTCATTGTCTACTCCTCCTTTTGCGACGATTTGGTGTAGGGTTTCTACGATTTCTTCTTTCAAGGCTTGAATGGTTGCCAACTGATCCTCATGGATGAACTTGCTCCGGGCAATGCGGTCTCGAAGGGCCACGGTTCCTTCCATGATTTCTGTGAAGTAGGCCCCTAATTCCAACGCTTTTTGACTTTCTTGGTCAAAGGTCAAAATGTTGGTCAACAAGGCCACCTGCTTGCTGAAAGAGGTATAGGTATCGACCTCATCAAAGGCATTTTGTTGCAGGTAGTCTTCGCGGATCATCTTGGCCGCATTCATGGTCAAGCGGTCCTTTTCAGACAAGGAATCCAGACCAACCAGGCGAACGATTTCTTGCAATTCACTTTCCTTTTGAAGCAAGTTCATGGCACGGGTCACTTTTTCAGACCAGCTGATTTGTTCATGTAGATCGATATAGCGACCAACTTCATCTTGGTAAAGAGAATAAGAACTCAACCAGTTGATGGCTGGGAAGTGGCGGCGTTGGGCCAATTGAGCATCTAAGCCCCAGAAGACCTTAACAATTCGCAAGGTATTTTGCGTTACCGGCTCTGAAATATCTCCACCTGGAGGAGAAACGGCACCGATGGCGGTAATCGAACCTTCACGCGCAGTGGTTCCAAGTGTCTTGACCCGACCTGCACGCTCGTAGTATTCAGCGATCCGGCTACCAAGGTAGGCTGGGTAGCCTTCATCCCCTGGCATTTCTTCTAGACGACCAGACATTTCACGGAGAGCTTCTGCCCAACGAGAAGTAGAATCCGCCATGATGGCAACGGAATAGCCCATATCACGGAAGTATTCGGCAATAGTAATCCCTGTGTAGATGGAAGCTTCACGCGCCGCTACTGGCATGTTCGAAGTGTTGGCGATCAGAACAGTCCGTTGCATGATGGATTGACCAGTCGTTGGATCGATCAATTCTGGAAATTCATTCAGAACGTCCGTCATTTCATTTCCTCGTTCCCCACAACCAACGTAAATTACGATGTCTACATTGGCAAACTTAGCCACCTGGTGTTGCACAACTGTTTTCCCAGCTCCGAAAGGACCAGGAACAGCTGCAGCTCCACCTTTAGTCACAGGGAAGAAGGTATCGATGACCCGTTGACCGGTGACCAAAGGCTCTACTGGAATCAGTTTTTGTGCAAAAGGACGGCCTCGACGAACCGGCCATTTTTGCATCAAAGTACCAGTAAAGAGGCTGCCATCTGCCTGCTCGATCTCATAGACCGGCTCTTCCACTGTGTAAGAACCTGCTGCGATCTTGGTCACACGTCCACTGACACCAAAGGGTACCATGATGCGGTGTTCCACCATATTGGTCTCTTGAACGGTACCGACGATGTCTCCAGCGACCACTTCTGTCCCTTCAGTCACACTTGGTTCGAAGGCCCATTTGGTGTCCCGATCTAGATTTGGAACTTGCACCCCACGAACCAAAAAGTCACTGGCAGTCACTTCTTGGAAGCGTTCCAAGGGGCGTTGGATCCCGTCAAACATCTGAGAGATCAAGCCTGGTCCCAATTCAACAGAAAGGGGAGCTCCGGTTGTGACCACTGGTTCTCCTGGACCGACTCCAGATGTTTCTTCATATACTTGGATAGAGGCTTCATCCCGCCGCATCTCAATAATTTCGCCAATCAAACCAAGATCGCCGACCCGGCAAATGTCTTGAATATTGGCCTCCTGCATCCCTGATGCAACCACCAAGGGACCGGAAACTTTGATAATTTTTCCTTGAGTCATGTATTCCTCCTGGGAATCCTTTGTTTCTTTGTTTTACTTTTGTGCCATCTCTCTTAGAGATTGCTTTTGTTGGCCATTGGCATCGAAATTGCTTGGATCCAACCAAGCTTCTAGCCGCTGTTTGATAGCTGGCCATTCTTGGTCAATGATGGACAACCAGTCTGTATCACGGGTCCGACCTTTATAAACAACAGCCTGACGGAAACAGCCTTCATAGGTAAACCCTAAGCGCTCAGCTGCTTTTCGAGAAGCTTGGTTTAAGGCATCGCATTTCCACTCATAGCGGCGGTAGCCTAACTCCTCAAACACATAGCGTGCTAATAGATACTGGGCTTCCGTAGCCATGCGAGTCTTTTGGAGCGCTGGTGAGTAGGTCACTGCTCCGACTTCGATCACCCGGTTGGCTTGATCGATCCGCATGAGAGAGAATGTCCCCAAAGCCTTACCTGAATCTTTGTCTACAATCGCATAGTAAAAGCGACCTTGGGCTGTCATGAGATCATCTAATAAGTGGTCCCACTCCTCTTCATTGTGGGCAGGGCCTTTGAACAGAAAGGTCCACATCGCTGCTGGAGAGTCCGGCCCGTAGACCTGATAAAGATCTGCTCCATGTTTTTCTTTTGAGAGGCGCTCGATCACGGTATAGCGACCTTCGATCCTCTCAATAGCTGGCAAGCGCCCCGGTGTAAACTCCGGCAGTGCATCGCCAATCGCTTGGCCAAATTCATTTGTTCTCATAAAATATCCTGTCCTACTGCTTTTTCGACATTATCACGAATCCGCTGTTGGCCCAGTCCTGTAGTCCCTCTATGGGTCGGGATAAGAATCAAGGCCGGTGTCAGCTGCTGGTCGTAAAAAGCCACTGTTTCTGGAATAGCTTGAGCAATATCCTCTGTCAGGTAGATAATCCCGAAGTTTTCCCGACTGAGTTTTCGCAAGGTATTGATCGCTTCTTGCGGCTCTGTGACCGGATAGGTTTGAAAGCCAATCAGGCGAAAAGGAAGGATGGCGTCCCGATTGCCCACAACGGCGATCTTATAGGTCTGTTTGTCCATAAATCGGTCTCATCCTTTCTTTGATTTCTGCTAGCGGAAAACCATTGTCCAAACCAGAGAGGACCAAACGAAGATTGGTCACCTCTAACTCTTTTCCGTAAAGATAACGAACAAGAGGGAGTGGCCCATCGACTTCAAAACGGCCAGCGTCTAAAAGACTGAATTTCACCAAGCTTTCTAGATACTCCAACTCTGTTGTCTTAAGTTGACCGGTGCGCATCTTTTCTTCATAAGTCTCTAAGGCGAGATCGTACTCCAGCGGATTGACTTGATAAAACCAGGTCAACCACTGACCCGATTCTAGCAGGTCGATCACCTGATGGGCACTGAGGCTTCCTTCATCCGAGAGCAATTGGTGCATAAAACTATGCGGTTTTTGCTGATCCAAGGCCCGTTTGACCGTAATCGCATTGTAAAAGTCAATGGTCACGTCTACCAACTGCTTCAAAATCGGATGATCTAGGCTGTCTCCTAAGTATCTCAGGTGTTTAAAATAAGCTAAGTCCATCCCGATTTCGAGGACCCGCAAGTCCTGATAGTCTTGGAATTCTTGCCAAGTTGCAGCCACTTCTTCCGCCATAAAGGCCGGACAATGCTCCGCAGAAAAGGTCGCCACCAAATGCTCGAGCACATCAAGAGAATAAGGACCGATAGGGATCAATAAATGCCCCAACTTGCGCTCTGTCGCCTTATTTTTCAGATAAACCTTGAGATTATGATAGGTGTACTTCAAGGTGAAGAGGCTAACTAGGTCTGACTGAGGGGCCACTTCAAAAGCCCATTGGTATTCCGCCAACAAGGCTGCCATCAGGCGCTTTTCAAGGGCTGCTAAATCCTTGATCTCGTGGCTGTCTAAAGCATAGGACGTTCCTTGCAGCAAGCCTTCTCGGCTCTCACTAGAGGGACTTGCAAGCAACTGCTCGAACTGACTGGGACTGACAAAACTGGCCTCACGTACGCTGATTCCTGTATTCACTTGAGAATAGGTCCGTTCGCTCATTGCAACCTCCTAGTTCTCTTCATCGGTGAAAATGCTGGCTGCCATCTGGTAGCTTTCTTGCTCCCAAATGGAATCCACCAAATCACGGTAGAGATAGTTGTCATCAATCTTCCCAACCGACAAGACAAAGCCTGCCTGAGCTGGAATCGTCGCATCCGCAACTGTCACATTCTGATGAGTTTGCTTTAATTTCTCGAGAGCTGCTAGATCAAATTTGTTAGCACTCACCGCCCCAAAGGTCAGAGTCACAACTTGCCCTTGATAGCGGTCTAAAATCGCATCTACAAACTGCAATTCCTTTTCAAGGGGCCAAGCCGCCATTGCTTCATAAGCATCTGCAAAGAGATCCTTTAAGACTCGTTGCTTGGTGACAAGGGTTGATTGGCGTTTTTTATTTTCGATTTGTTGGGTTTCACGTTGCAATTGACGTTGAATCCGCTTGAGCTGCTCGGAGCGTTGATTGAGTTTATCTTGGATCAAACGCTCTTCTTGCGCAGTCTCTTCTTTTAGGATGGTTTCCTTGGCCTCTTCTAAGAGTTTACGCCCTTTTTCGTGGGCTTGGGCCAAGATCGAATCCTTTAATTGGGTTTGTTCATCCATATCGTTTTTTCTCCTATTGCATGCGTCTTGTGTTTTTCACCTCGCGAGGCAAATTCATCAAAGCTAGCTCTTAGCCGACGCGTAGGGTCAATAGGAAGGACACAACGAAGGCCAAGATGGCATAGGTTTCAACCATGGCCGCAAGGATAACACCTTTCATCATGTCTTCAGGACGTTTTGCCAAGATTTGCATCCCTGCTGTCGCAACATTTCCTTGGTGTTTTGCTGAGAAATAACCAACGATCGCAACTGGAAGAGCTGTAAAGAAGTAAGCAACCCCTGTTTCCAGTGGCATATCTGGCTTAATTTGCAACCAGATCAAGATCCCGATAACGAAACCGTACAAACCTTGTGTACCAGGCAACAATTGCAAAATCAGGGCTTGGGCAAATTTTTCGGGTTGTTCTTTCAAGAGCGCTGCTGCTGCTTGACCTGTTTTACCAACCCCAAGGGCAGATCCCATCCCACTAAGTGCGACTGCGATCGCGACACCAAATGCTGCAAAGAAGGCGCCCCCATGGGCTGAAAAATATGATGCTAAAGATTCCATGAATATACTCCTATTTTTTTAAGATAATACTTATTTTTTTGTTTTAATATAGCGTTCAGAAGGTTTAAGAGGACGAAATGGCTTGCCTCCTCCTTCGTAGAACTTACCGAAGAACTCCACAAAGATCAAACGGGCTCCATGCACATAACCTGACAAGAAGGACAGGAACATGTTAATGGCATGTAGGACGATAAAGAGCACAAGCCCTACCGTAAACCGTCCAAGCGGTGGGAAGAGATTGACAATAAGGTTAAAGGCTGAACCGATACTAGCTCCAGACAAGCCCAAGGCCATCAAACGGGTGAAGCTGACCAAGTCTCCGACGTACCCACTGACATTGTAGAGGTTAAAGAGACCAGACGCTAAACCGGACAGCTTCTTGGCACTGACAATGGAAACAATCAAGATCCCAATGGCATTCAAAATAGCCAGCCACTTGCCAATCGGAACCAGAACGCTCATCCCTGGCAAGATATTGCCTACTGCTAGAAGCATCAAGCCAAGTAGGATCAAGACCCAAGCAAAGCCCGCATTATAGGCTTCCGTGTAGTCTTTGAGGCGAACATTTTTCATTCCCCCTAGGAACAATCCCACTAAGACAGTGACAAAACCAAAGACCACTGAGAGGATCAGGATGGTCATGGCGTTACTGGTCGTACTGATCAAGGCAAAAGGCATCTCAAATCCAAAGAAAGAGCCATAGACCACACCCCAAAGGGCAACTGAAATTCCGAGGAGACTGAAGAAACGAAGGTTCTTGGCTGTAGCAGGCTTGAGCTTGAAGGCTTTAAGGGCAAAGCCTGTCGCCAAGGTTAGCAACAGTCCATAACCGATATCTGCGACCATCATGCCAAAGAAAACAAAGTAGAAGAGAGAAACGATTGGTGTCGGATCTTTCTCGTAATACTTAGGCAGGGCGTACATCTCTGTGACTAATTCAAAGGGCTCTACCAAGGCATTATTTCGCAACTGGATCGGAACGTCATCCCAATCTTTTTCCGTCACATCGCGCGTCTCTAGTAAGACCCGAGAACCAAAACCTTCTTGCAAGAAGTCTCGCAATGAGGCCACTTGGGATGTTTCAATCCAACCCTCTAGGGCTACCAAGCTTTGCGTACTGGCAAGAAGCGACTTGGCTTCCTCACGAGCTCCCGAACTCAGCAAGTAATCCATCTGGTACTTGAGCTGGTCCAACTCCTTCTGGGAGTTTTGCAACTCTGCTAGGGTTGCTGCAACTACAGCTTCTTGCTCTTTGATTTCCCCTTCTAGGCGATCCAAGTAGGCGGCCGGGACCTGCTCTTCTTCATAGTCCAATTCTTTGAACCCATGGTCTTCCAGAAGCTCCTGAACAGCTACACGGTCTCCCGAACGATACAAGATGACATAGCCGTGTTCAGTCTCAGACGTAAAGACTTCTTCTAACTCCAGCTCTGGATGAGCTTTTAAGGAAGAACGAACAGCGTCTGTATCGCTATTTGGGATGGTCCCGATCAAGCCATGCACATAGTGAAAAGTAGCGAGGGCAGCTGGCGTCACCTCTAACGGTCGCCATTTTTCTAAGCGCTCTATCTCACCCTTTGCATCCGCAATCTTCTGGCGAGCCTTGTCTAACACGCGCAATTGGCGTTTCAACTTGGTCAATAGAAGATCCTCATCTCGAATCATCCCGTGGGCCTGCAAGTCATCAAAAGACAAGCTTAAGGGTTCTTCCTTCAGAGCTTGCAGGGCCTTCTTCTCATGCATGTAGGGCTCCAGAGTCTGAATCATTTTTTCAACTTGTTCTTGACGTTTTTGCAGCTCTACCAAGGCTTGACGATTGTCCTCTGTCAAGGGTTGAGACAAGGTATTTGCCTCAAAGGCAGCCTGCCATTCTTCATGCTCACTGAGGTCATAAATCTGGATTTTTGCCTCAGACTGTAGCGCTAGTAGGAGACTGTCCAAGTCATCTTTGGGCAAGATGAGGGACAGTTTTTGCATCTGACTAACGGCCATAGCTTGCTACCACCTTTTCTACAATGGCTTCAACTAACCCAGCTCGCTTGTCGGTCATCGCCTCTTGTACCTTGGCATCATTGCGCGCAACCGTTTCTTCCAGATCTTTCGTTAAACGGACGAGTCTTTCCTGGGCGTTTTTTTCTGCCTCTGTGACCAATTGCTTGGTTTCCTCATCGTAATGCTGTGCCACTGTTGCAAGTCGATCGCGCGAATCCGTTCGGATTTGTTCAACTTGAGCTTCATAGCCTACGATCACGCCCTGAGCAGCTTGCTCGATCTCTTGCATCATCTCGAGTGTTGCATTCGACATCGTCACACCTCCTTATTCAACTATTGTTCTTCCAACAACAGTACAATTATCTTAAATTATACCACAATTCATATCGTTTGTTCAGGCCCAACCGGGAATTTTCAGAAAATTGTGGACAACAAATAAGACCTTAGTTTCAAGTTTGGTAGCGTTCTCTTCTTTTCTCCTATCCTGTTCCTAGTTTCAGTATTTCTTGATTTCTTTTACTTGAATAAAGCGGTTACCCATGTTATAATGTGTAATATATTATAGGAGTATCCTGTTATTTCATCTCGTGAGAAAGGAGGATTGCTGTGAAACAAGATCAAGATTTACGCGCCATTATCGCCAGCCATGAAGCTGAGTTAACAGATATGGAACGCGACATTGCCCAATATTTTTTATCATCCGAAGCACGACAGCACTCCCTGTCCTCTTCTCGTGTAACAGAGTTACTCCATGTTTCAAAGGCGGCTTTAACGCGTTTCTCTCAAAAATGTGGCTTTTCCGGCTATCGGGAATTTGTCTATCACTTTAACGAAGAAACCAAAAATCAAAAACAGGTGCAAGAGCATGACGAGCTGACGCTGAGCGTCTTGCAACGCTACCACCATATCAGTAACGTCACTGAAAGTCTGGTAAAAGATTCCCAATTAGATCGGGTCGCTGAACTAATCGGTCAAGTAGACCGAGTCTATTTCTTCGGGATCGGTAGTTCCGGTTTAGTCGCTCGAGAAATGAAATTGCGCTTTATGCGACTAGGCGTCGTTTGTGAAGCCCTGACTGATCAAGATGGCTTTGCCTGGACGACCAGTATTCTCGATTCCTCTTGTTTAGTCATCGGTTTCTCATTGTCAGGAGGTACCAACTCCATTACAGACAGTCTCCTGGACGCCAAAGAAAAAGGGGCTAAAACGGTTCTTGTGACGGCTAACCCGGCTGCCATCCACCAAGGATTCACAGAAGTGTTACCGGCCGCACCTCTTCCTAGTAGTACCTATATCGATCGAATTTCTGCTATTTTACCACTCCTCATTGTGGTCGATTTGATCTATGCTCATTTCCTTAATAAAAGCCGAGAACAAAAGGAAATTGTCTTTAATAGCTACTGGGAAAACAAAAAACTTTCTAATCAACGTTCTCGAAAATCTTAATATGGTCTCCCTATTTAAAAAGCATGAAAGATCAGGTTTTCTTCATCTTTCATGCTTTTTTTGATGAATCAAAAACAAGTCGCCAGCGCGACTTGTTTTATGTTCCATGTTTTTGTCTAAAGTGGTAGTAGGCCCCCAACATACCTGCGGCGTTTTGATGGTGGGCAAATTCCAAACGGATCTTATCTGCTAGGCTAGGAACCAGTTCAGCACACAGGGCTTGATAGATTTTAGGTTTCAGGATGGCTTCCTGAGCCATAATCCCCCCTCCAAGAACAATGACCTCTGGATTGACCACATAGGCGATATTGGCTAGTCCTTTGCCAAGGTAGGTCACCATTCGATCAATTCCAGCCATACAGATCTTATCTCCTTCTGTTGCCTGCTTGAAGATCCGGCGACCATTCCACTGTTCCACAGGATCACCATGATGTTCTGCCACATACTCGACTAAAGCCGTCGTTGAAGCTAGATCCTGAAAGGCACCGTCTGGCAAATGAAGATAGCCAACCTCACAGGCTGAATTGCTAAAGCCATGAAAGACTTGACCATCGAGCAAGAGGCAACCACCGATCCCTGTCCCAATCGTCAGGCAAACAGCATTGTTCGATCCTTTTGCATGGCCTGTAGTGACCTCTGCGAGACCGGCACAGTTGACATCATTTTCAATCTCGCAAGGGATCTGAAAGGTCTCTTCGATTTCCTTTTTGAATTGGGTGCCTGCATAGTTGGGAATTTGTGGGCCGGCATAAAAGATTTCTCCCTTATCAGGATCTACCATTCCGGCCGAAGAAATCGCCACCCCTGCCAAGGGATGCTTCTTCAAATAACGAGCTACGATTTCCTTTGTTGTGTTAAGAATGTGAGGTCCTCCTTTTTGAGCCTCCGTTGGCATTTCATGGGTCTCTAGGAGTTGCCCTTTTGCATCGGCTAAACCATACTTGATACTGGTCCCTCCGATATCAATTACAACATATGGATTCATCTAGACCTCCTTTGATCAAAGGAATCTGGCTTTTGTGTCCTGAATGAGTTGAGCAGCACGTTGAATCACTTCTTGATCCGCTTCTACTACTGGCGTCAAAGGGGAGCGAACAGATCCCAAGTCCAAACCTTCATTAATGCGCAAAACCGCTTTGATGACCGCATACATATTGCCATGAGCAGATGTCAAGACTCCAATAATGTCATTGATGGCAAACTGCAAGGCACGCGCAGTCTCCAAGTCTTTCTCAGCAATCAGCTGATTGAGCTTCAAGAAGAGTTCTGGCATCGCACCATAGGTGCCACCGATTCCAGCATGCGCTCCCATGAGACGGCCACCTAGGAATTGTTCATCTGGACCATTAAAGACGATATGGTCATCGCCTCCCAAAGAAGCAAAGGTCTGGATATCCTGAACAGGCATCGAAGAATTCTTTACCCCAATCACCCGTGGATTTTTCAACATTTCCTTGTAAAGACTCGGTGTCAAAGCGACCCCTGCCAATTGCGGGATATTGTAGATGACAAAGTCTGTATTGGGTGCGGCTGCACTGATTTCATTCCAGTAGTGGGCCACACTGTATTCTGGCAAGCGGAAATAGATCGGTGGAATGGCCGCAATGGCATCCACTCCTAATTCTTCCGCATGTCGTGCCAATTCCACGCTATCCTTGGTGTTGTTGCAGGCTACGTGAGCAATGATGGTCAATTTCCCTTTAGCTACTGCCATCACTTCTTCTAGAATCAGCTTGCGGTCGGCCACGCTCTGGTAGATACATTCGCCAGAGGATCCGTTGACATACAAGCCCTGCACACCTTTCGCGATAAAATATTCTACCAGCGCACGTACCCGCTCCGGGCTAATTTCTCCTTGGTCATCATAGCAGGCGTAAAAAGCGGGGATGACTCCTTCATATTTTTTTAAATCTGACATTTTTTCTCCTTTTGTCGTATCAGTAATATTATTAACCCATGATCTCTGATAATTTAACTTTTCGGTCCTCATTAATGGAACGAGTACAAGCATCAGCAGACGCAATCGCTTCTAACGCCGCTTCTCCGGTTAATAGTTTTTCAAATTCTTTTGATACAGGAGCACCATTCATTATGTCATGAAGGTATTTCATTTCTTTATCAATAACAGAAGATAGCCACAATGGAGTTCGTTTCCCTGGTTTACCATAGGCAATAGCACCATCCATCTCCGTGCTATGATAAATTCTTGTACGGTCATCATCTTCTTCCTGAGATTCATGAATTAAGAAATATGATTCTTTTCCATCTACTTTCAGAGTACCTTTACAATTAAATAGGTCTAATTTTATAGCACCCTTCGTTCCCTGAATCAAGACATAGTGTTCTCCCCAACGATAGGCAGAACCCCATTCAAGCAAGGCAAATCGCTTGCCAGGGAATTCCATATTGACAAAAATCATGTCATCTTCATCACCAAAGTTTTCTCCTTGGTGAGCTACATTTCCACCTGTCATCGTAACTGTTTCAGGAATACCTCCCATTAAAAATTGAACGCAATCCAACTCATGGATATGGTGGTAAAGATGGCCCCCTGATTTTTCACGAATTTTTTTCCATGAAATGGATGGTTGTTGTTCTTCCCAGCCATTTCTCGCTGTATGACAGTATAAAACGTCCCCAATAACCCCTTGATTAATCAATTCTTTAGCATGATGGACACCATTAAAGAAATTCATAATGTGACCAGCCATGAAAATCACACCATTTTCTTTACATGTTTCTACCATCTCTTTACAATCTTCATATGATAAAGCAATCGGTTTTTCACAAAATACATTTTTTCCATTCTGAGCAGCTTTAATCACGGGTTCTTTATGCAAATTATTAGGGGAAGCCACGATCACACAATCCACATCGTCACTTTGAACCAATTCATCTAGTGACGAAGCCACTCGTGCTCCTAATTCTTCTGCTACAGCTTCTGCATTTTCTGGATCATACACAACTGTAATTACTGCACCATCATTTTTTTTCATATATCTTGCTAATTCAGCACCAAAGTATCCTGTGCCGACAACACCATAATTTACAACCATTGTTTTTCTCCTATTCCTATTTTTACTATTTTACGGATCCTTCAGAAAGACCACTTGCGATTTTATTTTGGATAATTGAGAAGAAGATAATTGAAGGCAATACTACAATTACGGATGCCGCCATCATATCTCCCCAATCCAGTATTTCCGAACCATTTAATGAACGCAAAGCCACCGCAACCGTCATCTTACTTGTATCGTTAATCAAGATCAATGCATAAAGGAATTCATTCCATGCATTGATAAAGGTATAGATGGCTGTGGCAACAATCCCTGGTGCAACAATTGGTAACACCACTTTATAGAAGGTAACAAATTTATTCGCGCCATCTATTTTTGCTGCTTCCTCGATTCCAATTGGAACTGTTTGGAAGAATCCTACTAACAACCACACTGCATAAGGGACACTAAACGAAAGATAAACAATCATTAAACCAATTAAACTATTGGTTAATCCAACTTTTGCAATGGCAATAGAATAAGGAATTGCCAACAAGATCGGAGGGAAGATATAGGTAATGACTAGCAACCGGGACATGATCGCCCCTAATTTTGGAAAGAAGCGAACAATACCGTAAGCAGCCATTGCAGAAATGATAATAGCGATGACCGTTGTCGTTAATGCGATTAATAAGCTATTTTTTATATTATTTATAAAATGTAGGTCATTAATAACATGCGTAAAATAATCGAGAGTAAACTGTTTAGGCCAAAATCTTGTTGGAAACTGGGTTAATTCACCTTTTCCTTTCACAGAAGATAGAAGGATCCAAATTAAAGGAAAAATTGCGATAATAGTTGAAATAACTAAAACAACATGTGACCCAATATCAAGGAGTACATTTGTTCTTCTCTTCATCATTTTCTACCCTCCTTCTCCCATTTACTAATTACTCCAAAGTAAATGAAACATACTGCCAATAAGAAAATAAATAGCAAGACTGTTACCGCTGAGGCACGCCCAAGAAGTTTTGTTCCCCAACCGAGATTATATGCAAATATTGGCAATGTTGTTGTTGCGTTTGAAGGGCCACCACCGGTAATCAGATAAATAATATCGAAGTTATTAAAGATCCATACTGTTCTCAGTACAACAAGTAATCCGACTACTACTTTAATGTGAGGTAAAATAACAAATCTAAAAACTTGCCAACTGGAAGCTCCATCAATCCTAGCGGCTTCAAACTGTTCCTCCGGAACCGTTTGTAAGGCAGATAGAACATTGACCATGATCATAGGGGCACCAAACCAAATATTAATAAATACTAAACAGATAAAGGCCCAGGTACTTTCTGTCAAAAATCCAGGAACATGATTCATCAGTCCTAATTTCACAATCAAATTAGGTAGATAACCATATACTCCATTTAAGATCCATTGCCAAGAGAAGGCAATAACAATTGTTGGGAAGGCCCAAGGAACAATCAACAATGTTCTATATAACTTCTTAAAGCGTCTAACTCTATGCAATGCAAGTGCTAACACAAAACCAACAAGCACTTGTCCCAAAAGAGAAAAGACTGTCCATTTAAGGGAGTTAAAGAAGGCATTGTAGAAATTAGGATCCGATAAAACTGCTTTGTAATTTGCTAATCCTACAAATTTATACCGCGGCATGATCAAATGTTTGTTTGTAAAGCTAAAATAGATGCTGGAGAAAAATGGGTAAACAAATAATAGTCCAACAATGATAATAGCAGGTAACACAAACACCCATCGAGTCAAATTTCTATTTTTGACCATATGCTTTTTTCCTCTCTAAAAACAGAGGCTACATTATTGTAGCCTCTGCTATTATTATTTAACATCAACTGCTACAGTTTCGAATAAATCATTCAATTGTTTTTCTGCATCCTTAGCAGCCTCCATTGGGTCTTTACCATTTGTAATAATATCTTGGAACATTTGTTCAATGATATGTTGGTTTGTTAACATTCCAGCTTGAACACTTGGACCATTTTCATATCCAATAGCTGTACCTTTTTCCGCTGCTTTTGTAATAACTTCTTCTGCATGTTGGAATTTCTTGCGGATGTCATTATCTTTATAGGCTGGATCATTACTAATTCCTTTGATGGCAGGCAACATTCCAACAGGAGTTGAATCTAAGAAGCTAATATAATCTTTCTTTTCATACAAAGATTCTAAGAATGCTTTCGCTACTTCTGGATGTTTTGAATTCTTCCAAACTACCAATGGAATATTAGAAGTTTCAATGCCATAATCTTTATCTGATTCTTTTACTTTTGGAATAGGATAAGCGTCAATCGCATCAATCAATTGAGGGCTATTTGCTTGAATACCACCTACATGGAATCCTGAGTTAAAGTCAAATGCTGTCTTTCCTTGATAGAACAAAGTAGCTTGTTGCAAGACATTAAAGTTCAATGAATCTTTCGGAGAAAATTCTTTGTACATCTTCACCCAATATTTAATTCCATCTTGAGCCAGTTTGCTTGTCAAGTTAGCTTTCAAATCTTTTGTCAACAGGCTACCACCGCCACTTCGTACATAGAAATTCAAGAAGCGTGTCCCCATCATATCATTTGTCCCGAAAGGAACAGACAATCCATAAACTCCATTTTCTTTTAATTTTTTAGAAGCTTCATACAACTGATCCCATGTTTTTGGAACTTCAATATTATATTGTTTCAATAAATCAGTGCGAACCCACATAACTTGAGCATGTGAGTACAAAGGCACGGAATAAAAATTGCCATCAACCTTCGCTTCATCTAATGCTGTTTTATTAAATTTGTCTTCTCCAATTGTCTTAATAGTATCATTCAATGGAACCAAAGCATCTGAATTGACCATTTCCATAACTTGGTTTGGCAAAGCTGTACTAATATCTGGAACATTGCCATTTGCTAATCCAGTCGTCCATTTTGTATAGAAGTCATTCCATGAAAATGTCTCAATCTTGATTTTAACCTTTGGATGCTTCTTCATGAACTCATCAGCTGATTTTTGAATACTTTCTAACCGAGGTCCCTGAGTAAATGAGTGCCACATTACAATTTCACCAGATAATTCTCCAGATTTATTACTTCCTTCTGCATCATTTTTTGAAGATGAACATGCAGTGACAAACAATGCGAATAACGCGAGAACCAAAGCGAAAAGAATTTTCTTACTATTTTTCATTGTTTTCCTCTTTCTATTTTAAATACAAAAAATGCAATCTGTGCTTTGAAGCCTTAACTTCTCCGAAAAAACTAACTATATCGCTTATCTCCTCCATTTTCTATTTGACATATCTAATCAATCGCAATTTTGAATAGATACTTTCTGACTATTTCTTCCTGACCTGAATAGCCATTTGGTTGATGAGGTTCACCAGGGAAGAAGACTGCAAAATTATGATAGCCCAAATGAAGTGGATAGAATTTCTCACAATGAACAAAGCCAATATCACTTGCTTCATCAAATGGAATAGCTTCATCTAGGATACGGGAACCGTAGCTAGAAAATTCATGTCCTTCAACTAATAAATGAAGGTCGGCATAACGACGATGATGTTCAAAGCGATCATTTTCATCTTTGTTAAGGGTGTTTTCTTGGACAACGAGAAAGACCTTGTCACCGTCGATATCATATCTCCCGAGATCAAAAGAATCTTTCCGGTGTTCATAGAGAAAATCAATCGCTTGATCCAGATTAGGATGAATCCCTTTGTACAATTTTATGTTTATTAAATCATCAAATATCATCTATTTCTCCTTTTACACTAGATTTATGTTGCAGAAAGTTAAGCAAATATGACTTCCTTCTTGAAATCTTCATCGTTATCCTTCACTGAAACACTCTCATTAAATGAATTCGACTACTCTCTATTCGGTCTCCTCCTCCTTCAATCTACTGTTTTGTTTTCTCATTTTAAGGCTGCGACGAAGCGCTCTGTAATCTCTTTTGGTCGAGTAATGGCACCACCTACAACGATGCCGCGAACCCCGAGATCATGGATTTTATTGGCTTGATCCGGATAGTGGATCTTGCCTTCTGCGATGACATCTACTCCTGCTTGGCAGAGGCTATGGATCAGTTCAAAATCTGGTCCATCGACCTTTGGACTGTAGTCTGTATATCCAGATAAGGTCGTTCCGACAAAGTCTACTCCAGCTTCAACAGCCGTCAATCCTTCTTCCAAGGTCGAGATATCGGCCATCAACAGCTGATCGGGATATTTTTCTTTGACTTGATGGATAAAGTCACTAATCAAAAGGCCATCATGACGGGGACGTTTGGTACAATCCAGAGCAATGACCGCGATATCCAAAGCTGCTAATTCATCAACTTCTTTCATGGTAGCCGTGATAAAGGGTTCTTCAGGTGGGTAATCACGTTTGATAATCCCAATGATCGGTAACTTGGTCACTTCCTTGATTTCCTTGATATCTCGGACACTATTGGCTCGGATCCCGACAGCTCCACCCTGCTCAGCCGCTTTAACCAAGAGAGGAATGACTCCTCCAGTTTCTGTATAGAGCGGTTCGTGAGGGAGAGCCTGACAAGAAACAATGATGCCATCTTTGATTTGCTGGATCAATTCATCTTTTGTAATCTTTGACATAACTCCTTCTCCTTTGATAATAAGGCAACTCGAGTACTTGTAAATTGATTATAATCCATTTTTAAAACGCTTACAATATTAACCCTGCAATTGGATTATAGTTTCGCATTTTGGGAAAAATAAAAAGATCTCTGAAACTAGTTTCAGAGATCTAGGACATGGTGATTCCTTAGGCCATCTTTTGAGTCGCTTTTTCCTTTACGACAAATACAAAGCCAATAGAGCCGACGACTGCTCCAAGCAAGATCCAATAGACCATATCCGATGAAGCCATTGGGCCTGCCAAGAGACCTGCTAGTAAAAAGAGATTGATATACAGTCGGGTATCGCGATAAAAGGTCCAATTGAAATGGTAGCTACCTTCTGGATACTGCCGTGTCGATACAGGCGGTTGAAAGACCTGAAGAAGGATCAAAATTCCAACAAAAGCAAGATAAGCGAGGCTAACTACCGAAAGCGGAGCCTGCATCGTTAAAGCTACAGTCGCTAA
Organism: Streptococcus sp. CF8_Ac1-9; assembly: GCF_024295565.1. Taxonomy (NCBI): domain Bacteria; kingdom Bacillati; phylum Bacillota; class Bacilli; order Lactobacillales; family Streptococcaceae; genus Streptococcus; species Streptococcus sp. CF8_Ac1-9. The sequence goes on from NZ_JANCOY010000005.1 coordinate 68,695, forward strand.
AAGCAAGACCAAGATCCAGAAATGGAAGTCCATCCAGAATTCATGATGATAACAAAACCGTTTCATAAGATCACACCTTCCTCTTTATGTAATCGTTTTCTGTACTTCTATTATAAGACAACGAATTTATTTTGCAAGGAATCATTGGCTTTTTGGGGTTGAAAATAGGACCAGAATATCTCTGGCCCGTCTAAAAAAACTATGAACAAATATTAGTCACCACTTCATTCACTGATGTCATTTTCGATAATGACCTTGAGTGCATGGTTTTCACCCGCATGTTTAAAGACATCATAGGCTTTTTCAACTTCTGAGAGTTTGAAGTGGTGGGTGGTGAGCTTGATCCAGCAGTTGCAGATTGCCTGCAGATACATAAGTTGCAGCTTTCACAAGCGACTCCTTTTTTGTTGGTTTGATAAAACCATTTTATTTTCGTTTCTTTGTGAATATTATAACATACTAAGTAAGCGATTGCAAGAATTTATAGGCACATTTTTAAAAGTTTTCGAGCAAACAAAAACATTCCTCTTATCTCTACCAGAGGAATGTTTCAATCACCTTGTTCTAATTGTTGACGCTGCTTATAGTACTCTTGCTGCTCGCGCTCACGCTCTTCTTCTAAACGCTCTTCATAGCGCTTGAGTTCTGCCTCAAACTCTTCTTGCAAGGCAAATAAACGCTCCAAGCCACTTTGGGCCTCCGCACTTGGCGCTTGAAAATGCAAGGCACTCAGCCAGTCCACTAAATTTTCTGTATGTTGGCGGACATCCATACGCATATCCGCATAATCCCACTCCAACTCACTGAGCTTTTGATTGAAGCGGTAATGTCGATCTTCTAGTTGTTCTAATTCACTATTTCCTGAATGGTACATCACATACCTCCTTTAATCGGACTCAATAAAATCGGCTTCTTCACTGCTTTCAGTGCTGTTTCTACCGCGTCCGCTGCTCCTCCTGTAAATCCATCTTTCAAATCACTAACGAGGGTCGTTGTAGCAAAAGAGCGCATCTTTTCGGATTGACCGCCCAAGGTTACCTGCAAACTCATCCCTTCCAACATCATCAAGGCTTTCTGCGTTGCAATCAAACTTCTGATCGCAATCCGCTCTTGCTCCTTTTTAATCTCTCGATGGAGCTCCTCAATTCGTTCTCTGTCCTCTCCCAGGATCTCTAACATCTTTTTCTCCTACTTATGAAAAATCAAAGGCCGTCGCTTGTCCCTTGTCCAAGTCCACCAATTGAGCTGATGCAGCCTCCAGCTGACCTGCCAAATCTGACAAGCGAGTGGAATAGGCCTTTGCTTGGGCGAGGTTCTCCGCCTCTACCGCTTGGTCCCAACAAGCATCCATGGAGAACTCTCCTAATAGTTGCTCCACTTCTGCGTCTGTTAAAAATTGGGCCATGCTGTGGGCCATTTGTGACACCTCAGCGACCTTATGAGAAACCGTCTCCTTGGCCTCTTCCAGCTTATCCTTGACCTCTGCCTCAAAGGCAGTTGCTTGCGCTGAAGCATTCTGCGCTACCGCCAGCACCAATTCCTCCCGCAATTGAATGGTCTGGGTTCCAGACGCGCTCGCTAGTTGCTGATGGAGGCTAGAAATGCTTGGCTTTTCCTGCCCATACATGGAGACCACCGAAGCAGATGATGGCTGATTTTCTGAAGTGGAAGTTTCCCGATCTCGTTGGGGCATTTTAATAATTTTCTGTGCCTGATCTTGTCTTCCTTGCACGTCACCTTCTAACTCCATTTGAGATGGCCTCCTTTCTTGGATTTGTTTTTTCGTTTCCTATAACTGAAAAAGGATCATAACCCTTCAGCTACAGGCAGATTCACACACTATAGGGTAACATAAAATAGCTCGGAATGCTATAAAAATAACACAATTTCTGAAAAAAAGTCTAATTTTTTATGAAAAAACGAGTTTTGGACCCAAATAGCAAAAATCCCCCACTCTTTCGAGTGGGGGTAGCTGATAAACATCAGTTGTTCCTTGGCGTCTTATTTACGACGTCCTGGACGTTCCTTGTAACCATAGTATGCATCTTCGATGATTTCTTGCATATGGTCTACCATTGGAAGACGTGGGTTAGCTGGTGAACATTGATCTTCGTAAGCAAGGAAGGCCAATTCACGAGAATGTTTCTTCCATTCTTTTTCATCGATTCCTTGTGCTTTGAAGTTCATTTCGATACCACAGCGTTCACCGAGTTCGTATACAGCTTTTGCGTAAGCTTCAACGGCTTCTTCTGGAGTAGAGCATGGAAGTCCTAGCATACGAGCGATATCTTGGTATTTTTCATCTGCACGGTAGTAGTTGTACTTAGGCCATGTAGCTGTCTTGGCTGGGCGTGTACCGTTGTAGCGGATAACGTATGGAAGCAAGATGGCATTGGTCCGTCCGTGGATGGTGTGGAATTGCGCACCGATCTTGTGGGCCATGGAGTGAGAAATACCGAGGAAGGCATTGGCGAAGGCCATACCTGCGATGGTTGACGCATTGTGCATCTTTTCGCGTGAATGGAAGTCCGCATTCTTGACTGAGCTTTCCAAGTTTTCAAAGACAAGTTTAATAGCTTGAAGAGCAAGACCATCTGTGAAGTCGCTAGCCATTTGTGATACGTAAGCTTCTGTCGCGTGCGTCAAAACATCCATACCAGTGTCTGCTGCAACAGATCCAGGAACTGTCAATACCAAGGCAGGGTCTACGATGGCAACTGTTGGAGTCAATGAGTAGTCTGCGATTGGGTATTTACGGTTGTTTGCTTTATCAGAGATAACGGCAAATGGAGTAACTTCAGATCCTGTACCAGATGTTGTTGGGATCGCAATAAATTTAGTCTTCTTACCAAGCAATGGGAACTTGAAGGCACGTTTACGGATATCCATGAATTTTTGAACCAAGTCACGGAAGTCCACTTCTGGTTGTTCGTAGAAGAGCCACATTACTTTGGCCGCATCCATTGGTGATCCACCACCAAGAGCAATGATGGTATCCGGTTTGAAGGCACGCATGATCTCTGTACCACGTTCAACAGTTGTGATATCTGGATCTGGTTCTACGTCTGCAAAGATTTGGTAAACTACCTTATTGCGACGAAGGTCAAGCTGTTCGATGATACGATCAAGGAAACCAAGCTCTACCATAGCGTGGTCTGTAACGATCATGACACGTTCAACGTCACGACATTTTTGTAGGTATTCAATTGAATCACGTTCAAAGTATGTTTTTGAAGGAAGTTTCATCCATTGCATGTTATTTCTCCGGCGTCCGACTTTTTTGATATTCAAGAGGTTGATGGCACTAACGTTGTCCCCAACAGAGTTACGTCCGTAAGAACCACATCCAAGTGTCAATGATGGCAAGAAGGCATTGTAAACATCCCCGATACCACCGAAAGTCGAAGGAGAGTTGCAGATCACACGAATAGCTTTGACCGCTTTACCAAATTCTTTGGTCAATTCTTCATCAGCAGTATGGATGGCTGCTGAGTGACCAAGACCGTTGAATTCAACCATTTGGCGAGCTTTGTTAATTCCGTCTTCACGGCTTTCAGATTTCAAAACAGCGATGACTGGTGACAATTTTTCACGAGTCAACGGTTCTTTTTCGCCAACTTCTTTACATTCTGCCGCAAGGATATTGGTTCCTTCTGGTACAGAGAAGCCAGCTTGTTCAGCGATCCATGCTGCTGGTTTCCCAACGATGTCCGCATTCAATTTCGCACCTGCACAGTTCTTGCTATTGGCTTTTACGCCGAAGCAGAACTCTTCAAGAAGGGCTTTTTCTTTTTTGTTAACAAAGTAAGTGTGGTAAGATTTGAATTCTTCAACAAACTCATCGTAGATTTCTTTATCGATGATAACCGCTTGTTCAGACGCACAGACCATACCATTGTCAAATGATTTAGACATGACGATATCGTGTGCTGCTTGGCGGATATTGGCTGATTTTTCAACGTAAGCAGGAACGTTTCCGGCACCTACCCCAAGAGCTGGTTTTCCACAAGAATAAGCTGCTTTTACCATGGCGTTACCACCGGTCGCAAGGATGGTCGCAACTCCTTCATGGTTCATAAGGGCACTGGTTGCTTCCATAGAAGGTTGGGTAATCCATTGCACACAGTTCTCAGGTGCTCCAGCTGCAATTGCTGCATCGCGTACGATTCGTGCCGCATGAGCAGATGATTCTTGAGCAGATGGGTGGAAGGCAAAGACGATAGGGTTCCGTGTCTTCAAGGAAATCAAGGCTTTAAAGATTGCTGTTGAAGTAGGGTTGGTTGTAGGAGTGATCCCGCAGACAACTCCGACTGGCTCAGCAATCAGGGTCAAACCAGTGACGTCATCTTCTGAAATGACACCAACCGTCTTGGTGTGACGCATGTTGTTTACAACGTGTTCACAAGCGAACAAGTTCTTGGTTGCTTTGTCTTCAAAGACTCCACGACCAGTTTCTTCATAAGCATGAAGAGCGAGCTCACCGTGTGCGTCAAGAGCAGCTACAGATGCTTTCGCTACAATGTAGTCCACTTGCTCCTGGTTCAATTTGCGCATTTCTTCAAGCGCCACTAGCGCTTTTTGCACCAACTCGTCTACGTGTTTTTCAGCAGCGAGTTTCTTTTCTTCAGGTGAGAGAGTTTTTTTATCAGCCATTTGATGCTTTCCTCCAATGTTTGAAACCCTTATCCTTTTCTAGAACTTTTTCATGTTTTCTGAAATTTTCAAGAATAGTGTAAGAAATTTCGATTTGTTAATTATTTCACAATATAATTGTACTCTATTTTGAGATTTTTGTAAACACTTCCAAGCAACTTTCACAAAGATTTTTTTGAAGTTTGTGAAATTTTTATCAATCTTATTGATGTGAAAGCAATTGTCTAGCAAAATTGTGAAAAAATAATTAAAAAAATTTTTTCTTCACAAAGAGATGTTTTCAATTGATTTTTGTAAGCGTTTTCTTAATCTTACTAAAATAAGCAGCTTTTTACAAGTAAAAAGTTGCTTTTTGTTTTATTTTGTTAGGATTTGTTTTGTTTCAGTTTCAGAGAAGCATTGTTACTTCTTGACCGGACCTTTTTCGGCCTTATCAAGGGCTTCTTTGACTGTTTGAGCATAGAGTTCCCCACCATTGGTTTCCATATTGAAGTGAACAGAGTCTGTTCCCACCCAAATGTTTGGATTTTCAATTGCTACTTGGTACCAGTCCGCAATCGTGATAAAGTCGTATTTCTTAGCTAGTTCCAACTCATAAAGACGCGTTTGAACCGATTCACTGGACTGATCGTTGGCATAGCGCCCATCATATGGTGTCACAAGGATCAAGCGACGGCCTTTTGGAAGTTTCTCAACATACTGATCCAGCAATTCTTTGTAGTTGCTTACAGTATTGGTTCCTAGGGCAATGACCACATTTTTTAGGAGAACTTTATTGGAGATATCGGTCTCAAAGACCTTCATTCCATTTTCCAACTGACGGCTCACCACTGCATCGATCTGGATGCCAGGGATGGCTTTAGTCAGGTAGTCCTGCGCTCGCAAGTTAACGGAATCACCGATCATGGTCACACCATTTGAGACGTTATAGTCTGTTGCCGTCGCATTATCCACTTGCGTCCGTGTGACCTGCATTTTGCTGTCTGCTTGATTGAGCCCACTCACTACCAAACTCTCATCAAAAGCTCCAACGGTTGGTGCAAAGGCGGAGATTCCAATCATCAAGAGAGCCAGAGGAATCATGAGGTAAAAGATCGGCTTGGTCAAAAAACTGAGATCCATCTTCATGCCGAAGACACGAGGTTCCTTGCCTGCAATAGTTGGCTCCAAAATATAGAAGGACAGAGCCGTTAGAATCAAGGAAACGATCGTCGTCACAAGGGCTGCCATCATATTTCCCAAATGTTGAGAGAAGATGATAAAGAAAGGCCAGTGGAAAAGATAGACACCATAACTAGTATCTGCCAAGAAATTGAGAATGGCTGGTTCTTTTTTATCTGGCGTCTTTTCATGGAGAATGCGGGCCGACAGAATCATGGCACAAGCTGCGATTGTCGCTGCTAAAAAGCCAAACAGATAGGTCCACAAGCTATCAAATGGCAAGAAAAGACTGAGCACAAACAAGAAGGCAAAGCTTCCACCCAAGACCGATAAGGTCTTTTTCATGCTCCAAGACTGCACCAACTTTGTAAAGTTCGGGCTGACATTAGCAATCCCTGTTACCGTTGCTAGACATGATCCCGCAAAGAAGGGGAAGATGTGAGTGAAGCTAGAAAAATAGATAGTGGAGAAATTAGCTGTCAGAAAGGCGCGGATGAACATAGACAAGAAGGTGAAGAGAAAGAGTCCGCTGGACGCCAGGAAGAGCATGCCTCGGTATTTCCCAACTGTCTTAGCCCGCTTAGCCAAGAACCATGCCAAAAGTGCCCAGAGCACATAGTAATGCACTTCTAGAGCCAAACTCCAGGTATGAAGGAAGAGATGTGGAATGAAGTTACTTTCGTAACTACCACCCGTTGCCATCTCAAAGAAATTGGTCACAAAACCGAAGACCGCCGCAATCTGAGTCCCAATACCAGCCACGTAGTCCCGTTGGACCATAAAGGTAAAGGGCATCACGACCAAGACCATAAAGACAAGGGGTGGTACGATCCGGTAAAAGCGCCGTTTCAAGAATGCCAGGTAGTCGATTCCTTGCTTGCGCGCAAATTCATCGATCAAGAGCGCTGTAATCAAAAATCCTGAGAAGGTGAAGAAAATATCTACCCCAATAAAGCCTCCAGGAAAGGCTTTTTGGAAGAAATGGTAAAGCAATACCAATAAGAGTCCTGTAACACGGACTAGTGAAAACCATTTAATGCGCATTTTGATAAATCCCCTGCTTGAATGTTCCTTTGTATACGACGTTGGCTTCTGTGGTTAAGGTGCCTTTGCCCTCCGGCTGGCCATTAACAAACTGCCCTTCATAGGTCCAGCCATCCTTGGACTTAAACTTACCATAGCCACTAAAAGAGCCGTTGACGAGGTTACCTGTATAGGTATCCCCATTTTTAAAGGTGACGGTTCCCTTGCCATTCATCTTGCCACGGACCAAACTTCCGTCGTAACGGATCGCCCCCTTGTCCAAGGTCAAGACGCCCTGACCTGGAATGGCTGAAAGGAAAACCAGCAAAGCAGATAGAATAATCACGACTAATGCTGCTATTTCTAAATTTTTTCGCGTCAGATAGACCTTATAGGTCTCATAAAATTCTTTCATATTCTGTATTCTCTCACATATCAAACTCTTAAAAAGTTGCTAACTGATCTAACCAAGCCTTACAGCCGCTCAGGACTCTGGAATAGGTCTCTTCAAAATCACCGGTATACCACGGATCTGGCACACTTTCAGCAGCAAAAAGATGAATCTTGTGTTCTGTTCCTGCAGGAGCCATTTGCTTCAGATCTGCTACATTGTTTTCGTCCATCCCTAGGATCAAATCAAAGTTGTAAAAATCCTCTTCCTTGATCTGTAAGGACGTCTTAGCTGGATCATATGGGACCTGGTGTTGTTGAAAGATTTTCCGGGTTCCCTGATGGATGGGATTGCCATGTTCCCAGCTCGAGGTGGCCCGACTTTCAATCTCATACTGATCCGTCAAGTCCTTCATGACAAACTCCGCCATGGGGCTCCGACAAATATTTCCTAAGCAGACAAAGACGATTTTTTTCATGATTCCACCTAACTCCTTGTTCGGACTGCCCAACCTAGCTGAGCTCTTGGCTTTCCACTATGGAAAACCAGCATACTATTACCATTATAACAAAAATGTGACAGAAAGATGACAAAGGGACTCCATCATTTTAAAGAAAAATCAGATTCCTTTTTCAAATCTGATCTGTTTCTCTATTTTGGAAAACGAACCTCTAATGGAGGCCATTTACTCTGCCAATCCTTCTTTTTCATCCGCTCTGTATAAACCGCTAAACGCTCTGGGCTGGCTAAAAAATGCGGAGTTGGCTGAACGATGAAGTCTTCGATATCCTTTGTCCCATAAGGGAGAAAGAGCTCTAGCTGACCATCTTTTCTTAAGCGAACTGCAAGTGCCGTACACTGCTCGGGGTATTTGGAAACCGCATCACAGGCACTGCGATAAGGAGCCGTCCCCGGACTATGCTGGTGCATGTAGACTTGATTCTTCACTTCCCAAGCGTACTGGGGATAGGTCTTCTTTAATTCCTGCTCGATCTGCAGAGTCTCCTCATAGCTGATCGCAGGGTCATAAAAGACCAGATCCATATCGGTTGTCGCATCAAACCCTGGTTTTCCAGAGAGCCGGTTCCAGATGAAATTTCGCACCGCGCCCGCCACTAACCAGGCATCTGCCAAGTTGAGATCTCGAATAATGGCCAAGACTTTCATCATCTCCTGATCCGCTTGGATCTGTTCTACGATCGCTTTTTCCGTCAGCATCTTCTTCTAATCTCCATTGTAGGGATAACCCAGGTGTTCATAGGCCTTGCGGGTCGCCACGCGCCCTGTCCGGGTCCGCATGATAAAACCTTTCTGAATCAAGTAAGGCTCATACATATCTTCTACGGTCTCGCGCTCTTCGGCAATATTGACCGATAGGGTCCCAAGACCAACCGGGCCACCGCCATACATCTCAATCATGGTGCGCAGGATCTTTTGATCGACATAGTCCAGCCCTTCATGGTCCACATCTAGCATAGAGAGGGCCTTGTCCGTAATGGTGTTATCAATCAAGCCATCGCCCATAATCTGAGCAAAATCGCGCACCCGTTTAAGCAAACGGTTGGCAATCCGAGGAGTCCCCCGACTACGAAGAGAAAGCTCTTCGGCAGCTTCGTGGGTAATCTCCATCTCAAAGATTTCGGCGGTCCGCTCGACAATCTCTGTCAGATCATCTTGCTCATAGTATTCCATGTGCCCCGTAATTCCAAAACGAGCGCGCAAGGGATTGGACAGCATACCAGCTCGAGTCGTCGCCCCAATCAGAGTGAAGGGAGGAAGATCCAGATGAACACTCCGGCTGGTCTCGCCAGCACCAATCATGATATCGATGTAAAAATCTTCCATGGCGCTGTAAAGCACTTCTTCGACTGACATAGGCAGACGGTGGATTTCATCGATAAAGAGGACATCGCCCGGCTCTAGATCATTGAGGATAGCTACCAAGTCACCAGCCTTTTCAATGACAGGACCAGAAGTCTGCTTGAGATTGACACCCAGTTCATTGGCAATGACAAAGGCCATGGTGGTTTTCCCCAGTCCCGGAGGGCCAAAAAGAAGGACATGATCCAGCGCTTCATCCCGAAGCTTAGCTGCCTCGATAAAGATTTTCAGCTGGTCCTTGACCTTATCTTGACCGATATATTCATGTAAATATTGCGGGCGCAACGTCCGTTCAACGGCCTCTTCATCGCCCATGATTTCATTGTCTAAAATTCTACTCATACAGTCTATTATAGCAAAAAATGATACCTTCGGTACCATAAATAGAATGTGTTTTTTAAAGATCCTGGTTCTCACTAGCGTTCGTTAGAATAAGTTGAACAGTTGCCCTCATCGCCAACCTTTCTTTTTATTATACAGTCCCTTCTTCATCTATCGCTCACCATTTCACTTTATAATTATTTCCTTTAATGATAAAATTAAAGCAACAACGTTTAGGAGGTAAATTTATGTTTACTAAAACAAAGAAGATCCTTTTCGGTTTCTTGGCATTCTTTGCAGTGCTCCTTATTGCGGGATGTCAGTCTTCTCCATCGCAGTCTTCTAAAACAAATAAGTCTTCTCAAACAGATAAATCTCCTCAAACAATAAAAGCACCACAAGATCTTACAAAGGATCAACAAGGAACTTGGAAATGGACTGACCAACAAATGACCATTCAAAAAGTATTCCTAGCTTCTAATATCAAAAAACTTGCCGCTGTACTAATGCTTGATGACTTCGATAAGGTTAAGATGACGATGACCATTAAAGATAAAACCGTTGAATTGAAGTACCATTTTGATTACAGAGAACTGTATGAGGATCAAGCATTTGCAACAGGAGAGAACAAAGCAAATTATGAATCGTATTTAAAAAATAAAACTGCTGAATTTAAGAATTATATTCCAAATTTGAAACATACAAAGATTACTCTTGACGAACCTAATTATGCCTATGATTACTCTCTAACTGGAGAAATCGATACACAGAAACATACTATTACGTTCCCTGAAACACCTACATTTTTAAGTAGAATTGTTATGGGAACCACGTATAATTCACTTGTACCAATTACTTATACTTACACCGTTGAAGGTAACCAACTAACACTTTATGCTGAAGGTAAAGATGAACAAAGTCATTTTAGAGTAATACGTCTTCGTTTCAATTACGTAGAAGACAATCATTAGAAGGAGTGATCAATCATGAACAATATGAAAAAAAGTTCCCTATGGATGTTTTCCCTTCTTGCTCTTCTATTGGTATCAGGATGTGGGCAACAGAAACAACAGCAACAGAAACAACAAACAACCGCTGAGACTACAACAGTTGCAGAAACTACCACAGTAGCACCGACCCCAGTCTCACTCGAAGGGGACTGGAAAGCTGTAGATTTTAGAGATACAGTGGAACGTACTTTCTTAATTTATTATGGTGATGCTAATAGTCGATTAAAGGTTACTGAAGCCTTCCAAGATATCGTTCCGACTCTAAAAATCACAGGAACAGATGTAACTTATTCTTATAGTGCTGATATGAATAAGTATATTGATTTTTATGCTGAACAGAATAAAGATGAATATCCTACAAAAGAAGAAGCTACTGCCATCCTTCTAGGCGTAAGAGAAAAGAAATTTGGAAGTTTTAAACATCAAACTGGAACGTTTGATAACGATACAAAAGTGTTAACTGCAACGTTAAAAGATGGAGTTTTAAACGAGAATGCAAAAACGATCGTATTCCCTGAAGTCCCAAACATCTTTGGAGTTCTACCTCTTTATATTAATTCTACAGACGTACCAATTACTTATCACTACGAATTGAATGGTGACATCCTTACAATTTACGCTGAAAAAACATTCGAAGAAACAGGAGCACATCTCGTTTATCCAATGAAATTCAAGAAAGTTTCAGATCCTAAAACTAATTAAATAGCTCACCGCCCCTTGAGAATTTCTCAAGGGGCTTTTGCGTGCAAACAAAATAATTTAGGAAGCCTTGAGAATCTCATCTATTGGGTACTCTGCTACATACAATTTTTCCGTTTCTTATGTTGAATAATCGGTCAAGTTACAAAACAAAATTGTGATTCGTTTGAAAGCCCTTGCAAAACAATTATGTTGCACGTATAATATAAGCGTAATACAATCATCTATTTTAAGGAGGTCTAGCGATGATTAGACGTTATAAAAAATTATTTTTAGCATTCGTTGCTCTGCTCTCAGTCTTCCTACTAGCTTCTTGTTCTCAAAAACAAAGTGGCTCTAAAAAGGCTGCTAAAACAGAAACAGCAAAAGTCGAAACGATTGATGGCGAATGGGAATTAGTCGATACTCTCGATGCTTTAACGGAATCCATCGGTGCCTATACCCTCCATGGAATCCACTTTGCACACTTGCTTGAATCTGTTAAAGACTTCAAAATGGACATGAAGATTGAAAACAATACGGCAACCATTAAATACGACTATAACATTGATAACTTTATTAAAGCTTTCTCCACTGTCACAACAGAAGCTAGAGGCAAGACTGAAGAAGAATTCAAAAAAATCATGTATGACTCTCATGAAGGATTTGCAGGCGACTTTAAGAAATACAAAGTCAGCATGAATAAAGATACTGGCGTGTTTAGCTACGAAGCAACGGGTTCTATTGATCAAGGTGCCAAAACAATGACCTTTGATGAAGGACTTTCAGTAGCAAACTCATTCTTCTTCTCATTCGGTGAAAATCGCGTTTCGCCAAACACATATCACTACAAATTAAAAGACGACATGCTTTATGTCACGATTGATGGAAAAGCGAAGAAAAATAATCTTCCAGTTCACTATGAACTACACTTCAAACGTAAAGGAAGCACTACTCAAAAAGACCCTGTTCCAATTGAAGGAAAATGGCAAGCCATCGACTTCCGACCAGCTCTTGAACGTAGCTTAGCCTTTAAAGATTTTGACAATGATGATTCGGCTATCAAGCTTATCTATCCTGAGGCATGGAAAGATTTAAAACCAACGTTGAACATTACAGGTACATCTGTTGAATTCGACTATACTGTATCTCTAGCAGATGGTTTTGGAAGGTTCTACGATTACTTAAAACAAAAAGATGCATCTAAAGTGACTCAAACGAAAGAAGAATATATTAAAAATCAATTTAATAAATTATCAGTCAATCTACAGGATGGCGCTAAAGACTTGCCCAATACAACTTATGAATTTGATAGAGGTAATGCTAAAATTCATTCTGTATTGAAGAACGGTAAATTAGATACAGCAAACCAAACGATTATCTTCCCAGAAGCTATCAATATTGTGCAACTTGCAACCATGTCCATTGGACCTGTCGCTAAAGAAACTACGTATAAATACTCTATTGATGGAGATATTTTAACGTTGACGATTGAGCAACGCGATGGACATAATAATCTAAATACGATTATTTCAGCAAAATTCAAAAAAGTGTCTGACACAACGAGCGATTAGTCATTCCACTACCCCTTGAGAATTTCTCAAGGGGGCTTTTTTGTGTGCAAAAAAATAAAGAGCTTACGCTCTATTAAAATACTTCGGTACCTTTGGTTCGGTTAGGAAGGAACGTAGTTTTCGCTCCGCTCAAACTGCATCAATGTACCTAAGCTCGTCTACGTCCCTATCAGGCTTGGTTAGATGAAATAGGTTTAGTAATAATTACATAACGCAGTGGTTGATTGGTATCTTTGTTCGCTCTTATAGCTCCAAAGATTACCTAATCAACTGTGCGGGGGTGAGACAACGAACAATTTTAAAAAATTGTTCTGTCTCACTCCCAGAAAAAAGCCACCGGCTTTGGTGGCTCTTATAGGGAGATTATTATGAAAAAGTTTTAGGAGTTTTATCATTCAAAGTTAGGAGGTCTTTGATGATGGTATTAGTATACGATAGGAAGCTTAAAATTTCCTTATAGTTTTTCTAAAAAATTTTTTTTGAGAAAAAGAGGAGGTCTCAAGCAAGGATTTCACATCCTTGTTTGGCCACTCCCCTTTCCTTCTTATTTCTTAGCGATGGCATGGTAGCTAGTCTTGCTGGTGAAGACTTGACCTGCTCTCAAGATGACCTTTTCTGCCTGGTCGCTATGAATGGCATCTGGCACTGTTTGGAATTCTAGAGCCAAGCCATTGTGCTGAACCATTGGTTGGCCTTGCAGATGAACAGTCTCGTCTACGAAATTGGCTGAATACACCACCAAGGCTGGGGCTTCTGACTTGAAGGTCAAGAAACGTCCAGATGGCTGATGGTAAAGAAAGCCAGCATTTTCATGCCCTTCTGGAAGAGCAAATGGATGGTCTAATCCTTCTACCAGGCGGATTTGCGGATCAGAGTCCTTAAAAAGATCCTCCAAGAGCATAGCTTGGTAGAGATGCTGAACAACCGGACTTTCTCTATCCACGGTCTGAAGAGGAACACCGTCTGGATGGATAGGGTAAAGCCCTTGATGGTTGATCTGAAAGACATGGTCATTGATCGGTTGGGTGAAGTCCCCAGATAGGTTGAAATAGCTGTGGTTGGTCGGGTTAACTAGAGTATCTTGATCCGTTTCTACCCGATAAGCAATCTCGAGCTCACCTGCTTCAGTCAAACCATAGGTTACCCAGATCTTGAGATTTCCAGGGAAACCGCCGGTACCATCTGCACGCTCTGTGTACAGGGTGATTTCTTGGTCTGTCACGGATTCCACGCTAAACAAGGCGCTGTCCCAACCCGTCGGTCCACTGTGGTTGCAGTTGGCACCGTTATTGGCTTCCAAGTGGTAGGTTTGACCATTGAGTTCAAAGCTTGCCCCTGCAATCCGACCTGCTACCGGGCCAATACTAGCCCCATATTTAGGGCTATTGTCCACATAATCCTCAAAACGATCAAAACCTAAGATGATATTGGTAAACTGGTCTTCTTTATCAGGCGTCACATATTCTAAGATCGTCGCCCCATAGGTCATGACAGATAATTGGTAGCCCTTATCATTTTCGAGGCGATAAGCCCGAACCTCTTGATTCTGCCATTCCCCAAACACGCTTTCTTGATACTGTTTCACAAACCTTCTCCTCTCACTGTTTTTCTCCATTGTATCAGTTTCACAAGAAGAAACACTCCACTTTTTATAGAAAATTAGTGGCTATTCTTTATGAAATGGATGAATGATCACCCCTTGAACAACCCGATTGACGGTACCAGTTGGTGAAGGTGTGTCTGGGCGATTTTGCACCTTGAGCGAAGTCAAGAGAGAAATCAATTGACCATAGATAATGTATGGGAAGGCACGGTAGATATCTAGAGAGTCTGCTGATGCTTTCACCAACACTTCCCGTACATGCTCAATCCCTGCAGCTTGATCGGTCAAGAGGACAACTTGACGGGCAATTTGATCCCCTGCAACTTCTCGAACCAAGTCCAGATCATACTGACGTGTGTATGGATCAATGGATCCAAAGACCAAGACGAGGGTCTGGTCATTGATGAGGGATTTCGGACCGTGACGGAATCCGACAGGACTCTCATACATGGTTGCGATTTTGCCTGCTGTTAATTCCAAAATCTTGAGCTGGGCTTCATGGGCTAGGCCAAAGAAAGGTCCTGCCCCCAGATAGATCACGCGCTCGAAGTCTAGATCGACCACTTCTTTGACCGCACGGTCCTTCTCCAAGATTTGCTCAGATAGATGAACCAGCTCTTCTACTCGTTTTTCCTTGATCTCTTCCTCGCTTGGATCAAAGACCAAGAGAGCTGTCAAGAGCATGGAGGTAAAGCTAGAGGTCATCGCAAAGCCGGCATCATTGGTTTCTTTAGGTTGGAGAAGCAAGAGATTGCGCTCATCCCCATGCGCCTGCAAAGCCAGTTTTCCTTCTTCGGCACAGGTAATGGTGATCTGATAGAGTTCATCAACCAGATCTTGGGCCAACTGCACAGTTGCAACACTTTCTGGCGAATTGCCACTCCGGGCAAAGGATACTAAAACCGTCGGAACCTCTTTTTTCAAATAGGTTTGTGGATGCGCCACGATATCCGTCGTCGCAATGGATTGGAAATTCCAGTGGCGTTCATCGTGCACTTCCTGCAAGTAAGGAACCAAGGTATCTCCCACATAAGCCGAGGTCCCAGCCCCTGTCAAGATGACCTTGATATAGTCATGCTCTTGCCCAATTTTTTCTAAGAAAGCTTTTATTTCCGCTTTTCTTTCTTGGTACAAGCGAGCTGTTTCTTTCCAAACACTTGGTTGTTGGTAGATCTCACGAGTGGTGATCTCTGCTCCTAGCTCCTGCAAGTCTTCTTTTGTATAGTCTAACATAGAAACTGTTGTTCCTTTCTACAATCTAACGTTGATAAATGGGAAAGGAGCCTGAGATGATGCTCCCAGACTCCCATACCAACCTACTCATCTTCATCATCATCAAGGTTTGACAAGAGGTCATTGACCTTGACAATACTTTCTTTTGCACGTTCAGGGTAGTCCCCTTCATTACCAGTCAGGCTACTATTGATGAACTCGATGACCATCGGAAGATTCATCCCTGCGTATAAGTCAATCGCACGTCCTTCAAGGATCAAGCGGCTCACGGTGTTGCAAGGAGTTCCTCCCAAGAGATCGGCAAATACAATATAGTCTTCTAGACCTTGGACGGTTGCTTCAAATTTAGCGGTAAAGTCTTCTGGCCCTTCTTCTGGTAAGAGTGCAACCGTATGGATGGATTCTTGTGGCCCCATAATCATCTCTGTGCTCGCTTTGAGCTCTTCACAAAAGCGACCATGGCTGACCAGTACTAACTCTTTTGCCATACCCTACTCCATTACTGCATGCCGAAGCAGAAATGACCAAAGGCAGAGAAGGCAATCGCTGCGACGATAATCAACAAGATAGCTTTAGTTGAGTTCATTCCTTTACGTCCAAGCAACCAGTAAATCACACCTGTGATAATAGCTGGAACCAAGCGTGGGAAGATCAAATTGAGCATGTCTTGGATATCGATGGCTTTGTCCCCGATGTGTGGCATCCAGGTTACATCCACATTGATCATCGTTGCAATCAAGGCACCGACCATGAAGATACCAAGTACAGAAGCTGCTTCGATCAAAGCTGTCAAGGTACTTTGCATGTTGTTGATTAAGTTGGTACCTTCTTTATAAGCGAATTCCAACTGTTTCCAACGGAAGATATCATAAGCAACTGCCACAGCAATCCAAAGGAAGATACCCCATGGTTGACCTTGTGACGCGATGGTTGCTGCAATAGATCCCATAATAGCTGGAACCAAAGATCCAAAGATAGAGTCTCCAAGAGGGGCAAATGGTCCCATGAGACCTGTCTTGATCCCGTTAACCGCATCTTTAGAGTTGACACCATCTTTTTCTTCCAAAGCCAAATCAAAACCAGTGATAATGGTGTGGAAGAATGGAGAAGTATTGAAGAATTGCGTATGCAATTTCATCATTTCTTTCAATTCAGGTGTGCCATCTCCATACATTTTCCGCAATTGTGGAAGAAGCATGTAAAGGTAACCAGAAGCCTGCATCCGTTCGTAGTTCCAACCTAATTGGAAGGTGAAGAGGCTACGTTTGTTGATTTGTTTAAAATCCTCTTTAGTGAGTTTGTAGTTATTAGAATTCGTCATCTTCAATTTCCCCGCTTTCTACATTGCTTGCTGGAGCAGCTACAACTGTACGTTGGCTGTTTTTAAAGTGTTGCACTGCAAGGAAGATACCGATGATGGCAACCCCGATCATAGATACAGATTTGAAGTTGTTTGTGAAGGCAACCATTTGTTCTTTTGGAAGTTTTGCAAACGCATCTGTTCCAAGCATAGCAGAAATTGCAGCACCAACACTTTGAACATTGCTGTAAAGCACTGTCAACATCGCTGTCAAGCCAAAACCAAGGGCAAGATAGTGAAGGTGACGTTTCACAGGCAAGTAGTGAAGCAAGATCGCAAATCCAAGACCAGGAAGCATACGTCCTGCAAGAGTCAAGCCGTTTGCGAACCATTGATATTTTGCAACAAAGTCAACAACAGATTGGACAAAAGCACCACCAAAGGCAAGAGCCAAGAAGACTGGAAGGGCACGAGAGAGAGCCCAAGGAACAGCACCAAGAAGGTAGTTGCGTTCAATTCCTTTATAATCAAAGCGTTCGATCGCCGCATCAATACGGTGTGCAAAGGCAGTAGTACTCATACGGCCAAGGATATCTGCATAGGTCAAGAGAGCAGCTACGGGAACGGCAATAGTTGAAATCGCAATTTCTGGTTTAATACCTTGCGCTACTGAAAAGGCAGTTGCAAGAACGGCACCAGAAGTGGCGTCAATACGAGAAGCTCCACCGAAAGTACCTACACCGAGCACTGTCAATTGGAGAGACGCTCCGATAAAGAGACCTGTTCCTAAATCCCCCATAACAAGTCCTGTAATGAAACCAGCAAAGACTGGTGAGCCTGCTGATGAAACAATCGTCAACTCATCACAGATTTGATAAGCTGAGTACAAAGTAAGTAGTAAAATTTGCCACCATTGTATCATGACAATTTCCTCCTAAAAATTTTCTTTTACTTTAATAACTTCATAAAGTCTTCTGCAGTGTCGTTTGGCACCATCTGAGACGTAATCTTTACACCTTTTTCGTGGATCTTGTTGAAGTCTTCCACGTCCGCGTCCACCACATTGATCGAGCGGGTAATCGCACGTGTCTCATCAGATTGAGACATATTGCCGACATTCAGCGTTTCAAGCTGAACACCTGCTTCGATCAAACGAAGGAAACGATCAGGTTTGCGAGCTACGATAAAGAGTCGTTGGCTATCATATTTTCCAGCCAAGATATTTTCCGCAGCCTTTGCGACTGGCAAGATACTGAGCTTAACACCAGGTGGTGTCGCTAGTTTCAAGCCACTTTTTTCAATATCATTTTGAGCGACTTCATCATCGATCACCATGATACGTGAAACATTTAGTTTGGTAGTCCAAAGATTGGCTACCTGCCCGTGGATCAAACGTCCATCGATACGGCATCCTACAATAGTCATAAGTTTTCCCCCTTTACTTCTTTGAATGTAGGTTGTTGAACAAGTTGAAGTGTCTCTTGGTACCGCCCTTCTGTCTCAAAGACGATCAGGCTATTGGCTCCTTCTTTGAGGAAGCCATGAGGCACGTAAAGTGAAGTGGTCGGTCCGACCTCCCAGAAGCGACCAAGGTTATGGCCGTTGACAAAGACGACCCCTTTCCCAAATCCTGTCATATCCAGATAAGTGTCAAGGGTGTGGTCCAGCTGAAAATCATATCGGTAAAAGGCTGGAGCACCTGTCTGCCATTCCTTTGAAAAATCGAGCTGACTGAGATCTTGTAAATCCAGTGGGTACTGCTTCCAATGAAGGTGGAAATGCAAATCCACACAGACACCTGTGCGAATGCCCTTGTGCTGGCTATCAGCTAAGAGCTTGTGGCCGTAGTTGACACGTCCCATATTCTCAAGCAAGATTTTTAAATTCGTAACCGCTTTCTTTTTTCCTTTGATAAAAAGATCTTCACCGATCTCTGTTTGGTATTGCGTTGCTACATGTTGATCATCCAGGTAAATCTGTACCCGATCCCGGCCATCAATGATGCGCAGTTTTTCTTCTTCCGCATCCAACTCAAGGTCTGTCTCATATAGCAGATAACCTGTGGTTTGCCCTAACCCTTCCATCTTTTCCGGATAGAGACTGGTTTTGACTTGAGCCAAATTGTCCAGATTCCCAAAAAGACTAGTCTTGGTTGCCAAATGTAAAGTCTGCTCTGGCAAACACTCTTTGATGAGTGGTTCTTGCTGTGGGTATTCCGGATAATAGGTCGCCATCATTTTTTGAATAGCATAATACTTCTCCGTCGGATTGCCCTGCTCATTGAGCAAAGCCCCATAGTCATAGGATGTCACCTGTGGCAAATCAAGCGTACCCCGAGCTGAGCAACCATTCATGAAGCCGAAATTGGTTCCGCCATGAAACATATAGAGATTGATGGAGCCGAGCTCCAAGACCTCATGTACAGCTTCTGCCAACTCCTCTGGGTCCCTTCGAATCACGGGTTCCTTCCAGCGGGTAAACCAGCCATCCCAGAATTCCATACACATCAAGGGCCATTTCTTGCCGTATTCGTCAAAGAATTCTTTCATCTGACCAAAGTTATAGGCTGCTTTGGAACCGAAGTTTCCCGTCACAAAGAGGTCTTCTTCAATCAGGGTTCCTGTTCTTAGCGTTGCTCGCCATGGCCCATCCGATGTAAAGAGAGGACAGGTCACGCCTTTTTCCTTCATCAAATCCCGAATGGCACGCAGATAATCCTTATCTTCTCCATAAGAGCCGTACTCATTTTCCACCTGCATCATGAGGATTGGACCACCTTGATCCACTTGGTAGGGTGTCAACAAGCCAAGCAAGCGATCATAATAACGATCCACCGCTTCGATAAAGGCTGGGTCTGATGAGCGGATTCGCAGGTCTTCTTCCAAGAGCCAGGCTGGTAATCCACCAAATTCCCACTCTGCACAGATAAAGGGCGACGGCCTTACAATCATGTAAAGTCCTAGGGACTGGGCTGTTTGAATGAAACGCTCTAGATCCAATCGACCACTAAAGTCAAACTGCCCTTTGCGGGGTTCATGCGCATTCCAAGGGACATAGGTCTCAACCGTGTTAAAACCCAAAGCCTTTAGATTATACAAGGAATGATACCAGTCTGCTGGGTCAATTCGGAAATAATGGATCGCTCCGGATAAAATCTTGAAGGGTTGATCTTTTAAATAGAAAGCATCGCGAATCTCAAAAACTCCCATAAACGCCCCCCTTTCTTATATGTAACCCTTTTCATTTATTAATATAATAAATTATTTAAAAAATGTCAACACTTTTATAAAAAATATGTTAAAATAGGGTTAAATAAGAGAAATCTAAAGAGAGGTAGCACTATGGCAATTCCAAAGTACCAACACATCAAAGATGAATTGAAGCAGCAAATTATCTCCGGAAAATTTGAAAATGGAGATAAATTTTATACTGAAGCTGAACTCATTAAAATTTATGATGTCAGCTCTATCACCGTTGTCCGTGCTTTGAACGACCTCGCTGCTGATGGCTACATTGTCCGTCAGCAAGGAAAAGGAACCTTTGTTTCTCGTGCTCGAAAACACAAACTGGTTGAATTTTCAGATGTTGAAACCTTCCCAATCCAAAAGGCCAAAGTCAAAGTTCTCTCTATTAAACGTGGAAATACCTTAAGCATCCTAGACAAACTAGGCCTCAACCCAACGCAATTCTACTATAAGATCGAACGGACTCGCCAGACAGGGGATGATACCTATATCTTCCACCAAACCTATATTCCTGAACAATACATCAATCCAAACTATCCAAATTTGGAATACTATAGCTCTATCTATGATCGCTTCAAAGAAGACTACCACATTCATATGAATGATGAACACTTCGAAGAAGTCAACGAAATCGTCTTTCCTACACCAAACAAGGTTGCTAAAGTATTGAACATCGACGAAAATTTCCCAACGGTCAAACAAGTGAAGACGACCAAGCTAGAAGCGACTGGCCAAATCCTTGAATACACGGAAACCTATAAACGCGGTGACTACTACAAGATCAAGTTCATCTCCTGTGACCGCGATCACTAAGAACCAAAAAGACTGAGACATCTCGGTCTTTTTTATAGATCCAGTATAGCATGTTGAAAACGATTTCTAAAGACCTCTTTAAAAATATATATAATTAGTGATAGTTTAACTATAAAAAGTTTAAAAAGGGAGTGGGAAAGAACTCCGACTAGTTAAAAAGAGTTCGTCTTCCCCACCCCCGCACAGTTGATTAGGTCATCTTTGGAGCTTCATAAGCGAACAAAGATACCAATCAACCACTGCGTCTTGCAGTTAGTCTTATCAAACATCAAAGGCTGGACAGTTTTTGCCCAGCCTCTTTCGTCTATTTTTCAAATTCCCTTTTTCGTTGCGCTTAGTCACCCAAACCGATGCGTTCGAAGATTTCATCCACCCGTTTGGTGTAGTAAGTTGGGTTGAAGATTTCGTCGATTTCTTCTTGAGTGAGACGTGAAGTTACTTCTGGATCTGCTTCAAGAAGTGGTTTGAAGTCTACTTGGTTATCCCATGATTGGGCAGTCTTCGGTTGAACAAGGTCGTAAGCTTGCTCACGTGTCATCCCTTTTTCAATCAAAGTCAACATGGCACGTTGGCTGAAGATCAAACCAAATGTAGAGTTCATGTTGCGAATCATGTTTTCTGGGAAGACTGTCAAGTTCTTAACGATGTTTCCGAAACGGTTGAGCATGTAGTCAATCAAGATAGTTGTATCTGGTGCGATGATGCGCTCAGCTGATGAGTGAGAGATATCACGCTCGTGCCAAAGGGCTACGTTTTCATAAGCTGTGACCATGTGACCACGGATCACACGCGCAAGACCTGTCATGTTTTCAGAACCGATTGGGTTACGTTTGTGAGGCATTGCTGAAGATCCTTTTTGACCTTTGGCAAAGAACTCTTCCACTTCACGTTGTTCAGATTTTTGAAGACCACGGATTTCAGTTGCCATACGCTCGATAGAAGTTGCGATGCTCGCAAGAACTGCAAAGTACTCAGCGTGAAGGTCACGAGGAAGGACCTGTGTAGAGATTTCTTGAGCACGGATACCCAATTTATCGCAGACGTATTTTTCAACGAATGGTGGGATGTTAGCAAAGTTACCAACCGCACCAGAAATCTTACCAGCTTCCACACCAGCAGCCGCATGCTCGAAACGCTCGATGTTGCGCTTCATTTCGCTGTACCAAGTAGCCAATTTAAGACCAAAAGTTGTCGGCTCAGCGTGCACACCGTGGGTACGACCCATCATGATAGTGAACTTGTGCTCTTTCGCTTTGTCAGCGATGATGTTGAGGAAGTTTTCAAGGTCCTTACGGATGATGTCGTTGGCCTGTTTGTAGAGGTAACCATAGGCAGTATCTACTACGTCAGTAGATGTCAAACCATAGTGAACCCACTTGCGCTCTTCACCAAGCGTTTCAGAAACCGCACGTGTGAAGGCCACCACATCGTGACGAGTTTGCTGCTCGATTTCAAGAATACGGTCGATGTCAAAGTCCGCTTTTTCACGGATCAAAGCCACATCTTCCTTAGGAATTTCTCCCAATTCAGCCCATGCTTCGTCAGCCAAGATTTCCACCTCAAGCCAAGCACGGTATTTATTTTCTTCAGTCCAAATGTTCGCCATTTCAGGGCGGCTATATCTATCAATCATGTTTAATTTTCCTTTCTTTTGATGTTTTACATCAGTTAGCAACCGACAGTCGCTTTACTCAAATTCTTCTTTCCCGATCCACACAGATGGATAGTGATCGAGTGTATTCAAATCCGTATCCAGTGGGACATCATAGATGGCTAAATAGTTTTCAGGATATTGAGCAGTCAGCTCTTCATACTTAGCTTTCACTTTTTCGTGATCGCTACTCGCATACAAGACTTCAACGACTGCTCCAGTCTTATCCTTCTCAACGAAAGCATTGACAATGAGTTGAATCATAAAACCTCCTAAAGCGAAATGCCCTTCATATTTGCTTCCAGAATAGGCATCTTGACACCTAATTCTTGACCAGTCTGATAAACACTTTGACAACAATAGAAGATGTCCTGTTTATCATTGTGCAAAGTCATAATTTTTCGAGTCAGCTCATTTTTCGCAAACATGACTTTCATGGCTTTGCCGGCTATCCAAGCCGGAATTTTGTATGGCAAGAGTTCGGCTTTGTAAAGCTTCAAATTCACACCACGCGCTTCTACGACTTTCAAAGCTTCTCGAATGGCCTTGATGGCTAATGACAATTCCGAAGAACTATTCATTAAATTCAAAGCCAGTTCTTCTGGGTTTTCCAGATTCCCTGAACGTGCTGCTGTCGAAGTGACACCTGCATTAATCGCCATGTGAATCCAAATCCACTCGACCATATCATGAGGCACTTCCCACTTCAAATCTGCAGAAGTCAGTAAAGACGTCAAATCAGCATAGTTAGAAATCTGTGCTTTTTGCTCACCTTCTAGCATTAAATGGTCAAACAAGACACCATCCAAATGGTCCTCCTGCATGTGACCTCCAGCTGTCGGAAATGCCAGAATATAGTCGTAATCCCCTGCCCACTCTTGGACCTCTTTTCGAGTATCCCAGAAATTGCAGAAGAAAACAAGGGTACCTTTGATATTATTTTTTCGCAAGGTCTCCACAGCTTCTTTGACAAACCCATGACGCACACTCAGAAAAATAAAATCATATTCCGAATCAGCTTCCGCCACATGAACCTCATAGGTATCATGCTTATTCTCACCCTTGGAATGATAGCGACCATCTAGCAAATCAACCGACAACTCCTTCGGAGCTGTGCTTTTCTTACTATCTCTCAGTACGTGTTCCACTTGATGGCCTGCTTTTTGAAAGGCGTAGGCATAAGTGGTCCCGATGACTCCAAGTCCTAGAATCACTATTTTCACTTAAAAATCAATCCCTTTCCAGCAGTAGTTGTCTGGCTTCTCTTGTCGATTTTTCGCCTGCGACAAGCCTAGTCAACCTTGCAGGGGTAAGACGACGGACCTTATTGCTGGGGTCCTGTCTTACTCCCCAAACTCTTCAACCTCGTCTGCCACATCACTAAACAAAGTCACATGTCCCATTTTGCGGTTATGCTTTGCTTCTAGTTTACCATATAAGTGGAGGTGAGCGCTTGGATTTTCTGTCACATATGTTTCAGCAGCCTCGACGTGTTGGCCGAGAACATTGAGCATCACAGCAGGTGCATGGAGGTGAATAGCAGGAAGTGGTGCTCCGAGAACACCCAAGATGTGCGTGTCAAACTGGGAGAAGTCACAAGCTTCAATTGAGTAGTGGCCTGAGTTGTGTGGACGTGGAGCAATTTCATTGACAAGGATGTCATCAGAAGTTGCAAACATTTCCACACAAAGAGTTCCGGAGAGGGTCAGTTGTTCTGCGATTCGCACGGCCATGGCTTTGGCTTTTTCAGCTAGACTTTCTGAAATGCGAGCAGGCACAATAGTCTTAGACAGAATATTATTGCGGTGGATATTTTCCTGAACTGGGAAAACCGTCACATCCTTGCCATTTCCTGATACGATGACAGAAATCTCAAGGTCAAAGTTGACGAATTCTTCCAAGACGCAGTCTGCTGAATCGGCTAAAGTGTATGCTTCTTCCAAATCTGCTTCTGAACGAATGACCTTCTGACCATGGCCATCGTAACCACCGGTCGCCGTCTTGAGGACATAGCTTTTCGACAGGTCGATATCTGCCAAATCTTGGCTTGAGGTCACGACCTTGTAGGGAGCCACCGTTACTTGAGCCTTATTGGAGAGAAAGTCCTTTTCAAAAATCCGATTTTGAGAAATGCGAAGCAGATCTGTTCCTTGTGGAAGCTGGCCTTCTTTGATAACAGCATCAAGGCCGTCAGCATCGACATTTTCAAATTCATAGGTGAGAACATCACAGCGATCAGCCAACTGACGAAGAGCATCTACGTCGTCGTAAGGGGCCACGATGATTTCCGCCACACGGGATGCTGGACAATCAGCTGCTGGGTCCAAGGCGATAACCTTGTGTCCCATGTAGATAGCTGAGATCGCCATCATCTGACCGAGCTGGCCACCACCGATAATGCCGATTGTTTTAGATGAGCTCATTTGTAGACTCCTCTGCAATTTTTCCTTGTTCTTCTGCGAAATCAGCCAAAG
This sequence comes from Streptococcus sp. CF8_Ac1-9, assembly GCF_024295565.1. Classification (NCBI taxonomy): domain Bacteria; kingdom Bacillati; phylum Bacillota; class Bacilli; order Lactobacillales; family Streptococcaceae; genus Streptococcus; species Streptococcus sp. CF8_Ac1-9. The sequence goes on from NZ_JANCOY010000005.1 coordinate 93,706, forward strand.
ATGTTGCGATAGCCTGATCCTCTACTGAGAGGAGACGGAGGGCAAAGAGAGCAGCGTTGGTCGCACCTGCTTCACCTATCGCCATGGTTGCGACAGGCACTCCACCTGGCATCTGAACGATAGAATAAAGAGAATCCACACCGCTAAGGGCACGAGACTTGACGGGTACCCCGATAACTGGAAGGGTCGTTTTAGCTGCGACCATCCCTGGCAAGTGAGCTGCGCCACCCGCACCTGCGATAATGACCTTGATGCCACGGCTACGTGCTTCTTCGGCATGTTTGAACATGAGGTCCGGTGTACGGTGTGCGGAAACAACTTTCTTTTCGTAAGCTACACCGAAACGGTCTAGGACTTCGGCGGTTTTTTGCATGGTAGCCCAGTCGGATTTTGAGCCCATGATAATGGAAATTACTGGTTTCATTTTTTCTCCTTTTTCGATAATCGTCTATTGTAGTGCGGACGTAAGCGACCGCCTGTAGCGTTCCATTACTAAAACTGGAGCCTGAGTCTCCAGTTTTCCGCTCCTAGTAGCTCTGCTACTAGGAGTTCCACTACTGCGACGATTATCCTATACTAGCTCGCTAACGCTCGCAAATCAAACGACCATTATCTTAGTTTGGCTCGCTTTCGCTCGCCATGACAAAGTTAGTATCTGTTAATCTTTTATTGCCTTACTACCAATGTCATTTCGGTAGAACAGGCCTTCTGTGTTTTGTTTGTTGAGTTCGTTGTAGATAATATTTTGGCCGTCTTTAACGGTGTCTGCTGTGGTGACGAGCATGTAAACACGTCCGCCGTTTGAGAGAAGGTCTTGGCCGTTTTCAGCGAATTTGGCACCAGCATAGTAAGTGATGATATCACCTTCTGTCTTGGCTGGAAGCTTGACACCTTTCTCATAAGCGAGTGGGTAGCCGTTTGAAGCTACAACCACGCCCAGTGTCACCCCCTTGTCCGTCCAAGTGATGGCCGGCTCTTTGCCATCCAAAATGTCAGTGATGTTTTGTGCAAAGTCAGATGTCAAACGAGGCAAGATAATTTGCGTTTCAGGATCACCAAAACGAGCGTTGAACTCGATAACTTTCGGTCCATCAGCTGTCAAGATAAGCCCCGCGTAAAGGACACCAAGATACGGACGCCCTTCTTTGATCATGCCTTCAAGAACTGGCTTGACAATAGTGTCAACCGCTGTGTCAACCACGCTCTGTGGCAAGTGAGGAACTGGCGCATAGGCACCCATCCCACCAGTGTTGGGACCCTTGTCACCATCGTAGGCACGTTTGTGGTCCTGCGCTGTTGGCATAATGTAGAACTTATCCCCATTGACAAAGGCAAAGAGAGAGAACTCTTCCCCATCAAGGAATTCCTCGATGACCACACGCGCACCTGAATCACCGAATTTATTGTCCAAAAGCATCTCGTGAGCGGCTTCAACTGCTTGCTCAACCGTTTCTGCAACGACGACACCTTTCCCAAGGGCCAGACCGTCTGCCTTGACGACGATTGGAGCGCCTTTTTCTTCGATGTAGGCCTTGGCTTCCTCGAAATCTGAAAAGGTTCCATAGGCTGCTGTCGGAACATTGTATTTGACCATGATTTCCTTAGCAAAATCCTTAGACCACTCAAGCTCAGCTGCAGCCTTGGTCGGACCAAAAGCCTTGAGACCAGCTGCATTGAAGTCATCCACGATCCCCGCCGCAAGGGCATCATCTGGACCGATAAAGGTCCAAGCAATATCGTTGACTTTTGCGAAGTCAATCAGCTTAGAATGTTCGGAAATTCCGATATTGATCAAATCCAGACCATCTAATCGCATCCCGTCATTACCAGGAGCCACAAAAACCTGCTCAACGTCTGTAGACTCCAACAATTTCTTAGCAATCGCATGCTCACGACCGCCAGATCCAACAACCAAAAGTTTCATCTCGAACCTCTTTTGCGAATTATTTTATTAAATTATATCATAATCGTTCGTTTTATTCTAATGATTTCAGCAAAAGTCTCCTATTTTCAGTAGAATCCAAACATTTTTTGCTATTTTCTCCTATTTCTCATTTTTTTCCGAATAGTATAGGTGAGACCTACTAATTGACGAAAAGGAGTATTATGCAAACGATCAAAAAATTTCTCGTATTGACTTGTGCGACATGGGGGATGCAAGCCTCTATTGCCCATGCAGATCAAGCGACCAATGCCATCTATGCCGAAAAAGGGCAGCTGGTAATTCATCTTGGAAACGTCCCGGATAAGTATCAAAAGATCCAAGTTCCCATCTGGTCTGACCAAAATGGTCAAGATGACCTTATTTGGTATCCTGTGGAACACAGTGACAAGGGATTTGACCTACAGGTACCATTGATCAACCATTCTGATCAAGCCGGACTTTATCATGTCCATGTCTATGGGGTGGAGGTAAATGAACAGCTAACCGGCCTTTACCCTCTCACGACCAGCGTCCAGCAAAAAGACCTGGCTTCTTCCCAGCCAAAAATCACGATCACACCCATCTCCTCACAAGAATTCGAGGTAGACCTGAAGTTATTCGAAGACGTTGACGAGATTGTCTTCCCCATCTGGTCAGAAGGAAACGGGCAGGATGATCTGGTCTGGTATCCCGCAAAGAAGATTGCACCTGGACATTTCCAACTGCGCTTTCAGGCTCAAAAACACAAGGGAAGTGGTCTATTTCATCTCCACGTCTACCAGAAAAGCCAGGGACAACTAAAAGGGCTATTCCCCACTACCTTTCAAGTAGAAAAGGCAAAGCCAAATCTCACTCCACTCGCGACACACCCGGGAAATACCTACCCCATTGGTGAGTGCACCTGGGGAGCCAAAGAATTAGCCCCTTGGGCCCACAACTCGTGGGGAAACGGTGGCATGTGGGCAGCTAGTGCACGCGCTGCTGGATTCCGGACAGGAGACACTCCAGAGGTCGGTGCCATCGCCTGTTGGGACAATGGGGGATATGGGCACGTCGCCTTGGTTACGGATGTCGAACATGACCAAAAAATTCAGATCCAAGAAGCTAACTACAACGGCCATCGCTATATCGACAACTTCCGCGGTTGGTTCGATCCAACCAACCCCATCTGGGGGACCGTCACCTATATCTACCCAGATTAAGGTCTTCTTAATCAGCAAAAAAGGCACTCATTCAACGATGAGTGTCTTTTTTGATTAATGTCTAAAATGTCTCACACCTGTAAAGATCATGGTCAAGCCATATTTATCAGCCGCTTCGATAGACTCTTGGTCACGGATATTGTTGAATTCTATTTCATGTACTTTTCTAGACTTATTTGAATTTTTGGCATGATTTGGTGCATGACTTTAAGATTCGTATAGGCTAATGCCATCGCTATGAAAAGGTAGACAATGACTGACAACAGGGACATTTCAGAAGGCCAATAGTGGAAAATGATCATTAAAACAATGGGTAATTCTAGAGTTACTGTGACAACCCCGGGAACATAACCTCTAAATTGCAGACACATGATATAATGGATCATGAAGTGAGATGTATAAGCTATTACAAAAGCTAAATAGAGTACGGTGTTGTGAGTCATTTGACAAAGACCAGAAATAAACAGCAAAATGATAAACTCCTCTAAAACACCTACTGCAAAAGCAGAGCCCTGCGTAACAGGACCAAAGAATGGTTTCTTAAAAGACACTAACTTTTGATGATACCGTTTTTTCCACAAGGGCATAAAGATCATTTCTTCAAAATCGTGTAAAATAAATAAAATAGGTAGCATCCAAACATCAAAAAGAATGCCCATATCTTTACCTCCTTAATAACAACTAACAATTGTACAATGTTCAAAACAAATAATAATTCTACATCGCGCGCAACACTTTTAGTATAAAGACAAACTGTTACAAAAACAAGAGGTTCAGTGAAATTGGCACAGTTTGAACAAAAGTGTGACAGGAAAGGAGAACTCTACTATGGAATCTCAAACACGGCAATGGCTGGAGGAAGCCTTGTTCGATTTATTAGCAACTAAGAAATCCCTGCACAATATCAGCATTGCAGAACTCAGTGAGCACGCTCAGATTGCTAGGCGCACGTTTTATCGTTATTATCATTCAAAAGAGCAGGTTCTTACGAACTATTTAGACCGTTTAATCCAAGACTATATCATCGAACTTCAAACAGAAAAACTGACTAATTTTGAGGATTTAGTAAACTTTTTCTTTCAGTATTGGAGCCAGTACACTGAGTCATTAAAGATTTTACAGGATGCAAACCTGCTAGTACTTATCTTGCAAAGGTCTTATGATAAGCTTCCTGATGCTTATAGTACTGTCATGGCACCTTGGCACATCACAAACAGTGATCAAAAACAAATCACCTATGATATCAGATTCATTACCGGCGGTCTCTACAATATTTTTGATGAATGGTTAAAAACAGATCACCAGACAATGCCTGTTAACGAGTTGGTCACTACAGCTTTAAACACCCTAAAACGAATGAAAGATAGTTAAGTGAGAAGCTGAGTTTTTCGAGATTAGTCATGAGCAACTCCAACAAAACATTTTCATAATTTCTAAAACTAAAATGCTTATTATTTCAGCCATACAAAAAGAGAAGACCACTTGCATCTTCTCTTTTTGTTAGCTATCAGTCATTCATGATAGTTGATAACGAGCTAATTTTTAAATAACCATTAATGTCTAAAATGTCTGACTCCTGTAAAGATCATGGTCAAGCCATATTTATCAGCCGCTTCGATAGACTCTTGGTCACGTACTGATCCACCCGGTTGGATGATCGCTTTAATCCCTGCTTTGGCGATTTCTTCCACATTATCCGCAAATGGGAAGAAGGCATCGGAAGCAAGAACAGCGCCGTCAAGACGGTCTTTAGCTTGGTCAATAGCGATGCGAACGGAAGCCACACGGTTGGTTTGACCTGGACCAACACCAAGTGTCATATGGTCATTGGTCACGATGATCCCATTTGATTTGACGTACTTGATCGCTTTCCAAGCAAACTCAAGAGCTGTCGCTTCTGTTTCAGTTGGTTGGCGTTTAGTCACCACTTGCCAGTCAGCTGGACTTTCTTTCACCACGTCTTGGTTTTGAACGAGGAGTCCACCGACAACACCTGTGTATTCTGCTTCCACTTCGCTAGCATCTTGAGCGTCAAATGGTAGCTCAAGAATCCGCAAGTTTTTCTTCTTGGTAGTCAAGATTTCAAGCGCTTCGTCTGTATAGCTTGGCGCAATGATGATTTCAAGGAAGACACCGTGCATTTTTTGAGCTGTCGCAGCGTCCACCTCACGGTTGAGAACGACAATACCACCGAAGATGGATACTGGGTCAGATTCATAAGCGTAGTCCCAAGCCGTTTCGATATCGTCAGCTTGACCAATGCCACATGGATTCATGTGTTTCAAGGCCACAACGGTTGGACGGTCTTTAAAATCACGGATGATCCGGATAGCGGCATCCGCATCACGGATATTGTTGAAGGACAATTCTTTCCCGTTCAACTGTTTCGCTGAAGCGATGGAGTAATCCGTTGGCAAAGCTTTTTGATAGAAGTCTGCGTCTTGTTGAGGGTTTTCACCGTAACGCATTGGTTGCTTAAGATCATAAGTCAATGTGAGTTTTTCAGGTTTTTCTTCACCCACTTGAGCAGTGAAGTATTCTGCGATCAAAGCATCATAGGCTGCTGTGTGGCGGAAGACTTTCGCTGCCAAACGTTGGCGAGTTTCATAACTTGTTTCGCCGTTGGTTGCCAATTCGTCCAAAACCACAGCATAGTCAGCAGGGTCTACCACAACTGTGACACTAGCGTGGTTTTTAGCTGCTGAACGAAGCATAGAAGGCCCACCGATATCGATATTCTCCACCGCATCCGCATAAGTCACATCTGACTTGAGGATAGTTTCCTTAAATGGGTAAAGGTTTACCACCACAAGGTCAATCAATTCGATATTATTGTCTTTAGCAGCCTCTAGGTGGCTATCGAGGTCACGACGAGCGAGGAGACCACCGTGGATATTTGGGTGGAGAGTCTTCACACGACCGTCCATCATTTCTGGGAAACCAGTCACATCGTTAATGGCGATAGTGTCCACCCCAGCATTATCAAGGGCAACTTTAGTACCACCTGTTGAGATGATGTCCCAACCGAGTTTTTTGAGTTCTTGGGCAAATTCAACAATGCCCGCTTTGTCTGAAACACTAATTAGTGCGCGTTTAGTCATTTTCTTTCTTTTCCTTTTTTAAAAAAGTTCTTTATCAGCTACAGTCGAAAATGTTTTTTCCGATCAATGGCTTCCTTATTTTCGTGCTACTCCCAAACGTTCCAAGACTTCTGGATAGAGCTTGTACTCTGTTTCGTGGATGCGAGTTTCGAAAGTATCAAGGGTATCCCCTTCAAGACGTGGCACACGGACTTGTTTGATAACCTTACCGGTATCAACACCAGAATCCACCCAATGGATAGTCACACCAGACTGATCAACACCTGCATTCCAAGCATCTTCAATACCATGAGCACCAGGGAATTCAGGGAGATAAGCCGGGTGAATATTGATGATACGGCCTTCATAAGCTGCTAGCAAGGTTGGACCGACGATTTTCATATAGCCGGCCAAACAAACTAGGTCAATCTGGTGCTCATCCAAAAGTTTGACGATAGCTTCTTCATAAGCTACTTTATTGTCAAATTCCTTGAGTTCAAAGGCATGACTAGCCACACCAAGGTTCTTGGCACGTTCTAAGACATAGGCATCACGGTGATCTGAAAATACAAATTCTACTGGAAATTGTTCTGCAATCACCTGGAAGTTTGAGCCGTTGCCAGAGGCAAATACAGCAATCCTTTTAGCCATTATTTAATCACCACACTTGCGCCATCTTTCTTCACAATCCGACCGATTTCATAAACAGGTTCGTCAAGAAGTTCTTTGACACGTTCCACATTTTCTGGTTTCACTGCAAGCATGAGACCAATCCCCATGTTGAAGATTTCAAACATTTCTTCATGTTTAATTTGGCCATATTTTTCAAGAGCTTTGAAAATTGGAAGAACTGGGACTTTGCTTTCGTCAATTTCAGCAGCCAAGTCATCTGAGAACATACGTGGTACATTTTCGATGAAACCACCACCTGTGATGTGGGCAATTCCGTTGACCAATTCTTCTTTGATGAGTGGCAATGCTGCTTTGACGTAGATACGAGTTGGCTCCAAAAGAACGTCTTTAAGTTTCTTCCCTTCCAATTCTGGGAGAACTTCTTCACCTGTGTAATCCGCAAAGACACGACGAACAAGTGAGTAACCATTTGAGTGGATACCGCTTGAAGCAAGTCCAAGAATCACATCCCCTTCAGCTACTTTTGAACCGTCAATGATTTGAGATTTTTCTGCAACACCGACAGCAAACCCAGCCAAATCATAGTCATCTTCACCATACATACCAGGCATTTCAGCCGTTTCTCCACCGATAAGGGCTGCACCAGCCTGCACACAACCTTCTGCAACACCAGCAACGACTTGCTCTAATTTAGCAGGTTCATTTTTACCAGTTGCGATATAGTCAAGGAAGTAAAGGGGCTCCGCACCTGCAGCGATGATATCGTTAACACACATAGCCACACAGTCTTGACCGATCGTATCGTGTTTGTCGTACTTAATAGCAAGCATGAGTTTAGTACCGACACCATCTGTACCTGAGATCAAAACGGGCTCTTTGACACCTGTTTTTGAAAGGTCAAACATGCCACCGAAGCCACCGAGAGCTCCCATAACACCTGCGCGTTCCGTACGAGCCACGTGTTTTTTGATCCGTTCAACAACTTCATAACCTGCTTCAACATCCACACCAGACTGCGCATACGCATTTTTATTTGTCATTTGTTTCATTCCTTTTCTTTTGCACTGCTCTTAATAGAAAGAAGTATGTTCTTTCAAACTTTCCACATAGCGTTCTTCGTAGTCATACAAAGGCGTTGGATATTTTCCATCAAAGTAAGCCACACAAAGACCGCCATTTGGAGCATCTGTATCAATTCCAATAGAATCAATCAAGCCATCGATTGACAAATACGTCAAGCTATCTGCACCAATGATATCGCGTGTTTCCTCTACTGTATGATTGGCAGCAATCAATTCCTTACGTGTTTGAATATCGATCCCGTAGAAACATGGGTAGGCAAGGGCTGGGCTACCGATTGCTACGTGGACCTCTGTAGCTCCTGCTTCTTTCAATAGCTTCACAATTCGACGTGATGTTGTCCCACGTACGATAGAATCATCAATCATGACAACCCGTTTGCCTTTCACGACACCGGATACGGCAGAGAGCTTCATCCGAACCCCTTGCTCCCGTAGTTCTTGTGTTGGTTGAATAAAGGTCCGTTGGGTATATTGGTTTTTAATCAAGCCCATTTCATTTGGTAGGCCAGATTCTTCCGCAAATCCCATGGCTGCGCTAAGTGAAGAGTTCGGTACACCGACCACAATATCTGCTTCATGTTTGAATTCACGTGCCAATTGAGCCCCCATACGTTTACGAGCTGTATGGACATTGACCCCTTGGATATTGGAGTCTGGGCGGGCAAAGTAGATATACTCCATTGAGCAAACAGCCAATTGAGTATCTGTTGTATACGTATCATAAGTGATGCCATTATCATCGATAATTACGACTTCACCCGGATTTACATCCCGAATCCACTCTGCTCCAACCACTTCAAAGGCACAGGTTTCAGATGAAACCACAATAGCTCCGTTGGCCATTTTCCCAATCGAAAGAGGACGGAAACCATTTGGATCCAAGGCCGCAATCAGCTTATCTTCCAGCATGAGAAGATAAGCAAATCCACCTTTCACCGTGTTCAAGGCTTCTTTCACCTTACCCATGAAAGAGGGGTTGTGGCTCCGACGAATCAAGTGAGCCAAAATTTCTGAGTCAGAAGTTGAGCTAAAGATCGCCCCGTTATTTTCCAACTCCCGTTTGAGGGACTTAGCATTGGTCAAATTCCCGTTGTGGGCTAGTCCAAACTGGGTATCATGAAAGCGAAAGAGGAAGGGCTGGATGTTATCCACCGAAGCTTCCCCAGCTGTCGCATAGCGAACATGGCCAATCGCTCCCGTTCCTGTTAACTTATCCAAGTTAGCAGGATTTCGAAATACTTCTGAGAGAAGACCCGTATCACGATACCGTTTTAGTTGACCCGCATCATTCGAAAGGATCCCCGCCCCTTCTTGACCACGGTGTTGAAGACTGTGTAATCCGAAATAAGTCAGTTTTGCAGCATCTGGGTGTCCCCAGATCCCAAAAATACCACATTCTTCATTAAGAGATTTAACTTCGTATGTCATTTTGTATACCTTTTATTTTCCAGTAAAGTATTTAACCGCTGATGCAAAGAGATGTTGATCTTTATTTCCTGGAATATTTTGGAAGAGACCGTTTTCGAAACGTTCTGAGTGACCCATCTTCCCAATAATTTGACCGTTCTTACTTGTGATACCTTCAATCGCATTGACAGATCCGTTAGGATTATATTTTGAATCCATGCTTGGTTTCCCTTCGAAGTCAACATATTGGGTAAAGATTTGACCATTGTCACGAAGCTCTGCGAATTCCTCAGCTGTCACGACAAATTTCCCTTCACCGTGTGATACTGGAATGGCATGGATGTCACCAACTTCTACTCCGGCAAGCCATGGTGAATTCGTGTTGGCAATCCGTGTTTCCACCATTTTAGCCACGTGTTGGTTGGCATCATTGTAGAAGAGGGTTGGACTCGTGCTGCTTGCATCTTCAAAGTTACCGTATGGAAGAAGACCTGATTTAACAAGGGCTTGGAATCCGTTACAGATACCGATGATCAAACCACCTCGTTCGATGAAGCTATCAATGGCTGCACGTACTTTTTCATTGAGCAAGATGTTCACGATAAATTTAGCTGATCCATCTGGTTCATCCGCTGCTGAGAAGCCACCTGCAAAGAAGATAATGTTAGCTTTTTCGATATTGTCAACCATGGTGTCAACAGACTTGACAATAGCTTCTTCATTCAGTGTGACAAATGGTACCAAGTTGACTTTTGCACCTTCTTTTTCAAAGGCCTTAGCTGAATCGTACTCAGAGTTAGTACCTGGGAATACTGGGATGTAAACCACTGGTGTATCAACTGTTTCTTTAGCTTTGATCACAGCATCTGATGCCACAGCTGGTACTTCTTCCAACTCAGTTGCCTGTGCAAATTCCGTTGGGTAAACTTCTTCCAATTTACCTTGGAAAGCGCTGTCAAGTTTATGTCCATCAAGCGTTACACCATTGACAGTAAGTGTAAAGTCAGCTGCTGTTTTTCCGATCGTAGCAACACCTGCAATTTCTTCAGGCGAAGTGAAAACGAATCCACCCAATTGGGCTGTCAAGCTAGTGTCAAGATTATCTAATTCAACATTAGCTCCGATATGGTTCCCAAATGTTGCAAGGGCAAGAGCTTCAACCACACCACCATATTTGACAGCGGATGCTGCTGTTACTTTGTGATCAGCTTGGATGGCTTCAAATTGAGCAAAGTTAGACTTGATAAGATCAAAGTCAATTTCTTGTGCCAAAGCTTGACCTGGGATGTAATAGATATTTTCACCAGTAGCTTTAAATTCTGGAGAAAGGACCTTACGGCTATCTGCAGTTGTCACCCCAAAAGCAACCAAGGTTGGTGGTACTGTCAATTCTTCAAAGGTACCAGACATAGAGTCTTTCCCACCGATAGATGGCAAACCAAGTTGAATCTGAGCTTCAATGGATCCAAGAAGAGCTGCTACTGGTTGACCAAAACGCTCTGCTTGTTTATCCATCCGCTCGAAGTATTCTTGATAAGAGAAACGAGCCTTAGACCAGTTTGCACCAGCAGCAACCAAACGAGCGGTTGCTTCGATGACCGCATAGGCAGCACCATGATATGGAGACCATTCTGCTACATAAGGGTTGAATCCTTGCGCCATAACAGAAGCGGTTGTTGTCACGCCATGTTGGACTGGTAATTTCTGTACAGAAGCTTCCGTTGGTGTGATTTGGTAGCGACCACCAAGTGGGTGATTGACTGTTGAACGACCAACTGAGCTATCAAAGATGGTTTGTAAACCTTTTTGACTGGCATGGTTCAGGTCAGCCAAGACTTCAAGAGTATCCGCTTCAAGGGTTTCAGCAGATGTTTGACGTTCTTCTGGAAGCTTGACATCCTTGTCAACCACCTTAGCATCTACAACCACACGTACACCGTTTGTATCAAGGAAACGACGTTCCAAATCAACGATTGTTTCACCATTCCAGTGCATGACAAGATTTGGTTTTTCAGTCACTGTCGCAACGACAACAGCATCAATATTTTCTTTATTACATTCAGCAACGAAGGCATCTACATCTTCTGGACGGACCACGACAGCCATCCGTTCTTGAGATTCAGAGATGGCAATTTCTGTACCATTCAAACCTTGGTATTTCAATGGCACTTTGTCTAGATCAATTTCAAGACCATCTGCCAATTCACCGATCGCCACACAGACACCACCAGCACCAAAGTCATTTGATTTCTTGATCAGACGTGTCACATCCCCATTACGGAAAAGACGTTGAATCTTCCGTTCTTCGATGGCATTCCCTTTTTGAACCTCAGCACCAGCTGTTTCAACAGATTCAACGGTTTGAACTTTAGAAGAGCCTGTCGCACCACCGACACCGTCACGTCCAGTTTTCCCACCGAGAAGAATCACGACATCACCTGCTTCAGGTTTTTCACGGACAACATTTTCCTTAGGAGCCGCACCGACAACTGCACCTAGCTCCATACGCTTAGCAACGAAACCTGGGTGGAAGTATTCACGAACATAAGTTGTCGCCAAACCAATTTGGTTACCGTATGAAGAATAACCATGAGCCGCTGTTTTAGAAATCACTTGTTGTGGCAATTTACCAGCGCGAGTCGCTGAAATTGGAGCTGTAATATCACCAGCACCTGAGATACGCATAGCTTGGTAAACGTATGAACGACCTGACAATGGGTCACGAATGGCACCACCGATACAAGTAGCTGCTCCACCAAATGGTTCGATCTCCGTTGGGTGGTTGTGCGTTTCGTTCTTGAACATGAGAAGCCATGGTTCTTTGACACCATTGACATCCACTTCAATTTCAACAGAGCAGGCATTGATTTCATCAGACACTTCCATGTCATCCAAACGACCATTAGCACGCTCATAACGGCCAAAAATAGTTGCCATATCCATCAAGGTTTGAGGTTTTTCGGTACGTCCCAACTCATCACGCATGGCAATATACTTGTCATAAGTCGCTTGCAATTGTTTTTCAAATTTAGAAGCTGAGAAGTCGATGTTTTTCAACTCAGTCTCGAAAGTTGTATGACGGCAGTGGTCAGACCAGTAAGTATCCAACACCTTCAACTCAGTCTCAGTTGGAACACGTCCAATAGACTTGAAGTAATCTTGAATGAAGAGAAGGTCATCCACTTCCATTGCCAATCCTTGCTCAGCCTTATACTGTGCAAAATCTTCTGCAGTATAAGTTTCAAAGAAATCCAAGCTTGGAATGGTCTTGTCAGACTCAGAGAAATCCTGTTTCGCAATACCAACAGTGATATCTTTGAAACGAGAATCCACTGGGTTCAAAAGGTAGTTTTTGACAGCTTCCAACTCATTCGCATCGATATCCTTGTTAACCAAGTACAATTGCGCTGTATTCACTGTTACGTCATTTGAACTACCAAGCAAAAGCAAAGCTTCTTGTGAAGATGCCGCACGTTGGTCAAATTGACCAGGCAAGCTTTCAATCGCAAAGAAAGCATACTTCTCAAGATCAGCCTGAACCGCAGCCTCGTCCAAAACAGTATCAGTCACTTGCTCAGAGAAGATGTGTTTTTCCGCACGCGCAAACAAGTCCTCTGCCAAACCAAAGACATCGTAAACTTGAACAATCCGAAGATCATTCAACGTTTTCAACTGAAGATTATGCTGCAATTCTTTTACTAAAGAGTCCGATTTCACACGAAAATCAGCTTTTTTCTCAACGAAAATACGTTTATCCATTTTAGTTCCTTTATTTCTATTCAAAAATGCTCTTGAAGACGAAGGTTTTCCGTTTCAACCAAATTATTTCAAGTCTTGCAACTTCTCTAATACAACCTTATATACATCCGTTAGGCTACCCAAATCTCTACGGAAAACATCCTTGTCCATATGGTGCCCTTCAGCATCCCAAAGGCGGCAGTTATCTGGAGAGAATTCATCTGCCAAGATGATCTTGCCATCCTTATCAAAACCAAATTCCAATTTGAAGTCAATCAAGCGAAGACCAATTTGTGCAAACCAATCCTTCAACAATTCATTGATGCGACGTGTTTCTTCCTTGATATAGGCAATTTGCTCATCATTGGCAATATCCAAAAACTTGACATGTTCATCATTGATGAATGGGTCATCCAAATCATCGTTCTTGTAGTAAAATTCAACGATTGGAGTCTTCAAGTCCAAACCTTCTTCAACGCCAAAACGTTTAGAGAAAGAACCAGCAGTCACATTACGAAGAACCACCTCCAAAGGAATAATTTTTACTTTCTTGTTGAGTTGTTCTGTGTCAGAAATACGTTTTATAAAGTGAGTCGCAACACCCGCAGCATTCAATTTTTCAAAAATAAGAGACGAAATCTGATTATTTAGTACACCTTTCCCCTTAATCGTCTCTTTACGAGCACCATTAAGCATGGTTGCCTGGTCCTTATAGACCGACTTAATCACATGTTCGTCCTCAGTAGTATAGATATCCTTAGCTTTTCCAGTATAAATCAGTTGATTGGTCATGACTTTGTTCGCCTTTCGTATTTTATCACCTTCATTCTATCACATACAAAGTGTATTTTCAATAAAATTCCGTACAATATAAGCAGAATCCGAATAAAAAGGACAGAAAAAAAGATCATCCAGAATAATCTCTGAACGATCCCTTTTTCATTAGTGACCAGCAGTTCGTTTTTCGATATAGTCGACAACATCCCCTACTGTGTTAAATTCATCAATAGCCTTGTCCGGAATCTCAATTTGGTATTCATCCTCAAGATTGATAATAAATTCCATCAATTCAACAGAATCCGCCTGTAAATCCTTACGTAAGTCAGATTCCAAAGATACTTGAAAGTCTGGACCCTTGCGATCTTTGAGAAATTCCTCAATTGTAACTAAAATTTCGTTTTGTTTACTCATACATTACCCTTCCTTCGATAATTCCTTCACTGATTTTCCAACAACATCTGTCTCTAACATGGTCCGAATCTGACGAATCGTGCTATAGACAGCTTTGGCATCACTCGAACCATGCGTTTTAACAACAGGTGCTTGAAGACCAAACAAGACCGCTCCTCCAACATCTGAGAAATCCAAGGTTTGCTTCAATGATTTCAAACGGTCCTTGAGCAGAAAAGCTCCCAATTTCGCCTTCCAGTTTCCTGTGGCAATTGCTTGTTTTAATTGCTTCAAGATCCCAAAAGCCGTTCCTTCCATCGTTTTCAAGACAGCGTTTCCCGTGAAACCATCCGCCACAACGACATCAGCAACGCCATCCATCAAGTCACGCGCTTCCACGTTTCCAACAAAATGAATCGACTCATCCTCAGATAACAATTGGTAGGTTTCCTTGCGCAAAGGATCTCCCTTACTAGCTTCTGTCCCATTGTTCAATAGACCCACGCGTGGTTTTTGAATCCCACGAACATTTTCAGCATAGTAAGACCCCATCACAGCATACTGATGCAAGTGCTCTGGTGTATTTTCCGCATTGGCCCCTAAGTCTAGCATATCATAGCCACGACCATCAACCGTCGGAAGTGTCGACATCAAACCTGGGCGTTCCACCCCTTTGATGCGGCCAACGATAAAGAAACCAGCCGCCAATAGCGCACCTGTATTTCCTGCAGATAGCATGGCATTGACCTTACCATCCTTCACATCCTTGGCAGCTAAGACCATCGAAGCCTGTTTTTTCCGACGAATAGCCCGTGTTGGCTCATCATCTGAATCGATTTTTTCTTCCGTATGCACAATCGATACACGTTCTGTTGCGGTTAAATAGTCTTTGATTTTTGCCTCATCGCCATACAAGACAATCTCAATATCATCAAAATCACGAATGGCTTGATTCACGCCTTCTACCAAGGCTTGAGGTGCATTATCGCCCCCCATTGCATCTACTGCAATTTTTTTCATGTTTCACCTCCAGATGAATCTTTCATAATCGCTCCCCAGTCACTCAAGGAATCGATAAACTTTTTAGCTTTTAAATGGATCCCTACATACTCCTCATACAACTGATCAATTGCCTGACGTAGAGCTGCTTTCATCTCCGCTTGTAGGGAAATCGTCTCTAACTCACTGAATCGTACTGCTTGAAACTGATCCAATAAATAGAGAACATTCGGATGCCAGTGAGCACGTCTCTCATCCTGATCATAATGATCCGGACAAAGGACCCCACTATAGCGAAAAGAGTAATCAAAAGGAAGTCCAACCCGATGACAGAAACAGCATTCATGCAGATTCAAGACAACTCCAAATCGTGATAGAATCTGAATCTCAAAAATATTGGTTAAAACCTCATAATCCAGTCCCTCTTCCATCAAAGACAAAGTCTTTTCCAAAAAAGCAAACAGGGCCGGATCCACCTGATTATCCTGAATACTTGCATCTGCAAGCGCCAGAACATAGGTCGCATAAGAAAGGGCAAAAAGATCTGCATTAATTTTCTTATAAATCTGCACATCTTGAAAATCATCAATATAACTCAACCCATCATCATTGATTTTCAACAACATATCTGCCGTTACCAAAGGTTGCAACATGGGATTCAACCGTGATTTTCCCGCATGTTTCACAAAAAACATCCGCTTCCCTGACTTATCTGTGAAGATTTTGACCAGCTTGTCATCCTCACGAAACTCCCGATTATACAGGACAATTCCCCGGGTCTCAATTGACTCCAGCATGTTCTTTCATATACTCCTTCAAGCGTTTCATAGCTTCCTTGATAACCTCCATGCTGGCTGCATACGACAAACGCACATAACCTTCACCATATTGACCAAAAGCAGCACCAGGAATAAAAGCAACCGCTTTTTCACGCGCAAAATCCTGCAAGAAAGCGAAGGAATCTTGATTAAAACCAGCTGGTATTTTAGCAAAAATATAGAAAGCTCCATCTGGCTTAATCATCTCAAACCCAAGCGCGGACATCTGTTCGATAATATAATCCCGACGCTTCACATATTCCTTCTTCATTGGCTCCGCATCATCCCGACCTTCCGTCAAAGCTTCGATCGCAGCATACTGGTTCATGGTTCCAGCAGCCGTTACCAAATACTGATGGCTCTTGATGAGTTGGGCTGTCAATGCAGCAGGCGCAAAGATAAAGCCAAGCCGCCAGCCTGTCATGGCATGAGATTTGGACAAGCCATTAATAACAATGGTCTGCTCAGGAATAAAGGAGGCCATAGAGACATGCGCTTCTCCAGTATAAGTCAACTCTGAATAGACTTCATCACAAATCACAAAGACTTCATATTTTTTTAAGACAGCAGCTAATTCTGCCATCTGTTCGCACGAATAAGTGACACCCGTTGGATTAGCTGGATAATTAAGAATAACAGCCTTCAATTTTTCACCCTGCTCTAGAATGGCCTTTTCCAACTTTTCAGGAGTCAAGACAAAACGATCTGCTGTCGTATCAATTTCGACAACATCTGCTCCCACCAAATTTATAATCGGCTCATAACCAGGGTAGGCCGGTGCCGGAAGAAGTACTACATCTCCAGGTTCCAAGATTGCTGTCAAGGTTGCAGATAGGGCTTCAGTCGCACCAATCGTTACCAATATCTCATCCTCAGGACGGTAGTGAATACCATATTTATCAGCCACAAACTGACTCGCAGCCTCACGCAAAGCCAGCAAACCACTCATCCCAGTGTAATGGCTAAAATTCGCATCAATGGCAGCCTTTCCTGCTTCTTTTACATGTTCAGGAGTTGTAAAATCCGGTTCCCCTAAAGTCAAACGCAAGACACCAGGAATGGAAGAAATTGATTGATCGAACTGACGAATCAAAGAAACTTCGATCCGATTCAGATTTTTATTAAAACGTTTCGTTAAATCCATAGAACACCTCCAAAACACTTATATTCATTATACTATAAATAGGACCCCATCGCAAAAGAACAAGCCAGATCCCCACCTTTTGCTTACCACCAAAGGACATTTCAAAAATTCTTCCATGCAAAAAAGACTTAGCAATGCTAAGTCTTTCAAGTCATTATTGTTGGCCACGGGTTGCCACATATTTCAATTGATCTGCATGTTTCGCCACAAAATCCTTCATTTCTGAATCAGGAATTTGACGAAGATAGAGGTTAGAACGAATGGTTTCATCCTCTTCACGACAAGTTGACAATACTAAATACTTATCAGATGCTTTGATCTTAATATTAGGATTCTTCGTACGAGCTGACTCATAGATATTCTTCAATTGTGTCGTAAAATCATTGTCATCAGTAAAGCTTGTACGGTAGAAAGCGGTGTCCTCTGGGACAATGACCAATCCCATTACTTCATAATAATATTTCCGCTCTGGTGTCTCAATCACAACATACGGATGTTGGTCTAAATACTCTTGTTTGTCATAGTAGTTGACATCATTAAACATGCGATGATCGCCGACCTTACTACCACGAGCATGACCAAACAACCAAGTCAAACGATCACTGAAGTCTTTCTTGTTGTCCATATCCATGAAGACTGTCCCCATGTATGGTTCATTTCCACCATCAAACGTCTTATTCAAATAAGTTTCATTGTCAGTGGTTTGTACAACAGGTTCATCCAACTCAGTACCCGGTGCATAGACATAAGCAATTGTCTCAGGGTTAACAGCTGTTAACTGAGCAAAACGATTTTTCAAGTAATCTTTTTCTTCTTGGCTTGGTTCATATTTAGTTTCTTGCTTGGTTGAGCTTGTTCCAGTTGTTTTTTTAGCCGTGCTAGATGACTTAGTTCCTCCAAATGGATTAAAGAAAATAAATCCAGCAACAAGAACAACAACTGCAACAAGAGCAGCAATTACAAGACCCAATTTATTTGAACTTTTTTCCCCAGCTCTTTTCATTGATCGATCTCCTCTTGATGATTTTTTCTAAAAAATAACACTGAACCCGAAGGTCCAGTGATATTTTACGAGCTAATTAATAATCAAATTATTTAACTGCGCTTGTTTTTGGAAGAGCTTTACCAGCTTGTTTTGAACCAGCTTTACCAGCTTTAGCTGCGTCTCCACCTTTGTTTTCGCTAGATTTAGCTTCGTTTGTAGCTTGACCGTTAGCATCAGCTGCATCAGCAGAACCACCATGGTTAAGAGCTTTATCTTCTTGATCACGCATGTCTTTTGTTTTGTTGTCTTGAACGCCAGTTGGGTCGTTCCAGTATTTACCTTCACGTTGAGCTGCTGCACGGTATTGATCTTGAAGGTTAGCTACATATTTGTTGCGTACAACATTACGTGCTTCAGTGCGAGCTGCTTCAAGTTTAGCAACGTAATCGCCGTAAAGGTGACCTGATCCGTATGCTTCAAGAGCTTGTCTTGCTGCTACAACTGTTGGATAGTTTTCAGCTTCTGCGTTGATTTCAGCTTCGTGTGCTGCTACTTGTGTGTTTGCTTCGTCAGCGATATCGCGTTCTGAAACGTAGTGTTTTTGAATCAATGCATTTGAGCTATATGAATTGTCAGATGCAAATGCTGGAGCTGCTGCAGCAAATACTGCAAGAGCTGCTACTGATGATAATAAAACTTTTTTCATTGTTTTATCTCCTTTTTTTCTTTTCAAAAATTATTCGTTACTTCGTAACTATGACTAGTATACTAGGATATTCTGCCTATGTCAAGACTTTTCTTAGTTTTTTTAAAAAAACTATCAATTTTTTTCTATTTCAAATAACTATTTTTTTCATATAGCAAATTGAATTGCTCAATTTATATCTTAGTTTATGTTATCGAATGTATAAAAAAGAGGGCAGTTGCCCTCTAAAAATTATATCCAATCTATTATTGGTTTACTACTGAAGAGTAGTTTGTGCTAACAAATGTTTCAACAGTCTTGAATGTTTCGTATTGTTGACCATCTTTAGCAGTTTCTTCTTTTTGTGAAGCAGAACCATAACGAGAATTTGGATCAACAGTCACAAGACGTTTACCATCGTCATATGAACCATTATAAGAATAGTTAGTGTTTCCGTATGTTTCTACAGCTTTGAATGTTTCATATTTTTGACCATCTTTAGCTGTTTTTTCTGTTTGTGAAGCAGAACCGTAACGAGAGTTAGTTGTTCCAGTTACATTTTCTTCTGAAGGAAGGTCTTTTTTAGCTGTAACTGCAACTGGTTTTTTAGGTGCAGCTGGAGTAGATACTTCTTGAAGAACACCATCTTTTTTATCACCTTTTGGTTGTTGAACTTGTACCACTGCAACTGGTTTTTTAGGTGTAGCTGGTTTTTCTGATGTAGCCGGTTTTTCTGGTGTAGCTGGTGTAACTTGAGTTGGTTTTGAAGGAGCTTCTACCTTGTTTCCAAGTCCAAGATAAGTTTGAGCGTAGTATGATCCAAAACGGTTATTTGGATTATCTTTGCTATTTGCCAATGTTGAAGCAAAAACAACTGAAGTTGCTGCTACAGCTGAGAGAACGACTGCACTTGATAATAAAACTTTTTTCATAATAGTTTTATCTCCTTTTTCATATTTAATATAGATTGCTCTACAGTGAACATTTTATACATATATGTTGGGTTTGTCAAGTGTTTTTTCAACAAAACACTGTAATATCAAGAAATTAATTTTAAATCATGGTCTATTTGATACCAAAAATTACGATATTGAGATAATTCTACAAAAAGAAAAAGAAATGATAAAACTTCTTCTTTTTCTTCAAACTATTTTACCACCCCATTTTTTGGCAATCGTTTCTTGGGCAAACTAGGATCAGCCTTTGCTTCTAGTTCTTTAGCTGCTTGAACCAGTTTTTTCCGTTTCTTTTCTTTTTTTAGATTTTCCAACCATTTTCTGATTTCCATTTGTATATCCTCCTAAATAAAAGAGGCCAGTTACCCAGCCTCCTTATTGTTAACATTTTTTGGCATTTCCGATTTCAAATAGAGGAGAAAGAGGGCGATTTTCGTGAATGCGAACAATGGCCTCTGCAAGGAGTTTCGCAATCGAAATTTGCTCAATCTTATCAATCAATCGATCTTCCGGTAGATAAATCGTATCCAACACCACCAACTTCTTAATGGCTGATTTTTGGATGTTGTCCATCGCTGGTCCTGATAAAACAGGGTGAGTACAGCTTGCATAAACTTCAACAGCACCTGCTTCTGCAAGGGCATCCGCCGCATGACAGATTGTACCAGCTGTATCAATCATATCATCAATCAAAATACAAGTCTTGCCTTCAACACTCCCAATGATATTCATCACTTCACTCGTATTCATCTTATCGACACTTCGACGTTTATCAATAATCGCAATCGGTGTCTTCAAAAATTCAGCTAATTTCCGAGCACGAGTCACACCACCATGGTCTGGACTGACAACAACATAGTCTTTTCCAATCATCCCGCGACGTTCAAAAAAGTCGGCGATCAAAGGCGCACCCATCAAGTGGTCAACAGGAATATCAAAGAAACCTTGAATCTGAGCGGCATGCAAATCAATTGTCAAGAGGCGATCAACTCCAGCAACCTCAAGCATATTGGCTACCAACTTAGAAGTGATTGGTTCACGAGCTCGAGCTTTCCGGTCTTGACGAGCATAGCCGTAATATGGCATCACCACATTAATGGATTGCGCACTAGCACGTTTCAACGCATCTACCATAATCAAAATTTCCATTAGATTATCGTTAACCGGCGAGCTAGTGGATTGCAAAATATAAACATCTTTCCCACGGATTGATTCTTCAATATTAACCTGAATTTCTCCATCAGAAAATTGACGAACCGTTGACTTTCCAAGCGGTAGTCCCATTTCACGAGACACACGTTGAGCCAATTCTTGATTTGACGACAAAGCAAAGAGCATTAAATCAGAAAATGACATGATTTCCTCCAGTAAAATCTAAAACCATATTGTACAGTCAGCACAAATTTCTCCTGTAATCATTTTATCGCTTTTTAAGCAAATATTCAAATATTAATTTATGGAAATTACAAAATCTATCACTACCTAAATTCTATCAAAAAAGAAGCAGAACAAATGTCCTGCTTCAGTGTAATTCTTAGTTTGGATAGATATAAGTAACAGTACCTTGTGCTGTTGTTGGGTTAAACCAACCACGGTAGTTACCAATGCTACGGATACCATTATAGTTAGACTCAGAAACTTGGATGCTTGTTGTAGATTGAACGGCTGTAACAACTGCTACGTGTCCATATCCACCATCATTCCAACATGCAATGGCACCAACTTGTGGTTGAGATCCTGTACGGAATCCTGCTGCCGCTGCACTTGCTGCCCATTGTCCACCATTACCCCAGTAATCACCAGCCCATGGAGCCAATGTCTTCGCACCCCATGTACATTCACCAACTGGATAAGATGATGCAGATGTACTATAAGTTGGACGAGAAGTAGTTGCTACTGGTGCAGCCGCTGCTTGAGTTTGAACAGCAGGTTGAGGTGCTGCTTGAGTTTGTGCTGCCGCTGGTGTTGCAGCAGGTGTTTGAGCTGCCGCTTGAACTTGTGCTTGAAGAGTTGTATTAGCTGAAGCTTTAACAGCTGCTTGTTGTTCTTTTTGTTTTGCACGGTAAGCTGCTTCAGCTGCTGCCGCTGCTGCTGCTGCTTTTTCAGCTTCCGCTTTTTGTTGCAACAAAGCATTCTTTTCGTTTTCAGCAGTTGATTTTTCAGCAGCCAAGTTCAATTGTGCTACTTTCAACTCAGCTTCTTTTGTTGACAAAGCTTGCGCATCATCTTCTAATTGCTGTTTGTTTGCAATGACAGTATTGATAGCATCGTTGTTTTCTTTTTGTTTTTGTGCAATCTCTTCTTTATCACGTTTTTGCTCTTGCAACATTTTGTTGTTAGCATCTGCAATTTCGTTCATAGCAGAAATACGTGAGATAGCTTCTGTCAAAGATCCAGAGCTAACAATCGCATTAATATAGCTTGTGGCAGTCCCAGTTGTTTGAGCACTACGTGCTTGATTTGCAAGTGATTCTTGACGAGCAACAATATTTTTTGACAACTCATCAATCTCAGCTGACAATCGTTCAGATTCTTCATTCAAACGGTCATTTTCAGCTTGAAGATTTTCTTGTTGTTTTTTAATTTCAGATACTTGACCTTGAATTTGATCTACCTGAGCTTGTGCACTTTGTTGTTGTTGATTAATACTATTGATTTTGTTATCTTGAGCAGCAATCTTATCATCTGTTGAGTCAGCTGATACACCAGCTACAACAGCACCTTGTGATAAAGCAACTGTACTCAATAAGATTGTGGCAAATAATTTTTTCTTCATTAGATAAATTTTCCCTTTCTAATAAGACACTAACTAGTATAACAAATTTTTTAAAAATTTATATTACGCTATTGTTACATTTTTATTTCGAGTTTATAAATAAATCTTTTCAAGTAATGGCTGTAATACTATTAATAGAAGTACATTCAAAATTAAACTTGGGGAAATTTGGTAAATAATTAATGTAATCCAGTTAAATTTTATACCAATAAAAAGAATCAAAAGAAGGTTTGTTAAAATCTGAAATAATAGAATCGTTAATAAAAATGTAAAAAAACGAGTCAATCGATTGACCAAAATAATCTGATTACACCGATAAAAAATCACCTGTAGTAAAGGAAATACTAGGAAGGCAATTCCTAGGGTGTGTAAAAAATACACATCAAAACAAAAACCAAAGAAGACTCCCCACCAAATACTAGCTATCTCAGAGAAATAGAGACTCAATAACATAAAACCATATAGAAATAAAAATGAAGTAGGTTCAAAGGAGTTTGGACAGAAACGAGAAATAAGAAAAGAGATCTGCCCGTCAACAAATAAAGATAAGAATAAGATTAAAGGGAAAAAATGGTACTTACGTATGACTTTCACACTACTCTCCAATCAATAGTACATAACGATTGACATCTAAATTAGCCTTTGGTTTCACACGAATTTCTTGCCCTAACTGATCAGATGCCTTTTGAGTAGAAGTCACTGTACCAAGAGGTAAGTCACTACTCTTATATTTTCCTAAACCACTTGTTGAAACCAGAGATCCTTTTTTAATTTCAACTGGATCTCCAATTTGCAACAACCGAAACTCACCTGTCTTCTCGTCATAACCATTTAATAAAGCAAAAATAGATTGACCTTGACTCTCAATTTTAAACGTCAGGTGTTGTGAAGAAATAGTATCTTCGACTAATAATTTCACTTTGCTAGAATTTTTCTCTATACTTTCTACCACACCAATGACGCCACCAGACGAAAGGACAAACATAGAATCAGAAATTCCATCTGAACTACCTTTATCAATAACAAATTCCTGATCCCACGAACCATAATTACGGTCAATAATCTCACTAACGACTTGTTTAGAACCCGATACAGAATTCTTGATTGACATCAAATCCTTTAATTCTCTATTTTCTGATTCCAAACGGTTAAGTTTTGACTGGTCAATATCCTTTTGATAAAGACGTGATTTTAACGAACGATTTTCATCATTTAATTCAGATAAATTCTTTAAATCCTTTGCCTTAGATTCCACAACAACAAATGGAACCGATACTGCCTTATCAACAATAGCTAATATATCAGAAGATTTTAAAACAATCGAAGTTCTAACAGATGGAAAAAGAAATAAAATTCCTGAAACAGTTAAAACAAACACAAAACTAAAAATTTTAAAGAATCGATTCAAGAACATAGACAAAACCTTCAAAATATAAAAAATAGTTTGAGATGACATCTCAAACTTGGAAATTATACGGAGAATGGGGGATTCGAACCCCCGCGCCGGTTACCCGACCTAACGATTTAGCAAACCGTCCTCTTCAGCCTCTTGAGTAATTCTCCAAAATGGGCACGAGTGGACTCGAACCACCGACCTCACGCTTATCAGGCGTGCGCTCTAACCACCTGAGCTACGCGCCCAAGTTAAAAACTTGGTAAAGAACCTATGTTCAAAGCGGGTGACGAGAATCGAACTCGCGACAACAGCTTGGAAGGCTGTAGTTTTACCACTAAACTACACCCGCTTATTATTAAAAGAAATGGCGCGAGACGGAATCGAACCGCCGACACATGGAGCTTCAATCCATTGCTCTACCAACTGAGCTACCGAGCCAAATTGCGGGAGCAGGATTTGAACCTACGACCTTCGGGTTATGAGCCCGACGAGCTACCGAGCTGCTCCATCCCGCGTTAATATTAAGGAGGATGTGGGATTCGAACCCACGCACGCTTTTACACGCCTGACGGTTTTCAAGACCGTTCCCTTCAGCCGGACTTGGGTAATCCTCCAAGATAACAATGGACCTTGTAGGACTTGAACCTACGACCACTCGGTTATGAGCCGAGAGCTCTAACCAGCTGAGCTAAAGGTCCAACAAGATCAACAATATAGCGGCGAAGGGGATCGAACCCCCGACCTCCCGGGTATGAACCGGACGCTCTAGCCAGCTGAGCTACACCGCCATAATATCGGGAAGACAGGATTCGAACCTGCGACACCTTGGTCCCAAACCAAGTACTCTACCAAGCTGAGCTACTTCCCGATCTAAAGCTAC
>NZ_JANCOY010000006.1:0-91568 GCF_024295565.1 Streptococcus sp. CF8_Ac1-9
TTATTCCGCCATAGCTCAGTTGGTAGTAGCGCATGACTGTTAATCATGATGTCGTAGGTTCGAGTCCTACTGGCGGAGTACATAAGAAAGTGAAGATCAATTTTTATTGATCTTTTTATTTTTATCTTATAAAACTAAAGGCTCCGTTTTTATACGGAGCCTTTAGTTAACTAGTTATTTGGAAAGAATGCTTGATATAAAGCTTTAATAGCTTTTTCTTCTTGATCCTTACTTACAACGAACATAATAGAGACTTCACTAGAACCTTGTGAGATCATTTGAATATTCACTTCGTTTTCTGATAGTGCTTTAGCTGCAGTTGCGGTAACCCCTACTTGACTTTTCATTTTTTCACCGACGATCATAATGATTGAAAGATCGTGTTCGATTTCGGCGGTGTCTACTTCTAGCTTTTGCGTTAATTGTTTTAAAATTTCTTGTTCTTTAATTGGAGTAAGCTCACGTGAACGTAAGATAATGGACAGGTCGTCGATACCAGTTGGCATATGTTCCCAACTAATATTAAGATCTTCTAGTACTTGTAAAACTTTTCGACCAAACCCAACTTCACGGTTCATGAGGTATTTGGTCATATTGATACTTACAAACCCTGAATCTCCAGCGATTCCTACGACAGTTACATGATCATTTGAATGTTCCAAAACAATTCGGGTCCCTGGGTGGTCCGGATTGTTTGTATTTTTAATGACTAATGGAATTTTACCTCTGTAGGCTGGCACAAGAGCTTCATCATGTAAAACTGAAAAGCCAGCATAGGCTAATTCACGCATCTCTTTGTAAGTTAATTCAGGAATAGAATGTGGGTGTTTAATGATACCTGGATGTGCTGCAAAAATACCATTTACGTCTGTAAAGTTTTCGTATAAGTCTGCTTTTACACCTGCTGCAATGATCGATCCTGTAATGTCGGATCCACCACGAGAAAATGTACAAATATCCCCATCTTGGGTAACACCAAAGAATCCTGGAATGACAATCACTTCACTTGAATCTTTTAGTTCTTCAATTTTATCGTAACTAGATGGTAAAATACGAGCGTTAGAAGGTTCTGCAGTGACCGTGATTCCTGCCTCTTTTGGATGGATATATCTTGCTTCTAATCCATTCTGATTGAAATAGGCAGCAATGAGTTTAGCATTGTTATTTTCACCTGCTGCTAAGAATGCATCGTATGTAAATGGATTTCCTTTTTTAGGCAAATTTGTCAGATCATAGATATCTTCAGCAATTTCTTGAATGATAGAATCTTTGAGACCCAATTCTTCTGTAATGGCACGATAACGCTCAATAATCCACTGTTGTGTTTGCGTAACATCTTTATCTGAAGTGAATTCTTTATAATAACGGATCAGTGCATCTGTTACTTTTGTATCTTCTGCATTTCGCTTACCAGGAGCTGATACAACTACAAATTTTCTTTCTGGATCATCTTTAATGATATTAAGTACTTTTTTTAATTGTGGAGCTGATGCTAGAGAACTTCCACCGAATTTAGTTACTTTCATATTTTCTCCTTAATAGTTTCATTAGTACATTATACCAAACTTCAGTTGTTGATACAATGTATTTATAAATAGGGCATAGAATAGGTGGATCTTATGAGGCTAGAAATTGTCATGATTTAAATTTTACAATTTTGTTACATCTTATAGATATATTTTACTATTCTTATTTTTTATGGTATGATATGTTATAATTAAAAAGTTTTAATATCAAAATATTTTATATTTAAACAAAAGGAGTCTGTGATGTTTGAAACAATTTTCTATTCTGTCGAAAACGATCTCGCGTCAATTTCTTTAAATCGTCCTGAAGTTTCCAATGGTTTTAACATTCCAATGTGTCAGGAAATTTTAGCTGCCTTGGAAGATGCAGAAAAAAATGAGGAAGTAAAATTCATTATTCTATCAGCAGAAGGGAAAATCTTTTCAGTTGGTGGAGATTTGAGCGAAATGAAACGCGCAGTCGATGCGGATGACATCGAGTCTCTTGTTTTAATTGCCGAATTAGTTAATACGATTTCTAAGAAGATTAAGCAATTACCTAAGCCGGTTATTATGGTAGCTGATGGAGCGGTCGCAGGAGCGGCGGCCAACATAGCAGTAGCTGTTGATTTTTGTATTATTAGTGATCGTACTAAATTTATTCAAGCCTTTGTTGGGGTTGGTTTAGCACCAGATGCGGGTGGGTTATTCTTATTAGGAAAAGCTATTGGTATGTCTCGGGCTACTCATTTAGTAATGACGGGTGAAGCTTTGACCGCAGAAAAAGCATTGGAATATGGCCTAGCTTACCGTGTTTGTGAATCTGAAAAACTTGAGAAAACGGTTGATCAATTGCTTAAAAAATTAAGAAGAGGATCTTCAAATTCTTATGCTGCCATGAAAGAAATGGTTTGGGAAGCCTTCTTGAAAGAATGGGATCAATATGCGAATCTTGAATTAAATTTGCAAAAGAAACTAGCATTTACAGAAGATTTTAAAGAGGGGGTTATTGCCTACTCTGAAAAACGTCGGCCACAATTTAAAGGAAAATAAATTTGTATTTTTTCTATGTTTTGTGAAAAAAGCTTGCAAATTATTTTCATTTTTGATAAAATTTGACTATCAAAGTAAAATTAGGAGGTGGAGTTTTGAATTACCAATTAGTTAATGACTATTTAACATCCATCTTTAATAATGTTTTGGTTATCGAGGAGACGAGCCTAAGAGCAAGTCGATTTAAAGATGTTTCTATTAAAGAAATGCATACGATCGACGTGATTGGTTCGACACCGAATGCAACCCCGAGTGATATTTCACGGGAGTTGATGGTGACTTTGGGGACTGTCACGACAAGTTTGAATAATCTTGAGCGCAAAGGGTATATCGAAAGAAGAAGATCTGAAGTTGATCGCCGGGTTGTACACTTGAGTTTAACAAAGAATGGTCGTCTACTTTATCGACTTCATCAACAATTCCATAAACGGATGGTCAACCAGATTATTGGAGATATGAGTCCTGAAGAGAAGAAAGTGATGCAAAAAGGATTGCAAAATCTGTATCGTTTCTTGGAGGAAATTAAATAATGGTCTTTGCTAAAATTAGTCAAGTCGCTCATTATGTACCTGACCAAGTCGTATCGAATGATGATTTAGCTGAGATTATGGATACAAGTGATGAATGGATCAGTAGTCGGACAGGCATTCTTCGTCGTCACATTTCAAGAGATGAGACGACCAGTGATCTTGCAACAGTTGTCGCACAAAGATTATTAGCAAAAGCAAACTTAGACGCTGAAGAAATTGATTTTATCGTTGTCGCTACAATTACTCCAGACAGCTTAATGCCATCGACCGCAGCCCGGGTACAAGCTAATATTGGAGCTTCTCGAGCCTTTGCTTTTGACCTGACTGCAGCATGTAGCGGATTTGTATTTGCATTAGCCACTGCTGAAAAATACATTTCTTCAGGGATGTACCAGCGAGGGATTGTGATCGGTAGTGAGACGCTTTCAAAAGTATTAGACTGGTCAGATCGCTCTACTTCAGTACTTTTTGGAGATGGAGCTGGCGGTGTCTTGCTTGAAGCGAGCGATCAAAAATCGTTTTTAGCTGAAAGTCTTTTTACGGATGGTAGCCGTGGTTCTAGTCTTGAATCTTGCTATTTGGGTCTGTCTTCTCCTTATTCAGAGGAAGTTACCGATCGAAGATATCTGACGATGGATGGGCGGGCAGTTTTTGATTTTGCTATTCGTGATGTCACGAAAAGCATTCAAAAGATTATAGCAGACGCCTCTATGGAAGCAGAAGAGATTGACTATTTTCTTTTACATCAGGCGAATGACCGAATGTTAGATAAGATGTCAAAAAAACTGGGTGTCTCTAGAGAGAAGATCCCAGCAAATATGATGGAATATGGGAACACTAGTGCTGCTAGTATCCCCATTCTATTATCGGAGTGTGTCGAGAATCATCGAATCAAGATGGATGGAAGTCAAAAAATTCTTCTTACAGGATTCGGTGGAGGTTTGACATGGGGCACACTTCTTGTTACAATCTAGTTAAACATGTGGAAACACATTTTAAAAATTTATATATTTTTTTTAAGGAGGCCTGTCATGGCAGTATTTGAAAAAGTACAAGAAATTATCGTTGAAGAACTTGGTAAAGAACCATCAGAAGTAACTCTTGAATCTACATTCGAAGATTTAGAAGCAGATTCATTGGATTTGTTCCAAGTTATCTCTGAAATTGAAGATGCTTTTGACATCCAAATCGAAACTGAAGAAGGATTGTCTACAGTTGGTGACCTTGTCGCTTACGTAGAAGAAAAAACAAAATAATGATAGATGAGAGTATCGAAAGATATTCTCTCTTATTTAGGTAATAGTTTGAGGCTCAAAGAAACAATCTTTTAAACTCAAACTATTACTTAAGTGAAAAAAGAGGTAGGTATAATGCAAACACGAATTACTGAACTATTGAATATTAAATATCCAATCTTCCAAGGTGGTATGGCCTGGGTTGCTGATGGAGACTTGGCTGGAGCCGTTTCAAATGCTGGTGGACTCGGAATTATTGGTGGTGGTAATGCCCCTAAAGAAGTGGTAAAAGCTAATATTGATAGAGTAAAACAAATCACTGACAAACCATTCGGTGTTAATATCATGCTTTTGTCACCATTTGCAGATGACATCGTCGACCTCGTTATCGAAGAGGGTGTTAAGGTTGTTACAACAGGTGCCGGAAACCCAGGTAAATATATGGAGCGTTTCCACGAAGCTGGAATTACAGTAATCCCAGTTATTCCATCGGTAGCACTTGCTAAACGTATGGAAAAACTTGGAGCTGATGCTGTTGTCGCAGAAGGTATGGAAGCTGGTGGTCACATTGGTAAATTGACAACCATGGCACTTGTTCGCCAGGTTGCGGATGCGGTATCTATCCCAGTTATTGGTGCTGGTGGTGTTGCAGATGGACGTGGTATGGCTGCTGTTCTTATGCTTGGAGCAGAAGCTGTTCAGGTTGGTACTCGTTTCGCTGTTGCTAAGGAATCTAATGCACACCAAAACTTCAAAGATAAGATTTTGAAGGCTAAAGATATTGATACTGTTATTTCAGCCTCAGTTGTTGGACACCCAGTTCGTGCGATTAAGAATAAATTGGCTACAGAATATAACCAAGCTGAAAAAGATTTCTTGGCTGGTAAGAAGACTCAAGAGGAAATTGAAGAGCTTGGTGCAGGTGCCCTTCGTAACGCTGTTGTTGATGGAGATGTGGAATATGGTTCAGTTATGGCTGGACAAATTGCAGGTCTTGTTCGTAAAGAAGAAACATGTGCAGAAATCTTGGAAGACCTTTACACAGGTGCTGCCAAGGTGATTAAAGAAGAAGCTGCTCGTTGGGCAGATGTAAACGTCTAAAAACGTCGAAAGGATTAGGATAGTGACAAAACGTGCGTTCTTATTTGCTGGTCAAGGGGCTCAGAAATTGGGCATGGCGAGCGATTTGTATGCGGCTTATCCCGTTGTTAAAGAGACATTTGATACGGCTAGTCGTATTCTAGGCTATGATTTGCGTGAATTGATTGATTCTAACGAAGAAAAACTGAATCAGACACGCTATACTCAACCAGCTATTTTGACAACGTCAGTAGCCATTTATCGTCTCTTAGTAGAAAATGGTATCACTCCTGATATTGTTGCCGGTCTCTCTTTGGGGGAATATTCTGCCCTGGTTGCGGCTGGAGCTCTTTCGTTTGAAGATGCAGTAGCTTTGGTTGCGAAACGAGGTGAATTCATGGAAACGGCAGCTCCCGCTGGAAGTGGGAAAATGGTTGCTGTTATGAATACAGACCCAAGTTTGATCGAGGAGATTTGTCAACAAGCATCCGAAAAGGGTGTAGTAACACCAGCTAACTACAATACGCCAGCACAAATTGTGATTGGTGGTGAGGTTGCGGCTGTGGACTATGCTGTGGAACTATTGCAGGAAGCAGGTGCCAAACGCTTGATCCCTTTGAATGTGTCAGGTCCATTCCACACAGCCTTACTGGAATCTGCTAGTCAAAAATTGGCGGCTGAACTAGAAAAAGTATCATTTAATGATTTTGATCTTCCTTTAGTTGGGAATACAGAAGCTACTATCATGAAGTCAGAAGATGTGAAAGCACTTTTGGCCCGTCAAGTAAAAGAACCGGTTCGTTTCTATGATTCAATTGCTACGATTCAAGACTTTGGTGTAGATGAAGTCATCGAGATCGGACCTGGAAAAGTCTTGTCAGGATTCTTGAAGAAAATTGATAAAACTCTTCCAACTCATAACGTCGAAGATCAGGCTAGTCTAGATGCACTTCTGAATGCTTAAAACGAGGTAAAGATGGAACTTAAAAATAAAAATGTTTTTGTAACAGGTTCAACACGCGGAATTGGATTGGCTGTGGCTCATAAATTTGCGAGTCTCGGTGCCAATGTTGTCCTAAATGGACGTTCTGAAATTTCTGAGGACTTGCTTGCACAGTTTGCTGACTATGGTGTGACTGTTGTTGGTATTTCTGGAGATATTTCTAATGGCGAAGATGCGCAACGTATGGTGGCTGAAGCAATTGAAAAGCTTGGAAGTGTTGATGTTTTGGTCAATAACGCTGGCATTACAAACGACAAGTTGATGTTGAAAATGACTGAAGAAGATTTTGAACGGGTCTTGAAAATCAACTTGACCGGTGCCTTTAATATGACTCAAGCTGTCTTAAAACCTATGTCTAAGGCTCGTCAAGGTGCCATTATCAACATGTCCTCTGTTGTTGGTCTAATGGGGAATATTGGTCAAGCGAACTATGCAGCTTCAAAAGCTGGATTGATTGGTTTTACCAAATCCGTTGCGCGTGAAGTTGCGGCTCGTGGCGTTCGTGTGAATGCCATTGCACCTGGTTTCATTGAATCAGATATGACAGACGCTATTCCAGAGAAAATGAAAGATGCCATGCTAGCTCAAGTGCCAATGAAACGAATTGGTCAAGCTGAAGAAGTGGCAGAAGTTGCGGCTTTCTTGGCAGGTCAAGAATATTTAACTGGTCAAACAATTGCCATTGATGGCGGCATGACTATGCAATAATGAATGCTTACTGATCGAAAATCACTTACTTAAATATCCATCCGACAAAAGGAGAATATATATGTCTACAAATCGTGTTGTTGT
Organism: Streptococcus sp. CF8_Ac1-9; assembly: GCF_024295565.1. NCBI lineage: Bacteria > Bacillati > Bacillota > Bacilli > Lactobacillales > Streptococcaceae > Streptococcus > Streptococcus sp. CF8_Ac1-9. Next base: position 7,199 of record NZ_JANCOY010000006.1, read on the forward strand.
TACAGGTTACGGTGTAACCTCACCAATCGGAAATACACCAGAGGAGTTCTGGAATAGCCTTCATGAAGGAAAAATTGGAATCAAGCCCATTACGAAATTTGATGCTTCTGAAATTCCAGTCTTTAATGCTGGTGAAATTCAAGATTTCCCATTCGATAAATATTTTGTGAAAAAAGATCAAAATCGTATGGATACTTACTCATTGTATGCAATCTATGCTGCGATGGAAGCTATTGAAAATTCAGGCTTGAATATGGAAGAAGAAGACCGTGATCGAGTAGGCGTGATTGTATCATCTGGTATCGGTGGTTTGCAAGAATTGGAAGATCAAATTATCCGGATGCATGAACGTGGGATGAAGAGAATCCAACCAATGTTTATTCCAAAAGCTCTTTCAAACATGGGTGCTGGAAACATCGCACTTAAGATTGGGGCTCAAGGGGTATGTAAATCAGTGACAACTGCTTGTGCTTCTGCCAATGATGCAATTGGTGAAGCTTTCCGTGAAATTAAATTTGGTATGCATGATGTTGTTTTGGCAGGTGGTGCTGAAGCTTCTATTACCAAGATTGGTATTGGTGGTTTTAATGCCCTTACAGCTCTTTCTACAACGGAAGACCCAGAACGTTCCTCTATTCCATTTGACAAAGACCGTAATGGTTTTGTGATGGGGGAAGGTGCAGGGGTTCTTGTCATCGAAAGTTTGGAACATGCCCAAAAACGTGGTGCTAATATTTTAGCTGAGATTGTTGGTTACGGATCAAACTGTGATGCTTACCACATGACAACACCAACTCCAGATGGTTCAGGAGCTGCTAAAGCGATTAAATTAGCGATCAATGAAGCAGGTATCAAGCCTGAAGATGTTGACTATGTCAATGCCCATGGTACCTCTACACCTGCCAATGAGAAAGGTGAAAGCGGAGCTATTGTTTCTGTACTTGGTAAAGAAGTTCCTGTATCTTCGACTAAATCATTTACAGGACACTTGCTTGGTGCTGCTGGTGCGGTTGAAGCGATTGCTACCATCGAAGCGATTCGTCACAGTTTTGTACCAAAAACTGCTGGGACTAAAGAATTATCTGACTATATAGAAGCAAACGTTGTTTATGGTGAAGGCCAAGAAGCGGATATTCAGTACGCTATCTCAAATACCTTTGGTTTTGGAGGACACAATGCTGTTCTGGCCTTTAAACGTTGGGAGGGTTAATTCATGAATATTTCTGAAATCAAAGATTTGTTGGCTCAATTTGATGCGTCAACTTTGCGTGAATTCTCATATAAAAATAACGGCGAAGAATTGAATTTGAGTAAAAACCAAACTAGTTCAGTTGCGGCTACACCGGTAGCCCCTGCGGTTGAAGTGGTATCGGCCCCTCAAACTCCTGCAGTAGTCCCTGTTGTTGAAGCACCAGCAACTCCAGCTGTAGCGGCTGAAACAGTTGCTGCTCCAGCTCAAGAGGCTGAAGGTGATGTCGTTGAAAGTCCATTGGTTGGTGTGGCTTACTTGTCACCAGCTCCGGATAAACCAGCCTTCGTATCTGTAGGAGACAAGGTCACTAAGGGTCAAACACTCTTAATTATCGAAGCCATGAAAGTGATGAATGAAGTCCCAGCACCTAAAGATGGGGTGGTCACTGAAATTTTGGTAACGAATGAAGAAATGGTTGAATTTGGAAAAGGATTGGTTCGAATTAAATGACAATTGATATAAATGCTATTCGTGAGGCTTTGCCGCATCGTTACCCAATGCTTTTGGTGGATCGCGTTTTAGAAACAAGCGAAGATACGATTGTTGCCATTAAAAACGTGACAATTAATGAACCATTTTTTAATGGACATTTTCCACAGTATCCTGTTATGCCAGGTGTTCTCATCATGGAAGCTTTGGCACAAACAGCAGGTGTACTAGAGTTGTCAAAACCTGAAAATAAAGGGAAATTAGTCTTTTATGCGGGGATGGACAAGGTGAAGTTTAAAAAACAAGTTGTTCCAGGAGATCAACTGGTGATGACAGCTACTTTTGTCAAACGTCGTGGAACAATTGCTGTTGTTGAAGCGAAAGCAGAGGTAGACGGTAAGCTTGCAGCTTCAGGAACACTTACTTTTGCAATTGGAAATTAAGAAAGGCCTATCTATGTTTCGTAAGATCTTAATCGCCAATCGTGGTGAGATTGCAGTTCGCATTATTCGTGCAGCTCGTGAACTTGGCATCGAGACGGTTGCGGTGTATTCTACTGCTGATAAAGAAGCCTTGCATACCTTACTAGCGGACGAAGCAGTCTGTATTGGACCTGCTAAATCAACAGAATCTTATTTAAATATGAGTGCTGTCTTGTCTGCTGCTGTATTAACAGGTGCAGAAGCCATCCATCCTGGTTTTGGATTTTTAAGTGAAAACTCAAAATTTGCAACCATGTGTGAGGAAGTAGGCATTAAATTTATCGGTCCATCTGCTAAAGTCATGGATATGATGGGGGATAAGATTAATGCTCGTAAACAGATGATCAAAGCAGGAGTACCTGTTATTCCTGGATCAGATGGTGAAGTGTATACTGCTGAAGAAGCCCTCGAGATTGCCGAACGCATCGGTTATCCTGTGATGTTGAAAGCATCTGCGGGAGGCGGTGGTAAAGGAATTCGGAAGGTTGAAAAATCAGAAGATCTGGTTGCTGCTTTTGAATCAGCTTCCTCAGAAGCTCAAGCTGCTTTTGGGAATGGTGCCATGTACATGGAGCGGGTGATTTATCCTGCACGCCACATTGAAGTACAAATTTTAGCGGATCAGCATGGACATGTCATTCACTTAGGTGAACGCGATTGTTCTCTTCAACGAAATAACCAAAAAGTTCTAGAGGAATCCCCTTCGATTGCCATCGGAAAAACGCTTCGCAATCGCATTGGATCTGCTGCTGTTCGGGCAGCTGAATCAGTTGGATATGAGAATGCTGGAACGATTGAATTCTTGTATGATGAAGGCAAGGGTGAGTTCTACTTTATGGAAATGAATACCCGTGTGCAAGTAGAGCATCCTGTTACAGAATTTGTAACAGGAGTTGATATCGTTAAGGAACAGATTAAAATTGCAGCTGGACAAGAATTATCCGTTACTCAAGAGGATATTGTCTTTAAAGGCCATGCGATTGAATGCCGGATCAATGCGGAAAATCCTTCCTTTAACTTTGCACCAAGCCCAGGTAAGATCACGAATCTCTATCTTCCAAGTGGTGGGGTTGGCTTGCGTGTGGATTCTGCTGTGTATCCTGGTTATACGATTCCACCATACTATGATAGTATGATTGCTAAGATCATTGTCCATGGTGAAAATCGCTTTGATGCACTGATGAAAATGCAGAGAGCTCTTTATGAGTTGGAAATCGATGGTGTCACAACCAATAGCAGTTTCCAGTTGGATTTGATTTCAGATTCACATGTAATCGCTGGTGATTATGATACTGCATTTTTGATGGAACAATTCCTTCCAAATTATAATAAGGAATGATGAAAAAGCCTGGACTTGTGAGGGAAGTATGAACATCATCCTCACAGTTGCAGGCTTTTATAGTAATGCTACAGATGCAGTAGCATATTATAAGGAGTAAGTAATGGCATTATTTTCTAAAAAAGATAAATATATTCGGATCAATCCGAATAGGTCAGCCTGGAAGGAACCTCAGCCAAAACCTGAAGTTCCTGATGAACTATTTTCACAATGCCCAGGTTGTAAACATACCATTTACCAAAAGGATTTAGGTAGTGAGCGTGTCTGCCCGAATTGTGGCTATACCTTCCGTATTTCTGCTAAAGAACGCTTGGCGCTGACAGTGGATCCAGCTAGCTTTGAAGAAATGTTTACAGGAATCGAAACGACAGATCCTTTGAATTTCCCAAATTATAAGAAGAAACTAGCAGCAGTGCGGGAAATGACAGGACTGGATGAAGCTGTCCTGACTGGAACTGCCTTGATTAAAGGTCAAAAAGTTGCGCTTGGGATCATGGATTCCAACTTTATCATGGCTTCAATGGGTTCTGTAGTAGGCGAAAAAATTACTCGTTTATTTGAATTTGCGACAAAAGAAAAATTGCCAGTTGTTCTTTTTACCGCTTCCGGTGGTGCTCGGATGCAAGAAGGAATCGTGAGTTTGATGCAAATGGCAAAAATTTCTGCGGCTGTTCAACGCCATTCCAAAGAAAAATTATTCTATTTGACGGTATTGACAGATCCGACAACTGGTGGGGTGACAGCCTCATTTGCTATGGAAGGTGATATTATCATGGCAGAGAGTCAAGCCTTGGTCGGGTTTGCTGGTCGACGCGTGATCGAATCAACTGTGCGTGAAAAATTGCCTGATGATTTCCAAAAAGCAGAATTTCTACAAGAACATGGATTTGTAGACTTGATCGTGGAGAGAAGTCAAATCCGAGCGACAGTTGGACAATTATTAGCCCTTCATGGAGGTAAACATGAGTAAAATAACACAGATTATTAAAGAAGCACGTGACCAAGGAAGATTGACTGCGCTTGATTTTGCTCAAGGAATTTTTGATGATTTTATCGAATTACATGGAGATCGAAACTTCCGTGATGATGGTGCGGTGATTGGTGGGATTGGACGCTTAGGCGATCAAACGGTTACAGTCGTTGGAATCCAAAAAGGAAAAAATCTTCAAGATAATCTAAAACGTAATTTTGGGCAACCCCATCCAGAAGGCTATCGAAAAGCTTTGCGCCTCATGAAGCAAGCGGAGAAATTTGGTCGTCCAGTTGTGACCTTTATCAATACAGCGGGTGCTTATCCTGGTGTTGGTGCTGAAGAACGAGGACAAGGTGAAGCCATTGCCCGTAACCTCATGGAAATGAGTGATCTAAAAGTTCCAATTATCGCGATTATCATCGGAGAAGGTGGCTCTGGTGGTGCCTTGGCTCTTGCTGTGGCAGATAAGGTCTGGATGCTTGAGAACTCCATCTATGCAGTCTTGAGTCCAGAAGGTTTTGCCTCTATTCTTTGGAAAGATGGAAGTCGTGCTATGGAAGCAGCAGAGTTGATGAAGATTACTTCTCACGAATTGTTAAATATGGAAATTGTCGATAAGGTGATTCCCGAGCATGGATTTTCAAATGGAGAACTACTGGCTCAAGTGAAGAAGGAATTACAGGAAGAGTTAAAGGTTTTACAAGCTTTACCTCTCGAAGAGCTTCTGGAGCAACGCTACCAACGTTTTCGTAAATATTAAAAAACTGAGCTTGCAATTTGCAAGACTCAGTTTTTTTAAACTTTATTTTGGTGCGATGACTTCTGCGCCACCCATGTATGGGCGAAGGACTTCTGGAATGGTCACAGAACCGTCTTCGTTTTGGTAGTTTTCAAGAATAGCAGCGACGGTACGTCCGACAGCCAATCCAGAACCGTTCAAAGTGTGAAGGAGTTTTACCTTGCCATCTGCTTCGTCACGGTAGCGGATTTGCGCACGGCGAGCTTGGAAATCTTCTGTATTGGAACAGCTTGAGATTTCACGGTAGGTGTTTTGCGCTGGAATCCATACTTCCAAGTCATAAGTCTTGGCCGCTGAGAAGCCCATGTCTCCAGTGGAGAGAGCTACCACACGGTATGGAAGGTTCAGTTTTTGAAGGATATTTTCAGCATTGACAACCATTTTTTCCAATTCATCATATGATTCTTCTGGTTTAGCAAATTTTACCATTTCAACCTTATGGAATTGGTGCAAACGGATCAAGCCACGAGTATCACGACCAGCTGAACCAGCTTCTGAACGGAAAGATGGACTCATAGCGGTGAAGTAGATTGGAAGATCTTTCCCATCAAGAATTTCATCGCGGTAGTAGTTTGTCAAGGGAACTTCAGCTGTTGGAATGAGGACATAATTGGTATCGCTAAGTTCAAAAGTATCTTCCTTGAATTTTGGATACTGACCAGTACCAAACATAGAATCATGATTGACCATGTAAGGAGGGATGACTTCAGTGTAGCCTTCCTTACCATGTTCATCCAACATGAAGTTGTAGATAGCACGTTCTAAGCGAGCTCCAAGTCCTTTGTAGAAGAGGAAACGAGCACCAGTGACTTTAGCCCCGCGTTCCCAGTCAAGGATACCAAGGTCTTCACCTAAATCCCAGTGAGCTTTTGGTTCGAAGCCAAATTCGCGAGGTGTTCCCCAACGGCGAACCTCAACGTTGTCATCCTCATCCGCTCCAACAGGGACACTGTCAGCAGGGATGTTTGGAAGGGTAGTAGTGAATTCAGTTAATTTTGCATCGATTTCAGCTAATTCTGTATCCAATGCTTTGACCTCTGCAGAGAGGGTTTGCATGGCAGCAATCTTATCATCTGCATTTTCCTTGTTGCGTTTAGCTTGTGCGATTTCAGCAGATACAGTGTTACGCTCTGCTTTGAGATTTTCTACTTTGACTAAGATATCTCGACGTTTGGCATCGATTTCTTTCATTTCATTCAAAATAGCTGCATCTACGCCACGTGTTGCCAATTTTTTAGCAACCGTATCAAAGTCTGTACGAATTCGTTTAATATCTAACATAGCTTCTCCTTTAACAAAAAACACACCTGTTAGAGTGTTGGAGTGGCAGAGCCACGGTTCCATCCAACTTCACAGGTGTGCACTTGATTCGATATTGTATTTTAAAGAAACGGTAGAATTTCAATTAAGATTCCTATCTGCTCGCAGCAACCGCAGACTTTCTGAAAGAGACTCTTAACTTACTTATCCGTTTGCGTCTATTATACAAGAAAAGATCCTATTTTGCAAATAGATTTTTAATTTTAGCCGTGATGATTTGGATCAACGTAGGAAGTTTGACAATTTTATCATTCCCTAGATGTTCCCGAGCAATCTTTAAAATTTTTCCAGAGTCTTTTGAAGCAAAGAGAAATTTTGATTCTCTGGTATAGATTTCAAAATGGCGGCTAATTTTACGTCCGGATACATTGGCTCCGATTCGCTCGATTTCTTGCCAGGGAATTTGGATGTAGTCTTCTACATTTGCATCCGCATAAAATTCAAAAGCGGCATTCCCGACTAGGATTTTTCCAACCTTTCCCCCCACTCCAAGGTAAGAAACCCCTGTAGTATGGAATTCAACGGTTTTATTCAATGATTGAGCCATGAGATCCTCCTGTATTGCTGTTCACTCCATTATATCATAATAAAAAGAAGGCCGAAACCTTCTTTTTAGTTGATCTTTGCTTACATCAAGCCAGCAACGTGTGCTAATACACCGATTACAAAGAGAGCGATGATGATAGTGATTGGAGATACTTTTTTCTTCAACAACCACATACAAGCAAAAGTAAGAAGCAATCCCATCAAACCAGGAATCAATGAATCCAAGTTTTGTTGGAAAGTTGTAACTTTTTCAGGTGTTTGAGATAGGCCTGAACCAACTTGAGCGAAGGCTTCTTGAATTCCTTTGAAACCTTCAGGAAGTTTATCCCAATGGATATAAGCTTTGTCGTCTAATTTGACAGAAGAAACATTGAAGACGAATTTAATAGATACCCAACGTTCTACCAAGACAGCGAGGATGAACATCCCAAGGATAGAAGCCCCTTTAGTGATGTCTTGCAAGATCCCACCAGACATATCTTTGGTAATTTCAGAACCTGCTTTGTAGCCAAGTTCTTGCGTGTACCACAAGAAGGCCATACGAATCGCATTCCATGCGATAAAGAAGATGAGTGGACCAAGGATATTACCAGACGCAGCAAGTGATGCACCAAGAGCCCCAAGAATTGGACGGACAGTGAACCAGAAGACTGGATCTCCGATACCCGCCAAAGGACCCATCATACCAATTTTAACCCCTTGGATGGCAGCATCGTCAATAGCGGCACCGTTTGCTCTTTCTTCTTCAAGAGCAAGCGTTACCCCGATGATAGGAGCGGCAACGTATGGATGAGTGTTAAAGAATTCCATGTGACGTTCAAGAGCAGCCGCTTGGTCTTCTTTCTTCGTGTAGAGTTTTTTGATAGCTGGGATCAATGAGTAAGCCCAACCCAAGTTTTGCATCCGTTCATAGTTCCAAGAACCTTGCAAGAAGGTTGAACGCCACCAAACTTTTTGACGATCTGATTTAGATAATTGTAATTTTTCAGTCATGATAGTGTCACACCTTTCTTAATAGTCTTCGAGAATGTCGCCAATTGGATCGTTAGAAGTAGCGGCACCGCCACCTCCATTGCCACCTTTCTTAGAAAGAGTAAGGTAGATCAAGGCAAGGGAAACACCAATTGCTCCAAGGGCGATCAAGGTCAATTGGCTAACAGCTGCAAGAGCAAAACCGATGGCAAAGAATGGCCATACTTCACGGCTCGCCATCATGTTGATAACCATGGCATAACCAACGGCTACAACCATACCACCACCGATTTGCATTCCATCAGAGAGCCATTTTGGCATTTGTTCAAGAGCAGTTTTGACAGTTTCAGCAGGAATCATCAACAAGAGGGCTGCAGGAATGGCGATACGAAGACCTTGAAGAAGAAGGGCCACAAAGTGAGCGCGTTCTACACCTTTGATATCCCCTTTTCTAGCAGCAGCGTCGGCAGTGTGAACCAAACCAACGGAAAGGGTACGGACGATCATGGTCAAGAAAAGACCAGCAACTGCAAGTGGAATAGCGACACCTTGAGCGACAGCGATTCCTTTTGTACTGAAGTCTCCCCCAAGTACCATGATGATGGCAGCAGCGACAGATGCAAGGGCAGCATCGGGTGCAACTGCGGCACCAATGTTTGCCCAGCCAAGTGCAATAAATTGAAGTGAACCACCAAGCATAATGCCAGCAGTCAAGTTACCTGTTACCAAACCGATTAAGGTACAAGCAACAAGGGGTTGGTGGAATTGGAATTGGTCAAGGATACCTTCAAGACCTGCTAAGAAGGCAACAACGACCACTAATACCATAGAAATAATAGACATGTTTAAAATCCTTTCGTAAGTAATCGATTATTGAACGTTAGCTTTGTTAATTAAGTCAAACAAATCTTTCTTAGAGTCATTTGGCACTTTACGGACGTCAAATTCAACTCCAAGATCACGCATTTTTTCAAATGTAGCCACGTCATCTTTATCCATTGACAACACATTGTTCACCATGGTTTTACCAGTTGAGTGGGCCATTGAACCAACGTTCAAGGTTTTAATCGGAACACCACCTTCGATGGCGCGAAGAGCATCTTGAGGTGTTTCAAATAAGATCAAAGCATGGGTATTTCCAAAACGTGGATCTTTTGCAACGTCGATCAATTTTTGAATTGGGACAACGTTTGCTTTCACACCATTTGGTGCCGCTTGTTTGATCAATTCCTTACGGAGTTCATCTTTGGCAACAGAATCTGAAGCAACAATGATCCGATCGGCTTTTGAATCAGGTGTCCAAGCAGTTGCGACTTGTCCATGAAGAAGACGTGTATCTAAGCGGGCAAGGTTAATCTTGAGTTTTCCATCTCCGATAACTGTTCCTTCTGGAATAGCAGCTTGGGCTACAGGAGCAGCAGCGGCTGTACTAGCTTCTTCAACAGGATTCAATTCTTCTGGAAGAGCTTTGACACCGTCTTTTGCTTCCTTAATGATGTTTGCAGCGACTTTATCAACGCCGGCATTTGCATCCATCAAACGTTCTGTATAAGCTTGAATCAACATCGGAAGGTTTAATCCTGTAATGATCGCAAATTTACGATCTGGATTTTCTCCCATGACGCGACTTGCTTGGTTAAATGGAGAACCACTCCAAAGGTCAGCCAAAACCAAGACTTCATCTTCTGCATCAAATGCGGCAACAGCTGCATTAAATTTAGCATAGAGATCATCCGGGCCTTCACTTGGCATGAACGTAACCACTTGAACTTTCTCTTGATCCCCAAAGATCATCGAGCCGGATTGGTGGATTCCAGCTGCAAATTCACCGTGGCTAGCAATAATGATACCAATACTCATTATTGACATTCCTCCTTATAAAATTTGTTTGACTTTCAGTTTAAGAAAACTTTAAGCTACTTTATTATAAATCGTTTCCACACTTAAGTCAATTTTTCTATCAAAATCTCGATGTAAAAACATTGATTTATTATATTAAATTATCGTTAGATAGAAAAAGAATGCTCTTGAATGGCTCTTGTTTATTAGTTGATGATGGCAGAAGAAAGCAATGATATGTAGGTTTCATAGGATTTGAATTTCAATAAAAATATTCCAACAATCGATCTATATCCGCAAAAATAAAAAATAAATATATAATAAATTGTAAAATAGAGTGATTGAGAGCACTCAAAAAGACTAGCCCAGTTGGGCTAGTCCTGTAGGTTCAGTTGTTTAGTTTGTAAAGTCAAGTACCATACGTCCTTGAATGGTTCCAGCTTCCATTTCGTCAAAGACTTTGACAGCATCTTCTACTGGACGTTTTTGAACGATAGGGACTACCAAGCCTTCTGCTCCAAATTGGAAAGCTTCTTCCAAGTCTTTACGAGTTCCTACAAGAGAACCAATGACTTGGATACCATCTAATACAGTTTTCACAATGCTGAGGTCCATCATTTCAGAAGGAAGACCAACTGCGACCACGCGGCCACCTGCACGAACAGAATCTACTGCTTGGTTGAAAGCTACTTTAGAAACAGCTGTTACGACAGCAGAGTGAGCTCCACCATTTGTTTTTTCTTTGATCAATCCTGGGACATCATCAACTTCGCGACCGTTGATGACAAAGTCTGCACCAACTTCTTTCGCCAATTCTAGTTTATCATTGTTGATATCGACAGCGATGACATGTGCGTTGAAGACTTTCTTAGCATATTGAACAGCCAAGTTTCCTAGTCCACCAGCTCCATAGATAACGATCCATTGTCCTGGTTCAGCTTTGGCTTCTTTGATGGCTTTGTAAGTTGTAACACCTGCACAGGTAATAGAAGAAGCTTGGGCTGGATCTAATCCTTCAGGTACTTTCACTGCGTAATCTGCAGTAACGATACATTTTTCAGCCATTCCTCCATCAACAGAGTAACCAGCATTTTTTACAGTACGGCAAAGAGTTTCGCGACCAGTTGTACAGTATTCACAAGTTCCACATCCTTCGAAGAACCATGCGACACTGACACGATCCCCAACCTTTAGGCTCTTAACATCTGGAGCAACTTCTTTAACAATACCGATTCCTTCGTGTCCAAGAACACGGCCTGGAACTTTACCAAAGTCTCCGTGAGCAACGTGCAAGTCAGTGTGGCAGACACCACAGTATTCGATTTGAACAAGAGCTTCCCCTGTTTCAAGTGGACGCATGTCTTTGTTTGCAACGATTTCAACACCAGTACCTTCTGGATTTACAACAACAGCTTTCATTTTGTTCCTCCTTAAGTGAACGAGAAGCGGTTTAGAATTTTTGAAAGCGCTTCTTTAATAACTATGTTAATAATATCACAAACTAGATGGCAAGGCAATGAAAAAAATGGAAAAATAGGAGGGTATTGATTAACCGATTAAGTATTTAGGATAGAAAAAGACATGAGGGATAGCTCATGTCTGTTCCTATTATAAGAATAATTGAATGAGTTGGCGCGCGACACCGTCCTCATTATTGGTAAAATCTGTGACGGAATCCGCGTAAGGAAGTAGGACAGAGCTCGCGTTTTTCATGGCGTATCCATGACCAGCGAGAGCTAGCATGTCGGTATCGTTGTGCTCGTCTCCAAAGGCAATCAAATCCTTCTGATCCATATTGAGTTTATCTAGAAGGTAGGTCAGAGCAGAAGCTTTGGTCACATTTTTTGGATTGCATTCCAGAATATTTAAGGGACCACCCCAAGTATTGATAGACAGATTGTAATCATAATGGCGATTCATTTCATCTGCCAGAGCATATTTGTCTTCCGCTTTCGTTTGAAAGAGGATACAGTTTGGGTCGCTCGTTACCCGCTCTGGATTGAATTGATTTTCTGGTTGGAAAGATTCAATACCGAATAATTTAGGATCTGCGACGTGCTCATTTGGATCGGTAATAAAGAATTTATTGCGGTATTCGCCTGCTATAAAGTCCGCTTGGATGGTGTCTCGGTTGGCGACCATATCTAGCAGGTATTTTTTATCTAAAGTCAAACATTGTTCATCCGCCCATTTTTTCTCAGGTAAGTGCGTAAGGGAGCCGTTAAAATTGATCATCGGAGTATCTAGCTCTAGTTGTTTGTAGTAGGTATGTGCCATACGGTAGGGGCGGCCTGTTGTAATAATGACTTTATGGCCAAGAGCACTAATTTTTTTAATCGTATCAATGGTAAAGTCGCTCAATTTGCTTTCGGAATTTAAGAGAGTGCCGTCTAGATCTAGAGCGATCATCTTTTTATGCATATTTCAGTTCCTTTCGAGAAGAATGAGACCATTATATCAGAAAAATCGGAAAAGCGCTCAAAAATCGAGAAGAGAAGTAGGATTTCTTGAAAGGCGAAAGATCTTTTGGTAAAATAGAAATAACGTTCGCAAATTGATTGGGAGCGAGAATGATGAAAAAGGAGTTTATTCTGAAATGGATAAGTTTTTTAAACTTTCAGAACATGGAACCACTGTTCGAACAGAGGTCCTTGCTGGTTTGACAACCTTTTTTGCGATGAGTTATATCCTCTTCGTAAACCCTCAAATGTTGTCACAAACAGGTATGCCAGCTCAAGGAGTCTTCCTTGCAACGATTATTGGATCCGTTGTCGGGACCTTGATGATGGCTTTTTATGCCAATTTGCCTTATGCACAAGCACCAGGGATGGGCTTGAACGCTTTCTTTACCTTTACCGTTGTATTTGGTATGGGCTACTCATGGCAAGAGGCTTTAGGAATGGTCTTCATTTGTGGTGTGATTTCATTAATTATCACATTGACAAATGTTCGGAAGATGATCATCGAATCGATTCCGACTGCTCTTCGGTCTGCTATTTCAGCGGGGATCGGGATTTTCTTGGCCTATGTTGGGATTAAGAATGCAGGATTTTTGAAATTCACGATTGACCCTCATTCCTATACAGTGGTCGGGGAAGGAGCAGATAAGGCGAATGCAACGATCTCAGCCAATGCATCTGCTGTTCCTGGATTGGTTGATTTTAACAATCCGGCTGTCCTCTTGGCTCTTGTTGGTCTTGCGATTACTATTTTCTTTGTTGTCAAAGGGATTAAGGGAGGGATTATCCTTTCTATCTTAGCAACGACTGTGCTTGGAATTCTCATCCATGTGGTTGATATCACTAAAATTGACTTTGCAAGTAACCATCTAGGAGCTGCCTTTAATGATTTAGGCACGATCTTTGGTCAAGCTTTGGGATCAAAAGGATTGGGTTCTTTGATTTCCAATACGTCTCGTTTGCCTGAGACCTTAATGGCAATTTTAGCCTTCTCCTTGACTGATATTTTTGATACAATTGGAACTTTAATCGGTACGGGTGAAAAAGTTGGGATTGTTGCGACAAATGGGGAAAACCATCAATCAGCGAAATTAGATAAAGCCCTCTATTCAGACCTCGTAGCGACTTCAGTCGGAGCTATTGCAGGAACTTCGAACGTAACGACTTATGTTGAATCTGCAGCCGGTATTGGAGCTGGTGGACGAACTGGTCTGACAGCCTTGGTTGTAGCGATCTGTTTTGCTATTTCAAGTCTCTTTAGTCCTTTGTTGGCGATTGTACCGACCGCTGCCACAGCCCCAATTTTGATTGTTGTTGGGATCATGATGTTGAGTGGTTTGAAAAATATCCATTGGGAAGATATGTCAGAAGCCGTTCCTGCCTTCTTCACTTCTATCTTTATGGGCTTCAGCTACTCAATTACTCAAGGGATCGCTGCTGGATTTATCACCTATAGCTTGGTGAAAGTGGTTAAAGGAGAAGCCAAAGAAGTGCACAGCATGATTTGGATCCTAGATGTTCTCTTTATTTTAAACTACGTTAGCATGGCCTTGAATTAAGCATCAAGAAAGTGCCAAAAAGGAATGGGAGTTGTCTTCCATTCCTTTCAGATTGAAGACAAAGTTATACTAAAAACATTCCTTAGGTGAGTACGGACGTCAGCGAACTTCTTTGAAGTTCCATGACTAATTATTGAGCCTAAGGTCTCAATAATTCCGAGTGCCTGAAACGTTATTGTTTCAGGCACTTTTCTCACAGCGGAAAGTTTCAGTATTTTCTTAAATCGATTTAAAAATTGGAACTCAAATTTATTTTTTTGCAGAATCACTTAACTTATATTACTTTAAAATAGTTTGTCTATCTATCTAAAAATCAAACCGGAGTCGAACAATTTCTAAAAGAAAGAGCAGATTTTTAAAAAGTTTGGTATAATAGAGAAATGATTAGTCACAATGAAACGGAGCTGATCGCTCTAGGAAAACAGTTAGGAAAACTCTTAGAAAAGCAAGACGTGATTATCTTATCAGGTGATCTAGGGGCAGGAAAAACGACCTTTACCAAAGGAATTGCAAAGGGGTTAGGGATTGATCAGATGATTAAAAGCCCGACCTATACCATTGTTCGTGAATACGAAGGTCGCTTGCCTTTATACCATTTGGATGTTTACCGGATTGGGAATGATCCAGATTCTATTGATTTAGATGATTTTCTATTTGGAAATGGTGCGACCATTATTGAATGGGGAGAGCTGATTGAGCCGAGTCTCTCGGATGCTTATCTTAAAATTTTTATCCGAAAATTAGAAGATGGGCGAGAGTTAGCTTTTGAAGCTCATGGAGCGCGTGCAGAAGCTTTACTGACATCCTTTGAGCAGGTGGAAAAAACGGATGACTAAGGAAAAGGAAGTGACAGTAGAAATTCGGCAAGCTGACAGTGCAGACGCGGCTCTTGTCGTTGATTTCTTAAATCAAGTTGGGAAAGAGTCAGATTACATGACGCTAGATGAAGCTGGAATTGGCATGTCTCCAGCAGACATGGAGCAATTTCTGATGGTGCAAGAAATGGCGGAAAATCGGATTTGCCTCTTGCTATTTCTAGATCAGGAACTGGCAGCTTTGTTAAATATCACTGCAGCTTTTCAACGGTCCATTCGGCATATTGGTGACGTCTTTATTGTGGTTCAAAAAGCTTATTGGAATCAAGGACTTGGACAGATCTTGTTGGAAGAAGGAATTGAGTGGGCGCACTCGACCGGTGTTCTTCGCAAACTAGTCTTGAATGTCCAAGTGCGCAATGAACGAGCAGTTCACCTGTATAAAAAGTTAGGTTTTGAGATCGAAGGTTGTCAAGCTCGTGGAGCTTGTTCAGCTGAAGGAGAATTCTTAGATGTTTACCTTATGGGGAAACTGATAGATTAGAGAGAGTATACATGGTTAAAAAAATTATTTTGATGTTTTTGAGCTTATTGACGGTAACAGTGATTGGGATCGGGGCCTATGGCCTCACTATCCTCAATCAAACGACAGGGACCCTCAGTAAGACCTATAAAGGCTTTGGAAATGAGACCAATGTCATTGCAGAAAACAAGCCGATGACCATCCTTTTGATGGGGGTTGATACAGGTAGCGGTTCTCGGGAAGATCCTTGGGCCGGAAATAGTGATACCATGATTTTGGTGACTGTCAATCCTCAAACAAAAGAAACAACCATGACGAGCTTGGAAAGAGATATTCTAACCAATATTACTTCAGATGGCGAAACGGTCCAAGCAAAATTGAATTCGGCTTATGCTCAAGGTGGTGCCAAGTTAGCCATTAAGACCATTCAAGATCTTTTGAATATCCATATTGACCGCTATGTCATGATCAATATGAAGGGATTGGTTCAATTAGTGGATAAGGTTGGTGGTATCACGGTTAACAATCCATTTGACTTCGATATCTCGATCGAGGAAAATGAGCCAGAATATACGGCTAAGATCGCACCAGGACGTCAGGAGATTAATGGGGACCAAGCTCTCGTTTATTCACGCATGCGCTACCAAGACCCAGAAGGAGACTACGGACGTCAAAAACGCCAACGTGAAGTGATCAAAAAGATTGTTGAGAAAGTTTTAAGCCTCAATAGTTTGAGTCACTACAAAGGAATCATTGAGTCTGTTAGTGACAATATGCAAACCAACATTTCACTTGATAGCAACAGTCTTCTTCAATTGTTAGGATATAAAGATGCCCTTTCAACGATTCATCAGTACCAGCTGAAAGGAGAAGATGCTACCTTAGCAGATGGCGGAAGTTATCAGATCGTTACTTCAAAACATCTCTTGAAAATTCAAAATATCATCCGCAAAGCTTTGGGTCTGAAAGAAATTAAAACATTGAAAACCAATGCTTATCTACTGGATGGGGATGAAGATTTGAAGTCTTCTTCTTCTCAAACTGAAAATCCAGCTCCAGCATCTGGGGAAGCGCCTGTTTACCAAGATTTTAATCAATTACCAGTTGTACCATCAACCCAGGATACGGGAGTGGTGACGCCTCAAAGTTCTGTTGCACCAGTGACACCAGTTGCTCCTGCAGCTACAGAGTCGAGCAGTGTGACACCTACGGTACCTTCAGAATAAGAAAAAAACGATTGAGTTTTCTCAATCGTTTTTACTTGGTTGCCAGATGTCTTGAATTTCTTTTAGAGAGGCTGTTGCTTGTTGACTAAATAGTTTGGTCTTGTATTGGAAATCCGTTACCAATTCTTGAAGATTGGTCTTTTGGTCTTGGATAATATCCAGATTGCGTTGGATTTTTGCTAGGTTATCTTGAATTCCCTTGACCAATTGGCTGGATTCAGTCACCTCTGTTTTAATTTCTTTGCGGTTTTTTACTAGGTGGTAGCTAATGCTAGCTCCTGTTGCAAACCAAAAGAGATTTTTGAGTTTCATATGGCCTCCTTTTTAACTGTTTTTGATGGTTTCTGCGAGAACTGCTAGTTGTTCAAAATTAGGCTCGTGTTCAGTAAATGAAATGGCAAGCTCATCTTGATCGGAATAGCGAGGGATAATGTGGACATGTGTGTGAAATACGGTTTGTCCAGAAACTTCTTCCATGTTGCTGATGATATTCATTCCCTTAGCTTGGGTAGCAGCTTCTACTTTTTTTGCAACTTTAGAGACACGTGCAAACAGTTGAGCTGTAGCGGTTTCGTCCATCTCTAATAGATTGCGGGTGTGTTTTTTTGGAACCACTAACGTATGACCTGGTGTAACCTGAGAGATGTCCAAAAATGCGAGGACTTCCTCGTCCTCATAGACTTTGGAGGAAGGAATGTCGCCAGCTATAATCTTACAAAAAATACAATCGTCAACCATAAATACACCTCATTTAGACTAAATTTTGTTATAATATAAGAACATTATACCAGAAATCGGAGAAAATATGTTAGAAATCAACAAGTTGACAGGGGGCTATGTCAACATCCCTGTCCTGAAAGAGGTGAGTTTTTCAGTTCCGGATGGCCAACTGATTGGTTTGATTGGACTAAATGGAGCTGGGAAGTCAACCACAATTAATGAAATTATTGGTCTTTTGCATCCTTATGCTGGGGAAGTACGGATTGACGGCTTGAGTCTTCCAGAAGCTCCAACAGACTATCGTAAAAAAATCGGCTATATTCCAGAAACTCCTAGCCTATATGAAGAATTAACCTTGAGAGAGCATATCGAGACCGTAGCTATGGCCTATGATTTAGACATGGATCAGGTCCTGGTGCGCGTCCAGCCTTTGTTGGAACGATTTCGTTTGGCTGAAAAATTAGATTGGTTCCCGACCCAGTTTTCAAAAGGGATGAAGCAAAAGGTCATGATTATTTGCGCCTATGCAGTGGATCCAAGTCTTTATATTGTCGATGAACCCTTTTTGGGATTGGATCCTGTTGCGATTGCAGATTTGATTCAGTTATTGGCAGATGAGAAAGCAAAAGGAAAATCGATTTTGATGAGTACTCACGTTCTGGATTCGGCTGAAAAGATGTGTGATGGTTTTGTGATCCTCCATAAGGGTCAGATCCGAGCAAAAGGGACCTTGGACGAGCTGCGTTCAACTTTTGGGGATGAGAAAGCAAGTCTAAATGATATCTACATGACCTTGACAGAAGAGGAAACAGCATGAAAGAGTTGATGAAAAAACGGCAACAAACGTTTCGAACTCAATGTGTAAAATATAGCCGCTATGTTCTCAATGATCATTTCGTCCTCTTTATGTTGATTTTTATAGGATTTTTGGCGGTTCAATACAGTCAATTCTTGCAAGATCTACCCAAAGATACAAGCCTGATCCGTTGGAGTCTCATGATTGGTTTGCTCCTCTTGGTTCCGATAGGCTCTATTGCGACCTACTTAGAGAAGCCCGATGCTTTATTCCTTTTGGTAAAGGAAGAGGAAGTGAAACGTTATATCAAAGGGCAGGCCAAGAAGTCTTTTGTGTTTTGGTTTTTGATTCAAAGTTTTGTCCTTCTATTATTTGTGCCTCTTCTTCTGGCAACGGGGCTGGATAAACTTGCTATTGTAGCTTATATCCTTGTCTTAGGAGTGGCTAAAGGGGCTGTTTTTAGCTGGAAGGAAGCGCGCTTCTACCAGGATGGAAATTTGAATTGGAACTTGGCCATTGCTCGTGAGAATGCAAGGAAACAATTGATTCTTCGTTTCTTTGCCTTGTTTACAACGGTGAAAGGTATTACTAACAGTGTTAAAAGAAGAGCATACTTGGATGGTTTCTTAGGGCTTCTTCCTAAAATACATGGCAATACGTGGCTTCACTTATATATGCGCTCTTTCCTACGGAATGGAGATCTTTTCTCTATGACTCTCCGACTCTTGGCTCTTTCCATTCTCGCTATCATCTTTATTCCCCAGCCTCTCGTAGTGATTGCCCTTGTAGCCTTGCTCAATTACTTGGTTATTTTTCAATTACTGGGGCTTTACAGTGCTTTTGATTACCAACCCTTGACCCTCCTTTTCCCGATGAAAAAGGGCAGTAAAAAGGCAGGGTTGAACAAAACGATTCAGCTGGTCATGGGGATGATAACGGTGATAGAAGGGGGGATTGGTCTGGTCTTTATTTCAGATAAAGTCCTGTTGTTAGGCTTACTGGCTTACACAGTTGCTTTAATCCTACTCTATCTTCCATTTAAGATGGCGCGCTTGGTTGACGAAAGTCGTTAAAATTAGTAAAATAGATTGGAAACTTTTTACGGAGGAAAAGATGGACTCGAATGAAAAAGAGCTAAGCCTCACCCCAATTCCTGGGAAGAGTGGGAAGGCCTACATGGGGACCTACCCAGATGGTGGGCGCGTTTTTGTAAAAATGAATACGACCCCAATCCTTGCGGGTCTAGCAAAAGAACAGATTGCTCCTCAATTATTATGGAGTCGACGATTGCCAGATGGAAATGTGATGAGTGCCCAAGAATGGTTGAATGGGGAAATTCTCACGCCAAATGGGATGTCGAAAAAACAAGTCGTCAATATTTTAACGAGATTGCACCGTTCTAGACCTTTGATGACCCAATTGAAAAAACTTGGCTATCCTGTGGAATCTCCATTAGAATTGCTCAATTCTTGGAGCAATCGGTTGCCAATTGCCCTACGTCAGAACCACTATATCCAATCAGTCGTAAAGAATTTACGTAAGACAGTGCCTGCCTTTCGGGAGGATTATGCGACGATCGTCCACGGGGATGTTCGTCATAGTAACTGGATTGAAACAGAGAGCGGCTTGATTTATCTAGTCGATTGGGACTCTGTTCGTTTGACAGACCGGATGTTGGATGTGGCGCATATCTTGAGTCACTATATCCCAGATTCTAATTGGCGCGATTGGTTAGGCTATTATGGCTACAAGTACAATCAAAAAGTATTTGATAAACTCTATTGGTTTGGTCAATACTCTTTCTTGTGCCAAATTGCTAAATACTATGAAAATAATGATTTAGAAAATGTCAATCGCGAGATCTATGCTCTGCGCAATTTCCGGTTGAAATATGGAAAGGAAATATGAGAGTTAGAAATCGCAAGGGAGCGACTGAATTATTAGAAGCGAACCCGCAATATGTGGTCCTAAATCCAGAAGATGCCAAGGGAAAGTGGCATGAAATTTTCGGGAATGACCATCCTATTCATATCGAAGTGGGTAGCGGGAAAGGGGCCTTTATTACTGGGATGGCCAAGGCCAATCCAGAGATCAACTACATCGGAATTGATATTCAAAAATCGGTCTTGAGTTATGCTTTAGATAAGGTCTTAGAAGCTGATGTTCCTAACATTAAATTGCTTTGGGTAGACGGAGATAGCTTGACCAACTATTTTGAAGATGGGGAAATTGATCAACTCTATCTGAATTTTTCAGATCCTTGGCCTAAGAAACGTCATGAGAAGCGTCGCTTGACTTACAAGACTTTCTTGGATACCTTCAAGCAAATTCTTCCAGAACATGGGGAGATTCACTTTAAAACAGATAATCGAGGTCTGTTTGAATACAGTTTGGTGAGCTTTTCTCAATACGGAATGACTTTGAAGGGAGTCTGGTTGGACCTTCATGCTAGTGATTTTGAGGGGAATGTCATGACGGAATATGAGAAAAAGTTCTCAAGTAAAGGACAGGTCATTTACCGTGTAGAAGCACAGTTTTAGCATATTCCTTGCAATCATTGGGGAATCGTGTTATAATACCTTAAATGAATAGAAAAGGAGAGGCGGGGAAATATCTTCGCCTCTTATCTATGAGGAGGTGGCAACCATCGCAACGATTGTTGACTTAGTAACAGAAGTGATTCAGCCAGCTATAAAGGAACCATTTGAATTGGTCGATGTTGAATATGGCAAAATGGGTGGTGACTACGTCTTAAGCATTTTCGTAGACAAACCAGAAGGGATCACACTGAATGATACAGCGGATTTGACAGAAATCATTAGCCCGCTATTGGATCAAATCAAACCAGACCCATTTCCAGAACAGTACTTTTTAGAAGTTACCAGTCCTGGCTTGGAGAGACCTTTGAAAACCAAGGAAGCACTCGGGGGAGCTGTTGGCAAGTATGTCAATATCAGCTTGTATAAGGCTGTTGAAAAGCAAAAGGTCTTTGAGGGGAACTTGGTAGGTTTTGAAGAGGATGTTTTGACCATTGAGTATATGGATAAAACACGAAAGAAAACTGTAGAAATTCCTTATAACCTTGTGTCCAAAGCAAGGTTGGCTGTAAAATTGTAACAGAATGAAAGAAAGGATGCCTTAATAGTAAAGGCAAGAAAAACATGAGTAAAGAAATGCTAGAAGCCTTCCGCATTTTGGAAGAAGACAAAGGGATCAAAAAAGAAGATATCATCGAAGCCGTCACAGAATCATTGCGTTCAGCTTATCGCCGTCGTTATGGACAATCAGAAAGTGCAGCGATTGAATTCAATGAAAAAACTGGAGATTTCCGTGTTTATACAGTTCGTGAAGTGGTGGATGAAGTCTTTGATAGCCGTTTAGAAATCAGCTTGAAGGATGCCTTGGCCATTAGCTCTGCTTATGAGTTGGGGGATAAGATCAAGTTTGAAGAAGCACCAGCTGAATTTGGTCGTGTAGCAGCTCAATCTGCCAAACAAACCATCATGGAAAAAATGCGTAAGCAAACGCGCACCATCACCTATAACACTTATAAAGAACATGAAAATGAAATCATGAGTGGAACAGTGGAGCGCTTTGACAATCGTTTTATCTATGTCAATCTTGGTTCGATCGAAGCTCAATTGTCTAAGCAAGACCAAATTCCAGGAGAAGTCTTCCAATCCCATGACCGGATCGAAGTTTTTGTTTACAAGGTAGAAGATAATCCACGTGGTGTCAATGTCTTTGTTAGTCGAAGCCATCCTGAAATGATCAAACGTTTGATGGAACAGGAAATTCCTGAAGTCTATGATGGAACTGTTGAGATTATGAGTGTAGCGCGTGAAGCTGGAGATCGTACAAAAGTTGCGGTTCGTAGCCATAATCCAAACGTAGATGCGATTGGGACGATCGTTGGTCGTGGTGGATCGAATATTAAAAAGATTACCAGCAAGTTCCACCCAGCTCGATACGATCAAAAATTAGACCGTATGGTTCCGACAGAAGAAAACATCGATGTCATTGAATGGGTTCCAGATCCAGCTGAATTCATCTACAATGCGATCGCTCCTGCAGAAGTGGACCAAGTTATTTTTGATGATGAAGATAGCAAACATGCTCTCGTTGTGGTTCCAGATAATAAACTATCTCTTGCCATCGGTCGTCGTGGTCAAAACGTTCGTTTGGCAGCTCATTTGACTGGTTACCGCATCGATATCAAATCTGCTAGTGAGTTCGAAGAAATGGAAGCAGCTCAAGAAACTTTTGAAGACCAAGTAGAAAGTGGCGAAGAGCAAGTCGATTAAGAGAGGGAGGGAAAATGGTAAAAACAAGAAAAATCCCTTTAAGAAAATCTGTCGTTTCAAATGAAATTATTGATAAGCGCGATTTGCTCCGCATTGTCAAAAATAAAGAAGGACAAGTCTTTATCGATCCAACTGGCAAAGCCAATGGTCGAGGTGCTTACATCAAGCTAGACAATGAAGAAGCGGCACTTGCTAAGAAAAAGAAAGTTTTTAATCGTAGCTTTAATATGGAAGTGGAAGAAGCTTTCTATGATGAATTGATCGCTTATGTAGATCATAAGGTGAAGAGAAGAGAGTTAGGCCTTGAATAAGCAAAAGATAAGTAATTTGTTGGGCTTGGCGCAAAGAGCAGGAAAACTCATTTCTGGAGAAGAACTCGTGATCAAAGCCATCCAGGAAGAAAAAGCACAATTAGTTTTTCTGGCAAATGATGCAGCTAGTAACCTGACAAAAAAGGTGACAGATAAGGGTCACTATTATGAGGTTCAAGTATCTACCGTGTTTTCAACACTAGAATTAAGCACTGCAATTGGACGTGCCCGTAAGGTCGTCGCTGTTGTAGATGCTGGATTTTCAAAGAAAATGAGGTCTCTTATGGAATAGAAGAGGAGGACAGCAATTGTCTAAGAAAAGATTATACGAAATTGCCAAAGAATTGGGCAAGGAAAGTAAGGAAGTCGTCACTCGTGCGAAAGAATTAGGTTTTGACGTCAAGAGTCATGCATCTAGTGTCGATACTGATGTTGCTGAAAAGTTGATCAAGAGCTTTTCAGCGAAAAAAGAAACAGTCGAAAAGAAAGTAGCAGAAGTGGCTGCCAAGACAACGGCTGTCGCAGAGAAAAAAGAAGCAGCGCCCATCAAAAAAGAAGGAGCAACTGAGACCAAATCAGTAACGCCAGCTGCTAAACCAAAGAGTCGTAACTTTAAAGCGGAACGAGAAGCGCGTGCAAAAGAGCAGGCTGAACGTAGGAAACAACAAGATAATCGTCCAAAACGTGATCGCAAAGACAATCAGCGTCATGGTGACAACCGAAATCAACGACCACAAGAGCGAAATGAACAACGAAATCAAGGTTCTGAGCGTCGCAATAACCGACCAGATCAAAGACGTAGTGCACAACCCCAAGTAGCACCAAAAGTTGATTTCAAAGCGCGTGCAGCAGCACTGAAGGCTGAACAAAATGCTGAGTACGCACGTGGAAGTGAAGATCGCTACAAACAACAAGCTGCAAAAGCAGAACAAGAACGTCAACAGCGCCGGAAACGGGTAGAAGCACCAGAAGTGAAAGCACCTGTACAGGAGCCAGCTGTTGAGAACCATACAAAACCAGCTGTTGCTGCTGCTCCAGCTCAAGTCGATACACGTCGGAAGAAACAAGCGCGACCAGATAAGAAACGCGATGATTTTGATCGTGAAGAAGATGGTCCAAGAAAACAACAAAGGAATCGAAATAGTCAAAATCAAGTGAGAAATCAGAGAAATAGTAACTGGAATAACAATAAGAAAAATAAAAAAGGAAAGAACAACCGTAATGATGCTCCAAAACCAGTAACAGAGCGTAAATTCCATGAATTACCAAGTGAATTTGAGTATACGGATGGAATGACGGTTGCCGAAATCGCAAAACGCATCAAGCGTGAACCGGCTGAAATCGTCAAGAAACTCTTTATGATGGGAGTCATGGCGACTCAAAATCAATCGCTGGATGGAGATACGATTGAACTCTTGATGGTGGATTATGGAATTGAAGCCAAGAAAAAGGTTGAAGTGGACAATGCCGATATCGAACGCTTCTTCGTTGAAGATGGTTATTTGAATCCAGATGAGTTGGTAGAGCGTCCACCAGTTGTCACCATCATGGGACACGTTGACCACGGTAAAACTACCCTTTTGGATACCCTTCGTAATTCACGTGTAGCAACAGGTGAAGCGGGAGGAATCACTCAGCACATCGGGGCTTATCAAATCGTGGAAAATGGCAAGAAGATTACCTTCTTGGATACACCTGGACACGCGGCCTTTACTTCTATGCGGGCGCGTGGTGCATCTGTTACCGATATTACCATCTTGGTCGTAGCGGCAGATGACGGGGTGATGCCACAGACTATCGAAGCCATCAACCACTCAAAAGCGGCTAATGTTCCAATCATTGTGGCTATTAACAAGATTGATAAACCAGGAGCTAATCCAGAGCGTGTCATCGGTGAATTGGCAGAGCATGGAGTTATGTCAACAGCTTGGGGTGGTGATTCTGAGTTTGTAGAAATCTCAGCTAAGTTCAACCAAAATATCGATGAACTCTTGGAAACGGTCCTTCTTGTGGCTGAAATCCAAGAACTTAAAGCAGATCCAACTGTTCGTGCCATCGGTACTGTTATCGAAGCGCGCTTGGATAAAGGAAAAGGTGCGGTCGCAACCCTCCTTGTTCAACAAGGTACCTTGAATGTCCAAGACCCAATCGTTGTCGGAAATACCTTTGGACGTGTCCGTGCCATGACCAATGACCTTGGACGTCGTGTGAAGGTTGCAGGACCATCTACTCCGGTTTCTATCACTGGTTTGAACGAAGCGCCAATGGCAGGTGACCACTTCGCGGTTTATGAAGATGAAAAATCAGCGCGTGCAGCTGGTGAAGAACGTGCCAAACGTGCTCTGATGAAACAACGTCAAGCAACCAACCGCGTCAGCCTTGAAAATCTCTTTGATACCTTGAAGGCTGGAGAAGTGAAATCCGTTAATGTCATCATCAAGGCCGATGTACAAGGTTCGGTTGAAGCTCTTGCTGCTTCCCTTCAAAAGATTGAAGTGGAAGGTGTGAAAGTGACCATCGTTCACTCAGCAGTTGGTGCCATCAACGAATCAGACGTGACCCTTGCAGAAGCTTCAAATGCCTTCATCATCGGATTTAACGTCCGTCCTACTCCACAAGCACGTCAACAAGCTGAAGCTGATGAGGTAGAAATCCGTCTTCACTCAATCATCTACAAAGTGATTGAAGAAATGGAAGATGCCATGAAAGGTATGTTGGATCCTGAGTTCGAAGAGAAAGTCATCGGGGAAGCAGTTATTCGTGAAACCTTTAAGGTCTCTAAAGTGGGTACCATTGGTGGATTTATGGTCCTTAGTGGTAAGGTTACACGTGATTCCAAAGTCCGTGTCATTCGTGACGGTGTCGTGATCTATGACGGAGCTCTTGCAAGCTTGAAACACTTCAAAGATGATGTCAAAGAGATCACAAATGGTCGTGAAGGTGGATTGATGATTGAAGGCTACAATGATATCAAGACAGATGATACCATCGAAGCCTACATCATGGAAGAAATTAAAAAATAAGATGCTGACTAGGAAAAAAGAGGACTCTCCTCAGATTTCCTAGTTTTTAAACACAGAGTAGAAAGGAGTTCCTATGGCAAGTCATTTTCGGACAGACCGAGTAGGGATGGAAATCAAGCGTGAAGTCAATGAGATTTTACAAAAGAAAGTCCGTGACCCGCGTGTTCAAGGTGTCACCATTACGGATGTTCAAATGCTAGGTGATTTGTCTATGGCCAAAGTGTATTATTCAATTATGAGTGATTTGGCTTCAGACAATCAAAAGGCTCAGACAGGCCTTGAAAAAGCAACAGGAACCATCAAGCGTGAATTAGGTCGGAATCTGAAATTGTACAAGATTCCAGATCTTACTTTTGTGAAAGACGAATCCATCGAATACGGGAATAAGATCGATGAGATGTTGCGCAATTTGAACAAAGACTAGAGAGGTTGGAAATTTCCACGCCCAGATTGAAAGACAAAGTCTTCTCAGAAACTTTCCTTAGGTGAGTACGGACGTCAGCGAACTTCTACGAAGTTCCAAGACTAATTATTGAGCCTAAGGTCTCAATAATTCCGAGTACCTGAAACTATTAAGTTTCAGGTACTTTTCTCACGACGAAAAGTTTCAGTAGATGATTGAATCACTCTAACGAGTAACATTTCTTTTTATAGAATTTATTAGATTTATAAAAAAGAATAGTTTGTCTACAGTCTCGAGTTGGAAATTTCCAACTTCTTTTTTTGACTCTTAAAATGAGGAAAATAAAACAGAAAGAAAAAAACGGTTTCAAAAAATAATAGAAATTTACAGAAATCTCTTGTGTGATTGGAAATTATCCTTTACAATAGGAGAGGAGTTTTATTTATGATCTCATATTTGGAGGAATGATCATGTCCATTAACTGGCAGGAAATTGTGTTTAACTTTTTGGGAGGGTTGGGTCTCTTTCTCTATAGTATTAAAACCATGGGAGAAGGACTGCAACAAGCCGCAGGGGACCGTCTTCGCTACTATATTGATAAATATACCAGCAATCCCTTTCTAGGGGTTCTAGTAGGGATTGGGATGACTGCCTTGATTCAGTCGAGTTCAGGGGTTACAGTGATTACGGTCGGTCTGGTGAGTGCAGGACTTCTAACCCTCCGTCAAGCTATTGGTATTGTTATGGGGGCCAATATTGGAACGACTATTACCTCCTTTATCATTGGTTTTAAATTAGGAGACTACGCTCTTCCCATGCTCTTTATCGGAGCGGTTTGTCTCTTCTTTACCAAAAATCGTTTGGTTAATAATGTTGGACGAATCGTTTTTGGTGTCGGTGGTATCTTCTTTGCCCTCAACTTGATGAGTGGGGCTATGGAACCTCTTAAAGATTTGCAAGTCTTTCGTGACTATATGGTGCAGTTAAGTAAAAGTCCTATCTTGGGTGTCTTTGTTGGATCAGGCTTAACACTTTTGATTCAGGCCTCTTCTGCAACCATTGGTATCTTGCAAAATCTCTATGCTAGTCATTTGATTGACCTGAAAGGAGCCCTCCCAGTTCTCTTTGGTGATAATATCGGAACGACCATTACAGCTATCATTGCTTCCTTGGGAGCTAATATTGCGGCCAAACGTGTGGCAGGTGCCCATGTAGCCTTTAATGTTATCGGAACCATTATCTGTCTTGTCTTCCTTGTTCCGTTTACCTCTTTGATTCAATGGTTTGAAACGACTCTTCATTTATCCCCAGAAATGACCATAGCCTTTGCTCACGGAACCTTTAATATAACCAATACCATCATCCAGTTCCCATTCATTGGAGCTTTGGCATACTTTGTGACCAAGCTGATTCCTGGTGAGGATGAGGTTGTCAAATATGAACCGCTCTACTTGGATGAAAACTTGATCACCCAAGCGCCTTCGATTGCTCTTGGAAATGCGAAAAAAGAGTTGCTTCATTTAGGTGGATATGCAGATAAAGCCTTTAGCCTCTCTTATGATTATATTGTTCATCAAAATGAGAAAACAGCTGAAAAGGGTCATAAGACAGAAGAAGCCATCAATACCATCGATGATGATTTGACTCGCTACCTGATTCGTTTGTCAAGTGAAGCCTTGAGTCCGAGAGAAAGTGAAGTTCTCACCAATATCTTGGATTCTTCACGGGATTTGGAGCGGATTGGAGATCACGCGGAAGCCTTGATCAATCTGACC
Source organism: Streptococcus sp. CF8_Ac1-9 (assembly GCF_024295565.1). Classification (NCBI taxonomy): domain Bacteria; kingdom Bacillati; phylum Bacillota; class Bacilli; order Lactobacillales; family Streptococcaceae; genus Streptococcus; species Streptococcus sp. CF8_Ac1-9. The sequence continues at coordinate 35,064 of NZ_JANCOY010000006.1, forward strand.
GATTATTTAATTCGTAAGAAAGTGGTCTTTTCAGAAGCGGCCTTGGCTGAATTGGAAGATATTTACAACCAAACCCATCAATTTGTAGAGGATGCTTTGAAAGCTATCGAGCACAATGATGTGAGTCTTGCAAACCAATTGGTAGCACGTCACGAGGCAATTGAAAAATTGGAGAAAAGACTTCGGAAAACTCATATTCGTCGTTTGAACCAAGGTGAATGTACGCCACAAGCCGGAGTGAACTTTATTGATATCATTTCTCACTATACACGTGTTGCAGACCATGCCATGAATCTAGCTGAAAAAGTACAAATCGAGCAAATTTAAGGAACGTCAAACAGAGTAAGTAGGAAGCTTACTCTGTTTTTTGTTGGATTCTATTCAAAAATAGGTCTAGACCATTTACAAATGGAAGTGAAAGCGTTATAATATGTATGAATATAAATGGAACACAGTTCCTACAATGGAAAGGACGATTTTATGTCTACATATATTAAAGCAGATCAATTTTATTACCCACATGGGGTTCGCCGCGGAGGCTATTTGGAACTCGTTGATGGCAAGTTTGGAAAACATGTGGAAAGCTTGTCAGAAGGTGCGGATGTGCTGGATTATTCTGGTTACAGCATTGCGCCTGGCCTCGTAGATACCCATATTCACGGATTTGGTGGGGTAGATGTGATGGATAACAATATCGAAGGCACTCTCCATACCATGAGTGAAGGTCTCTTGAGTACAGGGGTTACGAGTTTTTTGCCTACGACCTTGACTTCCTCTTACGAACAACTTTTGGCAGTAACGGAAAATATCGGTGCACGATACAAAGAAGCAACAGGAGCCAAGATTCGCGGGATTTATTTTGAAGGACCTTATTTTACAGAAAAATACAAGGGAGCTCAAAACCCATCTTATATGAAGGATCCAAGTATGGAAGAATTCCGGGCTTGGCAAAAAGCTGCCAATGGTCTGTTGAATAAGATTGCCCTTGCTCCTGAGCGTGAAGGTGTAGAAGACTTTGTTCGGACCATTACAGGAGAAGGGGTGACTGTTGCTTTGGGACACTCCAATGCAACTTTTGAAGAAGCTAAAAAAGCGGTAGATGCAGGTGCGAGTGTCTGGGTGCATGCCTACAATGGTATGCGTGGTTTGACGCACCGTGAACTCGGTATGGTTGGTGCTATGTATGAGTTGCCTCATACAACAGCAGAGTTGATCTGTGATGGCCATCACGTGGATCCGCTAGCGTGTGATATCCTGATGAAACAAAAAGGAAAAGAAAATGTTGCCTTGATTACTGACTGTATGACAGCTGGGGGCTTAGAAGACGGGGACTACATGCTTGGGGAATTCCCGGTTGTGGTCGCTGAAGGGACGGCTCGCTTGAAATCAACTGGTAATCTAGCTGGCTCAATCTTGAAATTGAAAGATGGATTAAAAAATGTTGTAGAGTGGGGGATTGCTAACCCTCACGAAGCAGTGATGATGGCCAGCCTCAATCCGGCAAAATCAGTCCATATTGATGATGTTTGTGGTCAAATTCGCGAAGGGTATGATGCTGACTTCATCGTGCTTGATCAAAATTTGGATCTGGTTGCGACCTATCTCGATGGGGTCAAACGTTACCAGGCGACTAACTAGATTCAAGAAACGAAGATAGAATACTTCCTCTCTAGGTCATACCTAGAGAGGTTTTTGTGACGTATTCATGGGGTTAAACAGTCTTGAGGGGCTTTTTGTTTACCGATGGTAGTGCAATTTTGTGAATGCTGTCTTTTCATGCTATAATGGGAATTGAAATGTGAGGTAGCTTATGAAGGCAATTGATATACGTTTTTTATTGATGGGAATTTTTTTCTTGCTCTATGGGATTGTAAGAAAAAATATCTTTATTGTGATCGTTGGTGGGGCATTTTTACTCTATAGTTTTTATAGCAAGAAGATGGAGCCAACCAAGAAGAATATTTTTAAGCCAGAGCTTAAGCTTCGAGGGCCTAAGAAACCGAAATCGAAGAAAGGAAAGAAAAAATGAATCATTATCGTTTAAATAATGGGGTGGAGATTCCTGTATTGGGATTTGGGACGTGGAAAGCAGCGGATGGAGAAGAAGCCTATCAAGCTGTCTTAGCTGCTTTAAAAGCAGGTTATCGCCATATCGATACAGCTGCGATTTATCAGAATGAAGAGAGTGTGGGTCGGGCCATTAAAGACAGTGGTCTTGCGCGCGAAGACCTGTTTATTACCACCAAACTTTGGAATACTCATCACACCTATGAAGACGCTCAAGCTGCTTTGGAAGAGTCTCTTGAGAAACTAGGCTTGGACTATGTGGATCTTTATTTGATTCATTGGCCAAATCCAAAATCACTTCGAGAAAATGATGCTTGGAAACAACGAAATGCTGAGGTTTGGCGAGCAATGGAAGATATGCTAGCTGCTGGCAAGGTTCGGGCTATTGGTATTAGCAATTTTCTGCCTCATCATTTGGAAGCCCTCCTTGGAACAGCTCGGGTCATTCCGGCTGTGAACCAAATTCGTCTAGCACCTGGGGTTTACCAAAGTGAAGCCATTGCAGCAAGTCGCAAGCATGGCATTTTACTAGAGGCTTGGGGACCTTTTGGCCAAGGAGAATTGTTCCAAAATGAACAAGTAAAAGAAATGGCTACTAAATATGGAAAGACCGTCGCTCAACTAGCCTTGGCTTGGAGTTTGCAAGAAGGTTTCCTTCCATTGCCCAAATCGGTTACACCTGAGCGGATTGCGAGTAATTTAAATTGCTTTGATTTTGAATTGACAGCAGATGATGTGGAACTCCTTCGCCATCTTCCGGTTGAAGCAGGTGCACCAGATCCGGACACCAAAGATTTTTAAAAGGGAATTTCTATTCATTAATAAAAACCGAGGACAGTTTCGTTCTCGGTTTTTAAAATCCTTTCAATGATTAAATAATTTTAAAACAACAACAAAAACAGATGTTCTATAATACTTTCCCATTCTAATTTACAATTTTCCGAACGAAAATAAATTAATAGCTAGTAATATTCGTAAATGTTACATTTGTGTTACAATTTGTTTTTTGAATGAATTTTCAGATAATTTTGCGTTATAATAGTTACTATTAAAATAAAAGGGGAGTTTCTATGAATAGACAAGAACGTTTTTCATTAAGAAAATACAAATTTGGTGTAGCCTCAGTTTTATTAGGGGCTGTTTTGGTATTTGGATCTGCACAAGCGAGTGCAGAAGAACAAGCGGCCAGCCAAACGAGTGCTGGAACACAGCTTGTAGCCACTACTCAACAGGCACCTGCTGAAGAAGAGCATTCACAAGCAACAGAAGCAAGTACAGCAGTTGCTAGTGAGAAAGTAGAAGTTGCAAAAGAAGCAACAGTTGCTGCAAAGACAACGAATGCAACAGAAGCAGCTCTTGTTGAAAAAACAGAAGCTCCGAAAGAGGCAGCTACTGTTCCAGAAACAAAACCGGAAGTAGCGGAAAAACCTGTAGAAAAAGCAACAGCAGTGGCTACTGCGACAAGTTCAGAAACAACGAATCGCCATGAGGCAGCTGAAAAACCTCAAAGCATCGAAAGTGACGAAATTATTACTGTTCCCCAAACCTGGAAGCAAGGTTATAAAGGGGAAGGGATGGTTGTCGCCGTTATCGACTCTGGCTTGGATGTGAACCACGAGGTTCTTCGGATTACCGATCCTTCAAAAGCTAAGTTTAAAAACCAAGGAGAAATCGAAGCTGCTAAGAAAGCGGCAGGAATTGATTATGGTAAATGGTACAACGACAAGGTTGTCTACGCTTATGACTACTTTGATGGTACCGACAATATCAAAGAGGCCGAAAGAGATTCTCACGGGATGCACGTTACAGGGATTGCAACAGGGAATCCTGATAAAGAAGCAGGAAACGGTGAAAAGATCTATGGTGTAGCACCAGAAGCGCAAGTTATGTTTATGCGTGTCTTTTCAGATCGTCAAAAAACAACAGGATCTGCTCTTTATGTAAAAGCAATTGATGATGCTGTAGCTCTTGGTGCAGATACTATCAACATGAGTCTTGGCTCTACGACTGGTTCTACGGTCAATGCGGATTCAGATATTGTAGATGCCATTAAACGAGCGCGCGCTAAAGGCGTATCTGTCTTAATTTCTGCAGGAAATAGCAATACTTTTGGGAATGGTTATTCAAGACCAGCTGCAGAAAATCCAGATTACGGTTTGGTTGGAAATCCATCAACGGTAGAGGACTCTATCTCTGTTGCTTCTATCAATAACAACATCATTACAACAGAAGTTTTTGAAGTCAAAGGTTTGGAAGGCAATGCAGAAGCGGATAACGGAAAATTTGATTACAGTAAATCTGCTGCAGATGCTGATTTTGAAAAAGGCAAAGAATATGAGTATGTATCTGTTGGTCTTGGGAAAGAAGATGATTTCAAAGATCTAGATCTTACTGGTAAATTAGCGCTTATTCAACGTGGAGAAATTCCATTCACAGAAAAAATTGCTAATGCCCTCCATCATGGTGCAGTAGGGGCTTTGGTCTACAATAATGTGGAAGGATCAAACCTTGGAATGTCAATTGATGGGGATGCTAAGAAAATTCCATCTGTCTTTATTTCAAAACGCTATGGGGAAGCTCTTAAGGCAGGTTCCTACAAAATTGTCTTTAACAATACTATGGCCAACCGTCCATCTCCAGAAGCAGACCAATTGTCTGATTTCTCAAGCTGGGGTGTAACAACAGATGGTCAGTTGAAACCAGATGTCACTGCACCTGGTGGGAACATCTTCTCTTCTTTAAATGACAATACCTATGGGGATATGAGTGGTACTAGTATGGCCTCACCTCACGTAGCAGGTGTTGCAGCCTTGGTTAAAGAATACCTTGTGAAGAACCATCCAGAATTAACTCCAGAACAAGTTTCTGAAACAGTGAAAGCCTTGATCATGTCTACGGCTAAACCACACGTTAATAAAGAAACGGGTGCTTATACTTCTCCTCGTCAACAGGGAGCAGGGGTTGTTGACACAGCAGCTGCCGTTTCAACAGACTTGTATGTGACCGGTGAAAACAACTATCCAAGCGTCACTCTTGGTAATGTTGGAGATAGCTTTACCTTTGATGTTACGGTTCACAATATTTCAGATACCGATCGTACCTTGAAAATGTTGGTGAATACTGACACAGATGAAGTGAAGGATGGTAAATTTACCCTCCGTCCACGTAAATTGACTGAAACAGCTTGGCCTGAAGTAACTGTGAAAGCTCATAGCTCTGAAACGGTTACGGTGAAAGTCGATACAAGTAAATTCACAGAAGAATTGAGCAAAGAAATGCCAAACGGCTATTTCCTTGAAGGATTTGTTCGCTTTGTTGATCCGGCTGATGATGGAGATGTGGTCAGCTTGCCATTTATGGGATTCAAGGGAGAATTCCAAAATCTTCCCGCTGTTGAAAAGCCAGTCTATGATTTGGTTCGTGAAGGAAAAGATGGATTCTACTACCATATTCCAAAAGATTTGAATATCTCTTCTAGTGCGAATGTTTCTGCACTCGTCACCCAGCAAAATGACTTCCTTCTCACTCAAGGAAAACGAGACGGTCGTCGGATTACAGTCCTTGGTATTGACGAAAATGCAGAAGGAACTCACACCCTTCAACTAGATGAAAACGGAAATGTTCGCATTGCCATTTCACCAAATGAAGATGGAAATAAAGATTTCGTCGAATACAAGACAGTTGCCCTTAGAAACATTGAAAACCTTCGTGCAACTGTTTATGCAGCAAGTGATACGGAACATAAAAATCCATTGTGGGAAGGAACTCCATCTGACCATCGTAAGAACTTCTTCAACGGTGACCAAAAGAATCCACGCAGCTACACATTAGATAATACTGCTTGGAATGGTATTGATGCGAATGGGAATGCAGTAGCAGATGGTCTATATGATTATGTCATCCATTATACCCCAATGGTTCCTGGAGCTGAGGAGCAATCAACGACCTTCAAGGTTCGGGTTGATACTCAAAAACCAGTGATTACATCTGGCTATATTCGCTTTAAAGACGGAGCACAACAGTTTGTTGCACGTAAAGCCAAAGATGTTGGTGAAGGCGGTATTTTGACAGAAAAACTAGTTTATGTCACACCATTTGATGAACAAGGAACGATGGTCCAAACTAGTGATGATAAGAATGGGACACGTGCCCTTGAAAATTACCATGTCATTAAAGCGAATACAGATGGTAGCTTCGATCTTCCTGAAAACATCGATAAGAAGAATATCTACTACTATGTAGAAGACTTTGCGGGGAACGTAGATTATGTTTCACTAGCTGATTTAGTTCGGGATCAAAATAGTGGTCGGATTCAAATCGCAGTTCGTGACGCTAAAACGAACAAAGCTTTGGATACTATGTATGTTTACCGAATCAAAGATAGCAATGGTCAATATGTATCAGTTGACAAGACAAAAGATATTAACTTCTTGAACTTTGGTCATTACACTGCAGAAATCTTTACTTATGATCGTACAGAAGTGAAATTTGTCAGCAGCTTGACGCAAGAATTTGATTTGACAGAAGATAATAGTTTCCAAACGATCGCTTTTCTTGCCAATACTTTAGAATATGCACCAGTTAGCATCAGCTTTGATCAACCGGTTTCAAAAGCAGCTACGATCGTATTAAAAGGGGCAGATGGTGAAAACTTTGTCTTGCCTGCTGAAAAATATGGTAAAAATGGCTTTGGTAAATCTGTAGCGACTGGTCAATATACCTTGGTTGCAACTCTTCCTACAGGCTATGAACTAGCTGAGGAAGCACCAGTGATCTCAGTTGTCGCAGGGCGTAACAACAATTATCGTATTGGAGTGATCTCAAAAGTGGATCTCTTAGCTGCTTTGAACAACCAAGCAGATGTTACAAAGACAGCGCAATACTTCAATGCCAGTGTGGATAAGAAGGAAGCCTATGATCAAGCCTTGCAAGCTGCCCAAGCAGCCTTGACCAACAAGGTCAGTCAAGAGCAAGTCAACCAAGCTCTAGCTAGTCTTGAAGCTGCTAGCCAAGCTTTGGATGGGAAAGATTCAAACGTTGCGGCTTTGAAAGAAGCCATGCAAGCTTATGATGCTACGACTAAAACGGGTCGTTATGCTAATGCCAAAGAAAAAGTACGTCGCGACTACGATCGTGCTTTCCAAACAGTTGCCTTGCTTGCAGTTGATCCAACTGTGAAACAAGAACAAATCAATCAAGCACTTGCTGAGCTTAGCCGTGCGGAAGGAAAATTAAACGGGAAAGCAACTGATTTTTCAAGCCTTGAAAAATACATCAAGGAAGAATTGAAGTTCCAAGAAAAGAATGCTAAATTCATCTATGCTGGAAATGAAGAAAAAGAAGCTTACCTAGCAGCCTTCAAGGATGCGCAAACTATCCTTTCAAATCCAGGAGCAAGCCAACAAGATGTGAAAGATGCTTTGACAGCCTTGAAGAATGCCAAGAAAAAACTTCATGGTAAAAAACCAAAAGCTGCGAGACGTCCATAAGAAAAACAACCTTGTTTGTTAGCCTAAAATCCGTATGAAACGATTGTTTCATGCGGATTTTAATTTACAAGTCACTAAAAATCTGTTATAATACTAGTCAAGAAAGAAGGGCTTACGGCGTTTTTCTAGCGAGCTTGGGATAGTGAGAGCCAAGTAGAGCAAAGTAAGCAAGTGGCGCTTTCTCTCAGTAAAAAGCTGAGTAAAGTAAAATAAAATGAAGTAATAAATTAGGGTGGAACCGCGTTTCTGACGCCCCTAGGTCATAGACTTAGGAGCAGAGACACGGTTCTTTTTGTGTCCTAAGTCACAAGAAACTTTATGAATAAGGAGTAAAACATGTCTAAAAAATTGACTTTCCACTGCGTCAGTGGCAGAGATCTCCTTACAGTCGGACTGCCACACGCTCAGCACTAGGGTGCCTGAGCTAGACGCAGTACTAACTCGTCTTGCTTCGTGTAATCGACGGGGCAGACTCGTGTCGCAAGAAATCATTTAAATCAAGGAGTATTTAATGTCTAAGAAATTAACCTTTCAAGAAATTATTTTGACTTTGCAACAATACTGGAATGACCAGGGTTGTATGCTGATGCAGGCTTATGATAATGAAAAAGGTGCGGGAACCATGAGTCCTTACACCTTCCTTCGTGCCATTGGTCCTGAGCCATGGAATGCGGCTTATGTAGAGCCATCACGTCGTCCAGCAGATGGACGTTACGGGGAAAACCCAAACCGTCTTTACCAACACCACCAATTCCAAGTGGTGATGAAACCATCACCATCAAACATCCAAGAGCTCTACCTTGAATCATTGGAAAAATTGGGGATCAATCCTTTGGAACACGATATTCGTTTCGTTGAAGATAACTGGGAAAACCCATCAACTGGTTCAGCTGGTCTTGGTTGGGAAGTTTGGTTGGACGGTATGGAAATCACTCAGTTCACCTACTTCCAACAAGTTGGTGGCTTGACAACTGGTCCGGTAACTTCTGAGGTTACTTATGGTTTGGAACGTTTGGCTTCTTACATCCAAGAAGTAGATTCTGTTTACGATATTGAGTGGGCTCCAGGTGTTAAATACGGAGAAATCTTCCTTCAACCAGAATACGAGCACTCAAAATACAGCTTTGAAGTTTCTGACCAAGATATGCTTCTTGAAAATTTCGAAAAATTTGAAAAAGAAGCAGGACGTGCTTTGGAATTGGGTCTTGTTCACCCTGCCTATGACTACGTTTTGAAATGTTCGCATACCTTTAACTTGCTTGACGCTCGTGGTGCTGTTTCTGTTACAGAACGTGCCGGCTACATTGCCCGCATCCGTAACTTGGCCCGTGTCGTAGCCAAAACCTTCGTCGCAGAACGCAAGAAACTCGGTTACCCACTTCTCGACGAAGCCACACGCGCAAAACTCCTAGCAGAAGAGGAAGAATAAAAAGAGTTACAAGAATGGAAAATGGGCAAACAAAGTGAGCCCATATGGAACCCAGAGGCAAGTCGGAGACTTGCTAAAGGGATAGGCACCGCCGTACTGCTATATGGGGATTTTTGAAACGTGAGGTTCAAAAATCAGTTGGCTAAATCCACTTTGATGAGACCGTTGGAAATCGATGTCAAGAAGACAGAAGATTTCCCTACAGCCTCACAAAGTTAGTTAGCGACGTCCCTGGTACCTAAGGTGCCTATCAAAAAGAAGAATTTTGTAAAGGAAAAAACATGACAAAAAACTTATTAGTAGAACTTGGACTTGAAGAGTTGCCAGCCTACGTTGTCACACCAAGTGAAAAACAACTCGGTGAGAAAATGGCAGCCTTCTTGGATGACAACCGACTTTCATACGAAAGCATTCAAACCTTCTCAACACCACGCCGTTTGGCTGTCCGTGTGATTGGTTTAGCAGATCAACAATCTGATTTGACTGAAGATTTTAAAGGACCTTCTAAGAAAATCGCCTTGGATGCAGATGGAAACTTCTCAAAAGCGGCTCAAGGATTCGTCCGTGGAAAAGGCTTGACGGTTGACGATATCGAATTCCGTGAAGTCAAAGGTGAAGAGTACGTTTATGTTACGAAGCACGAAGCTGGAAAACCAGCTAAAGAAGTCTTGGCTGGCGTTCCAGAAGTGCTTGCTTCATTGACCTTCCCTGTCAGCATGCACTGGGCTAACAACACATTTGAATACATTCGCCCAGTTCACACCTTGATCGTTCTTTTGGGCGACGAAGCGCTTGACCTTGATTTCTTGGATATCCACTCAGGTCGTGTGAGCCGTGGACACCGTTTCCTTGGACATGAAGTAGAAATTACTAATGCGGATTCTTATGAAGAAGACCTTCGTACCGTTTACGTGATTGCGGATAGCAAAGAACGTGAAAACATGATTCGTGAGCAAATCAAAGCTATCGAGGCAGATCAAGGTGTTCAGGTCCAAATCGAAGAAGGACTTTTGAATGAAGTTTTGAACTTGGTCGAATACCCAACTGCCTTTATGGGAAGTTTTGACACCAAATATTTGGACGTTCCAGAAGAAGTTTTGGTGACCTCAATGGAAACGCACCAACGGTACTTTGTTGTACGTGACCTTGATGGTCAGCTCAAACCAAACTTCATCTCCGTCCGTAATGGGAACGCTGAGCACTTGGAAAATGTCATCCGAGGAAATGAAAAAGTCTTGGTGGCACGTCTTGAAGATGGTGAATTCTTCTGGCGTGAAGACCAAAAATTGAAGATTGAAGACCTCGTTGCTAAATTGGCGAACGTGACCTTCCATGAAAAAATTGGTTCTCTTTCAGAACACATGGCGCGTGCGGGTGTTATTGCAGCGTCACTAGCTGAGCAAGCTGGTTTGACTGCAGAAGAAACGGCAGCCGTCGCTCGTGCAGCTGAAATCTACAAATTTGACCTCTTGACGGGTATGGTCGGTGAGTTTGATGAATTGCAAGGAATCATGGGTGAAAAATACGCCCTTCTCGCTGGTGAAGATGCTGCGGTTGCGAGAGCTATCCGTGAGCACTACCTTCCTGATTCAGCAGACGGAGCCCTTCCAGAGACTAAGGTTGGTGCCATTCTTGCCCTTGCAGATAAATTGGATACCCTTCTTTCCTTCTTCTCAGTTGGCTTGATTCCATCAGGTTCCAATGACCCTTATGCACTTCGTCGTGCAACACAAGGGATTGTTCGTATCTTGGATGCCTTTGGTTGGCACATCCCTATGGATGAGTTGATTGACAGCCTTTACGGACTTTCATTTGATAGCCTTTCCTATGACAATCAAGTAGAAGTCATCAACTTCATCAAGGCGCGTGTGGACAAGATGATGGGACGCACACCAAAAGATATCAAAGACGCTGTTCTTGCTGGTTCAAACTTTGTCGTGGCTGATATGCTGGAAGCAGCTGAAGCTCTTTCAGAAGCTGCGAAGACCGATGGTTACAAGGCAGCTGTTGAATCCCTCTCACGTGCTTTCAACTTGGCAGAAAAAGCAGAGGCTTCAGTAGCAGTCGATGCCAGTCTCTTTGAAAATGATCAAGAAAAAGCCCTTGCTAAAGCGATTGAAGAGCTTGAATTGACCGGTTCAGCTAGCGACAAATTGGCTCAACTCTTTGCTCTGAGCCCAGTCATTGATGCTTTCTTTGACAATACCATGGTGATGGCAGAAGATGAGGCTGTTAAAAACAACCGTTTGGCCCTTCTTGCAGGTCTTGTAGCGAAAGCTAATAATGTTGCAGCCTTCAACCAATTGAACACAAAATAAGTACCTGATGACAGGTAGAAAGTAGGTTTTATTATGACACCTGAAAAAATCGCTCGGATCAATGAGCTGGCTAAAAAGAAAAAAACAGAAGGTTTGACTCCTGAAGAAGCAGAGGAACAAGCAAAACTTCGTGAAGAATACATTGAAGGTTATCGTCGTTCGGTTCGTCACCACATCGAAGGGATCAAAATTGTGGATGAAGAAGGTAACGATGTAACACCTGAGAAGCTACGCCAAGTGCAACGTGAAAAAGGTTTGCATGGCCGTAGTCTCGATGATCCTAATTCATAATCAAAAGAGTGCTGGAATAGACTCCAGCACTCTTTTGTATCTTTAAAATTCAGAATATTCTGGACCAGATTGACCAATTTTTAAAAACATGGTATAGTAGATTGTGTGAAAATTTGAAGTATACTTTTCTGAAAATGTACAGAAAAAGAATTGGAGTAATCATATGTCAAAAAAACATCATCCTAGTCAAGAAACCGAAAATGGGATGGTTCGTGGTCTGCAAAATCGGCATGTTCAGCTGATCGCTATTGCAGGAACCATCGGGACAGGGCTCTTTCTTGGAGCTGGTCGTTCCCTTTCTTTGACAGGTCCCTCTATTATTTTAGTCTATATGCTGACTGGCGCCTTCATGTACTTGATGATGCGGGCGATCGGAGAAATGCTCTATATGGACCCTGATCAACACACCTTTATCAACTTTATCACCAAGTATCTAGGAAAAGGTTGGGGTTATTTTTCAGGATGGTCCTATTGGGTCTCCTTGGTATTTTTGGGAATGGCAGAGATCACCGCTGTTTCCAACTATGTCCAGCTTTGGTTTCCAAATTGGCCAGCCTGGCAGATTCAAATTATCTTTTTAGCGCTTTTGAGTTGTGTAAACTTGATCGCTGTGAAGGTTTTTGGAGAGGTTGAATTCTGGTTTGGAATGATCAAGATTGTCACGATTTTAGCCTTGATCGCAACAGGGATCTTTATGGTGACGACGAATTTTGAAACACCAGCTGGACACGCTAGTTTAACCAATATTACTAGTGGTTTTCAAATGTTTCCAAATGGTTGGGTCAAGTTCGTCATGGCCTTCCAAATGGTCTTCTTTGCTTATCAAGCGATCGAGTTTGTTGGAATTACTACTTCTGAAACAGCTAATCCCCGCCAAGTATTGCCAAAAGCCATTAAAGAAATTCCAATCCGAATTGTAATCTTTTATGTAGGGGCTTTGTTGGCGATTATGGCTATTTTCCCTTGGCAACAGCTTCCCGTCAATAAATCACCATTTGTAACGGTCTTTCAGATGGTTGGAATCAAGTGGGCAGCAGGATTGATTAATTTTGTTGTACTGACAGCTGCTGCATCTTCCTTGAATTCCACCCTCTATTCAACAGGGCGTCACTTGTACCAGATTGCAAAAGAAACACCAAACAGCAAAGTGATGAATCGTTTGAAACTGAATAGCTTATCTCGTATGGGGATTCCAAGTCGCGCGATTATTTTTTCTGCGATTGTGGTTGCTGTTTCTGCCTTTATCAATGTCTTGCCAGGTGTCTCAGATGCCTTTGCCTTGATTACGGCCTCTTCTTCTGGTGTCTACATTGCTATTTACATTTTGACCATGCTTGCCCATCTTAAGTACCGTAAATCGAAAGAATTTATGCCAGATGGTTTTGTCATGCCAGCCTATAAAGTGTTGAATCCATTGACCATTGTTTTCTTCCTCTTTGTATTCGTTTGTCTCTTCTTGCAAGAATCAACATACATTGGAGCGATTGGAGCAACCATCTGGATCATTCTTTTTGGGATTTACAGCAATTGGAAACATAGTAAATAAACCGCAAAACTCACCCTTAGGTGAGTTTTTATTTCAGAGCTAGTTTGCTTTTTTTAAGAAATTTCTTGGAGTGATTAAAAGAAAAACAGAGATGGAAGAAATTATTTTTCTTCCATCTCTGTTTTTTGTCCTTGAATGGCTTTTTTGAACCACCAAAGTGAACCGACTAGGATCAGGGCAGCAAGCCAAAAAATCCAAGCCTCAATAGTGGTTAGAAAAAAGTAGAGAGCGATAGCATCGACCAATAAAAGTGGGATGAGAATCTGTTTTCTTATTTTCATAAGAATATTGTATCATAAATTCTAGAGGAAACAAATGAAATCAAGCCTTTCTAAGTATTTTGTAGGATCTGAAAAGGTCCGATAGGGTTAGTTAGTGAATTTTCTTTCAGGAGTGCATCTTGGTCCCATTTGTGGTAAAATAGTAAAGATATGAGTAAAGAATTTCATCATGTAACGGTTTTGCTTCATGAAACGATCGATATGCTGGATGTTAAGCCAGATGGGATCTATGTAGACGCCACATTGGGTGGGGCAGGCCACAGCGAATATTTGTTAACAAAATTAAATGAATCGGGCCATCTTTATGCCTTTGACCAAGATCAGCATGCAATTGAGAATGCTAAGATTCGTTTAGCTCCATTCATCGAGAAAGGCATGGTGACCTTCATTAAGGATAACTTTCGTCATTTGAAGGAACGTCTAAATGAATTGGGTGTGACTGAAATTGATGGAATCTGTTATGACCTAGGTGTCTCTAGTCCTCAGTTAGATGAACGGGAACGCGGATTTTCTTACAAGAAAGATGCGCCACTGGACATGCGGATGAATCAAGAAGCTTCTTTGACCGCCTATGAGGTTGTAAATAGTTACGATTACCATGATCTAGTCCGTATTTTTTTCAAATATGGAGAGGACAAATTTTCCAAGCAAATTGCGCGGAAAATTGAGCAAGCACGAGCAATTAAACCGATTGAAACAACGACTGAATTAGCAGAGATTATTAAATCTGCTAAACCAGCTAAGGAGCTCAAGAAAAAGGGCCATCCTGCTAAACAGATTTTCCAAGCCATTCGTATCGAAGTCAATGATGAACTGGGAGCTGCAGATGAATCAATTCAGCAAGCCATGGATTTGTTGGCCCTCGATGGTCGTATTTCTGTGATTACCTTTCATTCGTTAGAGGATCGATTGACCAAACAATTGTTTAAAGAAGCTTCGACAGTTGAGGTTCCAAAGGGGCTTCCCTTTATTCCAGATGATTTGAAACCAAAGATGGAGTTGGTCAACCGGAAACCTATTTTGCCAAGTGAAGAAGAGCTTGAGGAAAATAATCGATCTCATTCAGCAAAATTACGGGTTGCTCGAAAAATACACAAGTAAGAGGAATTGATATGGTAGCAAGAAATGAGAGAACAAGAACACAGGTACTACAAGACCGCTTTCGCCGTTTCTCTAGAGTAGAAAAGGCTTTTTATGGGTCGATTGTCCTAACAGCTGTGATTTTAGCCATTAGTATCGTCTTTATGCAGACACGAATTTTACAAGTACAGAGTGAGTTGACTGATTTGAATACGGAACTAGAAGCCAAAAAGACGGAATTGGCAGATGTTCGTCAAGAGGTCAATGAATTAACACGTTATGACCGCTTATCACAGTTGGCTAGCTCCCAAGGAATGAAGCTGCAAAAAGAAAATCGAAAAACAGTGAGTGCAAGTAGTGATGAATAAATTTAAAAAATTTTTAATCAGGTATTCGATAAAGAAACGTCGCTTGCCGGATCAGAATCGAAAACAAGTTGGGAAAAATCTCAGTGTACTGGCGATTTTCCTCTTTTTTCTCTTTCTGATTAATTTTGCAATGATTATTGGGACTGACAAAAAATTCGGTGTGACCTTATCGGATCAAGCCAAAAAAGTCCATGAGGAGACGGTTATTGTTCCTGCAAAACGTGGAACGATCTATGATCGAAATGGAGCAGTAATTGCTGAAGATGCTACGACCTATAACGTTTATGCTGTTATTGATAAAAAGTACAAATCAGCAACTGGGAAAGTCCTCTATGTAGAAGAGAGCCAATTTAAAAAAGTAGCAGAAATCTTTAAGCAGTACTTAGGGATGGATGAGGATTACGTCATTCAACAGTTGTCGCAAAAGAAATTGAAACAAGTTTCTTTTGGATCGAACGGAAACGGCATTACTTATAGTAATATGACAGCTATCCGTGAGGCCATGGAAGCAGCGAAGATTGAAGGGGTTGCCTTTACAACCAGTCCAAATCGAAGCTATAAAAATGGAGTTTTTGCCTCTCAATTTATAGGGCAGGCCTCTCTTCAAGAAGATAAAGAGGGGAATAAAACCTTGAAGGGGCAATCAGGAATGGAGAAATCCCTCGATCGAATTCTCGCTGGTCAAAATGGAGTCATCACCTATGACAAAGACCGAAACGGCAATATCGTTCCTGGTTCAGATAAGGTTTCTGTCAAAACAGAAGATGGAAAAGATGTTTATACGACTATTTCAGCAGAATTGCAGACCTACCTTGAGACACGTATGGATGTTTTCCAAGAAAAAGTAAAAGGAAAGTATGTTAGTGCGACTCTTGTGAGTGCAAAAACAGGTGAAATCCTTGCGACAACGCAACGTCCTTCCTATAATGCGGATACCAAACAAGGGCTGGATCTGAAAAACTTGAAAACCTGGAATACCATCCTTTATCAAGATCAATATGAACCGGGTTCAACGATGAAGGTCATGTTATTAGCTTCGGCGATTGATCATGGAACTTTCCCAGCCTATAATGAAGTATACTACAGTAACGAACTACAAGTAAAAGATGCGACCATCCGTGACTGGGATGTCAATATGGGGCTGGCTGAAGGTCGCTATATGAATATCGCACAGGGCTTTGCCTATTCTAGTAATATTGGGATGACCAAGCTAGAGCAGAAGATGGGAAATAACGTCTGGATGAATTACCTCCACCGCTTCAAATTTGGTCTCCCTACCCGTTTTGGCATGGGCGATGAGAGTTTTGGAAGCCTTCCGGGTGATAACTATGTTACTCAAGCTATGTCTGCCTTTGGTCAAGGGATTTCCGTCAGTCAAACTCAAATGTTACGGGCCTTTAGTGCCATCGCTAATGATGGGCAAATGTTAGAGCCGAAGTTTATTAGTGCCATTTACGATAAAAAATCAGACACAGCCCGCAAATCAAAAAAAGAAGTTGTTGGAAAACCAGTTTCAGGATCAGCTGCGCAACAGACACGGAACTATATGATCACCGTCGGAACAGATCCAGAGTATGGAACCTTGTACAGTGATGGACCCATCATTCAGGTACCCGGTCAAATCGTTGCGGTGAAATCAGGGACTGCCCAAATGGCGACAGATCAAGGATACTTGCAAGGAGAAAATGATTATATCAACTCGGTTGTAGCCATGACACCTGCAGAAGATCCTGAATTCATCATGTATGTGACGGTCCAACAACCAGAAGTGAAATTCTCAGCCACCAGCTGGGAAGAACTGGTCAATCCTATTTTGGAAGATGCAGTTGCTTTAAAAGACGAATTGCATTTGACATCAGAGGCACCAACGTTGGATGATGTGACCAAAGAAACGACCTACAAAATTCCTTCAGTAGAAACTCTCTCTAAGGAGTTGAATCTGAAACAAAATCTGAGCCCAGGTGCTTATTCAGAGGAATTGCGTCGCAATTTGGTGCAACCAATTGTCCTAGGAACTGGGAAAAATATCCGCAAGATGTCTGTGGATGTTGGCTCTAAAGTCAAAGCCAATCAACAAGTATTGTTATTGACAGAAGACTTTGATGCGGTTCCAGATATGTATGGTTGGACCAAGAAAAATGCAGACATCTTTGGAGAATGGACTGGAATTGAGATTACCTATAAAGGTAGTGGAAAGAAAGTAACTAAACAAAGTGTCAAAATGAACACCTCACTCAATAAAACTAAAAAGATTACGTTAACATTAGGAGACTAAGATGTATATTGCTACGATCCTTGTATCGTTTCTATTAACAGTGGCTGCTATTCCAGCCTTTATTCGATTTTACCATCGTGCTCATATTTCTGGGCAACAAATGCACGAAGATGTGAAACAACACAAAGCGAAAGCTGGCACTCCGACAATGGGTGGAGTTGTATTTCTCATTACAGCCGTTCTAGTTAGTTTTGTCGTTACCGTATTGACTGGAAATTTCACGCGCCCTGTTCAACTGATTCTATTTATCTTGATTCTTTATGGAATTGTTGGATTTTTGGATGACTTTTTAAAAGTTTTTCGTAAGATTAATGAAGGTCTTAACCCAAAACAAAAATTGGCCCTTCAACTTGTTGGTGGAATCATCTTCTATATTTTTTCTGAACGCCACGGTGCAGGAAGCCTTTTGAATGTTTTCGGATATGAACTTTACTTGGGCCATTTCTACATTCTCTTTGCTTTATTTTGGTTGGTTGGTTTCTCAAATGCTGTCAATTTGACAGATGGGATCGATGGATTAGCCAGCATCTCCGTTGCCATTAGCCTGAGTGCCTATTCCTTTATTGCCTATATGCAAGGGAAATGGGACATTCTCTTTGTCACCTTGAGTATGATTGGGGCCTTGCTAGGATTCTTTGTCTTCAACCACAAGCCGGCTAAAATCTTTATGGGAGATGTCGGTAGTCTAGCTCTTGGAGGGATGCTTGCAGCCTTGTCAATGGCTTTGCATGTCGAGTGGACGCTGCTCTTGATTGGTCTGGTCTATGTCATTGAAACAGGTTCAGTGATGCTACAAGTGACCTATTTCAAATGGACCAAGAAACGTTACGGGGAAGGACGTCGGATTTTCCGAATGACTCCTTTCCACCATCATTTAGAACTGGGTGGCCTTTCTGGCAATGGGCAAAACTGGTCAGAATGGAAAGTGGATGCCTTTATGTGGAGCATTGCCTTGGTGACAAGTGTCGTGACTCTAGTCCTTCTCTACCTATAAAACGACGGTGGGCTTGCCCATCGTTTTTTTGCTGACTCAGAGAGACTTCGCTGGTTAGGAAAAATGACCCATAAGAGAGGCAAGAAGACAGCTTTTCTGATATAATAATAGAGATCATGAAAGGAACTGAGAAAATGAAATTTACAGAGTTTAATTTTAAGCCCTATATTCAAGAGGCACTGAAAGAAATCAATTTTAGAGAAGCAACCGAAGTACAGGAAAAACTAATTCCGATTGTCCTAGCTGGAAATGATTTGGTAGGAGAGTCAAAGACAGGTTCTGGGAAAACCCATACTTTCCTCTTGCCGATTTTTCAAACCTTAAATGAAGACAGCCAACAAGTAGAAGCGGTCATCACGGCTCCTAGTCGGGAGTTGGCGACGCAAATTTACCAAGCTGCTCGTCAAATCGCTAGTCATTCTGAAAAAGAGATTCGGATTGTAAATTATGTTGGAGGAACGGATAAAAGCCGTCAGATTGAAAAACTGCAGGTCAAACAACCACATATCGTGATTGGAACTCCAGGCCGGATTTATGATCTGGTTGCATCGGGTGATCTGGCTATTCATAAGGCCCATACTTTTGTGGTGGATGAGGCAGATATGACACTGGACATGGGATTCTTGTCTACTGTGGATAAGATTGCTTCAAGTCTTCCGCAACAACTGCAATTTTTAGTTTTTTCAGCCACCATTCCGCAAAAATTGCAGCCTTTCTTGAAAAAATATCTCTCAAACCCAGTCATGGAGCAAATTAAGACTAAGACGGTGATTTCAGATACCATCGATAATTGGCTGGTTTCCACCAAGGGTCGGGATAAAAATGAGCAAATTTACCAATTGACCAAGACCTTGCAACCTTATTTGGCCATGATTTTCGTTAATACCAAAACGAGAGCAGATGATCTCCATGCCTATTTGGTGGCTCAGGGATTGAAAGTGGCAAAGATTCACGGAGATATCCCACCACGTGAACGGAAACGGATCATGAATCAGGTTAAAAATCTTGATTTTGAGTATATTGTGGCCACAGATTTAGCGGCTCGTGGAATTGATATCGAAGGGGTGAGTCATGTCATCAACGATGCTATTCCACAAGATCTTTCTTTCTTTGTCCACCGTGTCGGTCGGACAGGGCGCAATGGTCTACCAGGTGTCGCTATTACTCTTTATCAACCGAGTGATGATTCAGATATCCGTGAACTAGAAAAAATGGGCATTCGTTTCGTACCGAAAGTGTTGAAAAATGGGGTTATTGAAGATACTTATGATCGGGATAGACGGGCCAATCGTGAGAAAAAGCAAGAGAAACTCGATATCGAAATGATTGGTCTGGTGAAGAAGAAAAAGAAAAAAATCAAACCAGGCTACAAGAAAAAAATCAAATGGGCAGTTGATGAAAAGAGGAGAAAAGCTAAGCGAGCTGAAAACCGTGCGCGTGGTCGGGCGGAACGAAAGGCCAAACGTCAAACTTTCTAACCCCTTCTTTCACATGTTCAGAAGAAAACATAGATTTTCTTTATGAACTCCATAAAGAAAAACTATTAGGAACTTGTCTAAAATTATGATAGACTAAATTTGAGTAGTCTATCATTTTTCTATTTCTGTAGCAATTTTTGGAATTCCGATAGTGAATGTGATAGAATGTTTATGTTCGAGAAAGGAAGTAACAAAAATGTTTACAACTAATCTTTTAGCTGCCAACTGGTATGCTGACTTTTTAAAACACGTTCCAGATAGCAAGCTGTTTAGTTTGAGAGCCGTATTGGATGCATTTCCGGCTGTCATAGGAAAATTGCCTGTGACGATTTTATTAGCCCTAGGAGGCGCATTTTTTGGAATTATTTTTGCCATGATTTTTGCTTTGGTCAAAATTAATCGTGTACGAATTCTTTACCCGATTCAAGCTGTTTTTGTCAGTTTTTTACGGGGGACTCCTTTGTTGGTTCAGTTGATGTTGACCTATTATGGGATTCCTCTTATTTTAAAAGCGATCAATCAGTCTTATGGAACAGCTTTTAATATTAATGCCATTCCAGCTGAGTTATTTGCAATTGTGGCTCTTGCCTTTAATGAGGCGGCTTATGCGAGTGAGACCATCCGGGCAGCCATTTTATCAGTGGATCCTGGTGAAATTGAGGCAGCGCGTAGTCTTGGAATGACCAACCGTCAAGTTTATCGCCGGATTATTATTCCCAATGCAGCAGTCGTTGCAACTCCTACTTTAATCAACTCTCTCATTGGCTTGACCAAGGGGACCTCGCTAGCCTTTAGTGCCAGTGTAGTTGAAATTTTTGCCCAAGCACGGATTATTGGGGGGAGCGATTTGAAGTACTTTGAACGCTTTATCACGGTATCGATTGTTTACTGGATTGTGAACATTCTCATTGAAATACTAGGCCGTCACATTGAACGTCGACTGGATATTGAGACTCCCGTAGCAATTGATTTACCAGATCAGGAGGTCCGGATCTAATGATTTATATTTCAGAATTATCAAAGACATTTTCAGGTCAAAAGGTTTTAAATAATCTCAGTTTGGAAATTCAAAAAGGGGAAGTCGTGGCCTTAATCGGGTCTTCGGGAGCTGGTAAATCAACCTTCTTACGCAGTTTAAACTATTTGGAAGCTCCAGACAGTGGTAGAATTAAGATTGATGATTTCGAGGTTGATTTTGAGCACATTACCCAAGATCAAATCTTGACCTTAAGAAGAAAATTGGCCATGGTGTTCCAACAGTTTAATTTGTTTGGTAGAAAAACAGCTCTTGAAAATGTGAAAGAAGGGCTCATTGTTGTGAAGGGCTTATCCGACCAAGAAGCAACGAAAATTGCTCGAGAAGAACTGGCAAAAGTCGGCTTATCGGATCGTGAAAATCACTATCCTCGTCACCTCTCAGGTGGACAAAAACAACGGGTGGCTTTGGCCCGTGCCTTGGCCATGAAACCAGAGGTTCTTTTGCTGGATGAACCGACTTCGGCCTTGGATCCAGAATTGGTTGGAGAAGTTGAAAAATCCATTGCCAATGCAGCAAAATCAGGACAAACCATGGTACTGGTCAGCCATGATATGTCTTTTGTAGCGCAAGTAGCAGATAAGGTCCTATTTTTGGATAAAGGACGGATTATTGAATCTGGAACACCAGAGGAAATCATGCAACATCCAAAAGAAGAACGGACAAAAGAATTCTTTGCTAGTTACAAACGGACCTATGTTTGATATAATAGAGGAGAGGTAAGACTCAGCTGGCGATGCTAGCTGGGTTTGTTTTCTGAAAATGTAAAAATATTTGGAGTCGTGATGTTAAATAAATTATTGTCCTTATATTTACAAAGTTTAGTGACGACAACGATTTTAGTTGGGATCGCTTCTTGTATTTGGATTGGCTACCGTGCCCTTAAGAAGAAAGATAAAACAGCCAAGCAACGACAAGCCCATTTGTATGATATCCTCTTAATTGATATCATGACGATTCCTATTTTAACCTTTGCGGTCATAGGGATTTTGTTTATCTTTCAAGCACGATAATTGCAAAAAGACCGTGTTAGAATTATAATGGTTACAACAAAACAGAAAGAGGTTGAGTATGTTTGATACAGTGATTATTGGAGCAGGTCCTGCAGGGATGACTGCTGCCCTTTATGCAGCACGAAGCAATTTAAAGGTCGCATTAATTGAGAGAGGGATTCCAGGCGGTCAAATGAACAATACGTCTGACATTGAAAACTATCCTGGCTATGCGAATATTAGTGGCCCAGACTTGGCTGAAAAAATGTTCGAGCCTTTAGAGAATCTTGGTGTGGAACATTTGTTTGGACAGGTAGAGCGCATCGAAGACCACGGAGCAACCAAAAAGATTGTCACAGATGATGGGGAATTTGAAGCTAAAACCGTGGTGATTGCAACAGGGTCTAACCACCGTTCATTGAATGTCCCTGGTGAAGAGGAGCTAAATAGTAGAGGGGTTTCCTACTGTGCTGTTTGTGATGGAGCTTTCTTTAGAGATGAGGATCTCTTGGTCGTTGGTGGTGGTGATTCTGCGGTAGAAGAAGCTGTCTTTTTGACTCAGTTTGCAAAAACAGTGACCATTGCCCATCGTCGTGATCAATTGCGTGCTCAAAAAGTTCTTCAAGATCGTGCCTTTGCCAATGATAAAATTCACTTTGCTTGGAATACGGTTGTTGAAGAAATTAAGGGTGAACAAAAAGTAACGTCTGTCCTTTTAAAAGATGTGAAGACAGGAGAGGTTAGAGAGCAAGCCTTCGGTGGTGTCTTTATCTATGTCGGTTTAGATCCTGTCAGTGATTTTGCGACAGAACTTGGTATTTTAGATGAAAATGGCTGGGTGGTCACGGATGATCATATGAGAACCACAGTCCCAGGTATTTTTGCGGTTGGCGATGTTCGTCAAAAAGATTTGCGTCAAGTGACGACAGCAGTCGGAGACGGTGCGATTGCTGGCCAAGAAGTTTATAAATATATCACAGAAAACTTTTAATGCTTAAAAAATCTGAGGTTTGTGTCTCAGATTTTTTTCATGCTTTCCTTTCAGTATTCAATAGGGCTGAAATGTGCTATAATGGTACTAATTTTATGGTAGGAATTCATAGAACAAATCAATAAAAAAGAGGTATACATATGTATCCAGATGATAGTTTAACTTTGCATACTGATTTATACCAAATCAACATGATGCAAGTCTATTTTGATCAAGGTATTCACAATAAACATGCCGTATTTGAAGTGTATTTTCGTCAACAGCCTTTTAAAAACGGCTACGCAGTATTTGCTGGCTTAGAGAGAATTGTGAAATACTTGGAAAACTTGAGTTTTTCTGAGAGCGATATTGCCTATTTAGAGTCACTTGGTTATCATGGGGACTTCTTGGAATATCTCCGTGATCTCAAGTTGGAATTGACGGTACGCTCGGCTCAAGAAGGAGACTTAGTCTTTGCGAATGAACCAATTGTTCAGGTAGAGGGCCCTCTAGCTCAGTGTCAATTGGTGGAAACAGCCCTTTTGAATATCGTCAACTTTCAGACCTTGATAGCCACAAAAGCTGCTCGTATTCGTTCAGTCATTGAAGATGAACCTTTGATGGAATTTGGAACACGTCGTGCGCAAGAAATGGATGCTGCCATTTGGGGAACTCGTGCAGCAGTCATTGGAGGTGCCAATGGGACTAGTAATGTTCGTGCAGGAAAACTCTTTGGAATCCCGGTTTTAGGAACCCATGCCCATTCTCTTGTACAGGTATATGGAAATGATTACCAGGCCTTTAAGGCTTATGCGGAAACCCATAAAGATTGTGTCTTCCTCGTCGATACCTATGATACTCTTCGTATTGGGGTACCAGCAGCTATTCAGGTAGCGCGTGAAATGGGAGATAAGATCAATTTCCTAGGCGTCCGGATTGACTCAGGAGATATTGCCTATATTTCTAAAAAGGTTCGCCAGCAATTAGATGAGGCTGGGTTTACAAATGCTAAAATCTACGCTTCTAATGACTTGGATGAAAATACCATCCTCAACTTAAAAATGCAAAAAGCAAAAATTGATGTTTGGGGTGTAGGAACCAAGTTAATTACAGCTTACGATCAACCAGCGCTTGGAGCGGTATACAAAATTGTCTCTGTTGAAAACGAAGCAGGAGAGATGATCAATACCATTAAGCTTTCCAATAATGCAGAGAAAGTTTCTACTCCAGGTAAAAAGCAAGTCTGGCGGATTACCAGCCGTGAAAAAGGTAAGTCAGAAGGGGACTACATCACTTACGATGGAGTAGATGTTTCACAACTGACAGAACTTAAAATGTTCCATCCAACTTATACCTACATTAATAAAACAGTCCGAAACTTTGAGGCGGTTCCTCTTTTAGTGGATATTTTTAAAGAGGGTCAATTGGTTTATCAACTGCCAACATTATCAGAAATTCAAGAATATGCTCGTAAAAATTACGATCAATTATGGGATGAATACAAGCGCGTTCTCAATCCACAGCATTACCCAGTTGACTTGGCCAAAGATATTTGGCAGGATAAGATGGATCTGATCGAGGAAATGCGTAACAAGGCCAATGGAGAAGGAGAAGCAAAATGAGTTTGCAAGAAGAGATTATCCAACAATTGGGTGTCAAGCCTAGCATTGATCCTCAGGAAGAGATTCGCCGCTCGGTTGATTTCTTAAAAAGATATCTAAAAAAACATCCCTTCTTGAAAACATTTGTATTAGGGATCTCAGGAGGACAAGATTCAACTCTTGCTGGACGATTAGCTCAATTAGCCATGGAAGAAATGCGTGCAGAAACAGGAGATGCCTCCTATCAATTTATTGCCGTTCGTCTTCCTTATGGGGTACAAGCAGATGAAGCAGATGCACAAAAAGCATTGGCCTTTATCCAGCCGGATGTTAGCCTGGTTGTGAATATCAAGGAGTCTGCTGACGAAATGGTACGAGCAGTAGAAGCGACTGGAACAGAGGTTTCTGATTTTAACAAAGGCAATATTAAGGCTCGCAGTCGCATGATTGCTCAGTATGCTCTAGCTGGAGCACGCAGCGGAGCGGTGATTGGAACGGATCATGCTGCAGAAAATATTACTGGTTTCTTCACAAAATTTGGAGATGGTGGTGCAGATATTTTACCCCTTTTCCGTTTGAATAAACGCCAAGGAAAACAATTGCTTAAGGCCTTAGGAGCCGATCCTGCTCTTTATGAGAAAATCCCAACAGCAGATTTGGAAGAAGAAAAACCAGGAATAGCAGATGAAGTAGCACTGGGTGTCACCTATAATGAAATCGATGATTACCTAGAAGGCAAACAAGTGAGCCCAGAAGCTCAAGCCACTATTGAAAAATGGTGGTACAAAGGCCAACACAAACGCCACCTGCCAATCACAGTATTTGATCATTTCTGGGAGTAAAAAGGTCCACTGGACCTTTTTAGCCCGAGTCTTAAAATAGGAAAACGAGACAGAAATCGGTAACTCGTAGAGTTCGATTTCGTAGTCTTCTCACCATACAATATTGTGAAAAGCATCAAAAAGAAGGGCGGTTTCATCCGTCCTTTTCTTTTATATTAAAGTAACCAACTTGCAAAGTTCAAGTTGCATGAAAAAATGAAGGGAGACAATCTATGAAGCATCTTGGAAGTCTTGTCATAGAGACAGAGCATTTATACTTGAGGCCTTTCGTTTTGGAGGATGCATCAGCGATGTTTGAAAATTGGGCTTCTGATCCTGAAACCCTGAAATATGTCACCTGGGATGCCCATGCATCTACTGAGAGAACCAGAGAATCGATCAAAAGATGGATCGAACAGTATATTAAACCAGATACTTATAAATGGGCGATCTGTTTGAAAACATCACCGGATCAGGTAATTGGAGATATTAGTGTGGTTTCTCAAGACCAGGAAAGTCAATCATGCGAGCTAGGTTATATCCTTGGCAAGAAATTCTGGGGGAAGGGATTCATGACAGAAGCCGTCAAAGCTGTTTTGGATTTCTTATTGAACGAAGTCGGATTTAAAGAAATCAAAGCCACTTATGTCAGTTTAAATCCTGCTTCAGGGAAAGTCATGGAAAAGGCAGGAATGCAGTATGTAGAAACCATCCCTCATGCCATTCAACGCAAAGGATATTGCGGGGATAAAATCATCTATTCTAAACAGAATCCCTCTCTATAGGGTGATTTTTACTTGAAGATTCTGCTCAAAGGATTATAATAGTAAATAATGAAAAAAGGAGATTGCTATGTCAGAATTAACGAAAGAATTTACAGACCAGCTCTATGCTAATTATGAAGCAAATGTGAAATATGCGGCTCTTGAAAATGCTGTTACCCACAATGGGATCCATGCATCGCTTGAAACGCGCAAGAGTGCAGTAGAAAATACACCAGTTTTTTCACTTGATTTGACCAAGGATAAGGTGACAAACCAAAAAGCATCTGGACGTTGTTGGATGTTTGCGGCTTTAAATACCTTCCGTCACAAGATGATTTCAAGCTTCCAATTGGAGGATTTTGAATTGTCTCAAGCACATACTTTCTTTTGGGATAAGTATGAAAAATCAAACTGGTTTTTGGAGCAAGTGATTGCTACAGCAGATCAAGAATTGACCAGCCGTAAGGTGGCTTTTCTCCTACAAACCCCACAACAAGATGGTGGTCAATGGGATATGGTGGTATCCCTCTTTGAGAAATACGGAGTGGTTCCAAAATCAGTTTATCCGGAATCGATTTCTTCAAGTAATAGCCGGGAATTGAACACCTACCTCAATAAACTCTTGCGTCAAGATGCGCAAATCTTGCGTGACTTGATTCACTCAGGCGCAGATAGTGAGGCAGTTGCGAGCAAGAAACAAGCGTTGTTGCAAGAAATCTTTAACTTCTTGGCTATGTCTTTAGGATTGCCTCCGCGTGAATTTGACTTTTCATACCGTGATAAGGACAACCAATTCCATACCGAAAGTGGCTTAACTCCACAAAGCTTCTACAAAAAATATGTAGACCTTCAATTAGACGATTACGTCTCCATTATCAATGCCCCAACTACAGATAAGCCATATGGAAAATCTTACACCGTAGATATGCTGGGCAATGTGGTTGGTAGCCGTCCAGTCCGCTACCTAAATGTTCCAATGGATCGATTGAAAGAATTAGCTATTGCTCAAATGAAAGCAGGAGAAACTGTCTGGTTTGGTTCAGATGTAGGCCAAGTCAGCAACCGTAAAGCCGGAATCCTGGCAACAGATGTCTACGATTTTGAAGCAGGCATGGACATTCATTTGACACAAGACAAGGCGGGTCGCTTGGACTATGCAGAAAGTCTCATGACACACGCTATGGTCTTGACAGGGGTTGATTTAGACGAAGCAGGTCAGCCTCGTAAATGGAAGGTTGAAAATTCATGGGGAGACAAGGTCGGTACAGATGGTTACTTTGTGGCTTCTGATGCTTGGATGGATGAATATACCTATCAAATCGTGGTTCGTAAAGAATTCCTAACAGCAGACGAATTAGCAGCCTATGAAGCAGAACCAATTGTCCTAGCACCGTGGGATCCAATGGGAGCTTTAGCAAAATAATGATATAGAAAAGAGCCGAAAGGCTCTTTTCAGATTGAAGACAAAATATCTTAAAAACTTTCCTTAGGTGAGTACGGACGTCAGCGAACTTCTTTAAAGTTCCATGACTAATTATTGAGTCTAAGGTCTCAATAATTCCGAGTGCCTGAAACAATAACGTTTCAAGCACTTTTCTCACAGCGGAAAGTTTCAGTATTTTCTTAAATCGATTTAAATATTGGAACTCAATTTTGTTTTTTGCAGAATCACTTAACTTATTTTGCTTTAAAATAGTTTGTCTACATTCTAATAAGAGCCGAAAGGCTCTTTTTTTTATATACTCAAAAATAAAAAAGCTGGGAAGTCTAACTAAATAAATCAGATTTTATTCGTTCTGGTTTTTTAACCATTGTTTTAAAAAAAGCCGGGCAAAAGCCCGACTTCTCCATTCTATTATTCGTTATGATTGTTAGAGTCTTGCGAAGAAGGCTCAGATGGTTTAGATTGATTTTCTTCGTTCGAAGAGCTAGACGATGGTTCTTCATACGAATACTGATCAGTGGAATAACTTGGCTCATAGTAGTAGTTATTGTAGTTGTTCTTACCATTGTTTAAGTAGAGATAAGAACCACTTCGATACAGTCCACTTGGTTGCGTCCAATCCGTATGACCAGAGTTATTATTATTAGCAAGATAGAGCATCATTTGACGGTAGACATCCGTTGCGACCTGTATTCCATTATCCAATACTGGTGTAAAGCGATTGGAATAACCTGTCCATACTGCCATGGCATATTCAGGAGTGTAGCCTACAAACAATTCATCCGGTGTTACAATATTTGAATAAGCATTTTTTGTCAATTTACCGATTTCGTTATCAGCATAGTTTGATGTACCTGTCTTACCAGCTTGGTAGATTCCCGAAATGGCAGCATTTGTACCGGTACCAGACAAGAGAACTGTCTTCATCATATCTGTCATCATGTAGGCAGTTGTTGCTTTCATTGCACGAGTTCCTTCGGACTCAAATTCCTTGGTTGTGCCATCACTAAAGACAACCCGACTAACATAGGATGGTTTGTAATAGGTACCGCCATTGGCAAAAGCAGCATAGGCAGCTGCCATTTTCTCACTGCTGGCTCCGTATTTGTTGCTAGAATCGCTAGTGTTACTCGAGATAGCGTTGGCGTAAACCATTTCTGGGTAATCGATCCCTAATCCATTGAGGAATTTCTTAGCTTGTTTAAGACCAACTTTTTCCAGGGCCTTCACCGCAGGCACGTTACGAGATTGTTGAATTGCGTAGGTAATGGACATGCTACCATAGTATGAACGGTCCCAGTTGTAGACAGGCGTTGATGAATGAGGGAAGTTGTATGGCGCATCTGTTGTAGTAGCTGCTGTAGAGGTATATTCCTCATGTTCAAGAGCTGGTGCGTAATCTGTGATTGGTTTCATTGTTGAACCCCAGTCACGGTTCGTTTCAACCGCTTGGTTTGTACCAAAGGAAACATTGCTGGATTGGTGACGAGAACCCAGCTGAGCAATGACTTTACCAGTATTGACATCAATAACGGTAGAAGCTACTTGCATTTCATCATCCGGGTAATTGACATATTCATCTGTATTGTAGATATCCCATAGTTTCTTTTGAGCTTCTGTATCCACGTTTGTATAGACATCCATTCCGGTTGTCAACAAATTGTAGCCCGTTTCTTCTTCGACTTGCTCGATCACTTCTTTTAGGTAATTATCCATATAGGCTGGGTAACTGCTTGAAGAACTGAGACTTTGCAGACCATCTGTAACAGGTGTATTGACCGCTGCTTCGTATTGTTTGTTAGAAATGGTCTTCATATCGAGCATTTCTTTTAATACTAAGTTTCGGCGCTGTTGCGCTGCTTCAGGATGGGAGTATGGATCGTATTGGTTTGGTGCTTGGGGCATCCCCGCAAGGAGTGCCAATTGAGGGAGCGAAAGATCTTTTAGATCTTTTCCGTAATAACTTTTCGCAGCTGTCTGCATTCCGTAGTTCCCATTCGCCATAAATACTTTATTGACGTAATAGGTCAAGATTTCTTGTTTGGTTGCTTTCTTTTCTAGTTGGGTTGCTAACCAAGCTTCTTGGATCTTACGAGAGAGGGTACGGTCAGAGGCTGAAGTGGAGAAATAGGTTAACTTGATCAATTGTTGCGTCAAGGTTGACCCACCTTGACTTCCTCCTCGTAAGTTGTGAAGGAAGGAACCGCCGATCCGAATGATGTCGACCCCACGGTGATTGAAGAAACGGTGGTCTTCAATCGCAACGATAGCATTGACCAAATCAGTAGGGATTTCATTGGCTGTGACATTGATTCGTTTCTCAGCCCCCAAATCCGCGATCAAGTTATTTTGGTTGTCATAGATCTTACTAGATGTTGTTGCAACCAAATCTTTTTCAGACAAGGTTGGTGCTTTCATAGCATAGTAACTAAATATCAGTCCACCAAGGACAAATAAAAGTAAGAAAAATGAAATGGCTGCAATCGCAACATATTTCAACCATTGAATGACTGTTTGTTTATTCATTTAAATACCGCCTAGAAGTTTCTGTTCGATAATATCAAGATAAGGAACGCTCGGAAGTCGATTCTCATCTACTAGAAAGCCGTGCTCCTGAATATAGGAGAGGGGCATGGATTTACTACCATGATCGATGTTGTAATAGTGAATTAATGCAGGAGCAGGTAGTAGGTAGGTTTCACTCAACTTTGCAAAATGCAAGAGAACGAAACAGATGCCGCCTTGCTGGACAACCGCCTCCATATGATCGATTTGATGTTGATGAAAATTTTTCATCGGCATGGATTGCTTTTGCTGTGTTTCCTTAGCTTCAAAATCGATATAGCGTCCCTTGTATACTCCAGAATAGTCCGTCGTTGAGGCTTGCCTGAAATAGGCTTCAACAATCTTTGCCCGACTGCGACGTGGATAATCCACTTTCACGATTTGAATCGGTGTTGGTTTTTTATGGATGACAGCTAGACCTCGAGAAAGATAGTATTGATTGCTTTCGTTGATCATTTTTTCAAATGTCATCCCACGATTCGCAAAGTCGACTGGATGTTTCCTTTGTGTAGAGACCAAGGTTTTTTTGGCTACTTTATGTGGATAGTTGACCATAGTTCTCCTTATTGGTACAATTACATCACTCTATTATATCATAAATTAGAATAATGAGGAAAAAATGAATACCATACTTGTTGCAGGTTATAAGAGTTTTGATGTGGGCGTCTTTTCCAATAAAGACCCTCGACTGACCATTATCAAAAAAGCCATTGAAAGAGATCTTTGTCGTTTATTTGAAGAAGGAGTGAAATGGCTGGTCTTTTCTGGTAATTTGGGATTTGAGGCTTGGGTACTAGAGGTCGCCTTTGCATTAAAAAAAGATTACGATTTTCAAATGGCGACGATCTTCCTATTTGAGAATGTTGGCGAAAATTGGAATGAAAGCAATCAGGAATTATTAGCACGCTTCAAACAGGTGGATTTTGTGAAATATGCCTATCCTCACTATAGCAATCCGGGTCAACTAAAAGAATACAATCAGTTTTTGATAGATAACGCGGATGGAGCTTATGTTTTTTATGATCCAGAAAATGAAACCAATTTAAAATATCTTTACAAAATGATGGTAGAAAAAGAACCATTTTATGTCAAACAATTAAGTTTTGATGACTTAAATGAACTTGCTGAAAATTTTTACGAAAACTAAGTGTTATACCTTGATTTTTCTTACCATTTTTTTATATAATTGAGATGATGAACTAGATTGGAGAGAGTAATGGCGAGTATTATTTTTACTGCGAAAGATATTTTTGATCAAGATTTCAAACGAGAAGTTCGTGGTTATAATAAAGATGAAGTAAATGAATTTTTGGATGATGTCATAAAAGACTATGAAACCTATGCTGCTTTGGTGAAGGAATTGCGTGAAGAAAACGCCCGCCTTCGTGAAGATCTTGCCCAAAAAGCACAGGAAACACCACAAACATCTCCGATTGCTAGCACCGCTACGCAAGAATTTCCGCAAGTGACAACAGCGACGAACTTTGATATACTCAAACGTCTCAATCGTTTGGAAAAAGAAGTTTTTGGGAAACAGATCGTAGATCGCGATTAGTAATCCCATAGATTGTGCAATTTTTGGATAATCGCGTGAGAAAATACTCTCATGAGGAAAGTCCATGCTAGCACAGGCTGTGATGCCTGTAGTGTTTGTGCTAGGTGAATCCATAAGCCTAGGGACTTGGTATTCAAGTTACGGCGAGTGAAGGAGCTAAGTCTAAGGATAAGCTCTAGTAACTCTGAAAGTGCCACAGTGACGTAGTTTTTAGGGAAACCTAAAAAGTGGAACGCGGTAAACCCCTCAAGCTAGCAACCCAAACTTTGGTCGGGGCATGGAATGCGTGGAAACGAACATAGCATTCTGACTGGAAACAGTAGACAGATGATTATCGAAAGAAATGGTACCTAGTCATTTCTGGAACAAAACATGGCTTATAGAAAATTGCATATAGGTTGATGAGGTGGAGAGAGATCTCAACCTCCTTTTTTAAAGTGATAGGAATAAGATGAAAAAACAATTTGAATTGATTGCAACGGCCGCTGCTGGTATAGAGGCTGTTGTTGGTCGAGAACTACGCGATCTCGGCTACGATTGCCAGGTTGAAAATGGACGGGTTCAATTTCAAGGAGACCGTCGAGCAATCATAGAGACCAATCTCTGGTTGCGCGCGGCTGATCGAGTGAAAATTGTGGTTGGGACTTTTCCAGCCAAAACCTTTGAAGAACTTTTTCAAGGTGTCTTTGCTTTGGATTGGGAAAACTATTTGCCTTTAGGAGCACGTTTTCCTATTTCTAAGGCTAAATGTGTCAAATCAAAACTCCATAATGAACCTAGCGTTCAGGCCATTTCGAAAAAAGCAGTGGTTAAAAAGTTACAAAAACACTATGCCCGACCAGAAGGTGTTCCTCTCATGGAAAATGGGGCAGAGTTCAAGATCGAAGTATCGATCCTTAAAGACCAAGCCACTGTCTTGATTGACACCACTGGTAGTAGCCTCTTCAAACGTGGTTATCGGACTGAAAAAGGGGGAGCCCCTATTAAGGAAAATATGGCAGCGGCAATTCTTCTACTGTCAAACTGGTATCCAGATAAGCCCTTGATTGACCCGACATGTGGTTCTGGAACGTTTTGTATTGAGGCAGCGATGATTGCGAGAAATATGGCACCTGGTTTACGTCGGACCTTTTCTTTTGAAGAATGGAACTGGATGGATGATCGCTTGATTCATGAAGTCCGTCAAGAAGCAAGCAGAAAAATCAATCGCGAGATCGAATTGGATATTATGGGAACCGATATCGATGCACGGATGGTTGAGATTGCCAAAGAAAATGCCCAGAAAGCGGGCGTTAGCAGTGACATTACTTTCAAACAAATGCGAGTCCAAGATCTTCACTCAGATAAGATCAACGGGGTGATTATCTCCAACCCTCCATATGGAGAACGCTTATCCGATGATGAGGGTGTGACGAAATTGTATACTGAAATGGGGCACGTATTTGCACCTCTCAAAACCTGGAGTAAATTTATCTTAACCAGTGATGAAGGTTTTGAATCTAAATTCGGTAGTAAAGCAGATAAAAAACGAAAACTTTATAACGGAACCCTAAAAGTTGATCTCTACCAATATTTTGGGGAACGAGTAAAACGGCAGATAAAGGCATAGAAAGGATTTTTATGACAGAGAAGGATAATAAGCCATTAGAGCAAGAAACAGAATCAATTTTAGAGTTTGAAGATGCTAAAGAGATGACGATTGGGCAAGCCAATCGAAAGGCAGAAGAAATCGAAGCAGGTGTAACGGAAGGTGATAATGTCTTAGACAAATACATCAAACAACACCGAGCTGAAATTGAAGCTGAAAAATACGATACAAAAATTTTGGCCAAAGAAGAATTGGCTAAAGCTGAAGAGTTGGCAGCTACAGAAACAGTTGCTGAAGTAGCTGAAGCAGTGGAGGCACCGGAAGTAACGGAAACAGTCTTGGAACAAAGGCCTGAAATGGATGCTATCTCAACAGAATTACCTGCTAAGATTAAATTTGGACCTACACCAACTGAACCAATTGTAGAAGCAGAGGAGCTTCCTGAGGAAACACCAAGCAATGCGGGTAAACGAATCAAAGCAGTTCTATACTCTGCATTAGGTCTAGCGATTGTCGGGTCGGCCATTTTTGTGACCTATAACTGGATGCACAGTCGTGGAAAATCTGGTGGTACAACTGTTGTATCGTCTTCATCTAGCAAGTCATCTTCTACTTCTAAATCAAGTAGCAGTGAAACACAGGCTCAAAAATTGGAAGAGTTTACCAAAGCCTACGATGCCTTTTTTGTAGATGAATCAAAAAGTGCTCTTAAAAATGATAAATTCGGAGACTTGGAAAATCTGAAGAAACTGCTGGACAAATTAGAAGGAAGCAGTGATTATAATGCGGCTAAAACAAAATATGAAGACCTTGTGAAGCAAGTTTCTGCTATTCAAAAAGTGAATTCTCAATTTAGTTCTCCAGTCATCAAAGATGGAGTTCTTGATGCAACTGCCAAAGCGAAAAGTGATGCGACCTTTGCAGAAACAAAGACAGGCAATGAAAAATTAGATAGCTTATTGAATGAGGCGGTTGCGCAAGGACGTTCACAACAAGTTGCGACACCGGCACCAGTGACAGGGACAGGTGGTACAGATACTTCTAATGCAACTCCAGCCCCAGCTCAAGCAGCAACGCCTACGGCCCCAGCTGTCAATGCTGCTACAGGTAGTGCAGGAACGGCAAACCCAGGCTATTCAGGGTACGGTCTTCCAAGCGATGGTGTCCCACTTCAGCGGAACTTGAGTCGTGTGCCATATAACCAAGCAGCTATCAATGATGTCAATAACCCGGCTTGGGTATTTGGTGATGGGATCCTTGAAAAAGTATTGAACATTGCTCGTAAACGTGGACATATCACTGGCAATCAATACATTTTAGAGCGCGTCAATATCATTAATGGTAATGGCTATTACAACCTCTTCAAACCAGATGGAACCTATCTCTTTAGTATCAATGCCAAGACTGGTTATTTCGTAGGAAACGGGAAAGGTCATTCAGATGCTCTGGATTATTAATACCTGAGCAGACATCCCCTTTCTGGGAAAAATGACAATAAAAAAGAGAGTGGGACAGAAATCGGTAATTCGTTAGAATTCGATTTCGTCGTCCCACCTCCGCACAGTTGAGTAGGGCTGTAAAAGCTGATGGAATCAGCGTAGTAGAGCCCACTCAACCACTGCGTCTTGCTCGACAATCCAAAAATAATTGAGAGGCTAGGACTTTTGTCCCAGCCTCTTTTTCGTATTAAACAAGATGACGTTCAAACGGATCGTCCGAAATTCCTTGGTCTAGAATCAGGCGACACCATTCTTTGGCTGAGAAGAGGCTGTGATCCTTGTAATTTCCACAAGACTCAATAGTTGTGCCTGGGACATCCTCCCAAGTGCTGACAGATGCAATTTCTTCTAAAGAATCTTTGATTACTTTAGCAATTTCCGTACTCGAATGTTGTCCCCACATGATCATATGAAAACCGGTGCGACATCCAAAAGGGGAACAATCAATCATACCATCGATTCGTTTTCGAATGAGCATCGCAAGAAGGTGCTCGATCGTGTGGAGCCCTGCAGTTGGAATCGCATTTTCATTGGGTTGCACCAGACGAATATCGAAGTTAGAGATGATGTCTCCTTTGGGTCCAGTTTCTTCCCCAATCAAGCGTACATAGGGAGCCTTCACCGCCGTGTGGTCCAATTCAAAACTTTCAACAATTACTTCTTTTGTCATACTCAAATCCTTCTTTGTTTTTCTTGATTATAGCATAAAAAAGCAGATTCAACAAAGTGGAAATAAATGAATTCCTCACAGATGTTCCATGAAAGAAAAGACGATAAAAGAATAAGCATTAAGCAAAAATATAAAAGGTTTTTCCTGTTTTTTTAGATTGTTAATTTTAGTAATTTATGGTAAAATGTAAAAGAATTTTTAATTCAACTAATTAAATAGATTTGGGGTAAAAGCATGAATTTTGTTATTACAGGTGTTTTTGCCGCGGTCATTGGTTTAGTCATTGGATATGTGGGAACTGCTCTTAAAATGAAAGCTTCAAAAGAGGCTGCGGAACTCACCCTTTTGAATGCTGAACAAGAAGCAACGAATTTACGTGGACAGGCTGAACGCGAAGCCGATTTGATTTTAAAAGAGGCGAAGCATGAGTCAAGTTCACTTAAAAAAGAAGCACTTTTGGAGGCAAAGGAAGAAGCCAGAAAATATCGTGAAGAGGTCGATGCTGAGTTTAAGTCAGAACGACAAGAATTGAAGCAATTAGAAAGCCGTTTGGCAGAACGTGCTAGCAATCTTGATCGCAAAGACGACATTTTAACAAGCAAAGAACAGTCTCTTGAACACAAAGAGCAAAGTCTTACAGATAGAACTAAACACATTGATGCGCGTGAACAACAGCTGGAAGAGCTTGAACACAAGAAAGTAGAAGAACTGGAACGTGTCGCTGCTCTAAGTCAAGGAGAAGCGCGTGACATTATTTTGAGTCAGACGGAAGAGCAACTTTCAAAAGAAATTGCCTCACGGATTCGTGATGCTGAATTGGAAGTGAAAGAACGTTCTGATAAAATCGCAAAAGACATTCTCGTGCAAGCTATGCAGCGAATGGCGGGTGATTTTGTTGCTGAGCAAACAAACTCAACCGTTCATTTGCCAGACGATAGTATGAAGGGTCGGATTATTGGTCGTGAAGGTCGCAACATTCGTACCTTTGAGAGCTTGACAGGTGTCGATGTGATTATTGATGATACGCCTGAAGTGGTGACCTTGTCAGGGTTTGATCCGATTCGTCGTGAAATTGCCCGCATGACAATGGAGAGCCTTCTCAAAGATGGTCGGATCCATCCAGCCCGTATCGAAGAGCTGGTTGAGAAGAACCGTCAGGAAATTGACAATCGTATTCGTGAATACGGTGAGGCGGCTGCCTATGAAATTGGTGCGCCAAACCTCCATCCAGATTTGATGAAAATCATGGGACGGTTGCAATTCCGTACTTCTTATGGTCAAAACGTTTTGCGTCACTCCATTGAAGTTGCCAAACTTTCTGGTATTATTGCTAGCGAGTTGGGTGAAAATGCTACCTTGGCACGACGTGCAGGATTCTTACATGATATCGGAAAAGCGATTGACCGTGAAGTGGAAGGAAGTCACGTCGAGATTGGAACTGAATTGGCACGGAAGTACAAGGAACACCCAGTGGTTGTCAATACCATTGCCAGTCACCATGGTGACGTGGAACCAGAAAGTGTCATCGCAGTCATTGTCGCTGCAGCGGATGCCTTGAGTGCAGCTCGACCTGGAGCACGAAGTGAGTCACTTGAAAGCTACATCAAACGCTTGCAAGATCTTGAAGAAATTGCAAATAGTTTTGAAGGAGTTAAGACAAGTTTCGCCCTTCAAGCGGGTCGTGAAATCCGTATTATGGTTAGCCCTGAGGCAATCAAGGATGATAAAGTGACGATCTTAGCTCATGATATTCGTGAGAAGATCGAGTCCAATCTTGAGTATCCTGGAAACATTAAGGTTACCGTGATTCGAGAATTGCGTGCAGTAGATTACGCAAAATAAACAAAAGCTTGAGATCTAGCATCTCAAGCTTTTTTGAATGAAAAAATCAGTTGAAAATTAGGCCGATTTTTGTTACACTAGATAGAAAGACATTGAAGGAGAAATCATGGCGGATCGTGGCTTATTAATCGTATTTTCTGGCCCTTCGGGGGTTGGAAAAGGAACGGTCAGACGAGAAATTTTTGAAAACTCGGACAATCAGTTTCAGTATTCTGTATCGATGACGACGCGTGCACAACGTCCAGGTGAAGTGGATGGTGTCGACTATTTTTTCCGTACACGTGAAGAATTTGAAGATTTGATCCGTCAAGGGCAAATGTTGGAGTACGCTGAGTACGTTGGAAATTACTATGGGACTCCTTTAACCTATGTGAATGAAACCTTGGACAAGGGAATCGATGTATTCCTTGAAATTGAAGTTCAGGGTGCCCTTCAAGTAAAGAAGAAAGTTCCAGATGCAGTTTTTATTTTCTTAACTCCGCCTGATTTGGATGAATTGCAAGATCGATTAGTGGGTCGCGGGACAGATAGTGCAGAAGTTATTGCGCAACGGATTGAAAAAGCAAAAGAAGAAATCGCCATGATGCGTGAATATGACTACGCCATTGTGAACGACGAGGTTCCTCTTGCTGCTGAACGTGTCAAACGTGTGATCGAAGCAGAGCATTTCCGTGTAGACCGTGTCATTGGCCATTATCTGGATATGTTACCAAAAACACAAACTATTGTGAAGAGATAAATAATTAGAAATTAGGTATAGGAATATGATGTTAAAACCTTCTATTGATACATTGCTTGACAAAGTACCATCAAAATATTCATTGGTTATTCTTGAGGCAAAACGGGCCCACGAATTGGAAAGTGGTGCAGTACCAACTCAAGAATTCCAATCAGTTAAATCAACATTACAAGCGCTTGAAGAAATCGAGTCTGGAAACGTAGTTGTTCACCCGGATCCAGAAGCAAAACGTGAAGCACTTCGTCGTCGGATTGAAGCAGAGCGGATTCGCAAAGAAGAAGAAGAGCGCAAAATTAAGGAACAAATTGCCAAAGAAAAAGAAGATGGTGAAAAAATTTAAGGTTGGGGCTTCTCAATCTTATTTTTTGCTATTTAAAGGGTTCCGTGATAAAGTAAAGCTCATATGATAGAGGCTGGAGGTGAAAAAGTGATAGCAAAAGTCATCGTAGATGTCCCATTGATGCAGACAGATAAACCCTATTCTTATCAGATTCCATTAGAATTTGAGGATATGGTGGAGGCAGGTATGCGAGTTCATGTCCCCTTTGGTAAAGGGAATCGCCTCATTCAAGGGATTGTGGTAGATGTTTTAGAAGAGGCAGACACAAGCGAGGAATTAAAAGCGATTGTGGAGGTCTTGGATTACACTCCGGTCTTAAATCAAGAGCAGTTCTGGTTGGCAGATCAATTACGAAAAAGTGTTTTTTCTTATAAGATCACGATTTTAAAAACCATGCTTCCTTCTCTCCTCAATTCGAGTTATGATAAGATTTTGTATCCTCAACCTTCTTTAGATCCAACTCTCAAAGTGAAACTTTTTGGTGAAAAAAATGAAGTTTCTTTTTCTTCTCTAGATGCGGCCGATCAAGCCCAAGTGATGCGGTTGGTCAGAAAAGGAGATTTGGTACTTGAATACAAGGCCAAGGATAGGAAACAAATTAAAACAGAAAAATGGTATCGCGTTAACCAGGAAGGATTAAAAGAACTTCAACCATCAGGAAGAGCTAAAAAAAGGCTAGCATTGAAAGAGCGCCTGTTACTAGAGCAAGGGGAGCAACCCTTAGCAGGATTGTATCAGGATTTTTCACGAGAAGTGGTAGCTTATTTTATCGAACAGGGTGTTTTAGAAATTACAGAACGAGAAGTGAATCGGGCGGCTGCATATTATGAAGGCAAAGAACAGACCCAGGCTCTGCTTTTAAATTCAGAGCAAGCAAAAGCTGTCGAAACAGTAGTTTCTCAAATTGGGAAAACATCAAAACCTTTTTTACTAGAAGGTGTGACTGGAAGTGGGAAAACAGAAGTTTATCTGCAGATTATTCAAGAAGTTCTAAATAAGGGGAAAACGGCTATTATGTTGGTTCCTGAGATTTCCCTGACGCCACAGATGACGGATCGTTTTATCTCGCGTTTTGGCCAGGAAGTAGCTATTCTGCACTCGGGCTTATCAAATGGTGAGAAGTATGATCAATGGCGAAAAGTTGAACGTGGGGAGGCCAAGGTAGTCGTTGGAGCGCGCTCAGCCATCTTTGCCCCTTTAAAAAACATCGGAGCCATCATCATTGATGAGGAGCATGAGGCTTCCTACAAACAAGATAGTAATCCACGCTACCACGCAAGGGAAGTCGCAGTCCTAAGGGCTCAGTACAATCAAGCAGTCTTGCTTCTTGGATCTGCTACACCAAGTTTAGAATCGAGGGCTCGTGCAACAAAAGGGGTTTATGAATTAATTCGTCTCACCCAACGGGCCAATCCGGCAGCCAAAATTCCAGAAGTTAAAGTCGTTGATTTCCGTGATTATATTGGCCAAAATGAAGCTGGTAACTTCACTCCGGTTCTAGTGGAAGCTATTGCTGATCGCTTGCAGAAAAAAGAGCAGGTCGTCTTGATGTTGAACCGCCGTGGTTATTCCAGCTTTGTCATGTGTCGCGAGTGTGGAACTGTGGATACTTGTCCCAATTGTGATATCTCACTGACCCTCCACATGGATACTAAAACCATGAACTGTCATTATTGTGGCTATAGCAAAGCGATTCCTCGACACTGTCCAAATTGCCAAAGTCCTTCCATTCGTTATTACGGGACAGGAACACAAAAAGCCTATGATGAATTACAAGAGATCTTTCCTGAGGCTAAAATTTTGCGTATGGATGTGGATACTACCCGAAAAAAAGGGAGCCACGCAGCAATATTAGATGCTTTCGGGAATGGAGAAGCGGATATTTTATTAGGGACGCAAATGATTGCGAAGGGCTTGGATTTTCCAAATGTGACGTTAGTGGGTGTCTTGAATGCGGATACTTCTTTAAATTTACCGGATTATCGATCCTCAGAGCGAACCTTTCAACTCTTGACTCAGGTGGCAGGAAGGGCCGGACGAGCAGAGAAAGAAGGAGAGGTTATCATTCAGAGCTACAACCCCAATCATTATGCGATTCGATTTGCCAAAAACCAAGATTATGAAGGCTTTTTTGCCTATGAAATGCAGATTCGCCGGCAGTTAGGCTATACGCCTTATTACTTCACAGTTGGGTTAACCCTATCCCATAAGAGTGAGGAAATTGTGATGGAGAAGTCACATCAGGTCATGGAAATTCTCCGATCTGGCTTATCTGATCAGGTCCAAATCTTAGGACCAACACCTAAACCAATTGCACGCACACATAATTTGTATCATTATCAAATCATTGTGAAATATCGTTTCGAAGAAGGCATGACACAGGTCTTGAATCAAATCCTAGAATTTACACAAGAAAGAGGCAACCAAGATCTACGTGTCAGTATTGATAATGAACCTCAAAGCTTTATGTAAGGAAGAAAGAAATGACAAAATTAATTTTTATGGGAACGCCTGATTTTTCAGCGACGGTTTTAAAGGGATTGTTAGCAGATTCGCGCTATGAAATTTTGGCAGTTGTGACGCAACCAGACCGCAAAGTAGGTCGCAAAAAAGAGATTCGAATGACCCCGGTGAAGCAGGTAGCTTTAGAACATCGACTACCAGTTCTTCAGCCGGAGAAATTATCGGGTAGTCCAGAAATGGAAACGCTCTTATCACTAGATGCAGATGGAATTGTGACCGCTGCTTTTGGACAATTTTTACCGACAAAATTGTTGGAGAACTTCCAATTCGCGGTGAATGTCCACGCGTCTTTATTACCTAAATATAGAGGTGGAGCTCCCATTCACTATGCCCTGATCAATGGTGACGAAGAAGCTGGGGTTACAATTATGGAAATGGTCAAGGAAATGGATGCCGGAGACATGATTGCAGCTCGTTCTCTCCCAATTTTAGATGAGGACAATGTGGGAACTTTGTTTGAAAAATTGGCAGTCCTTGGACGTGACTTACTCCTAGATACTTTGCCAGCTTACCTAGCAGGGGAGATCAAGCCAAGTCCACAAGATCCAAGTTTGGTCACATTTTCACCGAATATTT
Organism: Streptococcus sp. CF8_Ac1-9; assembly: GCF_024295565.1. Lineage (NCBI taxonomy): Bacteria > Bacillati > Bacillota > Bacilli > Lactobacillales > Streptococcaceae > Streptococcus > Streptococcus sp. CF8_Ac1-9. The sequence continues at coordinate 76,205 of NZ_JANCOY010000006.1, forward strand.
TACCGGAAGAAGAGGTTTTGGACTGGACCAAAACCAATCGCCAAGTCTTTAATCAGATCCGAGGGATGAATCCTTGGCCGGTCGCTCATACGTTATTAAATGGACAACGCTTTAAAGTTTATGAAGCAGAGCTATGCGAAGGAAATGGAAATCCAGGAGAAGTGATTGCTTTGACCAAAAAAGAGTTGCTAGTCGCTGCAGGAGAAGGCGCATTGTCCCTCAAAGTTGTGCAGCCGGCAGGAAAACCAAAAATGTCCATCACAGACTTTTTGAATGGCGCCGGCCGTCAATTGAAAGTAGGAGATCACTTTGGAAGTTAAACAAATGAATGCGCGGGAACAGATCGTTCGAGTGTTAGAAGAGGTTTTTGAACAGGGAGCTTATTCTAATATTGCCCTAAATCAAGCGCTAGAACACTCTCAACTTTCAGATAAAGATAGAAGCTTTGTTACGGAAGTTGTATACGGTACTGTAGCACGGAAGATAACACTCGAGTGGTATCTCGCCCACGTAATTGAAGACCGGACGAAATTAGATCCTTGGCTCTATTATCTTTTGATGATGAGTTTGTATCAACTTGTCTATTTAGACCGCATTCCCGATCATGCCATCGTCAATGAAGCTGTCCGGATAGCAAAACGTCGTAAAGAAGGCAGTGAGAAGTTTGTCAATGCTATTCTTAGAAAGCTAATCCGCGAAGGACTACCAGCTATTGATACAATCAAGCGAAAGAACAAACGTTATTCGGTAGAGTATTCCCTACCTGTATGGTTGGTCAAAGCATTGATCGAAGAATACGGTGAAGAACGTGCTTGCGCTATTTTTAAGAGTCTCTATCAGCGTAATAAATCCAGTATTCGTGTGATTGATCTGGACGAAAAAGAAGAGTTGGCTCAGCTACTCGAAGCAACCTCCTCTCTACTTGCTTCGTCCGCTCTCGTGAAAGAGCAGGGACATTTTGCGGCGCATTCCTTGTTTAAAGAAGGGCGCATTACTATTCAAGACGAGTCCAGTCAATTGGTGGCACCAGCTTTGGATTTGCAAGGAGATGAGTGGGTTTTAGATGCCTGTGCGGCTCCAGGTGGAAAGACGACCCACCTGGCTTCTTATCTCACAACTGGGAAAGTCACAGCCTTGGATCTCTATGACCATAAGCTCAAATTGATTCAAGAAAATGCTAATCGGCTCCATGTTGCGGACAAAATTTTGACAAAGAAGTTAGATGCGACAAAAGTTTTTGAAACATTTGGACCTGATGCTTTCGATAAAATTTTGGTGGATGCGCCTTGTTCAGGGATTGGTTTGATACGGAGAAAGCCTGATATCAAGTACAATAAAGAGAGTGCAGATTTTGTATCTTTACAAGCTATCCAATTGGCCATTCTGGATAGTGTTTGTCAAAGTGTGCGTAAAGGTGGTATAATAGTGTACAGTACGTGTACAATTATGGGTAAAGAGAATTTTGAAGTGGTGGACCAATTTTTGAAAAACCATCCAAATTTCGAAAAAGTCCCATTGGATCACGAAAGAAAAGATATTCTTAAAAATGATTGTATCCTTATTACACCCGAATTATATGGAAGCGACGGCTTCTTTATCAGTCGTTTTAAGAGAATCTCATAATATCAGGAGGAAACTGACAGTATGGATATGACGATCTTAACCGATGTAGGTCAAAGACGGACAAATAACCAAGACTATGCAAATCAATATAAAAACAAGGCAGGAAAATCTATGGTTTTACTTGCTGATGGTATGGGAGGACACCGTGCCGGAAATATTGCTAGTGAAATGGCAGTCACAGACCTAGGTGCGGCTTGGGTTTCTTCTGAGATCGAGACGGTTAATCAAGTACGGGAATGGTTTGCAGAACATTTAGAAGCTGTGAATCGTCGGATTCATTTGGCTGGGCAAGATGATGAGCACAAAGGAATGGGAACGACACTAGAAGCCTTGGCTTTTGTAGAAGGACAAGTGATTTATGCCCACGTTGGGGATTCACGGATTGGCCTCATTCGTCAGGGCGAATACCAGCAGTTGACCAGTGACCATTCTCTTGTAAATGCTCTTTTGCGAGCTGGTCAAATTACAGAGGAAGAAGCTGCCCATCATCCTCAACGTAACATCATCACTCAGTCCATTGGTCAAAAAGATGAGTTAGAGCCGGATTATGGTTTGGTGACGGTTGAAGCAGATGATTATATTTTGATCAATAGTGACGGTTTAACCAATATGATTGGCCCGGATGAAATCAGAGATATTGTCTTGAGTGATGTTTCACTGGAAGAAAAAGCTCAAACCTTGATTCGTTTTGCCAATAATGCTGGAGGCTTGGATAATATCACTGTTGTACTGCTCCACTTTACTGAGGAGGACGCAGCATGATTCAAATCGGCAAAATTTTTGCCGGGCGATATAAAATCATCCAACAAATTGGACGCGGCGGGATGGCAGATGTTTATCTTGCGCGTGATTTGATTTTAGATGGGGAAGAAGTTGCAGTCAAGGTACTGCGTACGAATTACCAGACGGATCCCATTGCGGTTGCGCGTTTTCAGCGTGAAGCAAAGGCGATGGCAGAGCTGGACCATCCAAATATCGTTCGGATTACAGACATTGGCGAAGAAGAAGGACAACAATACCTTGCAATGGAATATGTTGCAGGTTTAGACTTGAAACGCTATATCAAAGAAAATGCTCCTTTATCAAATGAAGAAGCTGTTCGTTTGATGGGGCAGATCCTTCTAGCTATGCGTCTTGCCCATACGCGTGGCATTATCCATAGAGATTTAAAACCACAGAATGTCCTCTTGACACCAGATGGAACAGCAAAAGTTTCAGACTTTGGGATTGCAGTGGCCTTCGCAGAGACTAGCTTGACCCAGACCAACTCGATGTTGGGGTCGGTTCATTATTTGTCCCCTGAGCAGGCGCGTGGATCAAAAGCTACGGTGCAAAGTGACATCTACGCGATGGGGATTATTTTCTATGAGATGTTGACAGGACACATTCCTTATGATGGAGATAGTGCAGTCACAATTGCTTTGCAGCATTTTCAAAAGCCACTCCCCTCTATTCGTGAAGAAAATAAGAATGTTCCACAAGCTTTAGAAAATGTGGTGATCAAGGCGACAGCTAAAAAACTGACGGATCGCTATAAATCAGTGGCAGAGATGTATGTAGATCTTTCAAGTTGCTTGTCCTATGAGAGAAGAAATGAGAAAAAACTGGTTTTTGAAGACCAAGCGAAAGCTGATACAAAGACTCTTCCAAAAGTGAGTCCAACTCCAAGGACGGCTCCTGTTCCAATCTCTGAGGTACGCAGTGAAATCAGTTCAGTAGATCCTAATCGACCATTATCTGATCAGCAGACCATGGCGCCAAGTAAAAAGCCAAGAAGACGTTTGCGGGCGCGCTACAAGGTCTTGTTTGTTGCCATTGCCCTAGTACTTGCAGCCTTTACTTTCTTGTTATATATGAGCCCAGCCAATAAAACAGTTCCAGATGTTTCCGGCAAAACCATTGCCGAAGCCAGAGCGGTTATTGAGGGACAAGACCTTCAAGTCGGTGAAGAGAAAGAAGAGTACAGTGATTCGGTTGCAGAAGGCTACGTCATTCGAACCAATCCAAATGCAGGGGCCCAAAAGAAAGAACAAAGTCGAATTGATTTGATTATTTCCAAAGGACCAAACAGCTTTGAAATGCCAAATTACGTGGGTGAAACACGGGCAAAAGCAGAAGAAGATCTGAAAAATACTTATAAAGTATCAAGCAAAATGATCACGATTGAAGAAGTTGAGACCTTCGATTATGCTGCAGGGACAGTTCTTGAACAAACTCCAGCTCCAGGAGAGCAATATTCTCTGAATTCAAAAACCAAGATTGTTTTGAAAGTAGCGAAAGAAACGACTTCAATTGAAATGCCAAACTATGTTGGATCAACTTACGATTTTGCTAGAAGTAATTTGATTGAGATCTATAGTATTAAAGAAGCCAATATCGAATTAAGAAAAACAGAACATCTCCCTGATGGGGTAGTTGTTTCTGCCGGTCAAATTGTTAGTCAAACTCCAGAAGTTTCGAGTACGGTGGATATTAACCGAACACGAATTGTTTTAACGGTATATGAACCTAAAGTGACCGCTTCTTCAAGTACGAAAGCCTCATCCAGTTCAGATACATCTAGTTCATCTTCTGCTGAACGATCAGATACAGAAAGTTCTAGCAGTAGTGCAACTGGTGGAGATTCATAAAACAGTCTAAGACTCAGATGGATTTCTGAGTCTTTTTGTATTTTTTTGTTGCTATGTCGTGATTTTTTTATTTCCCTGTCGAGGGAAATACTTTGAAGTCGCTTCAAGAAACTATTTTTCTACAGATGAATAGATTATGTGAACTCCTTAACAAACAAGGGGTTTCAAGTCCGGTAAAATAAAATAGTCAATTAAACATAAGGTAATTTGAAGTTGAAAATAGATTGAATATCAAATTATTTGCCTTTGTTTTAGCCCACATGCTATAATCTGCGTGAAAGGAGATCAAAGAGTAAAAAGTCGTTCAGGCCTGCTTTGATAGGAAATTGGTAAACGAATAGATTTTTTTCTGCTAGTTGAATAGGCCTTGACAACTAGTGGAGAAAAATATCGTGAACTGAGAAACAGGGAGGTAGAATGACTTTTGAAATATGTGCACATAGTTGATGTATCTTTCGCCTATACTTTCCCAATGGAGATTATTTAAATGGACAGAAAATATAGAGTGGTTAGTCGAGCAATCTTAGCAACAGCTATGATTGTCCCGGCATTTATAGCAACAAAAGTAGCTGCAGAAAATAGAGGATGGAATACCTCCTCTTATCGTTCAAACTATTATAACTATGGTTACAATAATTGGAACGGTTATAATGGCTATAATTCATGGACCTATAGTTATGGCTATGGATATCCAAATTGGAACTATTATTATGGCTATAACTATGGTTATCCTAGCTGGAATAATTATTATGGCTATAATGGTTGGAACTATGGTTATTCCTTGGAAAATGATGTAAACTACATTTATTGGAATGGCAATCATTATTATCGGATGAGTGATGGAACTTACCGGATCTACCGCAATGGTGAGTGGAAGCCTCTAACTAATCGGAATAACTCTACTAATAACCTTGCCAATGACCCTCATTATGTATATGAAAATGGCTACCATTATTATGTATTGGATAATGGGGATTATTACTACTATAAAAATGGCAAATGGGTATTTGTGAAGAATTCAACGGAAAATCCTGATACTCCTGATCCGGTTCCAACACCGACTCCGGATCCAACTCCAACACCTGAAGAGCCAGATCCAAGCGATAAACCGGATCAACCAGTTAATCCATCAGAACCATCTACACCAGAAGATCACGGCAACTTGATCTTCCCAGAAAATCCTCCATTTGTAGGAGCAGATGGAGAGTTTGATCCTTTCGCACCAACCCCAGAAAATCCAAGTGAACCAAAACCAGAAGAACCGGTGCAACCTGAAGTGCCTGGAAATGATGGTTTGGTATCAACAGATCAGCCTAGTGAAAACCAAATTCCTCCATACGTTGAGACACCAGCAGAAGGATTAGAACATCTTCCATGGGCTCCAAATGGACGAGCACCTAAGATAGTCTATCCTCCTGGAAAACCTGGATCAGCAGCTTTGCGTCGAGATAAGAACTACTACTTTGACGGGTCGACTCACTATTACTACGTTCCTTCTGATACGGAAGCAACTGGTTACTCTGCTTATTGGAAATGGAATGGAGATAAATGGAAACTTTATGGAATGACAGATCCGAAAGATCCTGAGATCGATCCAAAATTCCACGAAGATGCCAAAGATGATGAATATGCTTATAGCGATCGTGACTCAAGCGTGAAGCTCTACTCTACAAATCTGGTAGAAACAGCTAAAGCAGGTCAAGCTCTTCCATTTAAGAATGTGGATGAATTTAAGGACTATGTCATTAAGAAAATGAATCCTAAATTTATTGATAATGCTGGATGGGATGCCAAAGTAGAATGGGAAATCGAGGACCCAGAACTCTTTGAGCAATCTAAAGAAAACCCATGGGCTAAAGACTATGTTTTAATCGCTAACTTGAAGAGTGGAGTAGATGACAAGAACTATAAAGATGTTGAGTTTGGCTATGTGAAATTCGTTTATCGTGTAGAAGCGACAGACAATACAAACTATATCGAGTTAGATAAAGCGAAAGAAGCTTTTGCTAAGATTAACGAATTACGAAAGGCACAAGGCTTAAAAGAATTGACTTGGTCAGATGATGTCTACAACTCACGTGCCTTGCCAAAAGCCCATACTATTTCACGTCAGTACGATAGCACAGGGTTTGTAGCTCGCCGTGAAGACAATGCAACAACAGTCGCAACGAAATGGTATAACAGTGGATTGAGAGAATTAATGCTCGATCCAAATGCCACAGAAGGTGCGGTAGCAGCAGTCATCAATGGCGACGGTAACTATTACTGGGCATTCATGTATAAATAATGCCTCTAGACAACTGTTATCGGAAAGAACTTATTTAATAACAATTCATTCCGATACCAAGGACACCCAAAGGATTTCTTTCTTTTGGGTGTTTTTTTGCTCTTCTTATTATCCAACCATAGACGGAAGTCAAATGAGGAAAAATTTGATAAAATAGGAAAAGATGAGGTAGACTATGTGGAAAATACAAATTTTTATTTTCGTTGAAGCCGTTTTGTTAACATTGGCAGCGATCACCATTTTATCAATCGATTTTTCCAGATTTGTTGTCTTGATGGTTCTCTTTTTGCTCCTTTTGTATTACTATTTTGGCAAACAAAAAGCGAATTTTCTATTAATCGCGCTGAGTGTGCTATTGTTTTTTATCGTGATGCTGAATCCTTTTGTGATTGCAGCCATTTTATTTGCGGTGGTTTATGGTTTATTGATTGCTTACCCTTATATGTATAAGGAAAATGAAGCCGTTGTGTTTGATGTTGAAGAGGATACGAAAATTCGTCAGGAAAAAACTCGATGGATTGGTGATTTACAACATTTTTCAAAGCAAAGTCGAGGGTATCGAGATCTGAATGTAATCCGAGTTTTTGGAAATGACACCCTCCATTTAGAGGAGGTAGCCATTTGCAATTGGGACAATGTAGTGATCATTCGGAAAGGTTTTGGAAATACAAAAATTATCTTACCGATTGATTTGGAGTTGCATTTACAAATTAACACCCTGTATGGAGATCTGAAGTTTTTGGATCTTCCTGTCCGTAAAATGAGGAATGAAACCATAGACATTGAAACGGCACACTATCGGAGATCGCACCGTTCTATAAAAATTGTGTTAGTTGGTATTGTTGGGGATGTTGAGGTGATTCGCGCATGAAGAAATTAGACTATCTCCTATTGTATTTCTATTCCCTAATGGTGGTTGCGGTCATTTGTCATACCATTTTCCATTTTGTTGGTTTTCAGTGGGGCAAACTTCTCTCAGATCTTTCCTTGCTTCAGTCATTCCTATTTTTGGTTTTTAGTCTGACGCTTGCATTGACGGCTTTGGTTGTCTTAATTATCAAAATCACGCAATTTGTAACAGTTCATGCAGTACAACAAAAGGTAGAATCTATCCTGACTGCTTCACAGCGAAAAGAAATTGCCCCCAAAGAATTGAATCAACAGTTAGATTTATTGGACAGCAAATTACTTCGACTAGAAGAAAATTTACAAAAGAGTGAAAATCGTGTGATGCGAAATGAAGAAGAAATTGTGGAAATCGAGCGTAAGAGAATTGCGCGTGATCTACATGATACGGTTAGTCAAGAATTGTTTGCAGCCAATATGATTTTATCTGGAGTGGCAGCACGGGCTCTTGAGTTAGAGAAAAGTCAGATCCAGCAGCAACTAAATGGTGTGTCAGATATTCTAGGTACAGCCCAAAATGATTTACGCGTCTTGCTCCTACATCTTCGTCCTACAGAATTGGAAGGAAAAAGTTTGGTAGAAGGGATGGAGATGATTTTTAGAGAATTGAAGGAAAAGAGTAACCTAGCAGTTGTCTTCCATCATAATGACGTGAGCATTCCAAAAGAAATGGAAGAACATCTATTTCGGATCGTCCAAGAAATTGTCAGCAATACCTTGAAACACGCTAGAGCTCAACAAATGGATGTCTTTTTGCAACAGGAAGGAAAACAACTTCATTTACGGATGGTAGATGATGGAATCGGATTTGAGCAGGAAAAATTGGAACGATTGAGTTATGGGTTGAAAAATATTCAAGAACGTGTAGAAGACATGGCGGGAACCATTAAAATAAGAACGAGTCCTCAAAAGGGAGTGGCTGTAGATATTCGCGTTCCCCTCCTTGTAAAAGATAAAAATGAAAAGGAAACTGTATGAAAGTATTATTAGTAGATGATCATGAAATGGTCCGATTGGGATTGAAAAGCTTTTTGTCCATGCAAACCGATATTGAGCAGGTCTTAGAGGCGAAAAATGGGCATGAAGGGGTGGAGTTGGCGCTGAAAGAAAGACCAGACGTCATCATCATGGATATTGTGATGCCAGAGCTAAATGGAATCGATGCGACTCTAGCCATCCTAAAAGAGTGGCCGGAAGCTAAAATTGTCATTTTGACGTCTTATTTAGATAACGAAAAGATTTACCCTGTCTTAGATGCCGGTGCAAAAGGGTATATTTTAAAGACCTCGTCAGCAACTGAGATCTTACAGGCTGTCAGAAAGGTTGCAAAGGGAGAATTTGCAATTGAGACAGAAGTTAGTCAAAAAGTTGAGTCACGAAAGAACCATGCTGAATTGCATGATGATTTGACAGCTAGAGAACGAGATATTCTGGCTTTATTGACGAAAGGATATGAAAATCAACGAATAGCAGATGAACTCTTCATTTCTTTAAAAACAGTGAAGACCCATGTCTCCAACATCTTATCGAAATTAGAAGTCAGTGATCGGACGCAAGCAGTCGTCTATGCCTTTCGACACCATCTGGTGAATCAAGAAGATTTTTAAAAGGAAACATGCTATAATAGAGCGTGATCATAAGGGGGAGACAAGTGGACGCAAAATTACGTTATAAAGCCAAAAAAGTTAAAATCGTCTTTTTTGATATTGATGATACATTACGTGCAAAAGAAACAGGATTGATCCCAGAATCTGTCAAAGACGTCTTCCATCAGTTGAAAGAAAAAGGAATCCGAACAGGGATTGCAACCGGCAGAGGGATTTTTGGGGTTGTTCCTGAAATCATGGACTTAAAGCCTGATTTTCTAGTAACCTTAAACGGTGCCTATATAGAAGATACAAAAGGAACTGTGATCTACCAATCACCAATCAATGAAGCAATCGTTTCTTCTTTTGTAGATTGGGCCAAAGAATCCGAGATTGATTATGGGTTAGTGGCTAGTCATCAAGCTGCCCTGTCTAATCGGACACCCTTGATCAGTGATGCTATTGACATCATTTATCCCAACTTACCCGTAGATCCAGATCTGCATTTGAAAGAACCTATTTTCCAAATGTGGACCTTTGATGAACAGGATAGTGAGCTAGAGTTGCCCCCTTCTTTGCAAGAGGACTTGCGCCTAGTTTCGTGGCATCCCCATTCGTCAGATGTTGTTCGTTTTGAAGCTTCAAAAGCTTCAGGAGTTTCTCATCTTGTAAATCATTTGGGCTTGAAGCCAGAGAATGTTTTAGTATTTGGGGATGGATTAAATGATCTAGAACTGTTTGATTATGCTGGAATTAGTATCGCAATGGGAAAATCTGCCCCAGAGTTACAAGAAAAAGCTGATTATATCACTAAGAATTTAGAAGAAGATGGCATATTCTATGCCTTAGAGGAGTTAAATATGGTTGAAAAAGAATTGACGTTACCACAGTTAGAACTTGCTACGGCTGACGGTCCTGTCGCTGTGATCAAAACCAATCACGGTAAGATGAACATTCAATTGTTCCCGGATCAAGCGCCAAAAACAGTTGCAAACTTTGTAGCTCTTGCTAAGTCTGGTTATTATGATGGTGTCATTTTCCATCGGATTATTAAAGATTTTATGATCCAAGGGGGAGATCCTACTGGTACAGGTATGGGTGGTGAATCCATCTATGGTGAGAGCTTCGAAGACGAATTTTCAAAAGAACTGTACAATATTCGTGGAGCCCTTTCGATGGCAAATGCTGGACCAAACACAAATGGTAGCCAATTCTTTATTGTACAAAATCAACATCTCCCATATTCGAAAAAGGAATTGGTCCGCGGTGGCTGGCCTGAAGAAATTGCTGAAATCTATACGACAGAAGGGGGAACTCCTCACCTAGATCAACGCCATACCGTATTTGGACAATTGATGGATGAAGCTTCTTTTGCTGTGTTGGATGAGATCGCGGCTGTTGAGACAGGGATGATGGATAAGCCAGTAGAAGATGTCGTGATTGAAACCATCGAGATTGAGGACTAATATGAAAATTGGAGATAAGTTAGAAGGGACCATTACAGGCATTCAACCTTATGGTGCCTTTGTCGAACTAGAGTCGGGTGTCACGGGCTTGATTCATATCTCAGAGATTAGAAGTGGTTATGTAAGTAATATTCATGATATTCTTTCAATTGGAGAAAAAGTCTTTGTCCAAGTCATCGATGTTGATGAATATTCTAAGAAAGCTAGCCTCTCTCTGAGAACACTAGAAGAAACACCACAACGAAGTATTCGACACCATCGTTTTTCAAATGATCGCCACAAGAGTGGTTTTGCGCCCTTAGCTCAACAGATGCCGACCTGGGTTAAAGAAGGAAAGGTATTCTTTAGCAAACAAGAAAAGAAATAAAAACTTCGATAGGTTGATGAAACCTATCGAAGTTTTTTTGATATAGAGAATTATTCAAATTCGTAAAGGGTAGTAGAAAGATAACGTTCTCCATTATCTGGTGCAAGAGCAAGAACTTTTTTACCGCTACCCAATTCTTTTGCGACTTCAATAGCAGCATAGATAGCAGCTGCGCTTGAGATACCGACTAAGAATCCTTCAGCTCCACCGATAGCGCGTGCAAGTTCGAAAGCTTCTTCTGAAGATACGCGACGAACACCATCATATGCATTAGTGTCTAAAGTATTTGGGATAAAACCAGCTGAAATCCCTTGGATTTTATGTGGTCCAGGTTTTTCGCCAGAAAGGACTGCGGATTCATTGGCCTCAACGGCATAGACTTTGACAGCAGGATTATTCTTTTTCAAAGTATGAGAAATACCAGAAACAGTACCACCAGTACCAACACCTGCGACAAAAGCATCTAAACCATCTTTTCCAAAGGCATCAACGATTTCTTGTCCTGTTGTTCTTTCATGTACCTCTGGGTTAGCAGGGTTTTCAAATTGAAGAGGAAGGAAGCCATTTCTTTCTGCAGCGATTGCTTCAGCTTTAGCGATAGCGCCTTTCATCCCTTCACTTCCAGGAGTCAAAACAAGTTCAGCTCCATAGGCTTGGATGATTTTACGACGTTCCACACTCATGGTTTCAGGCATGACAATCACAACTTTGTAGCCTTTAGCTGCGCCAACCCATGACAAACCAATCCCTGTGTTCCCACTAGTTGCTTCGACAATGGTATCACCTGGTTTGATCAAGCCATCCGCTTCAGCTTTTTCAATCATGCTCAAAGCAATCCGGTCTTTAACAGATGATCCAGGATTGAAAGCTTCGAGTTTGACATAGACATCTGCAGCTCCTTCAGGAACAAGACGGTTCAATTTGACAATCGGAGTGTTCCCAATCAGTTCTGTAATATTTTCATAAATAGCCATAATATACCTCAGTTCTAGGTTTTCTTGATACTAACAAGTATAGTCCCTTGCGGGAAGAATGTAAAATATAGAAATTTTATGGGTGTGATAAAAAAAAACTATCGTTGCCGATAGTATTTTAATTATTTTTCTACAGAAAGTAGGGGTACTTCAACCTCACGAATTCCTTGATCCTCAATAATGACTTTACCATTGTAAAATTCGACTAAAGCTGCTGTGATAGAGTTTGTATTTTCTTTATCCACAAAAATCGTTGTCATCACCTGATCTGTGAACATTGGATCTTGTTCCGCCAATTGATGGTCTTTTAAGAAATTAGCAAATTCTTGGTATTGGGAATAAGAAAGTGTGATCCCAAGAACCACTTGCTCTTTGATTTCTACCAGTCCAATCTCTCGAACTGCTTGTGCAACACTTCCAGCATAAGCACGAATCAGACCGCCAGCGCCTAATTTAATACCTCCGAAATAGCGGGTAACCACGACGCAACTATTAGTGATGCGATGATTCTCCAAAACACCTAACATCGGTACCCCAGCTGTTCCACTAGGCTCTCCATCGTCACTGGTTCGTTTGATATCACTTTGTTCTCCAATGATGAAAGCAGAGCAGTTATGTGTAGCCTTATAGTGTTCCTTTTTGATGGCATTGATAAAATCTCTGGCTTCCTCTTCAGAGGAGACTCGCTTGACATGACAAATGAATTTTGATTTTTTGATTTCTTCTTGAACAGTACCGTTCTCTTTAAATGTAACATATTCCATATTCTTATTTTACAAAAAAAGAATGATTTTCTCCAACTTTTGCGAATTAATAAGTATGAAGATAGAAGATTCTTATGGAAGACTCTTAACGGAGAGTCAAATGACAAATGATCTAAAAGAAATTGCCTACGAACTTCCAGCTATAGAAAAACAGAATGGAAGGTACCAATGCTTTCGATGTGGCAGTTTGATTGATCAAAAACTGTGGAAGTTAAGTGAAGAGGTACTGTATTGTAGAGCCTGTATCCAATTGGGAAGGATCCGGAGTGATCAAAAACTTTATGCTATTGCACAGCAAGACTTTGAAGGACAAGAGGTGCTAAACTGGAAAGGAACCTTGACTTCCTATCAACAAGAGGTATCTGAAGGGCTTATCCAAGCAGTTAAAGCAGGGAAACATGCCCTGGTTCATGCTGTGACAGGCGCCGGGAAAACGGAAATGATGTACCAGGTTGTAGCAACAGCGATCAAGTCAGGAAAAGCAGTCTGTATTGCCACCCCAAGAATCGATGTCTGTATCGAACTGTACGGAAGGATGGAGGAAGATTTTTCCTGCCCCATCTCTTTACTTCATGGAGAATCGGAACCCTATTTTAGAACCCCCTTGGTGATCGTTACAACCCATCAATTGCTAAAGTTTTATCAGGCCTTTGATCTCCTTATTATAGATGAAGTAGATGCGTTTCCCTATGTGGACAATCCAATCTTATATAAAGCAGCTCAGAATGCAATAAAAAAAGAGGGAAATACCCTTTATTTAACCGCAACCTCTACAGATGAGTTAGATAAAAGGGTCAAGAAAAAAGAAATCATTCGTTATAGTCTTCCAAGAAGATTTCATGGGAACCCACTAGTGGTCCCTGAAATAAAATGGGTGCCGAAAATTAGAGAAAAAATAGAAAAAGGAAGAATCCCTTACCAACTATTGCAACTGATCAAGAAACAAAGACAGACTCACTACCCATTGTTAATCTTTGTATCTGAGATAGAATTAGGACAACAATTTACTGAGAACTTAAAAAAATACTTTCCAAAAGAAACAGTAGGTTTTGTATCCTCACAGACAACAGACCGCCTACGAATGGTAGAAGAGTTTAGAAACAGAGCCATAACCATGCTAGTCTCGACAACAATTTTAGAAAGAGGAGTGACCTTTCCGTTTGTAGATGTCTTTGTTTTAGAAAGTAATCATAAATTATTTACTAAAAGTACCCTCGTACAAATTTCAGGAAGGGTCGGTCGAAGTAAAGAAAGACCAACAGGTAAACTACTTTTTCTATCAGATGGCATAACACGAGAAATGAAGAAAGCGGTTAAGGAAATAAAGGAAATGAATCAGGAGGCTGGATTTTGAAAGAATGTCTGCTTTGTACGAAAGAGTTGAAAACTGGTGAACATTTCACAGACCTTATTTTTATGAATCAACAAGAAGAATGGATTTGTAAAGAATGCAAAGAAGACTTCGAACAAATTTGCGAAATCCATTGTCCTAGATGTTATAAAAATAAGGAGGAGAAAGTATGTAAAGATTGCGAATACTGGATACAAAAGGGGAATATGGTAGAACATGAAGCATTATATAGATATAATGCAGCAATGAAGGACTATTTCAAGCGATATAAATTTGAAGGAGATCGTTTATTAGGAATGGTATTTGCATGTGACATCAAAAAAGCCTTGAAAAAGTATAAAAGCTATACGATAATACCGACTCCAATCAGCCATGAAAAAAAGCAGGAGAGAGGATTCAATCAAGTATCAACCATATTAGATTTTGCAGAAATAAAGTACAGCAGTCTATTCCAAAAAGAAGACAGCTTAGCCCAATCAAAAAAAACAAGAGAAGAAAGATTAAAAACCTCTCAACACTTTCAATTAATAGAAGAAGTTTCAGAAAAAAAGAAATATCTTATCTTTGATGATATCTACACAACGGGCAAAACAATCGAATTAATGAAGCGCCTACTAATTGAAAAAGGTGTGAAAGAAATAAAGACATTTTCAATCGCAAGGTAAAAAAAGATTTGCAAAAAGTTTATGAAAGCGTTATAATATACATATAAATAAAAACATAATGTTTAGAAAGTAGGTACTAATATGATTAAATATAGTATCCGTGGTGAAAACCTAGAAGTAACAGAAGCCATTCGCGACTATGTCGTTTCTAAACTCGAAAAGATTGAAAAATATTTTCAGGCAGATCAAGAGCTAGACGCTCGAGTAAACTTAAAAGTTTACCGTGAAAAGACCGCAAAAGTAGAAGTAACCATTCCACTTGGATCTATTACACTGCGCGCAGAAGATGTCTCTCAAGATATGTACGGTTCAATTGATTTAGTTGTAGATAAAATTGAACGTCAAATTCGTAAGAATAAAACAAAAATCGAAAAGAAAAATCGTATTAAATCTGGTGCAGGTAAATTGTTTACCGATGCAGTTGTAGAAGAAGTAGCAACCACAGAAAAAGTTGTTCGCTCAAAAACAATTGATCTAGAGCCAATGGATTTAGATGAAGCGATCCTTCAAATGGATCTATTAGCACACGACTTCTTCATTTATCGTGATGCAGAAGACAATACAACAAATGTGATCTACCGTAGAGAAGATGGAGACATCGGTCTATTGGAAGTAAAAGAATAGAGATCAAAAAAAGAGATTGAAAACATCAATTAAATTATAGAGGAATCAGGAGCGTTTATACTCCTGATTTTTTATATAAACAAAAAAACTTTCAAAAAAATAAAAAATTTTGGAAAAAAGT
>NZ_JANCOY010000007.1:0-87237 GCF_024295565.1 Streptococcus sp. CF8_Ac1-9
CTACAACTACGGTAACAACTACTGATGAACCTTCGACTACTTCAACTACAACTGATGAGCCTAAGACCACAGTAACGACTACCGATGAACCTAAGACTTCGGAAGCGACTACAACACCAGAAGAGCCAGAAAACCATAATAGTAGTGAAGAAGATACAACAACTACGACTACAACTGTAGAACCTAAGACTTCTTCAACTACAACAGAAAATCCAAATAAACCTAGTCATTCTGGTACCACAACGACACCAAATGCGCCAGGTTCAAATGGTGGACGTCGCAAACCGCTTCTTCCAAATACAGGGGAAGTTGTTGCATCTGGACTTGTCTTCTCTGGAATTCTTGTCTTAGCAGGTGCTGTTGGAATCAAACGGAAATTGACTGATAACTAATCGTATCATTAGGAACAGTCTTTACTTCTATCAACCCCCTAACGAAGGAACTTCTACTCTCATTCATAGAAGTTGAAACAAATAGAGAGAACCGAAAGGTTCTCTTTTTTTATCTGTTCTTCCTATAAATAGACTTCAGAGCTAATTTCCTTGTAAAATCTCAATCAAATATAAAGAAGCCAGACGTTAAGTCCTGGCTCCCTATAAAATACTGAATAATTAGATTGACCAACGTTCTAATCGGATACGTAGGATCTTTCTTTAGTTTTGGCCTTCTACTCTCTCTTTTTGATCTTCATAAAAAACAACTTTCCCATCTTTAACTTTAAATGAGTAACTGATAGAATCTGCGTAACTGCCTTTGGAATAGTAGAAATCATAGGCACCATCCGGTAGTTTGCTAGCATCTAATTTTTTGGCTGCTGCTTTTAAGTCTTTTTCCTTAACGGATACACCATCCTCTATATAAATAGTCATACGGATTAACTCTTGATCGATTAAGGTCTGAAAAGGGATTTGATAGTAACCAGCAAAGTCCTTTTTCCCTTCTTTGAGATTTTGACTTGCGATACTATCTAGAATTTGCTCCTTCTCATCACGGTTGGAGTTAGATAAAAAACCAAAGAAACTAATAGGAAGACCTAGAGATTGCTTCTTTATTTCAGTCTCTAGTTTTTCCTCGATATTTTTAATAGATTTCTGTTTTAAAAACGCTTCCTTGTATGATGGAAGAAAACTACTATATGACCCCGACCAGTCATCTTTAAAAGTTACGTCCTCATCTTCCAATTGTACCGTTTGATCATCGTAGGTCTTCTCAGAGTATGCGTAGCTCACATGATACTGTGGGTATTCTAGGGCAGTCCAGGATAACTTAGTGATGGTAACTTTGCCATGAAGATCATTTTCTTTAAAAACTTCTGTAACAACTTCCTTAGCCTTTTTATAATCACTCGGTTTCATGATCTTGCAACTGGAAAGAAACAGGCAACATAGAATAAGTGGGATTCCTGCGAATAATTTGAAAAAATTGGGCTTCATAGCCTGACCTCCTTGCGAAATTCAACCTAATCGATTAATTTTTTATATCGTATGAGAACATTTTTTTAATATCTTCTTTCATCTTTTTATTAGGAATTTTCTCTAAATCCATATATTTGAAGAATTCTTCATCATTTTGAACGACATGAACCTTCCCATCTTTAGTATACCCAGCTGGTATGGTCAGATCACCGAAGGACTGACCAAAATCTCTAGAGACCACGTAGTTCTGTACTTCATATAAGCGTCTCAGCAATGAGAACTCTGTAGTATCCTGACTTTGATTTAATTCCTTTTTAAAATATTGGAAAAATTCTTTTTTATTATTCGCAAGATGCTCTTGCCCATCTTTTGAAAATTCTGCTGGTATCTTATGATACCGTAGGACATCATACCAGCCACCTGAACGCTGCTCTGGAACTTTATAAAGCAGTTCCAAAAATGAAATATCAAAGTTGAGATCTTCTGGTCCGAGAAAGTATAGGTAGGCATTCTCCCCTTTTGTATATTCTTCACCCCATTTTACAGTAGTTGGATTATTCCCTTTGCTTAAAATCGAATATACTTTCGGATAGAGTGTTTTCAATGGGATGTCCTTAGCCTCATCACTACGATCTGTAAATAACAAACGTGAATGTTGGAGCTGCAATCGTCCTCCTTCAAAATTGTATTCAAATGGATGCGACTCTTTATAACTTTCTAGACTTTCTTTTTGAACTTGTTTATAATCTTTGCCTGATGAGGTTTTCCAAGCGATCTTTCCACTTTTAACATTCATCAAGCCAGTTTGCAAATTATAGTCTGTTTCAACATGGATATCTCCAGGACCTACAATGTATTTGTCTTTCTTATCGACAAGAATATCAATCGGAATGTATGTTTCTCCATCATCTGTATCCAACAACATAGAAGAAACTGTAACAGATAAAGGGATATAATTTTTATTCATGTCTCGTACCAACTTAAAAACATCATATGTCTTCTTCACTAAGCGCTTGTCCTTGGTATCATAGACATCAATGAGCCAGTACTCTCCCTTTTGTGCTTTATTTGTAGTGAGGTAAGGAACTTGATTACCACGAATATAATATTGAAAATAGAGACGTGGGTCAGATTTTAATTTGTAACTTTCTTGTGCAATGTACCGTTCACTATTTCCACCATTTATAAACCATTCTACTTTAACTTTTGAATTATACGAATATGCTTCCAGCGCCTCATCCACTTCCTCTTTATTATCCCATTGAATGGCTACTGCTTTCCCACCTGCAATAAATTGGGAGTCAACTATGTTTGGACGAGGTTTCCAAGTTACAAATTGTGATATATCACGCTTATGAATTTCATATTGGATAAACCATCCACCTGCTAGAGTAACAAGTAATACAAATATCCAAAACTTAATTGATTTAAAAACCTTCTTCATTCTCTCTTTTCTACTTCCTGTCCGCATTTTATTACCTTATTTGTTTGTCAGTTTTCTTTAAAAGTCTTCCGACTTTTCCAACCACATATGAATAAATTTCTTTAATAATTTATTGACCGCTGAAGTTTCTTAGAATTTCTTAAACTCACTAGCTTTTAAAATAAGCTGATTAAAGATTTGGATTTTTATCTATTTTTGAACGACCCATTTTGCATCACCATAAACGATCGTAAATGGTCCATCCCCATCTGTTAAATAATTAATTTTATATTTACCCGACTCTCCTGCCTCAAGGACTGTTGGCTGTTTGTAATTTAAAGTATTATTCAACATATAAGCAGATTTGCCATGGCCATCATAGAGATCTACATTTGAATAATTCGGGCTACTTTCAATACGGAGAGGTGTTGTATTCGATAGGGTGAATTCGACGATCAATCGATGTTGTTTTTTCCTTGTATCGATACGGTCTTGATCATCCTGAACATCCAAATTTGGATCGTCTGTTACACTATTCAGTGTAACTTCTAAGCCATTTGCAAATACAACTGGCTCTCCAATTGCATATTTTTTGACTGGATTTTGTGGGTTAAAATCTTTTAGTTTTTCACTTTTCTTTCCTTCATCAGTAGCACTATCAGTATTGATGGGCCAAAAGATACTATTATCATTTCCATCTCCAGATTGATTAGCTTTCTGCATTTGTTGAGGAATTTGTAACAAGAGTGCCAAATTTTTAGTATCAATTTGGACTTGACCTTGGTTGGTCACCTCCATTTCGATCGTCATTTCCGTACTACCAATCATATTACCTGTTGAAAAACTCGCATTAAAATTTTCCTTAACTAAATGTTGTAAGATGGTAGAAAGCATTATATAAGAAAGATGGTCTCCTCGGTTGTCTTTTTCAGCATAGTTCTCGTGTAGTTCATCTAACCAAGCATACATGGTCTCATTTGGATTATTGGGATCAACACTCAATCTGTACCCTTTTCCTCTTGGTAATTGATTTGGACTATAGGCTGGTGTTTGAATTTTAAGGATTACCTTATTCCCCTTAACTGCATATCCCTTTAATTCGTAACTCTTTTCAGTAGGGAGAGCATTGGTCATTAATTTTAAATACATGGGACCATAGATTTTGAGGGGATATTTTTCTCCTAGGTACTCAAAATAAGTATTTGAATCAAAGGTCCTATTACTTTCTTCTATTTTAGGAACAATATAGTCCTTCCAGATCCGGTTATACATTTCTTCCTGACTCATTACTCCACTAGCCTTGACTACTGTGTCCATTTCATCTTGGTCAATATAAATCGCTTCAACTACTTGCAAAGCCTTTTGGACTTTTCCCTCTTCATCGAGAGGAGTTTCATTCTGTTGCAGACTATATATAGAAATACCATCGCTATCATCTGGCTTCATATATTGTGGAAGTTTTTCAAACGTTATGTATTTACTACCACTCTTAGCATTCCAATCAAATGATGCAGCTGGTCCTGTCTTATCAAAATGAATGTTTTTTCGATCGATTTTCTTCTGTACTTCTTTATTCGAAGAACCTTGTTTTTCTACAGTTCCTTGTTTGCAGGCACTCAAACATACTGGTATAAGTACCGAACATAAGACAAGGCCCCATTTTATTTTCTTCTTCATCCCATCTCCTCCTAATCTCTTCCTCATTTTACCATCAATCCCCCCTTTTGTCAGTCAAATAGATAAGAGGCTGGGACAAAAGTCCTAGCCTCTCAATTATTTTTGGATTGTCGATCAAGACGCAGTGGTTGAGTGGGCTCTACTACGCTGATTTCATCAGCTTTTACAGCCTTACTCAACTGTGCGGAGGTGGGACGACGAAATCGAATTCTAACGAATTACCGATTTCTGTCCCACTCTCTATTTCATATAAATCATCCCTGTACAGGCTTGCTCTGAAAGTTCGACAAAGCCGAGAGACTGGTAAAAGGCTAGATTTTTCTCGCTACGTTCAGTGGCAAGGAGCCGTTGATAGACATTTGGGAAGGTCGCTAAAGCCTCTGTTAATAGTTTCCTTCCGATACCTTGACGCTGGTAATCTGGTCGCACCAAGAGGTCCTGTACCAAAAGGACAGAGTGGCCATCTCCTACCAAGCGAATGTAGGCGACGAGCTCGTCCTCATCATAGACGGCCAACTGCCAGAGACTGGCTTTGACAGCTTCTTCTAGCATAGCTGGGTTGTTGGTATAATTGGTCCATCCGACCGAGCTGTAGAGTGCGAGTAGGTCTGTCATCGCTGGAATTTCTTTTTTATAATCTAACATCTTAACTCCTTTTTAACCTATAGTGCTGGAAGAAGGCGATATCCCGGTAAGGGGACTCTTGGCAAACGGACAGCTCCATCTTGAGCATAGACTCTCGCCAGCCTTCTTGGCCCTTGAAGCGATTGTCCTGCAAGGCATAAAAGACTCGGATCCCTTGGTAATCCTGAACTTCAAGGGCTAAGTCTTCTACTGCTGCACCGAGATCATAGGCCTGGGCCAAACCCATGGAGTGGGTTTCCAGGTCTTGACCTGCTAGGAGATCAAGGGCCTTTTGAGTATCATTTTCAAAGACGACTGTCTGCAGGACGCGGCCAACCTCATTGTGCTTAACGATAGAGAGCAGGCCTCCTGGTTTCAAGAGACGGGTGAATTCCTTGAGAACATCCTTGCGATCCTCCACATACTCCAAGACATTGTGGCAGAGAATGACATCAAAACTGGCATCTTCAAAGCTCTCTATCTGGTCCAGACTTCCGACGAATTGCTGGTAGGGATGGTCCTGGGTCCGCAAGGCTACCATTTCCTCATTAGGCTCCACAGCTAGGACTTGATTTTCTTTCGCTAGGTGATTGGCTACCAGGCCAAAGCCACTGCCGAAATCAAGGACTCGCTTACCTTTGATGTCTTTTAATTGTTCAAAAAGGATATCATAATAGATTTGTCCCCATGGTTGCCGGAGGTTTTCTAAATAAGCTTGAATATTCGCGGCCATCTTGCTCCTCCTATTTGAAATTGAACATCTTGCTGGCTAGCTTGTCCGAGATTCGTGGGAAAAGGGTATAGAGCTTGTGGGTCAGGTTCAAAAGCCAAGGAAGATTGAGCTCACGTTTTGGTTTTCCAAAGTTCTTCACAATCTTCTTGGCTACAAAGTCCGGTTCCAAAATGTAGCGATCCACAGCTTTCACATAGCTTCTGTCTGGGTCTGCCTGGTCAAAGAAAGTAGTCCGGATGGGGCCTGGATTGACCGTCGTCACATGGACACCAAAGGGCATGAGTTCCAAACGCAGGGCATTGGAGAAGCCAATAGCCGCAAACTTGGTCGCCGAATAAAGGCTGGATTTGGCTGTTGCAACGAGACCCGCCATGCTGACGATGTTGACGATGTGCCCCTTGCCTGCTGCCTTCATGTGCGCACCCATCAAGCGTGAAAGCTGCATGAGGGCAAAGGTATTGACTTCAAACATGGCATGAATTTGCTCATTGGTAATCTGGTCAAACTCTTCAAAGATCCCATAGCCTGCGTTGTTGACCAAGATATCGATCTGTCCATAGCGCTGATAGAGATCTTCTACCAAATCTTGGACGGCTGAGGAATCAGTGATATCGATCCCGATGCATTCAGCTTGAGGATGACTGGCATAGAGCTTTTCCAGTTTTTCTTGATTTCTACCTAGGAGAATCAGCCGGTCCTCAGGAAGGAGCTTGACCATTTCTTGGGCCAAACCTCCACTTGCTCCTGTTATGAGAATGGTTCGCATCTTAGATCTCCACTTCTTCCAAATCTTTGACGACATAGACATTTTCAAAAATGCTGGACGCATCCTTGCGCAATTGGCTGATGTCTTTTGATAAGAAGCGAGCACTAATATGGTTCAAAAGAAGGCGCTTGGCTCCAGCTTCACGCGCCACTTCTGCTGCCTGCATATTGGTCGAGTGACCGTGTTTCTTAGCAATCTTCTCATCACCCTTGCCATAGGTGGACTCATGGACCAAGACATCCGCATTGACTCCAAGGCGGACGCTGGCATCAGTCTTTCTGGTATCTCCGAGGATCGTGATAATCTTACCAGGCCGAGGGGCTGAAATATAATCCGCTGCAATGATCTTAGTCCCATCTTCCAGGGTGACATCTTGGCCATTTTTGACCTGACCAAAGAGTGGACCAAAAGGAACCCCTGCCGCCTTGAGCTTGTCTGCGTCCAGCGTCCCTTCGAGGTCTTTTTGCATGATTCGGTAACCCACGCAGAAAATGGTGTGGTCCAAGGCTTCCGCATAAACCGTGAATTTATCGGTTTCTAAAATCTTACCTAGAGAATGTTCATCGAATTCATGAAAATGGATGCGGTAAGGCAGGCGAGAGCCTGATACACGAAGACTAGTCATCACAAAGGATTTGATCCCTACTGGTCCATAGATATCCAGATCCGTCTGCTCTTCATTGGCCTGAAAGGCCCGACTAGAGAGGAAACCTGGCAAACCAAAAATATGGTCTCCGTGTAGGTGAGTGATAAAGATCTTGCTAACCTTTCGCGGACGAATGGTCGTTTCTAAAATTTGATTCTGTGTCGCTTCGCCACAATCAAAGAGCCAGACTTCATTGATCTCGTCCAGCAATTTGAGCGCTAGGCTCGATACATTACGGGCTTTTGAGGGTTGCCCAGCTCCCGTTCCTAAAAATTGAATGTCCATTGTCTACTTTCTATCTATATAAATCATGGCCGTCCGGTTCTCTGAACGGAAAGAAAGGTTGCCTGGGTAGGCTTGCGCTAGCTCAAGGAGCTCCTCTTGGTTATATCCTGACAGTTTCAAGCGTCCATCTTCCAAGGTCATCAAGTCAGTCAGGGCTGAGAGGGCTTCTGTTTTAGTGACCCCTTCTGGTTCAGCCTCTTGCAAGCAGATCTTACCATCTTTTTCAAAGACCAAACAATGTGGAAAGATCTCTGCGACTTCAAATAATATGGCAGGAGTGATATCTTCTGCTGGATGTTCAGCAAAGACACAGGCTAGCTCTTCATTTACGTAAGCCAAGCCATAAGACTTCCCTGATAAGTTGAGGCGGATAAAGGGCTTTCGTTCATCAAAGCTTTGCTGAACTGTGAATAAGTCAAATGCCCGGCTCAGGTCCAAGAAATAATCCATGGCCTCCTTGGGGCTCTTCTTTTGATAGAGCTCAGCAAAATAGGCGTTGATCACACTTGGGGGAGGCGTAATCACACGGAGACGCAATTCCTCAGGGATCGTGCTTAAAAGATTGGTCAGATAGACCCGATCGAGGCTGGTATAGCCTCCATATTTTATTGCTAAATCAACGTAATCCGTCATAAAATTCTTCCAACTTCCACTTATTTTTCTCTGCGATATAGCCTTGAATGACCTCGACGTCTTCTTCAAATTCTCGCTGGTCAATGATCGCTACTGTTTCTAGATCATGAGTCCGATAAGATTTTGAAAAGGGAACGCGAATGGTAAAGGGAACAAAGAGCTCTCTCAGTTTTTCTAGAAGCAAAGCCTGGAGATCTTCACGGGCTGTCTCAGAGCGCGCTGAAATCAAGCTAAAAGGTGTCTGGGTTGGGGTAAAGTCTGCTACTTTATCTGCTTTGTTGTAAAGGGTCAAGCGAGGAATCTCCAGCATATCCAGGTCCTTCATGATCGAAAGCACGGTCTTTTCATGCTCTTCATGATTGGGGTCAGAAGCATCTATGACATGGACCAGGAGGTCTACATTCTTACTTTCTTCCAGGGTCGACTTAAAGCTCGAAACCAACTCTGTCGGCAAGTCCTGAATAAAGCCAACCGTATCGGTCAGGGTCACTTGCAGATTGCCTGTTAGGTGGATGCTCTTGGTTGTGGCATCCAAAGTCGCAAAGAGTTCATCGGCTTCATACTGGCTCTTACTGGTCAACTGATTCATAATAGTCGACTTTCCTGCATTGGTATAGCCGATCAGACCAATCTTAAAGACAGGTGATTCCAAACGTTTTTCACGAAGGGTTTCTCGGTTCTTTTCAACTGCCTTGAGCTGGCGCTCGATATCGGTGATTTGATTACGAACGCTCCGGCGGTTCAACTCCAACTGACTTTCCCCTGGTCCACGAGAACCAATTCCCCCAGCCTGACGGCTGAGCATGATTCCTTGACCAACAAGACGTGGCAAAAGGTATTTGAGCTGGGCCAAGTGCACCTGCAGCTTCCCTTCATGACTCCTAGCCCTCATGGCAAAGAT
This sequence comes from Streptococcus sp. CF8_Ac1-9, assembly GCF_024295565.1. NCBI lineage: Bacteria > Bacillati > Bacillota > Bacilli > Lactobacillales > Streptococcaceae > Streptococcus > Streptococcus sp. CF8_Ac1-9. Next base: position 9,104 of record NZ_JANCOY010000007.1, read on the forward strand.
ATCTAAAATCAGCTGCATCCGGTCAATGACCTTGACCCCAAGGATTTCTTCTAAATTGACATTTTGACGGGGGGTTAGGCGGTTATTGACCACTACCGTCGTGATCTCATCTGCTTCGACCATTTGAGCGATTTCTTCGAGTTTTCCTGAGCCGACAAAGGTCTTAGTATCGTATTTCTCCCGCTTTTGTGTATAGGAGCCCCGGACATCCCCACCAGCTGTTTTAGCCAGGCTCGCCAACTCCTCCATAGACATGTCAAAATTGTCCATGCCTTGAAGTTCCACACCAACCAAAAGGATGCGTTCTTGTTTCTTTTCTGTTTCAATCATGCTGTAAAAACTCCTTTACATCTGCAAGAACCTGCTCCTTGAAGTGGGGGTCAGAAATGACGTAAAATTTTACTTCCATCCGATTTCGAAACCAGGTCAGTTGCCGTTTAGCAAAACGCCGCGTATTGCGCTTGAGGATCTCACTGGCTTCTTCAAGGCTCTGCTCTCCCTTAAAGTAAGGAAAGAGTTCCTTGTAACCAATCCCTTTAGCTGCCTGAACCTCCAGATGGTCATCATAGAGCCACCGAGCTTCATCCAGCAAGCCTTCCTCTAGCATGCGATCTACTCGGCGATTGATGCGCTCATAGATCAAGGATCGATCATCATCTAGACAGATGAGATAGGGTTCATAATCGGTCTCTTCGTTTGCGAGGTCCTGCCCAAAATGCCCAATTTCAAGAGCCCGCATGGCCCGACGGCGATTGATCTGAGGAATCACAAGTCCTTGCTCCGCTACCCTTTGGTACAAGTCTTCATCCGACAACAAATCCAATTGAGCGCGATAGGCCAGAATCTCTTCATGAGGAACTTCACCACCTAGATGATAACCTTCGAGCAAACTTTGGATGTAAAGGCCCGTCCCACCTGCAATGATAGGAAGCTTGCCTCGAGCTGTGATCTCTTCAATCGCAGTCTTAGCTTCTCTTACAAAATCAAAAGCTGAGTAAGACTCGGTCACCTCCCGCACATCGATCAAATGATGGGGAGCTGCAGCTTGCTCTTCTGGTGTCGCCTTAGCTGTTCCTATATCTAGCTTACGATAGACTTGTTGACTATCGCCACTGATAATTTCACCATTGAGGGCTTGCGCTAAATCGATCGCAAGAGCTGTTTTTCCAACAGCAGTCGGTCCCACAATCACAATTATCTTGGTTTTCATCGTTTTTCCTTGCAAAATTCACGTTTTTTCGTTACCATATATTATAACATAAATATTTAAAGTTCAGAAAAGGAGAAATTCTCATGGCTAAAGGATTTGGTAAAGGTTTTGTTACTGGTGTTGCTGGTACAGTTGCTGCTGTCGCAGGTGCAGTTTACACATTCAAGAAGAAAGTAATCGAACCAGAAGAACAAAAAGCAGCTTTCATCGAAGAAAACCGCAAAAAAGCAGCACGTCGCCGTGTCTCACACTAATCATTCAAAAAGCTCCGGGAAACCGGAGCTTTTTTTGTATCTGTTAGTTGCTTTTACATTTTAATAAGTCAGTTGAAATATCCAATGAATTAGTCAAGTAATCCCACAATTCACTATGTCATCATTTGTATATTTTTCTTTCCGCAGTGACAAAAGTACCTGAAACAGGAGCTGTTTCAGGTACTCGGAATTATTGAGACCCTAGGCTCAATAATTAGCTATGGAACTTCGTAGAAGTTCGCTAGCGTCCGCCGTCACCTAAGGAAAGATAAAATATAAATAATGATTTCACCGTTCTTTGATCATCTTTGTTGCGATCTCCAAGAGCTCCACTCCCATCTGAAAGTGCTCGTCTAACAAATCATAGACGGCATCTTCGGACAGGACACCACAAGGAAGATCTGCTGGAAAGTCAGCTTGATTGGACAAGTCCAAATCATCAAAATAGGCCTGACTACTATAATAATCGCGCAGTTGGATATAGTTTTCTTGATGCTCTCTTAGCTGATCCACTGCTTTTTTGGTTTCTTCCAAAGTTTTGGCATAGTCATTCAAATAATCTTCCATTCTTTGGATCCGTTCGATGTTTTTCTGTGCAATTGCCATGATTTACTCCACTTTCACCACTTCTAGATGGGGGCTACCTAGAAGCACGAGGTATTTTTCTACTTGCTCTTTGCCATAAGAACGACGAAGAGCTTCTGCATAGAGATCGAGCTGATCCCGGTAGCGTTCGACCAATTGGCTAGGAACCTTGTAGTGATCCGTCTTGTAATCAAAAAGTAGGATCCGGTCTTCTAGCACCAAGTAACCATCCAGGATCCCCCGCACGACAAAGTCCTCTCCACTAGCTGGATCTTTCTTCAGCATGGCAAAGGGAGCTTCGCGACGGACTCGAGAGGCTTCTTTTTGAAGCAAGGACCCCAAAGGTGTCTCATAAAAAGCAAGGATGGCCTCTAGCTTGATGCGGGCTTTGACCGTTGGCTCTGCTTGAACTTGCTCCAAGGCTTGATGCAGCGTATCCAGCGTGATTTCTTCTCCAAGAGGCACGCGCTGCATGAGTTCATGGACAGCACTACCGACCTGGGCTCCTGTCACGGCTTTTTCTTGACCAAAAGTTGGCAGCTCAAAGTCAGGCGCAACTAGCTTTGCATCCATGATTTGGACGCCATTGGCATCCATGACCGGCTCGTAGAATTTCTTGATCTGACTAGGAGTACGGACACTTGGCAAATGAATGGCTGGAGCATAGAGCTGATTGAGGCGATCAACATTTTCCAAGATATCCAAGGCCCGACGAATATCCTCTGACTGACGGATATCCTTGAGCTGATCGAAGCGGGAATCCTTCTCCTTCTCTAGTGGCTCCAGCTGGTCTGGTGTCAGGTCTTCGTCTGTCACAAAACGCGTGTCATAGGCCAGAGTATTCTTAGCAAACACATCTTGAATAGCAAAGAGCCAGTCCTGATAAGAGGTCCATGCTTTTCGTTTCTCCGGATCCAGCTTGCCATTGCGACTGGTCCCCCAATCGGTATCACGCAATTTGTCCTCACGGCCTTTTCCAACCAGATAGAGCTTGAGCTCGGCCCGTGTCATGGCGACATAAAGAAGACGCATCTGCTCTGAAATCGTGGCCAATTTTGTTTCTTCCACGTTCCGTTGGTAGCAAGGCGTTTCGATCTGCAGGCGAATGGTTTCTGGAGCAGCAGGATTCTCTGTCTCAACCGGCAGGTTCGCAAGATATTTAAAGCCAATCCCTTTTTGACGACTGAGAATGATTGGCCCCGATTGATCCTTACGGTTAAAAGCCTTGTCCATATTGAGGATAAAGACATACTTGAATTCCAGCCCCTTACTCTTATGGACGGTCATGAGCTGGACGGCATCTTTTGGTGCTGCAAGAGGGACGCTGGCCAAATCGTGTTCATTTTCGATCACCTTGTCGATCATGGCAATGAAGCGCGACAAGCCCTTAAAGCTGGCCTTCTCATAATCATTGGCCCGAAGCGTCAAGGCATAGAGATTGGCCTGGCGCTGGGCCCCATTTGGAAGGGCGCCGACATAGTCATAGTAATAGCGATCCTCATAGATTTTCCACAGCAAATCATAGAGCGAATGGGTCTTGGCAGCAGCTCTCCAAGTAGATAAAACCTTGAGGAAGTTCTCGATTTTAGCTGAGAGCTTGGCATCAATCAGATTTGCATGCTCTGCAGTCTTTTCAAGGGCTAACTGGACCTTGTGGTAGAAGGCCATTTGCTTTTGCTCTGGAAGCGTCTGTAAGGAAATCCGTGCCAACTCATCTTCATCAAAGTCAAACATGGGGGATTTCATGAGAGCAACCAAGGGATAATCATGCAAGGGATTGTTAATGGTCCGCAAGGTATCCAACATGACCATCACTTCCAGTGACTCAAGATAATGCGCCTGTCCGCTATCTGCCACAATCGGAATATGGTATTGGTCAAAAGCCTCCAGAATCGCATCATTTCGCGTTCGAGTCGCCGTTAAGAGGGTGATCTCTTTAAAGGGTACTTTTTCCACCCGATGGAGGCGTAAAATTTCTTTGATGACTAGGAGAATTTCTCCCTTGGAAATCGTCTCGACTCCAAGGGGAGCTTCCTCGTCTTCGGTCTTTTCTTCCTGGTCTTGGCTGCCATCATAGAGCAAAAATTCGGCCCGATGTTGTGGCAAGGCCATCCGCTGCTTGTCGCTTCCTGCGACCAGATAGTGGGTTTGATTGTAGTCAATCTCTCCTACCTCTTCGTCCATCAAATGGCGAAAGACATCATTGGTCGCGTCCAATACCTCCACATGACTACGGAAATTTTCCTTGAGGAGGATCAACCGCACTTTCGCCCCTTCTTCTTGGTAGGCTTTAAATTTATCATTGAAAATCTGTGGATCTGCCTGACGGAAGCGATAAATGGATTGCTTGATATCTCCCACCATGAAGCGATTGTGGCCATTTGACAGCAAGTCCAACATCCGCTCTTGGGTGTGGTTGGTATCCTGGTACTCATCGACCATGACCTCATGATAACGCTCTTGAAAGGCTTGTCTCACCTCTGGGAATTGCTCTAAAATTTGAATCGCAAAATGACTGATATCCCCAAATTCATAAGCTTTTTCTTGGATTTTTCGCTCCAAGTAAGCGCGAGCAAAGTCTCTGATAAAGTCCCGCAGCAAGGAGAGCATGGGGCCTTCTTCTTGGTGGAAGGTTTGTTGAAATTCCAGCTGATAGAGCTGATTTTCCAAGTCTCTGAGGCGATTGATATGTATGGTTTTATCCTGGTTATAAGCCGTAACTAGGTCTTTTAGCTCTTCCTTCCGGGCTCTATTGGTCAAGGCTCCCCCATTTGAAGCCCGGCTAATCGCCACGACTGCCTTTAGGACAGAGGTCACTTGCTCTTTATTAACGCGCCCCGTCAGGCTTCCAATCTGATCGAGCACCTCTTCTACAGCTTCCAAATATTTGGCCTTACCAAATGCTTGGCCTTCATTGGACAAATGAAAGGCAAAAAAGCTTTCTGCCTCATAAAGGGCCTGCTGGATGCTCTCCATCAGATCGCCTTCCACCTGTTCAAAATCGGTCTCTTCATAACCTTTTAGGAAATGCTCCTCCAGCCATTTCTCCGGATCACTGGTCGACTGAAGAAAGTCATAGATCTGGTAGACCTGTTCTTTAAACAAGGTTAAATTTTTGCGCTGCCCCGTGAAATTCTTGACCATCTGGACAAAGGCCTCTTGATTTTCCCCCTGGTAATAGCGGTCAAAAACGGTTTGAAAGACTTCATTTTGTAAAAGGCGTTGCTCACTAGCATTTTGTAAAATGCGAAACTGAGGTGCCAACCCAAGCAAATAGCCATAGCGCGTTAGGACCTTTTGGGTAAAAGAGTCCATGGTTCCGATATCGCTGGTGGCGACATCTGCGATTTGACGGGCCAGGTGTTGCTTGAGCTCTGGATCATCACTCGCTTGCAGGGCTTTCCCAAGTTCACTTTCCAAACGCTCCTTGAGCTCTCCTGCTGCCTTGACCGTAAAGGTCGAGATAAAGAGCTCCTTAATCGAAATGCCACGCTGCATCTGATCCAGTATCCGCTGCACCATGACAAAGGTCTTTCCTGATCCAGCAGAGGCCGACACCAGGATATTGGTACCCGAACTATAGATGGCATCGATCTGTTCTGGTGTCCGCTTTTGCTCTTTGGTAGAGGCTGCCTCTTGGGCCTGAAGGGCCTTGATTTCTTCTCTTGTCAAAAATGCTTGTTTGATCATTTGTTCAAGACCTCCTTCATCTTCTCGATCCAAGCGGCTTTCACCTTTTCACCGCGTATTCCTTTTTGGTCTAGTTTGGTCAAGAACCGTGCCTGACCTAGGTGACGATCGGCTTCAAATCCTGTAATGGATTTAAACTGCTCCACAAATGGTGCGATATTGCGCCCATTTTCACTATAGGGATTGATGGCAAATTGCCCCTTGAGGATCCCTTCTGCTGCTGTTTTATAGAGATAAGCGTTGTACAAGAGGAGCAGGTCCAGTTCTTCCTTACTCAGCATCATGGCCTTGTTCTTATCATAAGCCTCGCCCAGATAAGGCGCCTGATCTGCCATAAAGAGCCCCTTGTACTGTTGACTTTTCATGGTTTGATTGATGGCATCCTCTACTGTCTTGGTCTTTTTCAGATCCACTACGGGATCTCCCATTTCCAAATACATGGCTCCGAAAATTCCCTGCTCCTCTTGGTATTCCTTCAAATCCTGAATCGCAGAAAGATAGGTCGGCAATTGAGAATTTAGTCCATTAAAGAACTTGTCATAGTGGAACTGCGTCAGACTGGACTTGTAGTCCACGACTCCGAGGGCTCCCCGATCCCTCAATTGATCAATCCGGTCCACCTTGCCTCGTAGCTGCAGGAGACGGCCATCGGACAATGGATAAGAGGTATGGGCGCTTCCGCCAAAGAGGGTCTCCTCACCGATGGTCTCGATGCCATTTTGCTGGGCGAGGACCCGCCCTGTTGTTTTCGCGGTATCAAGAAGCAAGTTGCGAATAAACTCGGTCTCTCCATTTTCTCCATACAATTGCTGGAACTCTGCTTCTTGGCTGGTTTCTCGAATCGCCTCGTTTAAACGCCGATCAAACGCTTGATCGGAGCCATCTTTTAAGACTCGTTCAAAGATCCGGTGCAAGAAATTCCCATGACTGCGAGCGTCTGGCCGGATCGTTTCATCTTCTTGTAAGCCCAAGACATAGCGCAGATAAAAGGCATACTGGTGCTTGTAGTATTCATTCAAGGCAGAAGCGGATAAGGTCAAGGCTTTTCCCTCTGGATAGAGCGCTTGAAGCGTATCCGACTGAAGCTGACGGCTCTTTAATTCCGTTGAAATCTGAGGAATCTGGATGCCTTCAGCGGCTAATTTCTTGCGCAAGACCCGTACCGCCACACCCCAAAAGCTGGCTTCTTCAGGAGACAGCTCACTCGTAATTTCTTCTTGATGGAGTTCGATCACGCGCGCTAAAAGGGCTCGGTAGGTACCAATATCATCACTCGAGGCTTGGGCTTGTTTGGTCGTCCACTCGATGGCAATGGGCTCCTTGGCCAATTCTACAAGATAAGGAGAGACACTATCTTCCATTTCATTGACCAAGCTAGGGGCCGATAGGACCAGTTGGTTGGTGGCCGCATTGAGGAGAGAAACCGCCACAAAGCGATTCTTCTTGAGATTTTCGCTGGTCACCACCTGGAGCTCTGCTCCTTCTTGGGTGGCCTCATTCAGCTGCTGGCGCTCTTCTTCACTGAGTAGAGAGGTGTTCTGAGCAATCTTTGGAAAACGCTCCTGGGTCAGCCCGATCGCGTAGACATACGGCGCTGTCAAGGGTTCAATCAAGTCATAGGACTGAACCATCACCACATCGACCGTAGCAGGAATTGTCCGGTATTGAGACAATTGCATCCCCGATAAGAGGAGAGCTAGAAAGTCATCTACGGTCAGCTCTTGGTCCTCAAAGACCACATTCAACTCCTCTAAGACATGAAGGAAGGCCTTCCAGACCTGGTCATAGCGCTCCTGCTCCTCCAAGGCTAGATCCTTGATCAAAGCTTGGAGATTCTGAGAAAGTTGAGCCTCTTGCAGAAACTCTGTAAAGGCGGTTAAGAGATGGGTAACCTTTTGTTTGCGCTGTGAAAAGAAGAGGGCTAGAGGTTCGACGACGCGTTCCCGGAGAGTATTGAGCTTTTCCAAATTAAACTTGCCCTGACGATTGCTAGTAAAAGGCTTGTGAAATTTTGTAGCACCCTTTACTTCCGCAAAGCCAAGGTATTGCTCAAAAGCATCAACTTCTGCTTGCGTCAGATCACTATACAGACCCGTTTTTAACAAGTTGATGACATCTTCTGTCTGGTAATTGAACTGCTTGATCCGACCTAATGATTCAATGACCTGAATCAAGGGATGGTGGACCATAGCTTCACTTCGTCCCAAGTAAAAGGGAATCTGATACTGGTCAAAAATGGTCTTGAGTTGCAGTTGATAAGCTTCTACATCGCCTAACAAGACCCGAATATCCCGATAGCGTGCCCCATCATGAAGACGCTGACGGATCGATTTAGCGACAAATTCCAACTCTTCCTTTTGCGTATTGGTTTGCCAGAGTTGAACCGCTGTTCGGTCGTGCTCCTTGAGCTCATTTTCAACTTGTGAAAAATCGTAGCGCGCTTCTAGCATGCGGGTAATGCGACTAAAGGAGTCTTCAATCGCTTGCCCACAATACTGAGGCTGTACCTCAAAAGTCTTAGCCAGCTGAAGGAGAAAGTCAACACTAGCCTGGTAAAGATTGCCCTCTCTAAAGCTTGCTCGATAGGCTTTTTCACTGGCATAGACCCCGATGACAATCTCCACTCCTTTTCGATGAAGGAGACTAATCAAAGCCTCTTCTTCTGCAGAAAAACGCGTGAAGCCATCGACAACGATCGCCACATCCTGTAATTGCTCTTCCAGCTGCCCTTCTTCGACCTGATTGAGGAAAAAGGCCATCTTGGACTGGGATTCATACTGGTGCTGGACCAGCATCTCAGAGACCGCTTCAAAAATCGCCAAGAGGTCCTCTCTTTTTTCAGCTTCCTCGAGCAACTCCAAATCGGTAAAATCCATCTGGGCTGTCTGTAATTCATGATAGAGCTGGACCAGTTGCTGGATAAACTGAGGATCCTTACGCAGGGCCCCATAAACTTTGAGATCCTGCTCCTTCATCTGGGAAAGAGCTTTAAAAAATAGCATGCCGAGACCGATATCATCCAAGGGTTGCTCCTCAAAGACCTGGTTCAGGATGAAATAACGGGCCATTTGGGCAAAGCGCGTGACGGTAATGGCAAAAGAAGCCTGACCTTCTAAATAGGACAAAACCTTGGCTTCTTTTTCAAAGGAAAGAGAGTTGGGCGCAATGTAAAACACACGCTTGCCCTGTTCTACTAACCCTACGGCTTCTTGTGTCAGGACCTGGGTCAAGGGGGTCCGAACATCCGTATAGAGTAATTTCATCCGATCCGTTCTCCTTTTGGCATTTTCTTGAGAGCTTGTTATCTTCTTATTATATCATTTTCACAGGAGAGACTAAAGCAAGAAGTCATGCTCCTCTTGGCCCCATTTTAGGAGATTTGTGCTACAATAAAAGTTGAAGAGACAGAAAGGATACCACCTATGACCAGCATTTATGATTTTTCTTTAGAAAACCAACAAGGAGAGGAGATTCCCCTTTCTCACTACCAAGGTAAGGTCCTCATCGTGGTCAATACAGCAACAGGCTGTGGCTTGACCCCGCAATACCAAGGATTGCAAGATCTCTACCTGCGCTACCAGGAAAAGGGGCTGGAAATCCTAGACATTCCCTGCAACCAATTCATGGGGCAGGCACCAGGAACTGCAGATGAAATCAATAGCTTCTGTAGCCTCAACTACCAGACCACCTTCCCACGATTCGCTAAAGCCAAGGTTAATGGTAAAGAAGCCCTTCCTCTTTATGACTGGCTCAAAAACCAAGTAGCCGGGCCACTAGGCAAACGCATCGAATGGAACTTTGCAAAATTTGTCATCGACCGACAAGGCCAAGTCGCCCAACGCTTCTCCTCCAAAACAGAGCCAGCTGCCATGGAAGACTTGATCCAAGAATTACTTGAGAAATAAGCAAAAAGCCTGAGCCAACGCTCAAGCTTTTTTTATTATTAATCAATTTCAAGTCCACCGGTGTAGAGGCGGTAATAGGTGCCACGTTCTGCCATCAAGGAAGCATGGTTGCCTCGTTCGATGATACGTCCGTGGTCCATCACCATGATCACATCGGAATTGACAATTGTCGATAGACGGTGGGCAATGACAAAGACTGTCCGGCCTTCCATCAAGCGGTCCATCCCTTCTTGCACCATCTTCTCTGTCCGTGAGTCAATAGAAGACGTCGCTTCGTCCAGAATCAAAACAGGCGCATTGGCTAGGGCTGCACGGGCAATGGCGATCAATTGTCGTTGACCATTAGATAGGCCAGCCCCATCATCTGTCAAGACTGTCTCATAGCCCTGATCCAAGTGCTTGACAAAGGAATCCACATTAGCAATCCGAGCTGCTTCAAGGATTTCTTCCCGTGTTGCATCAGCACGGCCATAAGCGATGTTTTCCGCAATCGTACCAGTGAATAAGTGGGTATCTTGAAGAACGATTCCGAGGGAACGACGAAGAGAATCTTTCTCGATCAATTTAATATCGATCCCATCATAGGTGATCATTCCAGACTGAATATCATAGAAGCGGTTGATCAAGTTGGTGATGGTTGTTTTTCCTGCACCAGTCGCTCCGACAAAGGCCACTTTTTGCCCCTTATCCGCGTACAAGTTGATGCCATGAAGGATTTGTTTCTTCCCATCATAAGAGAAATCAACATCATCAAAGACCACATTTCCGACCATCTTCACAAGCTGGTAATCTCCATTTGGACGAGGGTGTTTCCAAGCCCATTTGTTGGTTTTCTGATCGGTTTCGACCATTTCTCCATCGACTAGTTCATAATTGACCAGCGTCACTTTTCCTTGGTCGACTTCTTCTTCTTCGTCCAAGAGATCAAAGACACGATCTCCACCAGCCAAGGCCATGAGGACAAAGTTCAATTGTTGAGAAACTTGGGCAATGGGACCTGTGAAGGAACGGTTCAATTGCAGAAAGGCCATGAGACCACCAATGGTTAAACCACCGACGCCGTTTAGCGCAAAGAGGCCCCCGATCAAGGCTGTCAGAACAAAGGAAACATTTCCCAAGTTCCCAAGAATCGGCATGAGGACATTGGCATAGCGGTTGGCTTGGTAAGAGGATTCAAAGAGTTGATCATTGATCCGATCAAAATCCTCAATGCTTTCTCTTTCATGCACAAAGGCCTTAACCACTTTTTGACCAGACATCATTTCTTCAATAAAGCCGTTCTCAATCCCCAAGTTCTTTTGTTGGGCCCCGAAGTAACGACCTGACTTGCCAGAAACATCCTTGATGATAAAGACCATGACGATGACCATGAAAAGAACAATCAAGAACAAGAGTGGACTAACCGTCAGCATAGTAATCGTTACCCCAAGGATGGTAATGGCTGAGGATAAGAGTTGCGGAATGGATTGTTCAATCGCTTGGCGAAGGGCATCAATATCATTGGTATAGATAGACATGATGTCCCCGTGTTGGTGGGTATCAAAGTAACGAACGGGCAGTTTTTGCATGCGAGCAAACAACTGATTTCGAAGACTTCTAAGTGAGTCTTGTGAAACAGTTGCCATAATCAAGGTAAAGCCATAGTTGGCAAGGACCCCGATCAAACAGATCAAACCAACCCGTGTCAAGAAGGACAAGAGCGGTCCAAAATCATGGCTATTGCTTGTCAGCATAGGCTCCACATAGACATCGACCAAGGACTGAATCGAAGCTGTCACATTAACCGTCGCAAGAGACGATAGAATGATTAAGATAAAGGAAACAATCAAGGATACCTTGTAGTTTTTCCAAAGGAAGTCGAGCAGGCGAAGGATAGAGCCTAGATTTGCTTTTTTCTTAGTTTTCATCTGCTTCTCCTTTCCCTTGTGTTTGCATTTCATATACTTCTTGGTAGATGGCATTGGTCGCAAGCAATTCCTCGTGACGACCGATGGCATCGATTTGGCCATCATTCATCACGATGATGCGATCTGCATCTTGAATAGAGGAAATCCGTTGACCAATGATGATTTTGGTAGTCTCTTTCAAGCTGGTTGCCAATCCTTGACGGATCAAACTATCTGTCTTGGTATCGACCGCCGAAGTCGAATCATCCAAGATCAAGATCTTCGGATTCATGAGAAGGGCACGCGCGATACAGAGACGCTGGCGTTGGCCACCTGAGACATTGGATCCCCCACGCTCAATCATAGTGTCATAGCCCTCTTTGAAATCTTGAATAAATTCATCGGCTTGCGCAATCTTACAAGCTGCGATGATCTCTTCATCCGTCGCATCCTTATTTCCCCAGCGCATATTTTCTTTAATCGTACCAGAGAAAAGGACATTGGTCTGAAGAACCATGGCCACTTGCTTACGAAGGGAATCCAGATCGTATTCTTTGACATCGTGGCCCGCTACTGTCACCCGACCAGACTCGACATCATAGAGACGAGGAATCAACTGAACCAAGCTTGATTTCCCTGATCCTGTTCCTCCCAAGATCCCAATCACTTCCCCTGAACGAATGGAAAGATTAATGCCTTGCAAGACATGGGTCTTATCCCCATTTTCATCGGTATAGGCAAAAGTCACATCCTCAAAGTTGATGGATCCATCTGCGACTTCTTTAATTCCATTTTCCGGAGAGACAATGGTCGCTTTGGTCGTCAAGACTTCATTGATCCGCTCGACTGAGGCCATGGAAATTGACAACATGACAAAAATCATCATAAACATCATCAGCGACATGAGAATGGTCATGGTGTAGCTAAACATGGAGGTCAAATTCCCAGTAGAGAGTTGACCACCAACGATCAGATGAGCCCCGATCCAAGAAATCAAAAGGAAAGAAGCATACATGGAAAGCATCATAGCTGGGCTACTCAAGACAACGACACGGATAGCCTTCATAAACATGTTATAAATCCGGCGTGAAGCTTTTTTGAATTTAACGGTTTCATCTGCTTCCTTAACGTAGGACTTCACCACTCGCATATTGGTGATGTTTTCTTGAATGCTGTTGTTGAGATTGTCATAAGCTTCAAATACTTCTGTGAAGAGCGGATACACAATCTTCATGATAATGCTTAAGACAGCTGCCAAAAAGATGGTCACATAGACAAAGATCATGGCCATTTCCGCATTGATCATGAAACAAGCCACGATGGCAAAGATCAAATTGAGCGGTGCCCGTACACAGATCCGGATCACCATTTGATAGGCATTTTGCACATTGGTCACGTCCGTCATCATCCGAGTGACTAACCCACCTGATGAGAACTGATCAATACTCTCAAATGAGAAGGTTTGAACCTTTTTGAAAATGGCCCGACGAAGGTTTTTGGCAAAACCAGCCGATGCATAGGCGCCATAACGGGCAGACTGCATCCCACAAAAGAGGGAGAGAAAGGCACAGACCAGCATGAGCCCACCGTAAAACAAAATATTGTTCATGTTTCTTTGTTGAACACCTTGGTCCAAAAGACTCGCCATGACAAAGGGAATCGAAATCTCAAACATGACTTCAAAGACCATGAACAAGGAAGCCAAAATCGAGGGCTTCTTGAATTCTTTGATCTCGGAAATTAAGGATCGAATCATTATTACCTCCAATGTTATTCATACTTTTTCCTGCGGTAGAAGCAAAGCTTCTTTCCATCGAAAATAGGTCAAAACACACAAAATTCCCTGAGGGAAAGACCCTAGGGATTACGCGTTTTTTATAGTTTTCATTGTAACCTAAATTGCAAAAAAATGCAAGATTTTCAGACAGCATCCGTTTTTCTGTTGATCTAGTACAAAAGAGGCTGGGACAAAAGTCCTAGCCTCTCAATTGTTTTTGGATTGTCGAGCAAGACGCAGTGGCTGAGTGGGCTATACTACGCTGATTTTATCAGCTTTTACAGCCCTACTCAACAGTGCGGAGGTGGGACGACGAAATCGAATTCTAACGAATTACCGATTTCTGTCCCACTCTCTCTTCTATTTATTCAGCTAAAAGCACTTCTTTGATGGTTTGCTTTTGGAGTTTTCTGTTGGATAGATAAAAGAGGCTTTCATAAACCACCGCAAAACCGATCAAAGTCCAGAAGCACACATTCCCATCAAAGTGATGCTCAATCTTTTCAGGAACCGTATCTTTGATCACACCGATCAAAATTTCCATGATACCGTATTGATAAGCCGTCCCAAGAACAAATCCTAGATAAGCCCAAAAACGATAGGGAGCGAGAATATGACTTTGGCATTCACGATCGGTGTAGCCAAAAGCCTTCATAAGAGCCAAGGTTTCGCGACTTTCAGAGACCACAATCCCCAATGACAAAAAGAGTATCGAGAAAGAAAGGATCAAGCCAATCATGATCATCATGGTTTGGATGATATCATCTGTGTAATCCCTGAGGCCAAAGGACAATTGAACCATGGCCGCAAAACACATAGAGCCAAAGACTACAAAAAACAGGATAGATTTTCTCCCCCAAATCAGTGACGAGGATAGCTCTTTTAGGAAGTCTTTCTCTTTCTTAGGAACCCTCTTTCTCCTTTGGACCTTGATTGGACTTGGGAACTTTTTCAATAAGCGAAGCGCTGGCGTTTGTAGTTGTCTTCTAGCATAACCAATCGCGAGAAGCATAAAGAAGGTCGTTGGCAGGATCACCAAAGCAAGCAAGAGTTGCCAGTGAAGGTGAATGGTAATTTCTGGCAAAATCCCCTTCTCATTACGGAAGTCGTAAAAATGTCCCATCATGAGAAATGAAGCGAAATAGCCAAGAAGCGCTCCAGCTCCAAAACTAAGTCCAAAGGCCCAAAATCGTTTCGCCAACTGGCCATTGCTGTAGCCCAAAGCCTTTAAAATTCCTAATTGTTCCTTGTGGTCATCGACAAATTGTTTGATATAAAAACACATGAGAAGGACCGATGTCAAGGACAAGACGACTCCACTGACCATGGCCACCATCCAGGAAAGCGAAACTTGGGCATTATAGTAGGTCTGAATCATCGGATTGGTTTTCGAAATCTCCAACTGCTCGATATCCAGGTAAAAATTCAAGAAGAGATTGGCCACAAAGACCGCACAGGCTCCAATAATACTGACGACAACTAATTTTCGAATATCTTTTACTGAAAACATGGCTTACCATCCAATCTCATAGGCAGTCTGAGGTTGATCATTGGTCACAACTTCGGTAATTTTGCCACTATTGACACGAATGATGGTTCTGGCCATATCCGCAATATTTTGGTTGTGCGTCACCATGATGAGGGTGAAGCCCAGCTTTTCCTTTAACTTCCAGATATAGTCCAGAATCTTGCGCCCTGTTTCTTCATCGAGAGCTCCCGTCGGCTCATCTAAGAAGAGAATCTCTGGCTTTTTGGCCAAGGCCCGAGCAATGGAGACTCTCTGCTGTTCCCCACCAGACAATTCACTCGGATACTTGTCTAGCTTATCGCCAAGCCCCAAATCCTCGATGATCTGTAAAAAACCATGATTGTTTGCTAGGTCAGCTCCCATTTTTACATTCTGTCTGACCGTCAGATTAGGCAATAAGTAATACTGCTGGAAAATAAAGGCTATCTTCTCACGTCTGAAGGCTGTCAATTGAGCATCCGTGAGTTGAGATAAGTCCCGTCCTTGAATGAGAATATGCCCCTCATCTACCTTTTCTAATCCGGATAATACGTTTAAGAGAGTGGACTTGCCCGATCCAGAAGGACCTAGAATCACCACATCATCCTGGTCTTGAATCTGCAAATCAATCCCTTTTAAAACCTTGGTTTGGCCATAGCTTTTGTGAACATTTTCTAGTTGAATCATTTCTTTCCTACCATTTCTTTGATGAGAGATTGACAAACTTCTGTCAATAATCCAATCACTTCTTCCATGCTGAACTGATAAATACCAGAAGCAACCATAGAGGCCATCCCGTGTGAGTAGATAAATAGATGCTGGTACAAGCGACTAGCCTCCTCTAACGTCAACGGATAGTCTGCAACAATCGAATCCAGAACCAATTGGTAACTATGATCCTTGATGGGAAGAAAATCTTGAAAGCGACGAATCGGATCTTTGCTAGGATTTTGGAAAAGCAATTGAAAGAGTTGTGGCTCTTTTGAGGCGAAAAGGATATAAGCAACCCCGACAGATCGAAAAGGTTTCTCATCTTCTAAGGCCTTGCGAATATACTCCACCACGACCATCTCCGCAGCACCAATAACCTCTGCTTGTAACTCAGCCATATTGGCAAATTGCCCAAAAATGACTCTCGGTGTGGCTCCCAGTTTCTCCGCTAATGCTCGAGCTGTCAAGCTAGCCATTCCCTCTTCTTTCACCAATTGTAAAGCTGTCCCAATCATAGTCTCTTTACTAAATTTAACCTTGGGTGGCATAAGACTCCTTTCGCGCAACGATTGTTACGCAACATATGTTGCATAAAGAATACCATAACAAAGTAAGACTTGTCAAGAAAAATTCGTAAAGTATAAAACAAAAGACCAGCCCACTAATACAAGTGAGGGCTGGTCTACTAATAAGATTCTAAGGCAAATCATTTCCCGCCGCCAGGTAGATTTGGTACCATTCCTTGCGGGTGAGGGTGACTGTTGCTGCTTTTCCTGCTTCAAGGACATGCTGGGGTTTGGTCGTTCCGATGACCGCCTGCATCTTACCTGGATAGCGGAGGACCCAGGCAAGGGCGATAGCTGTCGGTGTGACCTGGTATTTTTTCGCCAAGTCAGTAAGGACGTGATTGAGGGCTGCAAACTCTTCCTTGCCGACAAAATTCCCCTTGAAATAACCATGCTGGAGGACAGACCAGGCCTGAATCACCGTATCAGTCAAGCGACAATACTCAAAGACACTGCCATCTCGCACGGCTGCTTTTGGCCCTTCCATGTTGACATGAAAACCAGCTTCAAAGCTCGGTGTAAAGGCGGCACTCAACTGCAACTGGTTGACCTTGAGAGGTTGTTTGACAGCCGTTTTAAGCAATTCCATCATCATGGGATTTTGATTGGACACCCCAAAATGACGGACCTTGCCCGCTTGCTCCAACTGAACAAAAGCTGCCGCCACTTCTTCAGGCTCCATGAGGGCATCCGGTCGATGAAGGAGGAGGCTATCCAAGCGCTCGATCTGGAGACGCTCGAGGATGCCATCGACAGAGTCCAAAATATAGTCCTTAGAAAAGTCAAAATAAGTAAAGCCGTCTTTGCGAATGCCACACTTGGACTGAATCCACATCTGGTCCCGTAGATCCGGACGACGCTTGAGAACCTTACCCAGAAGAACTTCACACTGGCCATCGCCATAGATATCCGCTAAGTCAAAAGTGTTGATCCCAATCGACAAAGCTGCCTCTACCAAGGCCTCCACCTCGTCTTCACTCATCTGACTGATCCGCATCATCCCAAGGACAATCGTGGACAGACGCTCATTTTCAGCAAACTCAATATAGTTCATGTCCGCCTCCTTTCTGTAGTTCTATTGTATTGAAAAGGCTTGCAAAAGTCAATTTACAATCAAAAAGCCCCCAGCTGTAACTGAGAGCTTATCTAATTAGCGATAGCTAAGAGCACGTTTGATGGTCTTCCATGGTCCCAGGTCATCGGTCTGAAGGATCAGGCTCGCATAGATACGAGCGATGAGAACTGTTCCCACGATGGTAAAGAGAACCGCAATTCCTAAAGAACCCCAAGATTCAAGACCAGTCGCATAGCCATTGATGGTACGGAAAGGCATGAAGAAGGTTGAGAAGAAAGGAATGTAGGATCCAATCTTCAATAAGAAGACGTCACCGGCACTTCCCAAGGTGGTTACCCCAAGGAAGCTAAAGATAACTAACATCATCAGTGGCGAAATCGCTTTTCCTGAATCTTCAGGTCGTGCTACTGTGGAGCCTAAGAAAGCAGAGAGCACTACATACATAAAGATCCCAAGGATAATGAAGAAGACGGTGTTAAGCGAGATCGCTTCTGCTAGATGTTGGGTAATTGGAGAGTTTGGAGCGAGAAAATCCTTGACAACTGGGATATCTGCTCTAAAAATCCAAACGGCTACTAGACCAACTACATAGACAAAAATGTGGGTAAAGATCACTCCGAAGAGTCCGAGCATGCGTGCGAAGAAATAGTCGGTTGCTTTGATACTAGAGAAGACCACTTCCATGATCTTAGTTCCCTTTTCACTAGCCACTTCTTGGGCTGTGATACTCGAGTAGAAGATCAAAATCATATAAAGCAACATTCCTAGACCACCTGCAACCATGGTTTGCACCATTTTCAAGCCTTCTTTTTTCTCATCAATTTTTTCTTTGAGAGAAACCTGTTGAGACAAGGCTGTCAGCTGCTCTTTGCTTAGATTGGCACGCGCTAGATTGATCCCTTGTTGGACCTGGCTTAATTTCGCAGTGACAAGCGATTTTAAATCTGTTTTCATGGCTTGGTCAGCCACATAAGTCGCTTCTAGCTGGCCATCTTTTTCATCAACCATTAGGTAAGCAGCTGCTTTCTCATCCTTAATGGCTTTTTTAGCTGCAGCTTCATCCTTGTAGTCCAAGGTCAAGCCATCGGTTCCTTTGAGGCTTTCTTTGACAGCTGGCACTTCTGTCACCAAGGCCACTTGGTTTTTGGCATCTGTAGAAGAACCTGTCAGATAACCGATTCCAATGCTCAATCCTAAAAAGAGGAAGGGACCGAAGACCATGAAGAGGAAACTCCATGATTTCACTTGTCTGATATAGGTTTCTTTCATTACGACAAACATCTGTTTCATACTTCTACTCCTGATTCAAGTTTAAAGATCTCATCAATAGTTGGGGCTTGGTGGTCAAAGGTTGCTAGGTAGTGGCCCTTGGTCAAGCGATCAAATAATTCTGGACCAGCTGATGCATCATCCAAGATCAGCTTCCAAGTCCCTTGCTTGGTCATGCTGACCTTGGTCACGTGTGGCAGAGCTTCTAACTCTTCTTTGCTAAAGTCGTTTGAGACAAAGAGGCGAGTCTTGCCATAGCTATTCCGAACCTCTTGGACAGGCCCTGAAAGGACAACCGAACCATCACGGATCATTAGGATATCATCACACAACTCTTCAACATTGGTCATGACGTGGTCAGAAAAGATAATGGTGGCCCCACGCTCTTTTTCTTCAAAGATAACCTGCTTGAGCACTTCTGTATTGACCGGATCCAATCCGCTAAACGGTTCATCTAAAATGATCAATTTAGGCTCATGGATCAAGGTGATGATCAATTGCACCTTCTGTTGGTTCCCTTTTGAGAGGCTCTTGATTTTATCGGTTAATTTTCCTTTTACTTGGAGTTTTTCCATCCAGGTCGGTAATTTTTCCTTGACCTCGGCGGTACTCATCCCTTTTAAGGCAGCCAAATAACGGACCTGCTCAAAAATCGTGAGTTTTGGCATAAGACTGCGCTCTTCTGGCAAATAGCCAATTTCCTTGTAAGTCTCTTGGGTAATCGCTTTGCCATATAGGCAAATCTCACCGCTGTAGTCCAAAAAGCGCAGAATACTGTGGAAAATAGTTGTTTTCCCAGCCCCATTTTTCCCAACCAAACCAAGGATATGCCCTTGTTGAGCTGTCAAATCCACTCCAAAGAGGACCTGCTTATCCCCAAAACTCTTTTCTAAATGTCTAATTTCTAACATAGATGACTCCTTTACTCTTTATAATAACGTTTGGTAATCTTGTATTGTGAGACCAAGATATAGAGATAAATCAGTGATACCACTACTAATGCTAACAAGATATCTGTATGGAAAGCAATGCCAACTAAGAATATCGCAATTAAGGAAATCGGTAAGATATAATTGCTTAACTTAATGATAATTTCATAGTTTTCCTCGTAGCTAATCTGCTTTTCTGCTTCATCCATCATACTCATCATAAATTCACGCACTTCCTTGGCATTGGCATTGCGGGGAATCGGTTTTCCATAAATCAGATGGAAGGTCTTGCGAAAGAAGATATCCGATAGGAAAAATAGGGCAATCAAGACAAGAAAGAGATAGAGCATGGTAAAGTCTCCAAAGATAAAAGCCATGTCCCCAGCGCCAGGTCTATCTAAGTCGACCAATTGACTATAAAAAATGACGAATAAAAAGTAGGGCAAGATCATGATGCCTTTAAAAATGGTCGCTAAGCCATATAGTTTTTTCTTTTGAATGTCATAGTGATAGGCTTCATCATCGTCTTCTATTTGGAGCATCTTTTGATGGACTTTTCTCGCGCACATCAGTAAGGTTATCGTGAGTATAAATGCGACTAAGAATAAAACTGCTGAGCCCAAAAGGAGTACTTCTTTACTAAAGAAGGATTGGATTTCTAGGGGCTTTTCGTATCCAAACATTTCTGTCAAAAATCCGATAACTCCTCCGATCAAGCCGGAAACTGTAATGATACCTACATTTCTCCAAAAACGGTAACGAGCAGATTGTTCTTGTTGTTGCTTTTTCATTGTTATTCTTCTCCCTCTACTAGACTAAAAACATTCTCCACCGGTTCCTTGAAAATCTGGGCGATGGTGATCGCAATGATAACCGATGGGGTGTATTCCCCCCGCTCCAAGAGACTGATGGACTGGCGCGAGACCCCTGCTAGCTTGGCTAGTTCTGATTGGTTGAGTCCATCACGCGCCCTCAGCTCTTTCAGTCGATTTTTTAAGATCATGGCTTTCGCCCCCTTATAGTTGAATATCTTGAATATCTTCGATACGGACTAATTTGGTTTCTCTTTGTTGATTAATCGTATCACAACTCAATTTGACCCAATCTTCGTCGATATCCATAATTTCATATTTGGTTCCAAAACCATTTACTGTGACAGTGACCGTTTGGCCTTTCAATTCTTCTAAAAGTCTAGACATGTCTTGATTTCCTTTCACTTGTTTTTCTAATCTTTTAATACGTTTGTTCAACTTTTTTATCTTCTTTTCTGAGCTTGCATAAATGATAACCAGAAAAGGGATAAATAGAATCCATATGGCTCCCATAAGAAAACCTCTCCTTCTTTCAACTAAAATCATTGTAACACTTCTTTTCCTTTTTGACAAGCATATTTGTCAAAAAAATAAAAATATTTGTCAATAATAGCAGGATGGTTGACATGGATATTTTGAGTACTTAAAGGAATTTCTTTATTTTTATAGGGTTTTAAGGCCTATAACTTGCAAATCCTGGAAGAAAAAAACAGTTGAGAAATTCTCAACTGTTTCATCTTTTTACATCTTAACGCACTTCTGCATTGACTTTTTCTTCAAGTGAAGCTTGGATTTTTTCCATGTAGCGTGCGACTTCTTCATCTGTCAAGCTATCTTCTGGATTTTGGAAGGTCAAGCTGTAGGCCATAGACTTCATGCCAAGTCCTAGTTTTTCACCTGAGAAAACGTCAAAGAGTTTGATATCTGTTAAGCGTTTCACGCCAGCAGCTTGAATCGCATCAACCACTTCTTGGTGGGTCACTTCTGCTTTGAGGAGAAGGGCGATATCACGGCTCACAGCTGGGAATTTGGTGATTTCCACAAAGGCTGCGGCTGGTTGAAGAGCTGCTTCAATAGCAGATAAGTTCAATTCTGCCACATAGGTTTCTGGAATGTCATAAGCCTTAGCTGTTACAGGGTGGACTTGTCCCAAGACCCCAATCACCTGGTCACCAAGTGAGAGCAAGGCTGTACGTCCTGGGTGGAGACTCTTGATTTCCTGTGTTGCTGTATAAGTCACTTCAAGACCCAAGCGAGTAAAGAGGACTTCCAAGATTCCCTTGGCATAGAAGAAGTCAACTGGAACAGCTGGAGTTTGGAAGTCTTTTTCAGCAACTAAGCCAGTCAAAGCAAAGGCAAAGCTATTGATTTCGTTTGGCAAGTCTTCTTTTGGATTGCCTGTCTGTTCAAAGACTTTTCCGATCTCATAGAGGGCCAAATCTTTGTTCTTACGAGCGACATTATAAGCTACAGTATCCAAGATTCCTGAGATCATATTTTGACGGAGGACCGAACGATCCACAGTCATTGGCCACATGAGCTCCGTTAAGTTGCTTGGTGCAGTCGTGAACTCCACTGCTTTTTCAGGAGTTGTCAGTGCATAAGTAATGATTTCAGTCAATCCAGCCCCTTCAGCGATAGTCCGAACTTGGCGACGCAATTTTTGAGTCGCTGTCAATTCACCTGCTGTCCCGTCATCTTTTGGAAGGGTTGCTGGTAATTTGTCATAACCATAAATTCGAGCAATTTCTTCAAAGAGGTCCGCTTCGATAGTGATGTCCCAACGGCGACGAGGAACGCTGACTGTGTAGCTTTCTGCATTTCCAGAAAGGCCAAAACCAAGACGACGGAAGACATCTTCGACATCCGCGTAGGAAAGTTCTGTTCCAAGGACACGGTTCACGTCTGCAAGAGTAGAAGAAACTTCTACATCAGAAGTGTCTAACTGGCCTGCTGAAACTATGCCCTTACGTACGGTTGCACCAGCCAATTCAGCAATCATACTTGCTGCGGCATCAAGGGCTTCATTAACAGTTGCCACATTGATGCCTTTTTCAAAGCGAGAAGATGATTCAGAGCGTAGGTTGAGGCGACCACTAGTCTTACGGATCGATTTGCCATTGAAAACAGCCGCTTCAAGAACTACACGAGTAGACTTTTCAGAGATTTCTGTAGCCTCTCCCCCCATGACACCTGCAAGGGCAACAGGTTTGTCAGCAACCGTAATCACGAGGTCACTTGTTTCCAACTCACGCTCTTCCCCATCCAAGGTCACTAATTTCTCACCTGCACGCGCTTCACGTACACGGATGTCATTTCCTTCAAAGGTATCCAAGTCAAAGGCATGCATGGGCTGACCAAAGTAAAGCAAGATATAGTTGGTCACGTCAACCACATTATTTATGGGACGGATGCCTTCATTCATGAGGAGGTTTTGCAACCATTGTGGACTTGGTGCGATGGTTACATTGTCCAAGATACGAGCTGCATAATAAGGAGCCTTATCTGTGTCGATGCTGACAGAAAGAGCATCCGCTGCAACTTGGTCTGTTTCTGTTAAAGTAAATTCTTTAAAGTTGACTGCCTTGTCATAGATGGCTGCTACTTCATGTGCTACCCCACGCATCGAAAGAGCATCTGCACGGTTTGGAGTGATAGAAAGCTCGATGATTTCATCATCCAAGTCTAGGTAAGAGAAGACTTCTTCTCCTGGAACAGCATCCTCTGGCAAGATTTGGATGCCATCCGCAAATTCTTTCGGTACAACTGAGTCAGAAATGCCTAACTCACCAAGTGAACAGATCATCCCAAGGGATTCCAAACCACGGATTTTCCCTTTTTTAATCTTGTAGTTATCTGCGATGCGAGCACCTGGAAGAGCCACCATCACCTTGATGCCTGCTCGCACATTTGGTGCTCCACAGACGATTTGACGCGCTTCTTCTTCCCCCACATTAACTTGGCAGACATGAAGGTGTGTCTCTGGCACATCTTCACAAGACAAGACTTCTCCGACGACAATTTTTGAGAGACCAGCAGCAGGAGATTCTACACCTTCTACTTCGATCCCTGTAGTTGACATTTTTTCAGCCAACTCTTCTGATGGCACATCCACGTCCACCAATTGTTTTAACCATTTATATGATACTAACATTATTCTGATCGTAAGATCCCACTTGGTGAGATCTTCTCAATTCCTTTCTCTCAATTTGGACCCACAATTAAGCTTGCGGATTCTCCTTCAAATGCTTGCGCAGCAACCAGTCGATATCCACAGCTTCCCCTGTGATAAAGTGGTGCTCGCTAAATCGTTCAAATCCGAATTGTTTGTAAAAGTTTTGGGCCTTAAAATTCCGTTCCCAGACACCCAGCCAGACCCAGTCAAATCCACGTTTTTGAGCCTCTTTTAAGGCAAAGGTAAACATTTCCTTGCCATAGCCCTTGCCATGATGTTCTTTTTTGACATAGATGCGCTGAATTTCAAAAGCATTGTCCATCTCTACTGGCTCCGTTTGTGCCTTGCCCCAGTTAAACTTGAGGAAACCACAAATTTCCTGATGGTGATCAAGGACAAAATAGGTCTCTGATTCCGGGTCTGCTAGGTCCTTTTGGATTTGCTCTAGCGATAAAACCATCTGGTAGTAATCTTCCATATCGGCATCAGAGTTGTAGGGACCAAAGGTATCCCCATAGGTTTCCACCTCTAATTCCCTTAAAATATGAAAATCTTTCGCCTTAACTTTTACTAACATAATTATTTAAATTGTTCTGAAAAACGGATATCCCCTTGATAGAAGCCACGGATATCATTGATTCCGTAACGAAGCATGGCCACACGCTCTTGACCAAGTCCAAAGGCAAATCCTGAATAGATTGTTGGATCAATCCCACTCATCTCAAGGACGCGTGGGTGAACCATACCGGCTCCCATGATTTCAATCCAACCAGTTTTCTTACATACGTTACATCCAGCACCACCACATTTGAAGCAAGAAACGTCCACCTCAACCGATGGCTCAGTGAATGGGAAGTAAGAAGGACGCAAACGGATTTGGCGTTCTGCACCAAACATCTTTTGCACGATCAATTGAAGCGTTCCTTGAAGATCGGCCATAGAAATGCTTTTCCCAACAACCAAACCTTCGATTTGATGGAATTGGTGGCTGTGGGTCGCATCATCCGTATCCCGACGGAAAACCCGCCCTGGAGAGATCATCTTCAATGGTCCTTTGCTAAAGTCATGCGCATCCATAGCCCGCGCCTGTACAGGTGAGGTATGGGTCCGAAGCAAGATTTCTTCTGTGATATAGAAGGTATCCTGCATATCCCGCGCTGGGTGATCTTTAGGCAGATTCATCCGTTCAAAGTTATAATAGTCTTGCTCCACTTCAAAGCCGTCTACGACTTGATAGCCCATCCCGATAAAGATATCTTCGATTTCTTCACTGGTTTGGGTCAAAATATGACGGTAACCACTAGCAACTGGACGACCTGGTAGGGTCACGTCGATACTTTCACTAGCCAATTTGGCTTGGACTTTCTTTTCTTCCAAAAGTTTGGCCGTTTCTTCAAAGGCAGCCGTCAAGACATCACGCGCTTCATTGACGTGTTTCCCGATAACCGGACGCATCTCAGCAGAGACATCCTTCATCCCTTTAAGAATTTCCGTCAGAGATCCTTTTTTTCCAAGAACAGAGACCCGTAGTTCTTGCATCTCTTTTTTATTTTCAGCAGAAATCTGCTTCAAAGCTGCCAGCGTTTCTTCACGAAGCGCTTTTAATTGTTCTTCAATCGTTGACATATTTCCTCCATCATGGTCCCTCTACAGACATAGAAAAAACCACGCGCCAACACCCTCATTCGGAGCGTTGACACGCGGTACCATCCGTTTTTTATCCGTAAACCAGACCTTAATTTCTAAATCCTTTACGCAAGTGAATTCACTCAGCTTTCATGCAAAGAGCTTTCAGTCACGGCTCTTCTCCCTGTCGCACTTCCCTTGAGATACTAGTCTTGCAGATTTCTATTCGATTACTATCTAGTTTAGCAGATTTTTTGTTAAAAAACAAGTTAGATGAGACTAATTTCAATATACAAAGGAACAAGAGGCCGTGCATTATCTATTTGCCTTGTCTGTTTCATCTGATTGCCTTTTCAATAGAAGAGTTGCTGCTTGGTTAAAACCATCACACCAGTTATACCATTTTGCTTCATACTCATCTTGAGGTAAGATACGATGTTTTAAATCCAAAACAGAGGATATCTTTCTTTCCTCGCAAGCTTGCGCATAGAGAGCATACAATTCATCGCCACCATCTCTATCAAACTCAGCAGAAATCGTATCCCGACCTGCCAATAAAGCCTGATAAGCCCTGTGATGCCCGTCTGTAATCAAGAAGCGATTTCCAAATGCAAGAACACTAATTGGATCCACATTGATGATGTCTGCCGACTGATCCAGCATCTGGATAGCTTGTAACTTCTTTTCTGATAAATAAAGTTGGGTCGGATGAAGATCTGTTATCTTGACTTCCATTTCTTTCTCCTCTACCAAGAGTATAAAAGTTGGTTCTGGGCACTGGTAGACATTTTCAAAGGTCACGATTTAAAGACCTGCCAAAGCCAAATTCCCCCGCCATTCTTGTGATTCGTTTTCTTTTTATTTAATGACTTGTCCAGCATCTTTCAAGACAGATTCTGGAATAGTAATACCCAATTCATCTGCGACTTTTTTATTGATGACAGATTTTCCTTGGCTAAAGATTTCAACAGGTGTATCCGCAGGTTTTTGACCTTTCAAGATCTTCGCAGCCATTTTACCAGTTGCTACTCCAAGATCGTGTTGGTCGACAACGACTGAACCAAGACCACCAGCTTCTACCATAGCTGTCGCACTTGGGAAGATTGGTTTTTTAGCTGTTTTGTTGGCTTCGACAACTGTTGAGAAGGCTGAAGCGATGGTATTGTCGATTGGAACCCAGATGGCATCGACTTTGCCTGACATTACAGACACAGTGGAAGCAATTTCGTTTGTAGAAGGAACAGAATAAGGAACGACCTTGTAGCCTGCTTTTTCAGCCAATTTTGTAAATTCTTCTACTTGAGATTTTGAGTTATCTTCACTGGTTGAGTACAGGATCCCAATTGTTTTCACGTTCGGAGTCAATTCTTTGATTAATTTCAACTGTTGCACAGTTGGATTGTGGTCAGATACCCCAGTGATATTGCCACCTGGTTTTTTCAAATCTTTGACCAAGTTTGCGCCGACCGGATCAGTGACAGCTCCCATAACGATGGGTTTGTCTTTTGTTGCACTAGCCAATCCTTGAGCAGATGGAGTTGCAATTCCAATAAAGACTTGGTTATCCTTGTCTACCAATTGTTTACTCATGGTAGCCACCTTATTTTGGTCGCCTTCTGCATTGAGGAAATCAATGTCCACTTTGTCCTTGTCATAACCTTCTTCAGCTAAACCATCTTGAATCCCTTTGTAGATCAAATCAAGCGAAGGGTGGCTGACCAACTGCAAGACACCCACCTTGGCCTTTTCATTGCTGCTTGCTGCCTTGTTATCCTTGCCTGCTGTAGCTGAATAGATCGCTGTCCCAATGACTGCTGCTGCAATCAAACCAATAATTCCCATTAAACGTTTATTTTTCATTTTTAATACCTCTTCTATTTTTTCATTTTCTTCTTTTTTTCCATCATCTAAAGACTGCGACGCCATCGTTTCTTCATATCTTTTCTCCCTTCTCATCTAAAACAAAAAAACACGCCTACACATAGCAAAAGCTATGTGAGGACGTGTCATCGCGGTGCCACCTCACTTATGGGAAAAGGATAGTCTCCCCCATATCTCTGTCTTGTCTAGCAACAAGTTGCACGATAAGGTGTGCCAACCGAATTTTTATTGTTTCAAATTCATCTCATCATTAGTCCAATTTCATAAACTGCCGCTACCCACTCTCAGCAACCGTGGGCTCTCTTGAAACTTTCATTTACTACTTTTCTAATTTCTTACATTTTAAAGTTTTCTTTCAAAAATGTCAATACTTTTTCAGTATTTTTTTGGAAACGTTCGCATTTTCTATTGAACAGCCCCTAGCTTCTTTCTGGGATTTCCTCTCTAATTTTGATATAATTTACTAGAATAAACGCTAGAATGATGAGGAATCCCATGTCTTTTGATGGATTTTTTTTACACCATATGGTGCAAGAATTGAAGGCCGAACTCTTGAGTGGTCGCATTCAAAAAATTAACCAACCTTTCGAGCAAGAATTGGTGCTCCAAATCCGAGGCAATCGAAAAAACCAAAAGCTCTTGCTCTCTGCCCATTCTGTCTTTGGACGGGTTCAACGGACCCAGACCAACTTTGAAAATCCTGCCTTTCCCAATACCTTTATTATGGTTATGCGCAAATATCTTCAGGGCGCTGTCATTGAAGGAATTGAGCAAATGGAAAACGACCGGATTCTTGAAATCCGTGTCTCCAATAAAAACGAAATTGGGGATGCTATTTCTGTCAGCCTCATGATCGAAATCATGGGCAAGCACAGTAATATTATTCTCCTGGACCGCACCAGTAATAAAATCATCGAAGCTATCAAACATGTCGGCTTCTCACAAAATAGCTACCGAACCATTCTCCCTGGATCAACCTATGTAGCTCCTCCGAAAACCAACGCGGTCAATCCTTTTACAATTGGAGATGAAGCCCTCTTTGCCCTTCTTCACAAGGAAGAGGTAAGTCCAAAGAACCTTCAAAAATGTTTCCAAGGTTTGGGGCGAGATACGGCTCAAGAATTAGCCAAGCGACTTGAGACGGATGGAAAATTAAAGACCTTCCGTGCCTTTTTCCAAGCTCCAACTGAGCCACGCCTAACAACCAAATCCTTCTCGGCTATCCCCTTTGCAGATGCGACTAGTCAAACGTTTGAGACACTTTCCGATCTGCTGGATGACTATTACCGAGACAAGGCTGAGCGCGATCGGGTGCAACAACAGGCCAGTGAGTTGATCCGCAAGGTCGAAAACGATCTTGAAAAGAACCGGAAAAAATTAGCCAAACAAGAGGCGGAGTTAGCGGCGACCGACAATGCGGAAGAATTCCGCCAAAAAGGAGAATTGCTGACAACCTTCCTCCATCAGGTACCAAACGACCAAGACCAAGTTGTCCTGGACAATTACTATACCAACGAGCCCATTACCATCCAACTCAACAAGGCCCTGACCCCCAATCAAAATGCCCAACGCTACTTTAAACGCTACCAGAAGTTAAAAGAAGCCGTCAAACATTTGACCATCCTCATTCAAGAAACCAAGGAAACCATTTCTTATCTTGAAACGGTTGAAACAGCCCTTTCTCAAGCGAGCCTAGCTGAGGTGGCAGAAATTCGAGAAGAGCTAATCCAGACCGGCTTTATCAAACGGCGCAATCGCGAAAAAATTCATAAACGGAAAAAACCTGAGAAATACCTAGCTAGTGATGGAAAAACCATCATTTTAGTGGGTCGCAATAATTTGCAAAACGATGAACTGACCTTTAAGATCGCTAAGAAAGATGAGCTCTGGTTCCATGCCAAAGATATCCCGGGAAGCCACGTCGTCATTACAGGAAATCTAAATCCATCGGATGAAGTGAAGACCGATGCTGCAGAGTTGGCCGCCTACTATTCCAAGGCCCGTCTCTCAAACCTGGTCCAAGTAGATATGATCGAAGTCAAGAAACTCAATAAACCAACTGGTGGAATGCCCGGTTTTGTCACCTACACCGGCCAAAAGACTCTGCGGGTCACCCCAGAAGAAGAAAAAATCAAAGCCATGAAACTAACAGACTGATTTCAAAAATAAAAGAGAGTGGGACAGAAATCGGTAATTCGTTAGAATTCGATTTCGTCGTCCCACCTCCGCACAGTTGAGTAGGGCTGTAAAAGCTGATGAAATCAGCGTAGTAGAGCCCACTCAACCACTGCGTCTTGCTCGACAATCCAAAAATAATTGAGAGGCTAGGACTTTTGTCCCAGCCTCTTTTTATTCTGCTTTATTAATGTCTTCTTTGACCTCATCAACATTGAATTTGGCAAAGAGGTACTGACGGTCTTGAACTGGGAAACGTTGATCCAGCTGATCGATGGCCCCCACCTCTACAATCCCTTCTGTGATGACAAAATCCATGACATGGCCACCAAAGGTGTGGTCATCTGAAATAAAGTGCAAATGATAACCAGCCACGCTCACGCCATGGAAAATTTCTGGTGTCCAAAAACCGACGATGGTTCCAGTAACATTTTCTCGTGTATACTCTGGCTGATGGGTGGCAACCTCTGCAAACTTCATCTCAGGTGTTGATTTTGGAATCATACGGACATGCATCTTGGCAAAGTCACCATGAATCTTAATGGAGCGGAAAAGATTTTCCCCATCATAATAAGACTCAATACGGGCTTCCAATTCCTCGTCTGTCATTTCAAAACGTTGGCGGAAAATCACTTCTGCTTGGTGAGGGACGACTGCTGCATAAGGAACCTTGGCATCCGGAGAAACTTCGACTATTTCAGGATGGTCCCCTGATCCCTTGGCCTGATATGCCTTACCATCTAAAACGATCAACTCTCCATCAATAGAATCAAGCGTCCCAACTCCGAGATCTCCGTGTTCCAAGAGTTCTCCAATCGTAAATGAACCCCCGTACAGACCCGCCATTAGGGCACCTAAGGTATTGTATTGAAAAAGTTTCACTGGTTCCATGTTTTTCTCTCCTCATTCTATCTTCTACCAGTATACCACAAACTATTCCGAATCTTCACGATATGGTTTTGATTAGAGGCTATCATAGAGGGTTTGCATCTGCACATCGTCTGGTACGATGGCCAAATACTGGTTAGCCACTTCACGCGCCTTCGTCACATCTCCAGCCTCACGCAACAAATAAACATAGGCTTCGAGGAATTCTGGGTTGTCCTTTAAATCCTCATAGAGCTCTTGGTAGGCTGAGACGGCCTCTTCTGTTTTCTCCAAGGCAGCCAAGGCACGGGCAATGTTCCACCGAGTGACAACTGTTTCGACTTCTTCATTTTGCCAAGCCAAGACTTGGTCAAAGCGTTCCTGTTCCAAATAAAGAGTGGTCAGGCGAAGAGCAATCTCTTCGAGATCATCTGCCACTTCTTTAGCCTCTAATAGATAAGCTTCTGCTTGCTCAGGCTGGTGGAGTTCATAGGAAAGCTGAGAAGCAAGGAGCTTCAATTGGGCATCAAATGGATTCTTCTGGATCCCTTGTTTAGCAATCTCAAGCGCTTTTTCACGGTCATTTTCAGCCTGTAAAGCCAAGGCATAACCGTACTCATAGCCCTCAAAATCAGGCGACAAGGTATCAATTTGTTTGTAGTAGATCAGGGCTTTTTGGAATTCTTCTTGGTCAGACAATAAGGTCGCTAATTCGTAAGCAATCTGGTCATCAAATTCAATCTCCAGAGCTTTCTCTAAGAAAGGAACAGCTGCTTCAAACTTACCAAGATTGGCATAGGCAAACCCAATTCGTTGATAGGTGGAAATTCCTGTTGCTTCTAAAATCTCCCGATTGTCTAACTGGGCATACTCTTGGATAGCCTCTTGGTAGCGTTCCAATTCCAGATCAATTTCAGCTAGCCCTAATTGAATGATCGGATCATCAGACAAATGAGCAGCTTCAACTAATTTTTCACGCGCCACATCTGCTAAGCTTTCCATCTGATAGAGATCCGCCTTAACCAAGAGACTGGCCACATACCAGTTTGATTCAGGTCCAATTTCTTCTAAATAAGCAAAGGCCTCTTCCGTTTGGCCTTCCTCTGCAAGGATGGTTGCCAAACTCAGATACACTTCTGGGTAGGTTTCTGCAATCTGTTCATAGATTTCTTTTGCCTGAGGGTAAAAACCGATACTTTCAAGATATTGACCTAAATCCAATAATTGTGCTTCACTATCTTCTAACAAAGCCTGTTGAAATTGAACTTCTGCCTCTTCTAGCTCTTGCCGATCGAGAGCCTCTACCATTTGTTGACTATGACTCACTGTGTGTTTCCTCTTCTATTTCATTGTGTTCTTCATACAAGCCACTGACGACCTTATACCATTCAAAGATAGCTCCGATCACCACCTTAGCAGATGCATAGACTGGAATTCCAAGGAAAACTCCCCAGATTCCAAACATAGATCCTGACGTCAAGAGCACAAATAAAATGGTAATCGGATGGATATTTAACTGGCTTCCCAAAACCAACGGTGATACAAAACGTCCTTCAATGGTTTGCTCCATTGCAAATACAATCAAGACCTTGATAAACATCTCTGGCCCTGCTACCAAGCCCAATACTAAGGCAGGTAACATGGCTAAGAAACTACCCAAGTATGGGATCAAATTCAAGATTCCCGCAGAGATCCCCAGTGTCACCGCATAGCGCAAGCCAATGATCTTAAAGAAGATGATGAACATAATGGCGACGACAATGGCTACCGTAATTTGCCCTCGAACGTAGTTGGAGAGTTGGGTATTGACATCTGAGAGAACTTGCTCAGCCGATTTACGAATCTTAGTTGGTAAGAAGCGAACAATGTGGCCCTTTAAATTTTTTCCATCTCGAAGAAGATAAAAGACAATAAAAGGCATAATGATCAAGGCAACAATAACTTGCGAAGCCACTCCGATCAAGTTGCTGACCCAATTGACAGCCCGCCCAGAAATCGAACTCGCCCAAGAAGTAATATTTGCAGACAATTCCTTGGTGATCTCGTCTAGCTGAGGTTTGATATCAGAGGAGACGCGATTATCTAGAAAATCATCGATGGTTGCATTGGCCTTTTCCAAATAAGTTGGCAGGTTATGAAAGAAACTCACCACCTGTCGTTGGACGGATGGAATCACTACAGCTAGACCCCAGATTAAAAGCACTGCAATCAAGAAAAAGACTAAGGAAATCGCAAAAATCCGCTTAAGTCCTTTTCTTTCAAGAAAGTCAACAATAGGGTTGAGCAGGTAATAGAGCAAACCAGAGATAATAACAGGCAGCATGACTGCTCCTGCAAACTCAAAAATAGGAATAAAAATAAAGGTGATTTTACTCAAAACCAAAAGGTTCAAGCCCAACAGCAAGGTAACTAAAAATACGGTAATGGCCTTGTTGTCTAAAAACCATCTAAAAAACCAGGACAAACTAAACTGTTTTTCTTTATTATCCACAGAGAACTCCTTTTCATTTCAATCTGTTTCTATTTTAGCATTTTTTGAGCTTGAAGTTACGAAAAAACTAGCAAAATAAGAAAGAAAGGCCCTCCCCTTTTCAACTAGCAATTGCCTTCCAATAGGACCTTTGATATAATAAACCTAACAAATCATACGAGGTGACCTATGTCTCAAACCATTTATTTCGGTACCTATACCAAAAAAGAATCCAAAGGAATTTACAAGGCACAATTTGACCCTGAAACAGGGGCATTGAGCCAACTTGAACTAGTGGCAGCCGAGCCCAATCCAACCTATATCGCTTTTTCTGAAAAAGGAAACCTCTACAGTGTCGGAGCTGAAGAGGGAAAAGGAGGAATCGCAAGCTTTACAGCTGATTTTCAGCAACTCAATCACGTTGTTGAAGAGGGCGCTCCACTCTGCTATGTCTCTGTCGATGACAAGCGTCAACTGGTCTATGGAGCCAACTATCACAAAGGCCAAGTTCTCGTATATAAGCTAGAGGCAGATGGGCGTTTGTCCTTTGTCGATCAAGATACCCACCAAGGAAGTGGTCCTCATGCCAATCAAGCAAGTCCACATACCCACTATGCAGACCTTACACCAGATCAGTACCTGATCACGTGTGACCTAGGAACCGACAGTTTGCATGTCTATGATGTCAGTGAGGAAGGAAACCTAACCCTGATCAATCAGTATCAAACAGCTCCAGGGGCAGGACCTCGTCACCTGGTCTTTCATCCTCACTATAAGACTGCTTATCTCATCAATGAATTAAATGCTACGATCGATGTACTCTTTTATGACGGTATGGGTGAATTCGAACACTTCCAAACTGTTTCTACACTTCCATCAGACTACGATGGTCAAAAATGGGCTTCTGCGATCAAGCTCTCAGCTGATGGAAAATTCCTCTATGCATCTAACCGTGCTCACAATTCCATCGCTGTCTTCAAAGTTGTGGCTGATGGTAGCCTAGAACTGATTGAAATTGTTCCAACTCAAGGGCTCAATCCACGTGATTTCACACTTAGTCCTGATCAAAACTATTTGATCGCAGCCCATCAAGATTCACCTAATGCCACCGTCTTCAAACGAGATTCTGCTAGCGGAAAATTGACCCTTCTATCCGACGACTTCTATGTTCCAGAGGCCGTTTGTACGGTTTTTCATTAAGTCGTTTTAGTTGTCAAACCTCTAAAAAAATGATTAAATAGATGAGAAAAAGGCGTGAGCCTGACTTCACAACTTATATTTTAGGAGACCCTAACATGAATCCATTGGACTTATTTAACCAAGTGAAAGAAATGATCGAAAAGA
This sequence comes from Streptococcus sp. CF8_Ac1-9, assembly GCF_024295565.1. NCBI lineage: Bacteria > Bacillati > Bacillota > Bacilli > Lactobacillales > Streptococcaceae > Streptococcus > Streptococcus sp. CF8_Ac1-9. Next base: position 42,818 of record NZ_JANCOY010000007.1, read on the forward strand.
AAGATTTCGACGCTGCAAAGAAATTTGTTGATGACAACAAAGACAACCTCGGTGACTACCTTGAACAAGCCAAAGGGCTTGTATCTGGAAATGAAATGGTCAGCGGTGCCTTGGACAAAATCAAAGGCTTGTTCTAATAGAACTACTCCTCAACGCTTTAGTTGAGGAGTTTTTGTTTATACCAATCGCAAAAAAGATCCTTGAGAAGACTCAAGGATCTTTTTAGTCTAGTAAACTAGATTATTTCTTAAGGTTGTAGAATGATTTCAATCCACGGTATTCAGCTACTTCACCAAGTTGATCTTCGATGCGAAGCAATTGGTTGTATTTAGCGATACGGTCTGTACGTGAAAGTGAACCAGTCTTGATTTGTCCTGCGTTTGTTGCAACTGCGATGTCAGCGATTGTTGAATCTTCAGTTTCACCTGAACGGTGTGATACAACGGCAGTGTAACCAGCTTCTTTCGCCATTTCGATAGCATCGAATGTTTCAGTAAGAGTACCAATTTGGTTAACTTTGATAAGGATAGAGTTAGCACATTTTTCTTCGATACCACGTGAAAGGTAGTCAGTGTTTGTTACGAAGAAGTCGTCACCAACCAATTGAACTTTACCACCAAGACGTTCAGTAAGAGCTTTCCAACCGTCCCAGTCGTTTTCGTCCATACCATCTTCGATAGTGATGATTGGGTATTTGTTTACCAATTCTTCAAGGTAGTCGATTTGTTCAGCAGCAGTGCGGACAGCAGCTCCTTCACCTTCGAATTTAGTGTAATCGTAAACTTTGCGTTCTTTATCGTAGAATTCTGATGATGCACAGTCAAATCCGATAAATACGTCTTTACCTGGAACATAACCAGCAGCTTCGATAGCAGCGATGATAGTTTCTACACCATCTTCAGTTCCGTCAAAACGAGGAGCAAATCCACCTTCGTCACCAACGGCTGTTTCAAGACCACGACCTTTAAGGATTTTCTTAAGTGCGTGGAAGATTTCAGCACCCCAACGAAGAGCTTCTTTGAATGTAGGTGCACCAGCAGGTACGATCATGAATTCTTGGAAAGCGATTGGAGCATCTGAGTGAGATCCACCATTGATGATGTTCATCATTGGAGTTGGAAGAACTTTAGTGTTGAATCCACCAAGGTAGCTGTAAAGTGGGATTTCAAGGTAGTCAGCAGCAGCACGAGCTACAGCGATAGACACACCAAGGATTGCGTTTGCTCCCAATTTACCTTTGTTAGGAGTACCGTCAAGAGCGATCATAGCACGGTCGATAGCTTGTTGATCACGTACATCATAGCCGATGATTGCTTCAGCAATAATGTTGTTTACGTTGTCAACAGCTTTTTGAGTACCAAGACCACCGTAACGAGATTTGTCACCGTCACGAAGTTCAACTGCTTCGTGTTCACCAGTAGAAGCTCCTGATGGAACCATACCACGTCCATGAGCACCTGATTCAGTATATACTTCTACTTCAAGTGTTGGGTTACCGCGTGAGTCTAGGACTTCGCGAGCGTAAACATCAGTAATAATTGACATTTCTTACTCTCCTTATTGAGTTATATTTTTTACTCCTCTATCATATCGTAATTAGGCTATTTTTTCAAGAAAAAACAAGGAAATCTACGAAAATTGAGAAGTTTTTAACAAGAAAACGGTTCCACTATCTTATTTTCTGCCATTTCCCCTCCTTATTTAATTTTTTAGCATTCCTCTACTCTTCTGCTACGCTTTATGCTATACTTAACTTATGACAGATATTAATAAAACGATTTTAGAAAAAGCTGCTGGTCCTACTCGGTTCAATCCTGATGAACAGCGTCGATTTTTGGAGACTTATGAGGAGCGTGTGATTGCATCATGTACCTTGGAGGAGGCAAGGGACAATCTCTATTTGGAGCACTATTCTTCAATTCTTACGAACATTTCAGAACGCTTTGAACCTGTATTGGTCAAGATTTCGCCTGCCTTGGATGAAAGCAGCCAACTTCAATATTTGAAAAAGACAAAGGATCTTGGTCTTGTGGCAAGCATTGTTTCAGATGACTGTCGCCACTCTCCCTTTGGTCTCATCATCCATACTGATCATCCATCTGGAATTTCACCAACAGACATGAGTCTCCAGTATCCAAATTTATTTGAAAAGAAAGAAGAGACTGCTAGTCCAGAAAAGAAACTATTTTGGAAACGTCTCTTTAGCTAAAGAAAAACCAATGGAAGGGAACATCTCCTTTTCATTGGTTTTTTAGTTTGCTTTCATTTTCAAAAGGTTCCCAATATTTCGAGCGCAGGAAATCAGATTCCTTTCAGCATGAGCGAGTGCATCTGCTACCTCACAAGGACCAGGTACGATAGAGAAGGCAGCTTCAATGTGATGACTAGGTAAAGCAGGCAAATCCTCCGCTAAGCTACCACAAATAGCAAGCACTGGGATCTTCTCTGGTGTTCGTTTGGCTACCCCGACAGGTGCCTTACCAGAAAGAGATTGGAGATCCATCCTACCTTCCCCGACCACGACCAGATCAGCTTTTTGTACTTTGTGATCAAAGTCAATCAAATCAAGGCTTTTTTCAATTCCTGAGGAGATCTGACCACCGGCAAAAGCGACCAAGCCAGCAGCCATGCCACCTCCAGCTCCGGCACCAGGCATGGACAATATTCGTGCATCTACTAATTGGTAAAAACCCTGCATAGCCTGATCAACAGCTGGAAACAGAAGGGGATTCAATCCCTTTTGCCCACCAAAGATATAGGTCGCTCCTTGACTGCCACAGAGAGGATTGGTTACATCCGTTAAGACTTGGAGCTCGATGTCTTCTAAAGCTTTTGGAACCGCACTGGTATCTATTCTAGCCACACGACCGAGCGAAGCCCCTACAGGACGAAGCAGATGGCCTTGATCATCATAGAAGGCTACCCCTAATCCAGCTGCCATCCCAATCCCACCATCATTCGTTGCAGAACCGCCAATTCCCACACAGATCGTTTTAACCCCTTGGTCAACCAATTGCAAAATAAGTTCACCAATTCCTCGTGTTTCCAGTTCAAGAGGATTTCGTTTTTCAGCTGGAATGGTGCCTAAACCGACAAGTGAAGCCATCTCAAAAAAAGCCATCTCATCTTTTTGGTAGTAAGACATTGAAACAGGCTGTCCAAATGGTCCGGTTACTTGAGTTTGGTACTCCGTTACATCCAGAACTCCAGCTAGGGTTTCCATGGTGCCTTCGCCTCCATCCCCAATAGGAAGGAGGTCAAAAGTTGCATCTGGTAGAGCCTCTTGAAATCCTTTTTTCAAGGCTTCTGCTACTTGTTTGGCAGATAAGGATTCTTTAAATGAATCCGGGGCTAGTAGGATATGCATGCTGTTTCCTTTCTATGCTGGTCTAGAATTTCAAGAACAAGGCTTAAATCCCTCTTCTCGATACGATATGGGGCTCGCTCAGCGACGATTGGCTTGGCCATAAAGGCAATCCCGATACCTGCTGTTTCAATCATCAGAAGATCATTGGCACCATCACCCATCGCAATCGTCTGACTTCGTGGGACATGATTTTCTTTCGCCCACGTCAGGAGAGACTCCTTTTTCCTTTCAGGAGTTAGAATTTCACCAAGGACTTTCCCTGTCAAACGGCCATTAGAAACCTCTAAACGATTGGCTCGGACTAGATCAATTCCTAAAGACATCGCGATGGGATCAATGACTTCATGAAATCCCCCGGAAACAAGGCCAACCTTGTAACCTCTTTGATGCAGTTCCGTGATCAATGTTTCAGCACCCGGTGTGACTTCCATCTGCTCCAAAATTTTCGGAAAGATAGAGGTCTCTAATCCCTTCAATAAAGCAACACGCGCCTCTAAAGATGTTGCAAAATCCAGCTCCCCATTCATTGCTTGGGCTGTAATCTCTGCCACTTTTTCTCCCACGCCAGCTTCTTGAGCTAGTAGATCAATCCCTTCCTGTCTTATCAAGGTTCCATCTACATCCATAACGAGAAGACCTGTTACTTCTTTCATCGCTTTCCTTTCTTATTTCTCCCTTACTATACAAAAATAGGGTTTAAATTTCAAGTTTCAATTATGATTTGAAGATAAAAAAATGACCTCCTAAAAGGTCATTTTTCTGTTATTAAAAGCGAATTTGCTCGCGGGTTTTTTCATAGGAAGTAACAAAGCGATCAGTTACGCCTGCTTCTACCATTTCCAAAGCATCTGAGATGACTTTGAAGGAAGCCGCATAGTCATATTCTCTTTCGAAAATATAAAGGGACTCATCAAAGGCTGCCTGTACATGATCATCAAATGAACGGTAACGGTTCGAGTATTGCAACAATTGTTCTGTCAATGTCGCATTTTGAACAATTCGATACGCCGCTTCTTCCAATTCATTCATATCATTGGTCAAGATTTCCAACAAACGATTGGTTGATTCGATGTTGATTTTATCCCCTTCTAACTCATCCATCAAAGCTTCTGTATTGTTACTTGCAGTGAAGAAAATTTCTAAGAATTCTTGAGGAATTCCTGGCAAGTTCCGTTTGTCCATATAGCGTTTAATGGCATGCAAACGGTTGGCATAGATGTTGACTTTTTGGCGAGCATTGGCATCGTCTTTTTCAATTTTTGAAAGGGAATCACTTAAGCCAATTTGCTCATCTTCGATTTCTTTCAAGCGAGCTTCAATAGCTTCTAACTCTTCTTCTACGATAGAATAGGCCTTTTGTGTTTCAGATGAATCTTTCAAGGCATCTTCTACCACATTTTCTTGTGAAGATAGCTCAGCTTCCAACTCTTTTAACTGTTGGCTGAAGCTTTCATTCAAGACAAATGTTTTACCGAGACGTTCCACTTCTGCCGCAAGCTTGCTATTGTTATCTTTAGCATGTTTCAAATAGCCAGGCAGTTGTTTCACTAACTTCTTCACAACTTTTTGTGATTCAATTTCACGAGTAAAGATGTGATACAATGCATCGATTTCTTCTTGAATTTGTTCATTTTCGTAAATGGCATTGTCCAATTCAAGGGCAGATACATTTGCCATATTGTTCTTCAAAGAAGCATGCAACTGTTGGAAACGAGATTCAATATCTGTTTCAGTGAAGTGGTATCCAGATTCCAAAAGCTTGCGGTAGCCACTTTCCAAATCCTCTAATTGATCAGGAAGTTTTGTTTGAAGAGCAGTGACAATTTCTGGCACTCGCTCAACAATTTGTTTTAAGGCTACAATATGATTTTCAGCTGTATCAAGGATTTCAGCCGCTTCAACAGGGTCACCTGAAGAATTCAAGGTTACAAATTGTGAAAACTCAGATTGAATATTTCCAATTTGTTTTTCAATTTCAGGAAGTGCACTGCCATAACGATCTGGGTCTGAAGTGACTTCTTTTTGAAGTTCCTCAAACATATCCAAGGCATGAACCACACGTCCGCTATTCTTTTGTTCCTGCTCTTCCAGATCAGAAAGGGCTTTGCGAATCGCCTTGATATCTTCGTCGATCAATTGGATCTGACTTTCGATATTATCAATGGCTTGTTTAGCCTTCATGAAACGGAAAGAATTGTTATAGCCTTCCGCTTCAAACAGATTGTTTTCAATATCAGCAAATGAATTTAAGGATAAATCTACCCATTTTTGATTCCATTCACGAAATGCAATTTGACTTTGACCAATCAAATGCATGTTTTTTACGGCCTCTACTTCATCGTTGACCGGAAGGTTATATAACTTTTCTTTTCGTTCTTCCAGTGCTGCCAGTAAGGCTTCATTTCGTTTTCTCAAAATGACTGCAACCACATATCCTACAATCAAGATAAGGGCGACAATAAAGATGAGAACAATTAGTCCACTAGACATATAAAAACTCCTTCATCGTATTACTTGAACGTAATCCTAGTAATTATACCATAAAATATCCATTAATGGGAAGCGTTCGGTGAATTTTATACATCGAGTGTACTATATTCAGCGTTTTCTTCGATAAATTCACGACGTGGTTCCACGCGGTCCCCCATCAACATATCAAAGATCTTATCTGCTTCCGCAGCATCGTCTACTGATACTCGTGCCATCAAGCGGTGTTCTGGATTCATGGTTGTTTCCCATAATTGGTGATCATCCATTTCTCCAAGACCTTTATAGCGTTGGATGGTTGGTTTTGAGCGACCTTCTGAATAACGTTCCAAAGCTGCAGCTAATTCGGCTTCTTGGTTGGCACCAGGTTGGATATATTCTTTGATTTCACTACCGACTTTGACCCCATAGATTGGTGGTTGCGCAATGTAAACATATCCCGCTTCCAAGACTGGTTTCATATAGCGATAGATCAAGGTCAACAGAAGGGTTCGGATATGAGCGCCATCGACATCGGCATCGGTCATGATGACTAATTTTTGATAACGCGCTTTTGTAACATCAAATTCTGCACCAAATCCAGTTCCCATAGCAGTAAATAAACTACGGATCTCTTCATTGGCTAGAATTTTGTCCATACTTGCTTTTTCAACGTTCAAGATCTTACCGCGGATTGGTAAAATCGCTTGGAATTCCCGATTTCGACCAGATTTTGCAGATCCTCCGGCTGAATCCCCTTCGACGATAAAGAGTTCTGTTTCTTGTGGATTATTTGAAGAACAATCTGCCAATTTACCAGGTAGGTTGGAAATCTCAAGCCCTGATTTCTTACGGGTCACCTCACGCGCTCGCTTAGCAGCTACGCGAGCTTTCGCTGCTAAAATCCCTTTTTCGACGATTTTCTTAGCAATTTGCGGATTTTCCAAAAGGAAATCAGAAAAGGCATCACTAAAGAGTCGATTGGTAATCTTAACAACTTCTGAATTTCCAAGTTTGGTCTTGGTTTGTCCTTCAAACTGTGGATTTGGATGTTTAACAGAGATCACTGCTGTTAGGCCCTCTCGAACATCTTCCCCAGTTAGATTGTCTTCGTTTTCTTTTAAGAGTTTATTTTTCTTAGCGTAATCATTGATCACACGAGTGAGAGCTGTACGGAAGCCCTGTTCATGCGTTCCACCTTCATGGGTATGAATGTTATTCGCAAAACTCATGACCGTCTCATGGTAGCCTGTGGTATATTGCATAGCTACTTCAACTGTAATATCATCCATTTCACCATCTGTGTAGATTGGTTTTTCAAAGATGACATCTTTGTTTTCATTGATGTATTCGACGTAACTAGAGATCCCACCTTCGTAGTGGTAATGCTTTTCTTGCTCTATGCCTTCTCGCTTATCCGTCAAAGAAATACGCAAGCCACGATTCAAAAAGGCTAATTCTTGAATCCGTTTATTTAATTTTTCAAAATCATACTCGGTGGTTTCCGTGAAGATTTCTGGGTCTGGAATAAAGTGGACGGTTGTCCCTGTCCGATCTGTCTCCCCGATGACTTTCAAATCATCCACAACGTGTCCACGTCGATACTCTTGGTAATGGATACTGCCATTTTTATAGACGCGAACATCGAGGGATGTGGAGAGGGCGTTGACGACGGATGACCCTACCCCGTGAAGACCACCAGAAACCTTGTAGCCGCCTCCGCCAAATTTTCCTCCCGCGTGAAGCACAGTAAAGACAGTTTCAACGGCAGGTCGACCTGTCTTTTCTTGGATATCCACTGGGATTCCACGACCATCATCGACAACCGTGATCGAATTATCTGCTTCAATGAAAACTTCAATATGGCTAGCAAAACCAGCTAAGGCTTCGTCGATCGAGTTATCCACGATTTCCCAGACCAGATGATGAAGACCTTCTTTTGAGGTCGATCCAATATACATCCCCGGACGCATCCGAACGGCTTCTAGTCCTTCCAAGACCTGAATCTGACTGGCATCATATTCTTGTGCTTGATTTTCTTGCTGTTTATCCTCTGTCATAATTTCCCTTTTCTATTCAAATATAAACTGGTGTAAGTGTGGCATGGAATCAAATAAATAGGGTGAAAGTCCTGCAGCCTTCCCAGCTTCTATATCGATCGGACGATCTCCGATGACCAGACCGTCTTGAATGCCATATTTTTCCTTCAAATAAAGCATAGAGGCTGGGTCTGGTTTTCGAGGAAAGCCCTCGTCTGCTGTTACAATCTCCGTAAAGTAGGGTGCAATGCCTGTCTGTTCAATAAGGGTTAAAACTTGGCGATCCCGATGAGATACCAAAAAATGGCGTCCTCCATGTGCTTGGATCTCTTCTAGTAACTCTTTTGCCCCCTCAAATAAGACCGGCTCTTGCAAGCCCAAGGCTTCTTTTTTCTTGTATTCCGTACGAAAATTTGAAATATGTGGTGCAAAGGTTTGAATTGCATCCTGTGTTGAGATTTTTAATGCTGCATAAACAGAATCATGATCGGCTTGGATGTGAAAGTCCTTCAATGTCGCTACAAAGGCATTTGTGGACGTTTCGTAATTATCCAATAGCGTCCCACCAAGATCCCATATAAAATCATGATAATTCATAGTCAATATTATACCACAAATGGACAAAAAAAATAAGCTAAAACCCTCATTTAGGGGGGATTTTAGCCATTTTTTACGGTCATTTCATTTTAAATCATAGAGAAGTCATTTTCCGTCATAGAATGTGAACTTTTACCAGAAAATATGGTGTCCAAAAGAGCTTTTTTAAGCATCTCCAAAGACATCTTGATAGAGCATTCCTTGACGAAGGCTTTGGGCATCTCCTCCAAATTGCTCTACCAAGGCATAGGCTAAGGCAAGCGCAGTTGAAGGACCACGACTGGTCAAGAGATTCCCGTCTTTCACCACTGTTTCTTTCTGATAGTGCCCATCTTGAATCTCTTCTTCAAAACCATCGTAACACGTATAGTGTTTATCTTTTAAGAGGCCGGCACGCGCCAAGACAATTGGTGCTGCGCAAATCGCAGAAATGATTTTTCCTTTCCTACTTTCTTCTTGGAGAGCTGCAATCAATTCCGGATTATCCCGCAAATTCGCAGCTCCTGGCATCCCACCTGGTAAGAAGATTCCATCATAATCTGACAGGTCCCCATTCCAGAGGCGGTCGACTTCCACTGTGATCTGGTGAGAACCTGTGACCGTTTCTTCCATGCCAATAAGGTCACAGTCGATCCCAGCCCGTCTCAAAACATCGACAATGGTCAAGGCTTCAATTTCTTCAAAACCGTTTGCTAAAATCGTTGCTACTTTTTTCATTTTCATTCCTTCTTTCTATCTATTGCGCCTTTTTAAGAACTACTTTTTTACGGATTGGAGGCCCTTCTTCTGGCTCTTTCTTTTTGCTACTATGATTATATATTGAGAGGACCAGACCAATACCAATCAGATTACTAATAATAGAGGATCCACCTTGTGAGATAAAGGGGAGGGGAATCCCCGTCAAGGGGAGAAGACCCGTTACTGCTCCAACATTTTCAAAAATATGAAAGACCAGCATCATAATAAATCCAATGGAAATATAGGTATAAAATTGGTTATTGGACTGGAGGGTAATTTTTAAAATGCGGTAAATCAGGGTCACATATAAAATCAACAGCACCAGAGCTCCAACAAAACCAAAGTCCTCTGCTACGACCGTAAAAATCATATCACTCTCCCGTACGGGAACCAATAAATTGGAGACATTAAAGCCTTGCCCAAAGAGACCACCACTTGCAATGGCTAGCTGTCCCTGCGCCTGCTGGTAGGTGGTGGTTTGTGCATAGTCAAAAGGATTTAACCAGGCTAAAATACGGTTCATCTGATAGGTTGGCATCCCTACTTGCTGGTGCAGAAAAGCCCGACCCCCTTCTGATAGAAAGAGGAAGAGAAAGCCTGCTAGCCCACCTGCTAGAAGCAAGATGACCGGCAAGATAATTTTCCAGGAAACTCCTGAAACGAGCACTAAGCCCGCAAAGATGGCCAAGAATACTAAGGCCGTTCCCAAGTCCTGCTGGAGAGCCAATAAGGCAAATACCGGAATCGTATAGATGGTCAACTCTAGAATCAAAAACCAATCTTGTCGTAATAATCGCTCACGCCCCTTATTTCTTTGCAAAAATCGGACAATAGAGCGTGACAGCATCAGGATGAAGGGGATCTTCATAAATTCTGAAGGCTGAAATAAGGTGATATTTCCATAAGCCACCCAGTTTTTAGCTCCAGTCGAAGCTACCAAGTTGGGATTATAAAAAACAAGGGGAAGAACCATCAAGGCCAGGCCAAGCAGGTAAAGAAAGGGAGTGATTTTCCAAAGAAATTTCGTGCTAAAAATCGTCACAATCAGGCAAATGACACATCCCACACCAATCCAGGCCAATTGCTGCCCTAAAAAAGGCCACACCATTTGGGGATAGTCATGAGAAACTGCTACATAAACAGATAAAATCCCAATCATGAGAAGGGCGAAGACAATCCCAATGATCGAATAATCCAGGTGAATCGTCAAAAAATGATGTTTCTTCATTCACGTTCCTTTCTGTGAGAATCATCAAATCAATTAATAGAACAACAATTGTAGAATCAAGCTAGATCCTGCTACACAAAACCAAGCAATCAACCCTACTAGAAGGGGGGCTGCTCCTGCTGCACGGAACTGTTTCCAAGAAACCTTGCTTCCGATTCCGACCAAAGCCATGGCCATAAAGAGGTGAGAAAGGTCCTTTAGGTAAGGTAGAACCACTTTAGGTACCAGGCCAATAGAAGAAAGAATAGAAGCCACAATAAACCAGATGATGAACCAAGGAATAATTTTCTTTAACATTCCTTTGTTTCTTCCTTGTTGCTTGCTCCGATACCATTTTAGACCGATCAAGCCCAAACAAACTGGTACAATCATCAGGGCGCGTGTCAACTTAACAATGGTCGCCATTTCACCCGCCGCCTTACTATAAGAAAACGCTGCTGCTACAACTGATGACGTATCGTTAATAGCTGTTCCTGACCAGAGGCCAAATTGAAAATTAGACATATGCCATACATGCCCTAATACTGGAAAGATAAAGACAGCCAAAATGTTGAAGAAGAAGATAGTTGACATAGATAAGGCAATTTCCTCTTCGTCTGCTTCAATGATCGGCGCAGCTGCTGCGATAGCAGATCCACCACAAATAGCCGTTCCAAATCCAATTAAGGTCCGTAAGTGAGATTTCAGATGGAAGACTTTCCCAAAGATCATCGCTGCAAGAAAAGCAACTGTTATCGTTGGCAGACTAATCTTCAAAGAAGACAAGCCTGTAGAGGCAACCGTCGCAATCGGCAAGCTAAATCCCATGAAGATAATCGAATACTGCAATAATTTCTTACCGGACCAGTTCAGTCCTGGTCGTGAATTCTCCGGCAAATCTACTAATTCATTGAGGACAATTCCTAAAATCAAAGCAAAGACACTGGAGCCAATGATGGGAAAGAAAGTTCCCAAAAACATGGCGCAAAGAGCCAGTACAAATGCAATTGCAAGTCCAAATCCTTTATTTTTCATTCTCTCAATTCCTTTCAAAAAAGGCAGCTGCTTGCTCAACAAGCCGCTCTCTCACTGTCGTATGAAGGGGCAACACTTGCTGCAAACCATCTAAAATTTGTTTTCCATATCGTTTGGTCACCACTCGCTGATCCAATAAGAGGACCAACGATTCCTGGTCTTGAAAACGGCTGGTTCTCCCAATAGCCTGTTTGAGCCTTAAAATCGCGACCGGAAGGCTATAGTCATAAAAGGGATTTTTCCCCTGTTCTCTGAGTTGGGTATTCAGCTTTTGAACCATATAATCTTTGGGGTTGTCAAAAGGAAGGCGCGTGATGATTTGAATCACTTCTTTTTGTTGGGAAAAATCGACACCCTCCCAGAAGCTTCCTGTTCCCAATAAAATAGAGCTTTCTCCTCGGTCAAATCGTCGCTTAATATTAGCTGCATCGCCATTTCGATACTGGGCCAAATGAGGAAACTTCAATGCGTTTGACGTCTCCAGTAACAATTCTTTTGAGGTAAACAAAAGAAAAATTGGTTTTCTTAGAGGAAGGAGTTCATCGATGAGCTGACAAATCTCTCCTGCATACTCCACGGAAGATAAAGAAACGACATCTGGAAAATCTATCGGCACCAACAATTCCTGGTGTTGTTTGACTGTTATTGGCACCCGGTAGATTTGCTGCTCTTGGTATCCCAAAAGGGCAGGTAAATGCACCTTTTTACTGATCGCGATCGTCGCTGATACAAAGAGCACGGGAACTTCTTCAGGCACAAACTCCTTAAAGGATAGCAAGTCCTCAACTCCTCCATGGAGACGAAGAATCTGGTGGCTTTCGACCACTTCCTTGTCCATCCAAAAAATCTGGTAGCGCTCATCAAACAATTCTCTTAGATTCTCTAGAGATTCGTTTTTTAATTCCGATACATCCTGTCGAATTTTTGCCACTGTTTGATCTGATAAGATCGCTGTTTTTCCTTGTACAACTTCCTTAGAGCAGGCATTTAACTCAAATTGAATACTTTCCAGCAAACGCCGTTGCAGCAGATCTTTTTCCTCTTCAATAGCGTGTTGCAAGCTTAGAAGAAGAGATTGCAAGGTTTCTTCTCTCTGTGAAAACTGCTCCAAAGCAAAGAAGAGTTTTTGCGCTTCATCCACTACCAGAACAGATTCTTGAAGTAGACTCTTATCATCTTCTAGACGGGTTAACAGATAGACATGATTGGTCAGAATTACTCGGCTGGTTTTCACTTTTTCCTGGCCGAGACGCCAAAAATCTTCCTGATAAAAAAGCGAACGTTTCGACAATTGGCCATCGTGGCAAATGTCAGCTACAAAATGAAGATGACGATAGAGTTGACCAATTTCACTGAGCTCTCCCGTTTCCGTCATGGTCAGCCAAACCAACAGTTGCATTTTAAAGCGTCGGATCATCCCATTATCTGACTCACTCTGTAAGGCCTGATAAAATTTATCGAGTTGGATGTAATCCTTGGGACTTTTTAGGCTATGAAAGGGAATTTGGAAAAGATCTTGGATAGTCTTTCCTTCCTTCTTCATAATTTGATCCTGAAGAATTTTAGTTGGAACACTGACAAGAATGCGCTTGGAGGTTTTCGCTAAAAGCGTTAATAGATAGGCATAGGTCTTCCCGATACCCGTTGGCGCTTCAATAAAACTCGGAAGTGGCTGTTGCAAACTATCCTCGATATAGGCAACAAATTCTCTCTGCTCCGGATAAGCCTCCATTCCCAACAGCTGCATATTGAGTTCAAACTGTTCAGACAAATGACGACTTTCTAAAAACTGCTGTGGCTTGCGCAGATAGAGACCATGAACTTCTACTAAATGAGCTGGTAAAAAAAGGCTACTGTCTTCAAGCGCATCTTCTATTAAGAGTCGTGATTCATAAATCAAACAATCTGCCATCGAAAGAAGTTTTTCGATCAATCCTCTCGGTAAGCTCGCAATTTTCTCTCTCAATTTCAACAGTAGCTGGGCTGTTGCCATAGCATCCGCTAAAGCGGAGTGAGCATGGTGCAACTCAATTTCCAGTTCAGCTGCAAGCGCTCCTAAATTGTAGCGTTCTAAAGTCGGATAGAAAATTTGAGACAATTCAACCGTATCAATCCGAGGAGTCGTTAGCTCAAATCCTTCCCAAAAGAGGGCTTCTGCTAATAAATTCGCATCAAATTTGACATTATGGGCCACAAAGACGGCATCTTCTATTAATTCAAAAATTTCTTTTGCCACTTGTGCAAACTCTGGTGCTTTTTTCAAGCGAGCATCTGTCAGGCCAGTCAATTGTTTGATATGCTCATCCAATCGTTCATGGGGATTCACATCCGTCTCATAGGATTGCGTAATCCTCCCATCTTCGATGATGACAATCCCAACCTGAATGATCTTAGCATTGCTTCCAGCACTGGTCGCTTCCAGATCCACAATGGCATATTTCCGTTTCTGTCTTGTCATAATACTTAAAATTATATCACGTTTGAGCAAGCTCTGCAGATTTTTTTCTCCTTTCATGTTGACTTCAATCCTGTTATTTTCCTTGCAATTTGATACACTATTCTAGAAAGGAGTCCTTATGAAAATCTATCGTACTGTTAATCCTGTAGCTTATGAAAACACCTACTACCTTGAAAATGACCACTCCCTCATTCTTGTCGATCCAGGTAGCGACTGGGCGACTATTCAAAAACAAATAGATCGCATCGGAAAACCAATCGTAGCGATTCTTTTAACCCATACGCATTACGATCACATTATGAGTCTTGAAAAGGTTCGTCAGACCTATCATTTCCCACCTGTTTATGTCCATTCAGCAGAAGCCAGTTGGTTGTCTTCTCCTGTCGATAATTTATCTGGTTTGGATCGTCATGCGGATTTAGAAGATGTGGTATGCAAGGAGGCCGACTTCCTTTATGACATTCGCTCCGATTACCAAATAGCCGATTTCCACTTTTATGTTCTGGAGACACCAGGCCACTCTGCAGGAGGAGTCTCTATCGTCTTTCCTGAGGATCACCTGGTTCTATCCGGTGACGCCCTTTTTCGCGAAACCATTGGACGGACCGATCTTCCGACAGGGAACGCGGCACAGATACTTAGCAGTATCAGAGAAGAACTCTTTACCCTTCCATCTTCCTACACTGTCTATCCCGGGCATGGCCCTGAGACTTCTATTGGTCACGAGAAGATGTTCAATCCCTTCTTTAGACAATCCTAAAGAGTCCTTATCATCCTTCCTGTCCTCATAGAAGTAGACAAAAAAAGCAAGTGCGAACTTGCTTTTTTATTATATCTTAAGAAAACGTCTCATGGAGATTGAAGAACCAATCGCCCCAATCAAAATTCCTAATCCAAAGAGGCCACCGACCATGATCGGTACCAAGAGATGAGGACTATAGAGATACAAGTTTTGATCTGCCAAGTTATTGTTCATTGACGTATAGACAACATTATAAACGTAGAAGACCAAAGCTGAAGGAACCAAGGCTCCCAAGAGACCGATCCAAGCACCTTCTAAAAGGAATGGTGCACGAATATAGCCATTTTTTGCTCCTACCAGTCGCATAATCTTAATCTCACGACTACGTGAAATGATGGTAATCCGAATGGTATTTGAAATCAAGAAGACTGCGATGAAGATCAATAAAGCTACACCAATCAAGCCCCAGTTTCGGATGAAGGTTCCAAGAGCAAACAAGCGTTGGGTATCGACCCCACCATCTTTAACCTCAGAAACTCCTTCAATTTTTTTAGCATCTGCTGAGACTTGCTTCACATATTTTGGAGCAGTCGTCTCTACATAATAAGCATCATAGAGAGGATTGGCATCTCCATCAAAAATCTTCCAGTTGTTCCCAGCCGTTTTGATCAGTTTATCATACTGTTCTTCCTTGCTAGAAAAATCAACCTTGTCGACATGCTTCATGGCTGTCAGAGCATCGTAGACCTTATGGTAGTTTTCATTGGTCACGGTTTGACCGTCTTTTTCAATCTGCTCGCTCTGATCTTGAATATCCTTGCGCATGTATACTACAACCCGCACACTGTTTTGAATATCATCTGAAAGCTTAATGGTATTGGCAATAACTGAGGCGAAAATAGCAACCAAGCTAAGGGTAATCATAACCGAGCTGACCGCTGCAATCGTCATCCAACCATTTCGTTTCAAGCTTTTAAGCGATTCGATTAAGTGTCGGAAAAATCTTCTAATCATCGTATCCGTACTCTCCTTCCGCTTCATCACGCACTACACGACCATTTTCAATCGCGATGACACGGTGACGTAAAGTATTTACAATCTGGCTATTGTGGGTCGCCATCAATACCGTTGTCCCTTGCAGATTAATCCGCTCCAAAAGATTCATGATTTCCCATGAATTATCTGGGTCCAAGTTCCCCGTTGGCTCATCCGCAATCAAGACTTTCGGATTGTTGACGATCGCACGAGCAATCGCAATCCGTTGTTGCTCCCCACCGGACAATTCATTTGGGAATGAGCGGACCTTGTGTTTCAACCCAACAAGATCCAAAACTTCCATAACACGCTTTTTAATATTGCGACGGCGCTCACCGATAACTTGCATAGCGTAGGCAATATTTTCATAAACGGTTTTCTTTGGAAGCAATTTATAATCTTGGAAGACCACTCCTACATTGCGTCGCAACATAGGAATATCGCGTTTTTTGATTTTATCCAAATCAAAATCAGCCACTTTTAAGCTTCCTTTATCGTGTTTAACTTCACGGTATAAAAGTCGAATAAAGGTCGACTTCCCTGCACCAGAAGGTCCTACGATGTAGGCAAATTCTCCTGGTTCAATTTGGACAGAGACCCCGCGAAGGGCCGTCGTCCCGTTGTCATACTTTTTGACAACATCTTTCATTTCAATCATTGACATGTAATGAAATTCCTTTCATTCTTTTCTGGTTGATTCCCTCGAGGTTATTGGAGACGCCATTTAAGGTAGGCATCGATAAAGCCATCGATATCTCCATCCATCACCTTGTCCACCTGCGCTACTTCGTAGTTGGTCCGGTGATCCTTAACCATGGTGTAAGGGGTAAAAACATAGGAGCGGATTTGACTTCCCCAGGTGATTTCTTTTTTATCCCCTTTTAGAGAATCCACTTCTGCTGCTTTTTTCTCTTGCTCTAATTGGTAGAGTTTAGCTTGCAACATCTTCATCGCACGATCACGGTTCCCGTATTGGGTCCGATCCACGGTGGACGCCACTACAATCCCTGTCGGAATGTGGGTCAAGCGCACCCCTGTAGAAACCTTGTTGACGTTTTGTCCACCAGCTCCACCAGAGCGGAAGGTGTCCATCTTGATATCATCATCACGAACTTCGACTTCGATGGTATCGTCTAATTCGGGCATGACCTCAACAGATGTAAAGGAGGTATGACGACGTTTAGCGGAGTCAAATGGAGAGATCCGAACCAAACGGTGTACCCCCATTTCAGATTTCAGAAGACCATATGCATGTGGCCCTTCAAAGGATAGAGTCACAGACTTGATCCCAGCCTCATCTCCAGCCTGATAGTCCAAGACTTCAACTTTAAAGCCGTGAGCATTTCCAAAACGAGTATACATCCGAAGAAGCATGTCGCCCCAGTCCTGAGCCTCTGTCCCTCCTGAACCTGGGTGGATTTCTAGGATGGCATTATTATTGTCATAGGGTTCAGACAATAGCAAGGTCATCTCATAGCTGGTCATACGTTTATCCAGCTCCTCCAACTTCTCGATCAATTCTTCCTTGACCGAATCGTCTTCTGCCAAAAAGTCCAGTAAGATTTCTGACTCATCAAATAGATCCACCATTTGATGGAAATTTTCATAGGTCTGCTTGAGTTCATTTAATTCTTGAGATGTTTTTTGCGCAGCAATGTTATCATCCCAAAAATCAGGTTCTGTCATTTTATTTTCTAAAATGGCAATTTCTTCTTCCAATGCCTCTAAGTCAAAGAGACCCCCTGAAAGAAGCTAATTTTTCACGATTTGCGTCAATTTTTTGACGAATTTCTGAAATGTCCATAAGTACCTCTTTCTATGTATCTAGTCTATTATATCATAACCTTCACTATTTGCCCACCTTCCAATATTGGGTCTGCTGGTTGACCACTGCCAAGCCAGCTAATTTTCAACATTTTTCCATTCATTTGTAACCTAATTGTTAGAAAAAAAGATCCTCTTATGCTAGACTGGTAGCATGACAACAGTAGCTTTTATGTCCGATTTACATATTGATTCAAACAACTTCGGCAAAGACGAAATAGAGACCCTGATCACTCTTTTCAAGGACAAAAAAATTCAACATCTCCATATTGCAGGAGATATTGCCAACGGCTTTGAAAAGAGGTCACAGGAATTTTTAGACCAACTCCAATGTCACCTTCCAGTGACCTTTAGCCTAGGAAATCATGATATGCTGGGCCTATCAGAAGAAGCCATGAGACCTTTTGAATTTCAAAAGATTCCCTTCTCCAATCATACGCTTCTTGCCTTTTCGGGCTGGTATGACTACAGTTTTGTTCCTGCCATCTCTCCCCAAAAACATCTCCAAACCAAAAATCTATTTTGGTTTGACAGACGCCTCCAACGAATGGGATCTGATCCAGCCATTACCCAACGTCTGTTGCAAGAGCTGGAACAAGAGCTCATGCGAGTAGACCAACCCCTGATCATCGCCATGCACTTTGTTCCTCATAGTCAGTTTCTCCTGCGCCACCCTTATTTTGAACGCTTTAATGCTTTTCTAGGGAGCCAAGCCTTTCATGAGCTCTTTAGACAATATCCTGTCAGAGAGGTGATTTTTGGTCATAGCCACCACCGAATGCCAGCGACAACGATTGACACCATCACCTATCATGCCAGACCTTTAGGCTATGTCCGAGAATGGGAGCTCTGCAAACAATTTTTCGAAGCTTTTCCTGAATATGATTTTCCAAAACGATACGATCCTTACAAACGCTATCGCAGAATCAAAGACCTCCCCGAATTTAAAGCATACAAGAAAAAACAGCTCGCTCATGAATTTTCTCAAGCCATGACGATCCTTAAACTATAAAAAAATTGGTTCCTTCGGAACCAATTTTTTACTCTTCTGTATCCAAGAGATTTTTTGCAACGATTGCAGCTAGAACACCACCGACAATTGGAGCCAAGATAAAGATCCAAATTTGTTGAAGGGCTGCACCACCAACAAAGAGGGCAGGTGCCAAGCTACGAGCTGGGTTAACAGAAAGTCCTGTAATGTTCAAACCAACAAGAATAATCAAAGTCAAGCTCAAACCGATTACAAGACCAGCGATTTTCCCATTACCTTTGGTAGCTGATGTCACAGTCATGATGACCAAAATAAAGATAAAGGAAGCAATTACTTCAAACAAGAATCCGCCAAATGGAGTCACACCCTTCGCTAGGGCATTTTCACCAAGACTAGCTGTTGACATATCTGAATTTGACAAGAGGAAGAGAACTGTTGCAGATGCGAGAACCGCCCCCACTACTTGCGCTGCAATATAATTAATCAAGTCCTTTGAAGACAAACGTTTGTTCACAAACATGGCAATCGAAACAGCTGGGTTCAAGTGGGCACCAGAAACAGTCCCAATTGAGTAAGCTGCTGCAACAATGGATAAACCGAATGCCAAGGCAATTCCTAAATGTCCCAGACCTTCTGTTCCATTTCCAAAAACAACTGCGCCAGTCCCGATAAAGACAAGCATAAATGTGCCGATTACTTCAGCAAAAAACTTTTTCATAACTAAGTTTCCTTTCTTCAAACTGTTGACTAGTTTATCAAAAATCCACACGTACCTCAAGAAATATGCCCAGTCTATTTTGCCCGCAAAAAAAGCCATCCGAAGATGACTTTTTTTATGCTTAAATGGCATTTTTATCTTTTCCAAGTGCACGTTGAACGGCTTTGACAATCTCAACGAGAACAACAATCAAGAGCGAACCAATCATAACTGCTAACCATTGTGTCAAACTCAAATGAGAGACATGGAAGAGTTTGTTAAATCCAGGGACAATGATGGTCGCCATCAAGAGAACAAAGGCAACTGGAATCGACCAGTTAAAGGTCTTGTTCTTGAAGAGTCCCACTTTAAAGATCGATTGGTAAACCGATTTAACGTTAAAGGCATGGAGCAATTGGATCAAACCAAGAGTTGCAAAAGCCATAGTCAAAGCGTCTGCATGGATTTCGGCACGAGTCGCATGTTCTGGATAGAGTAAGGCCCAGCCATAAACACCAAGAACCAGCATGGTTTGGAAGACACCTTGATAAAGAATAGCTCCGAAGACTCCGCCATCAAAGAAGTTGGATTTACGTCCACGAGGTTTGTGGGTCATGACACCTGGCTCAGCTGGTTCCACACCAAGAGCGATGGCTGGAAGAGTATCGGTAACCAGGTTAATCCAGAGAAGATGTACTGGTTGAAGAACATCCCATCCAAAGAGGGTTGCAAAGAAGATGGTGAAGACTTCAGCCATATTGGCAGACAAGAGGTATTGGATAGATTTTTGGATATTTGAGAAGACCTTACGTCCTTCTTCTACCGCTACGATAATGGTTGCAAAGTTATCATCTGCAAGGACCATGTCTGAAGCTCCCTTAGAAACTTCTGTACCAGTGATCCCCATACCGATACCGATATCAGCTGTCTTAAGTGATGGCGCATCGTTGACTCCGTCACCTGTCATGGCAACAACTTTACCTTCTTTTTGCCATGCTTTTACGATCCGAACCTTGTGTTCAGGTGATACACGAGCATAAACAGAGTATTGTTTGAAGACCTTTTGGAATTCTTCATCAGAGAGTTCATTCAACTCAGCTCCTGTAAAGACGTGATCTTCTGTGTCATTTGGATCGATGATACCGAGACGTTTGGCAATGGCTTCAGCTGTATCTTGGTGGTCACCCGTGATCATGATTGGACGGATACCTGCTTCCTTAGCGACACGAACAGCTTCTGCTGCTTCTGGACGCTCAGGGTCAATCATGCCGACCAAACCAGAGAAGATCAGGTCAGACTCAACAATTTCAGATTCCAAGGTAGGGATTTCGTTGCTTGTCTTATAAGCCATCATCAAGACACGAAGGGCTTGTTTAGCCAAGTCTTTGTTGGTAGCAAGGATAGCTTTCTTATCTTCATCTGTGATAGGACGAACTTCCCCATTGACTTCAATACGTGTCACACGTTTGAGCAATTGGTCAGGAGCCCCCTTGACAGCGATAAAGTAAGAACCGTCTGCTTCCTTATGGATCGTAGACATAAGTTTACGTTCTGAGTCAAATGGCAATTCTGCCACACGTGGCTCATCCTTCAAAATTTCGCGAACATCAAAATTGTGATCCAAACCAAACTGTACCAAAGCAGTCTCTGTTGGGTCCCCAATCAACTTGCCAGATGGGTCCACCTTAGTATCATTGGCAAAGTTCATGATACGAAGGGTATTGTTGCTAGCAGCAATCTCAGCTGCTGAGCTTTGCAATTGACCGTTGGTGTAGACCTTCTCAACAGTCATTTGGTTCATAGTCAAAGTACCTGTTTTATCAGATGCGATGATTTCTGTTGAACCAAGAGTTTCAACCGCTGGTAATTTACGAACAATCGAATTGCGTTTGGCAAGGGTTGTAGTTCCCAAAGATAGAACGATAGTTACAATGGCAGGAAGTCCTTCTGGAATGGCCGCAACCGCAAGGGCTACCGCAACCATCAAGCCTTCTAATGGATGCTCTCCACGAACGAAGACACCAACTAAGAAAGTAATGACCGCAATCACAACAATTAAGTAAGTCAAGGCTTTAGATAATTGTTCCAAGCTTTGCTTCAATGGTGTTTCAGTCTCATCGGCATTAGCCAACATATCTGCAATCTTACCAACTTCTGTATACATACCAGTGTTTGTTACGACACCAATACCACGACCATAAGTTACATTTGAGTTTTGGTAACCCATATTGACACGGTCTCCGATACCAGCATCTGCTTCAACAAGTCCTGTCACATCTTTTTCAACTGGCACAGACTCCCCTGTAAGAGCTGCTTCTTCAATTTTAAGAGAAGCTGCTTCAAACAAACGCATATCTGCAGGCACGACATCTCCCGCTTCAAGCAAGACGATATCTCCGGGTACCAATTCTTTTGAGTCAATCTCAATAACATGGCCATCACGACGAACACGAGCCATGGGGCTAGACATATTTTTCAGAGCTTCAATGGCTGCTTCTGCTTGCCCTTCTTGGTAAACCCCAAAGGCAGCATTCAAGACAACAACGGCCAAGATGATCATGGCATCCGTTAGACCGTCCATTCCTTCTGTAATCACAGAAAGTGCCGCTGCCACAAGCAAGATGATAATCATCAAATCCTTAAATTGATCAAGGAATTTAGCTAGTAGGCTACGTTTTTCACCCTCTTCCAACTCATTACGACCATAATTCGCTAAGCGTTCTTGAGCCTGGGCGGTTGACAAACCTTCGACAGATGAATCCAAGTTCTTTAGGACTTCCTCAGAAGATTGCGTGTAAAACAAATCTTTATTTTGTTCTTTTGACAAAACAGTCTCCTCCTTTTTGGCCTCTTTTTACAAAAAAAGAGACCTGTTTTTTAAAAAAACAAGTCTCGCTGTTTAATATAGTGCCGGAAATAATTCGTAATGACGACACTATCGCGGAAAACCGCCAGCTACTCCCTTGAGTGGTTTTATTATACCATTTTTATAGAATAAAGCAAGCGGGATCTCTAATAATTTAATGAGGTCTATTCTTCCCATTCCACCAGTAATTGATAATTAGCAAATTCCTGTTCTCCATCGAGAGTTAACAAGCGATAAGAGACTTTCAAATGACCTGCTTCTAATTGAAAGAGGTCTGTTGTAATCAAAAACTGCTGAATGCCCATCGGAGTTGGGATGATTGCCCCACCATCTTCATTTTTGTAGAAACGCATGATGGATTTAGGACTTGAGAATCGTGTCATGACCAATTCATCATTGGAAAATTTCAAAGCAACCTTTTCATCTTCTTCATTGGTATACAAGAGATATTGAAAACCTGCTTTTTCCTTCCATTCACCTTGATAGTACTGATCAACAATTTCCATTTCTTCTCCAAATCGAATGGTATTTTGAATGCGAATCTGCATCTTTGTCTCCTTCTCTTCTTTTCTTGCCTTACTATTCTATCAAATTTTACGCATTTTGACTGCCCCTATTAGCCTCTATATCGCAAAATAGGCTTTTTTTTGCTATAATAGACCCATGAATGAAAAAGTCTTTCGCGATCCCGTGCATGATTACGTTCATGTGGATCATCCCATCATTTATCAATTAATTAATAGTAAAGAATTTCAACGACTACGCCGCATCAAACAACTGGGGACATCTGGTTTTACCTTCCACGGTGGGGAGCATAGTCGTTTTTCTCACTGTCTTGGCGCCTATGAAATTTCAAGACGCATTCTGTCCATTTTTGAGGAAAAGTATGCAGAGCAATGGAACTCTGATGAAAACTTACTGACCATGACAGCCGCTCTTCTTCATGACATCGGACATGGTGCCTATTCTCATACCTTCGAAGGACTCTTTGGGACCGATCATGAAAAAATGACCCAGCTGATCATCACCAGTCCAGAGACGGAGGTCAATCAGATCCTCTTACAAGTGGCACCTGATTTCCCAAATCGTGTTGCCAGCGTCATTGATCATACCTATCCCAATAAACAAGTGGTGCAATTGATTTCTAGTCAAATTGATGTGGACCGAATGGATTATTTACTACGGGATGCCTACTTTACGGGTGCTTCCTATGGAAAATTTGACTTGACCCGTATTTTGCGCGTCATTCGACCGATTGAAAATGGCATTGCCTTCCAACAAAATGGCATGCACGCTGTCGAGGATTATGTGGTCAGCCGTTACCAAATGTATATGCAGGTCTACTTCCACCCGGCTACTCGTGCCATGGAAGTCCTCCTTCAAAATCTACTCAAGCGCGCTAGAACCATTTATCCAGATCAAAAAGAGTATTTTCAATTGACTTCACCTCGCTTGATCCCATTTTTTGAAGAAGAGATCACTATCCAAGACTACCTAAATCTAGATGACGGTGTGATGAATACCTATTTCCAAGTCTGGATGGATAGTCCGGATACCATCTTGTCTGATCTTGCTCAGCGCTATATTAATCGGAAAGTCTTCAAATCGATTCTATTTACAGAAGATAAGCGAAAAGACTTAGCAATCCTTGAAAAACTGATCAAAGAGGTTGGGTTTAATCCAACCTACTACACAGCTATTCATCAAAATTTTGACCTGCCCTACGATATTTATCGACCAGAGCTTGAAAAACCGCGGACCCAGATCGAGATGATCCGAAAAGATGGGAGTCTCGCTGAATTGTCTCAGTTGTCTCCACTCGTCGCTGCTTTAGCAGGAACTCGCTATGGAGACAACCGCTTCTATTTCCCAAAAGAAATGCTGGAGGTTAATGGACTTTTCAGTAAGCAAGTAGAGGAATTCACTTCCTATATCACCAATGATTATTTTACAGGAGAGACGGATGTCCATTAAATTAGTGGCGATCGATATCGACGGTACACTTCTCAATTCAAAAAAAGAGATCACACCTTCCGTATTTGAAGCCATTCAAGACGCTAAAGCCGCAGGCGTTAAAATCGTGATCACAACCGGTCGTCCTATCGCAGGGGTCTCAAAACTTTTAAAAGAACTCCATTTGATGGATCCTGGAGACTATGTTATTACCTTTAATGGTGGTCTGGTTCAAGAAACCGCTACTGGAAAAGAACTCATCAAGGACCTTTTAGATTATGAGGACTATCTCGATATCGAGTCTCTTGCTAACAAACTCCAAATCCACTCTCATGCTATTACTAAAGACGGCATCTATACCAGCAATCGCGATATCGGACGCTACACCATTCATGAATCTCAACTGGTCAATATGCCCCTTTATTACCGGACGCCTGAAGAAGTTCGAGAGAAAGAATTTGTCAAGGCCATGTATATCGATGAACCAGATATTCTGGATACTGCGATTGCAAAAATCCCAAAAGAATTTCAGGACCGCTTCACCATGGTCAAATCAGCCCCTTTTTATTTAGAAATTCTAGGAAAAACGACCAATAAGGGAGCTGCCCTTCTTCATCTAGCTGAACGACTTGGAATCCAGCAAGATGAAACCATGGCTATCGGAGATGAAGAAAATGACCGTTCCATGCTAGAAGTCGTGGGACATGCTGTCGTTATGGAAAATGGCAATCCAGCTCTTAAAAAAATTGCTACAACTATTACCAAATCAAATGATGAATCTGGCGTTGCATACGCCATTAGAAAGTGGGTATTATAAGAAATGTACCATTACCAGCTAGGAATTTCTGCTAGTGAGCATGACGACTTTGTTATTCAGAGTGACCAAACCAATCTCTTACAAAGCAGCTCATGGGCAAAAATCAAAGATAATTGGGGAAATGAACGGGTTGGTTTTTATCAAGAAGACCAATTAGTCGCTGTTGCAAGCATCTTGATTCAACCCCTGCCACTTGGCTTTTCCATGCTCTACATTCCTCGAGGCCCAATCATGGATTACCAAAACAAAGAGCTGGTTTCATATGTGATCCAGTCCCTTAAAAAGATAGCCAAACAATACAAAGCCTTATTTGTGAAGTTTGATCCAAGTCTTTTCTTGAGTAAACAATTGATTGGACAAGAAAATACGGAAACCACTGATGTACAAGCGGTCATCGACACCTTAACTAAAGAAGGGGTTGAATGGACTGGCCGAACCAGTGATATGGCAGAAAATATCCAACCACGCTTTCAAGCGAATATCCACATAGAGTTTTTCACTGAGCAAGATCTTTCAAAATCTACTCGACAAGCCATCCGAACCGCTCGAAACAAAGGGATCCAAGTTCAATTTGGTGGGACTGAATTGTTAGAGGACTTTGCTTCTCTCATGAAAAAGACTGAGGCACGTAAAAGCATTCATTTGCGTGGAAAAGACTACTACGAAAAACTACTCACAACCTACCAAGGAAAATCCTACATTACTTTATCTACTCTAGATCTCGAGAAACGGAAAAGCTCCCTTATAAAAGATCTTGAAAAAAACAAGGCAGAGGCTGAAAAATTCACAGAAAAAACAAAGCCTGGCAAGGTTGAGAATAATCAAAAAGAAAAAGAGCGGATAGAGGAAGAACTGCAATTTCTTGAACAGCATCTCCAAGCAGGTAGACAGGTTGTTCCTTTATCTGGGACCTTAACCCTTGAATTCGGTGGGACGTCTGAAAATGTTTATGCAGGCATGGATGAAGAATTCCGCCGTTACCAACCTGCTATCCTCACCTGGTATGAAACTGCCCAACACGCTTTTGATCGTGGTGCTTCTTGGCAAAATATGGGGGGCATTGAAAATTCACTCGATGGTGGTCTCTATCATTTCAAATCTAAATTTAATCCTGTCATTGAAGAATTTGTTGGGGAATTTAACCTCCCAATCAGTCCACTCTATCCACTTGTAAACAAAGTCTACAAGATCCGGAAAAAATTAAGGAGTAAATAAGTTACATGACTCTTACGACAATTTCAAAAGAAGAATTTACCTCATTTGCAAATACTGTCTCCCATCGCTCTTTTATCCAGTCTGCTGAAATGGCAGATCTGCTTGAAAAGCGAGGAAACACGGTCCAATTTATCGCTTGGAAACAAGAAGATCAATTCCAAGTGGCAGCGATCTTGTACAGTCTTCCTATGACAGGTGGTCTCCATATGGAAATCAATTCTGGCCCCCTTTACCAAGAGGAGGCTATGCTAGAACCCTTCTATGCAGCCTTAAAAGACTATGCGAAAGAAAATGGGGCTATTGAACTCGTTATTAAGCCCTATGATACCTATCAAACCTTTGACAGTGACGGAAATCCAACCAGTGAAGAGCAAACCCATTTTATGGATACCCTTAAAAACTTGGGCTATCAGCATGATGGTTTAACAACAGGTTATCCAGGTGGAGAAGGTGATTGGCATTATGTGAAAGATATGGAGGGCATCACCGAAAAAAATCTTCTCAAGAGCTTCAGTAAAAAAGGAAAGCCACTTGTCAAGAAAGCCAAATCTTTCGGTATTGAACTGAAACGATTAAACCGAGATGAACTGCAACTCTTTAAGGATATTACTTCCTCTACCAGTGACCGTCGCGACTATCAGGATAAGACCTTGGATTATTACCAAACTTTCTATGACAGTTTTGGCGACAATGCAGATTTCATGATCGCAACACTGAACTTCCACCATTACTACACGAATCTTGAAAAAGACCAAGGAAAACTAGCACAGAAGATTGAGAAATTACAGAAAGATCTTGAAGTCAACCCACATTCAGAGAAAAAACAAAATCAACTTCGTGAATTCTCTAGCCAGTTTGATACCTTTGAGGTGAGAAAGAAGGAAGCGAAAGAATATATAGAAAAATATGGAGATCAAGACGTCATTCTTGCAGGAAGCCTCTTCGTCTATATGCCACAAGAATCCACCTATTTATTCAGTGGCTCTTATACAGAATTTAATAAGTTCTATGCTCCTGCTGTTCTCCAAGAATATATGATGCTTGAAACCATCAAACGTGGTATCCCAAGATATAACTTTCTTGGTATTCAAGGAATCTTCGACGGGTCAGACGGTGTTCTTCGTTTCAAACAAAACTTCAACGGCTACATCGTCCGTAAGATGGGGACCTTCCGTTATTACCCAAATCCTCTGAAATACAAACTGATTTCTCTCATTAAGAAACTATTAGGACGTTCCTAACTCAAAAGACCAGCTTTGAAGCTGGTCTTTTCTACTATAAAAAAGACAAAAAAGACGAGAAATCTCTCGCCTTTTAGATGTTATTATTTAACGAAGTCAAGCAATGCCAAGAAGCTTTCTGGATCAAGTGATGCACCACCCACAAGAGCTCCGTCAACGTCTGGACAAGCCATGTATTCAGCAACGTTTTCAGGTTTAACTGAACCACCGTATTGAACACGTACTTTATCAGCCACTTCTTGACCAAAGTCAGCAGCTACAACGTCACGAACAACTTTACACATTTTTTGTGCGTCGTCTTGTGAAGCTGATTTACCAGTACCGATCGCCCAGATTGGTTCGTATGCGATAACTGTTGAAGCTACTTGTTCGGCAGTCAATCCAGCAAGAGCAGCTGAAACTTGAGCCCCTACGAATTCTGCTGCTTTACCAGCTTCGTAAGTTTCAAGGCTTTCACCACAACAGATGATTGGAAGCATACCATTCGCAAAGATTGCTTTTGCTTTTTTGTTGATATCTTCATCAGTTTCATGGAAGTAGTCACGACGTTCTGAGTGACCGATAACAACGTAGTCAGTACCGATTTCTTTCAAAACTTGTGGGCTAGTTTCACCAGTGAAGGCACCAGCATTTTCAAAGTAAGTGTTTTGGGCAGCAACTTTAAGGTTTGAACCTTTAGCAGCAGCAAGTACAGCTGTCAAGTCAACTGCAGGAGCTGCGATACCAGCTTCAACAAGGTCAGCTGAAGGAAGTTTTGATGCTACAGCTTCAACGAATGCTTTTGCTTCTTCTGGATTTTTGTTCATTTTCCAGTTACCAGCGATAAATGGTTTACGTGACATTTCACATACCTCTTTTTTCTAATTTTATACTACTATTTTACCATAATTTTCGTCATAATGAAAGGTTGCACAAGCTCATTTTACTTTTTACCAAAATAAAAACCCCGTCTTCACGGGGTTTTCTGTCTGTCTATATAATTGTTAATCTGGGAACTAGATCGAATTAAGCTTCGATTTCAGTAACCATACCTGAACCAACAGTACGTCCACCTTCACGGATTGAGAATGTAGTACCTTGTTCAACGGCGATTGGGTGGATCAACTCAACGTCGATAGTCACGTTATCACCAGGCATTACCATTTCAGTTCCAGCTGGAAGTTCGATAGATCCAGTTACGTCAGTTGTACGGAAGTAGAACTGTGGACGGTAGTTGTTGAAGAATGGAGTATGACGTCCACCTTCTTCTTTAGTAAGGATGTAAACTTCACCTTTGAATTTAGTGTGTGGGTTGATTGAACCTGGTTTAGCGATAACTTGTCCACGTTCGATTTCATCACGTTGGATACCACGAAGAAGCACACCAACGTTATCCCCTGCAAGACCTTCGTCAAGTTGTTTACGGAACATTTCAACACCAGTAACAACTGCTTTTTGGATTTCGTCTTTGATACCAACGATTTCGATTTCATCGTTGACACGAACAACACCACGGTCGATACGTCCTGAAGCAACTGTACCACGTCCAGTGATTGAGAATACGTCTTCGACTGGAAGAAGCAATGGTTTGTCAGTATCGCGTTCTGGTTCTGGGATGTACTCATCAACAGTATCCATCAATTCCATGATGATGTCTTCATATTTAGAGTCACCTTCAAGAGCTTTAAGAGCTGAACCTTGGATAACTGGAAGGTCATCACCTGGGAAATCGTATTCTGAAAGAAGGTCACGGATTTCCATTTCAACCAATTCAAGCAATTCTTCATCGTCAACCAAGTCAACTTTGTTCATGAAGACGATCAAGTGTTTAACACCAACCTGACGTGAAAGAAGGATGTGTTCACGTGTTTGTGGCATTGGTCCGTCAGTTGAAGCTACTACAAGGATAGCTCCGTCCATTTGAGCGGCACCAGTGATCATGTTTTTAACGTAGTCCGCGTGTCCTGGAGCGTCGATGTGAGCGTAGTGACGTTTTGCAGTTTCGTACTCAACGTGTGCAGTGTTGATGGTGATACCGCGTTCGCGTTCTTCTGGAGCAGCATCGATAGACGCATAGTCTTTAGGTTGGTTAACTGATGAAGGCAAGCGACGTGCCAAAACAGTTGTGATTGCTGCAGTTAGGGTAGTTTTACCGTGGTCAACGTGTCCGATTGTACCGATGTTAACGTGCGGTTTACTACGATCGTATTTTTCTTTTGCCATTTGAGTAAAAGCCTCCAATAAAATATATTTTATAGATAGACAGTAGGCAATACAGTCTAACTTTCCTTACTATTCTATCGAATTTTAGATAAAATTGCAAGCCTTTTACCTATATTTTCTTAATTATTCCTCTTCTTTTCTTTTATTTTATCAGCTTGCTGAAAGATCCTGATCTAGCTTTGAAAATTCTCATTTTAAATCTTCTATTTAAGCCATTACATACCTTTTGGTCCTTTAATATCAGGGACTAAAAAAATCGGAACAATGTTCCGATTTTTTTAACCTGAATTTCGTAATCCTGTAGCCACTCCATTGATCGTAATATGGATCAGCTTGTCTTGATCGGCTGGTAATTGGCCGGTCCGTTGACGTCGAATCAATTCTAACTGAATATAGTTCAAGACGTTAAAGTACGGCATCCGGTAATCCAAACTTTCTTTCAGATAAGGGTTTTCAGCGAGCAACTCGTCTTGTTCCTCAATCATCAAGATGATGTCCTTAGTCAATTGCCATTCATGTAAGATAATCTGATAGATATTGCGAACTTCTTCTTCTTCACACAATTGGGCGTACTCAAAAGCAATGTCCATGTTGGCTTTGGATAAGACCATGTCCACATTTGACAAGAGAGATTGGAAGAAAGGCCAGTTTTTATACATGTATCGAAGGGTTTCAATATTCTCAGGATCCTCATCGATAAATTCCTTAAAGCTAGAACCTACTCCATACCAACCAGGGAACATTACCCGACTTTGTGACCAAGAGAAGACCCATGGGATAGCACGCAAACCACCGATTTCTGTAATGGTCTTACGAGCAGCAGGACGTGAACCAATATTAAAGCTTGAAATTGCTTTGATCGGACTTGATTCAAAGAAGTAATCATAGAAGTGCTCATTTCCAAAGACCAAATCACGATAGATATCGTAACTGCGATTCACGACTTTATCCATGACTTCCCCGAAACGATCAAACATAGAGAATGGACTCTTTTGTTCGGCAATCATTCGGTTAATGGTTGCAGAGACGAGCATCTCAAGGTTGTAGTAGGCAGCATCTTTATTTCCATATTTATTACCGATCACTTCCCCTTGCTCGGTTAAGCGGATACGGTCATTAATGGATTTCAATGGTTGAGAAGTGATGGCTTCATAAGTAGGACCTCCACCACGACCAACAGTACCACCACGACCATGGAAGAAGGTAATCTTCACTCCAAACTCGTCTCCGATAGCGGTCAATTGTTGTTGGGCTTTAAAGAGGGTCCAACAAGAAGACAAGTATCCACCATCTTTGTTGGAATCAGAGTAACCTAACATAATCTCTTGGTAGTTGTTCTTAGAAGCAATCCAACGTTTGGCAATCGGAAGAGACAAGTAACTTCTCATGGTTTCTTCTGAATGATCCAAATCTTCGATCGTTTCAAACAAAGGCACGATTTGCACACGAGCTTTTTCCGTATCGACTAAGCCCACTTCTTTCAACATCACAGCCAATTCTAACATATCTGACACACTTGTTGCATGGGAGATGATGTTTTGACGAATGACTTCTTCTCCTAAACGATCCTTCAATTCACGTGCCGTTTGGAAAATTGCTAATTCTTTTTCAAGCAGTTCAGATTTTTCAGCATGGGTTGCTGATAAAATACGTGGGTCTTCTAAAAGTTCTTTCAAGAGAACTTGACACTTTTCATCCTCTGATAAATCAGAATAATGGTCATTAATTCCAGCTGATTTCAGCAATTCTGCCACACAGGCTTCATGCACACTCGAATCCTGACGCATATCAATAGAGGCCAGATAGAATCCAAAAACATCGATGGCTTCTAGAAGTTCTGCAAACTCACCAGAAATTAAATACTCTGATTTGTTTTCTAACAAGGAATCTTTGATCTTTTCAAGGTCTTCTTTAAATTCTTGAGCAGAGGCATAAGCTGGAGCTTCTTTCTCAGAAATTTTCTTTAAAGCTCCAGAGATACGATTGCCGATATAGTCAGAAACTGGCCCTTGTTGATGAGCATTTGCTCCCAATAATCTCTCTACCGCATAACGATCTTCTCTAGTTTCCCCCACCATCGTCCATTCTTTTAAATTGACCAAGGTTTGGATCAATTTTGACTGGATATAGTGGAAAGCACGACGGTATGGTTCTTTTTCACGAAAGACGGATGTATCACTTGATAGGGCTGCCATTTCAGCTACTGCTTCACTTGTTTTAGAAAGACTCGTTGAAAGGGAGAAATGACGGTATAATTTAGAAATCTTTTCGATGTAATAGTTCAAAATGACTTCGCTTTGAATAGTTGCTGAACGCTTCAAGGTCTCAGCTGTTACAAACGGATTCCCGTCCCGGTCTCCCCCAATCCACATGCCCATTGTAATCGGACGTGGTTGTTCAAGCTCTAATCCATGCTCTTTTGCCAAGCGTTTGTATTCCAACATTAGGTTTGGAACAGCTTGTAAGAAAGAACTATTGTAATATTCCATGACGTTGGTGATCTCATTAGTAACCTTCAATTTTTTGTCACGAATCATATCCGTTTGCATCATGATTTCGATATTACAACGAAGGTTGTTATACCACTTATTCTCATTCATTAAACCAGCTTTAACATCCCGGTGCTGACGAAGAAGAGCATGAATATGATTGGTTAGATCCAGCATGGTTTTTCGTTGCACTTGAGTTGGATGGGCTGTTAAAACAGGTACAATATTGAGATTTTCAAGAATTTCTTGTGCATCTTCATTTTTCGCAACTTCTTTGATGGTTGAAGAAAGTTTTCCGAGGTATTCACCATCCACGTTATTCAAATGATTGATTTCATAGGCCAAATCGACATCTTCTGAGATGTTAATCAAGAGTGGTAAAATGGCAAAATAACGTGAAATCACTGTCATTTCTTCATTTGTCAATTGTTCCACTATTTGATTTAACTCACGATAGTTCTGTGTTTTTGATAGATCCTTCAACTGCCTAATTTTATCAAAGGTTTCCGGACGAACCAAATTTTTCGTAATATCATCTAATAAATTAGTTAAAATTTCGGCTTCTTCTTTGATAATATCTTTATTTGTGAAGTTCTCTAATTTTTGTAAGACCATTTTTTCTCCTTTTTGAATAGCCATTCAACAATTCCCTTTTAATAATAAGGTTTGATTTTACCTTTTTCTTCAAAAACCATGCCTTCTTGTTCCATCTTAGCCCGTTTTTCACTAGCGTCGATATTCAAAACGAAAGCAATCGCTACGGA
This sequence comes from Streptococcus sp. CF8_Ac1-9, assembly GCF_024295565.1. NCBI lineage: Bacteria > Bacillati > Bacillota > Bacilli > Lactobacillales > Streptococcaceae > Streptococcus > Streptococcus sp. CF8_Ac1-9. The sequence continues at coordinate 75,561 of NZ_JANCOY010000007.1, forward strand.
TAAGACCCATAAGCTATTTCCCCCTTGGGATAAGAAGGGGAAGGTCACTCCTGTAGACGGAATCAAACCAGAAATTCCTCCGATGTTAATGAAGGTTTGCACTAAGATCATCCCACCGATCCCAATGGCCATCATCGAATTAAAAGGATTCTTTGCTCGAATACCGACTAAAATGATCCGAAGAATTAAGAAGAATAGGAGAGCAAGGATCAAGCTAGCTCCAACAAAACCTAATTCTTCAATCACGATCGCAAACACAAAATCTGTGTGCGCTTCTGGTAAGTAACCTTGTTTTTCAATGGAATTTCCAAGCCCCAAGCCAAACCAACCACCATTACTCATGGCATAGTAGGAATTGGCTAATTGGTGACCTGCACCAGACAAGTCATTAAAGGGATTAAAGAAGGCACTAAAACGTTTAGCTACATAACCAAAGACAGGAATTTTAGCAACACGGTCCACACCGATGATCCATATTGAACCAAGGACAATGGTGGATGCTCCAACAACTAAACCAAGTAAAGAGGTAAACCAACGGTAGCCCACTCCACTAGCCGTAATCATGATCAAGACCGTTAAGGCCAAGATCGTCGCATTTCCCAAGTCCGGCATAATCACAACGATTCCAATCAGAATCAAGGTCAGCCAACGCCAATCGTTTAAATTTCTTGGAATCCATTCATTGTGGGTCAAGGCTTGATAATCATAATCGCGTATCTCGTCTTGTCGTTTAGAAAAGATCAAGGCTAGATACCAGACTAAGATCACCTTGAGGTATTCTGCCGGCTGGATACTAAACCCTCCAGGAATGGTCAACCAACCGTGAGCTCCATTGACGGTATCTGTGATAAACCTAGACAGAATCAACAAAATCACTTCAATAAAAATGACAACAGCCAGTACTTTTTTATTTCGAAGGAAATCTAAGCTAAATTTATAAATCAAGGCGATGGTTAGGAGACTTAGGATGAAAAAGAGCCCCTGTGTCCGGACCATCCGAATCGAACTCACTCCACTTTGAATTGCCAAGGCACTTGTTGTCGAATAGACAACAATCAAGCCAATGATGGATAAAATCAAATAGGGAATGAGGATGGAATAATTTAAAAGATGTCTTTTTTCAATTTTCATAATTCACCATATTCCTAATATTCAACCTTCATTATATCATTTTTAAGAAGCAAAACCAAGGAAAGGCCAGAAAAGATTCGGCTTCTTCCCCATTTTCAAGAAATATTCTAATCATTCTTCTTATTTTCATATATTTTTATCCTTTTTCGATGAAAAGATTCCTTTTTTTTTGAAAATAATGGCTGAAATCAGCATCTTTTAAGCATTAAGTTTTGCCTTTTCGTTTTTTTTACGGTAAAATGTTTCTGTATGAGAAAAAGGATAAAACCCGTTGTTCTCTTGGTCTTTTTTATCGGTATCATTTCTTTTCTCGTTCTTTCACGAACGATTGCCGATCTGCAAGCCAGAGAGCGACAAGAAACAACCCAAACGATTCCGAACTCCAATACACCTAAAAAAACAACCACTGCAAGCTCTTCTTCTAAAAAAGAAGAAGACATCAATCCAGAACTGGTTGGCCGCCCGATCATTGATATCTCAGGCTGGCAATTGCCTAGTGAAATTGATTACGATGTCCTTTCCCAAAATGTGGGAGGTGTAATCGTACGTGTCCATAGTGGGGCTCAAGCTAAAAAGGAAAATGCAGCAACCTACTTAAATGGTCTGGATAAATCTTTTAAAACCCATATCCAAGAATTCCAAAAACGAAATATCCCTGTCGCAGTCTATGCTTATGTCGCGGCTAAGGATAAAAAAGAAATGGAAAAAGAAGCAGAGGAATTTTACAAGGCTGCTTCTCCTTACAAACCGACCTACTATTGGTTAGACGTTGAGGAAAAAACCATGAAGGATATGAATGCAGGCGTTGAAGCTTTCCGAGCAAAACTACAAGCTTTGGGTGCAAAAAATATTGGACTCTATATCGGAACTTACTTCATGGAAGAACATAGTATCTCCACTGATAAATTTACGGCTCTTTGGATTCCTACTTATGGATTTGATGATGGCTACTATAATGCTGCACCAGATACCAACACGGAATACGACTTGCATCAATATACCTCTCAAGGGCAATTAAATGGATTCTCACACTACTTGGATCTCAACCAAATTGCTCCGACGCAAGACCAAGAAGCGATTTATCGGAAACTTTTCAAGGTACAAAAAGATAACTCTTCCTCATAGCCTTAAAACAGCAGATCAAGTGGCTTTCACTTTTTCTGCTGTTTTCTATTTTTCAGGAGAAGGCAATATTGCCGCTATTATATGTTATAATGGTCTAATGAAATCTGATTTTGTAGAGAAAAAGAGAAAAGGAGAAAGCCATGGCAAAAAAAAATAAAGTGAAAAAAACCTTGGTCGAGCAGATCTTAAAAAAAGCAAAAATTGAGCACATAGGCTTACAAATCAACGCCCTTGAAGGAATCATTCCAGATGGGATTACGACCGATCAAATCTTTAAGACACTGGCTCTAACAGGCGATAAAACTGGTCCTGTCATCGGGATTGTTCCCATCTCTGCCCACTTGTCAGAAAAAAAATTGGCCAAACTCTCTGGCAATAAAAAAGTTAGTATGATTCCGCAAAAAGACTTAGAAAAGACGACGGGCTATGTCCACGGAGCCAATAATCCTGTTGGCATTCGACAAAAACACAACTACCCTATTTTTATTGACCAGTCGGCCCTTGATCTAGATCAGATGATTGTCTCTGCAGGTGAAGTTGGTCACAGTATTCAAATCAAGGCGCAAGATTTAGCTGATTTTGTCAAGGCTAGCTTCGAAGACTTAGTCGAGTAAAGGATAAAACCAATATGAAATTATATTTTGTCCGTCACGGACGTACTGAGTGGAATGAGGAGGGACGTATCCAAGGGGCAAATGGTGACTCTCCGCTTTTAGAATCTTCCGTCCAGCAGTTAAAAGCCTTGGGCCAGCATTTATCTCAAACATACTTTGATGCAGCTTATTCAAGTGACTTGCCTAGAGCCGTCCATACTGCTCAAATCATTCTCGAGCAAAATCAACATCCTATCTCCCTCCAAAAGACTCCTGCTCTACGGGAATGGCGGCTTGGTAGGTTAGAAGGTAGAAAAATTGTGGAGTTGAAGGCTCTCTATCTGGAGGAAATGAAGGCCTTTCGTCATAATTTAGCTAAGTTTCACCACGATATTTTCGGAGCAGAATCCGTTGAAGAAACCACCCAACGGACCGGAAATTTTATCAAAAGTTTAAAAGACCAGTCTGGCGAGGCCATTCTAATCGTTGGCCATGGGGCTAATTTAACCGCTTCTATTCGGAGCCTACTTGGCTATAAGCCAGAGGAACTCCGTAAAAACGGTGGCCTCAACAATGCTAGTGTGACCATTTTGACAACAGATGATTTTGAGCACTTTTACTTAGAAACTTGGAATGATACCTCTTATTTGGAGACTAAAAAACACTGATTGCAAGATAATTGTTTTAGAATAGAGGCAAAGTTCACTTAGAAACTTTCCTTAGGTGAATGCGGACGTCAGCGAACTTCGAAGAAGTTCCATGACTTAGTTTTGGACCTAAGGCTCCAAAACTCCCGAGTTCCTGAAACAATTTAGTTTCAGGAACTTTTCTCACTGCGGAAAGTTTTTAATCTTCTTAAATAACAAAAAAATAGTAGATATTTTTTGAAAATCATCTAGTTGTCTTATGTAAAACAATAGTCTGTATACATTCAAAAACACTGATCATCAGATCAGTGTTTTCTTTTAGCTTATTTCATAGTTGGGAAGAGAAGGACGTCGCGAATTGTTGTTACATTGGTCAACAACATAACGAGACGGTCAATACCAATTCCAAGTCCACCTGTTGGTGGCATACCATATTCGAGGGCTTCAACATAGTCATAGTCGATGCCTGTAGCTTCGTCATCTCCCAATTCTTTCGCGCGCGCTTGCGCTTCAAACCGTTGCAATTGATCGATTGGATCATTCAATTCCGTGAAGGCATTGGCATACTCTTTGGTCATGATGAAGAGTTCGAAACGGTCAGTGAAGCGTGGATCTTCTGGATTTTTCTTAGCCAATGGAGATACTGCTACTGGGTGACCGTAAACAAAAGTTGGTTGTGTCAAAGTTTCTTCAACGAATTCTTCGAAGAAGGCATTGATAATTTGTCCCACTTCTGTGTAGTGTTTTTCAACTGGTACATGTTTTTCGTTTGCAAGTGCTACAGCTTCTTCAAAGGTCATGTCTTGCCAGAAGTCAACACCTGTGATTTCTTTGATCGCATCAACCATGTGAACCCGTTTGAATGGTTCGTTGATTTTGATTTCTGTTCCTTGATAGTCAATTGGACCATCACCATGGACTGCTTTCGCAGCATGTTGGATAATGCCTTCTGTTAAGTCCATGATATCGTGGAAGTCAGCGTAAGCTTGATAGACTTCGATCGAAGTGAATTCAGGGTTGTGAGTGGCATCCATTCCTTCGTTACGGAAGATCCGTCCGATTTCGTAAACGCGTTCCATCCCACCAACAATCAAACGTTTCAAGTGAAGCTCAGTCGCGATACGAAGCACCATGTCAATATTTTGTGCATTGTGGTGAGTGATAAATGGTTTGGCAGCCGCACCACCAGCTTCATTGTGAAGCACTGGTGTTTCCACTTCAAGGAATCCTTGACCATCTAAATAACGACGGATTTCAGAGATGATTTTTGAACGGGTTACAAAGCGTTCGAAGCTTTCACGGTTTGAAATCAAATCCAAATAACGTTTACGATAGATGGTTTCAACGTCTGAAAGTCCGTGGAATTTTTCAGGCAAAGGACGAAGGGCTTTTGACAAGTGAGTGATATGAGTTGCTTTAATCGAAAGTTCACCCATATCTGTGCGCATGATTTCCCCTTCAACACCAAGGAAATCACCAAGGTCTGCTTTTTTGAAGATCTCGTAGTTTTCTTCTCCAACTGCATCCTTACGAACGTAGATCTGAATTTGACCTTCACGGTCTTGAAGATGGGCAAAGCCAACCTTTCCTTTTCCACGTTTTGTTACAAGACGACCGGCAATAATAGCTGTTTCGTTCAAGTCGTGGAGTTGTTCTTTATCTAATTCTGAATATTTTTCTTTTAATTGACCTGAATTTGCAGTACGTTCGAATCGCTTCCCAAATGGATCGATTCCTTGTTCACGAAGGGCCGCCATTTTCTCACGACGGACAATCTGCTGGTCATTCAATTCTTCCATATGTTCAGTAGTCATTTGGAACCTCCTAAGTTATTCTCCCCTATTCTATCATATTTAGGCCAGAAATTCACTAATATTTACCAATTAAACAAAAATAAGGCAGAAGAAAAAATGCAGCTTCTTGAATGAATACTCAAAAACATCGGAAGACCATCGTTGACTACCTAAATAGCTTGACCTGTATAAGACGAGGTTTCGACAAGCTATTCCAAAACAGCATCAAAAAGGAGCGTGGAGAATCTTAAGCAATTCATCCTGACCCGCTCCTATTTTTTTATTCATAACGCAGTGCTTCGATCGGGTTTAACTTAGAAGCCTTATTCGCTGGTAAAATTCCAAAGATGATGCCTACAAAAGCAGAGAAAATAATACTGCCGATGGCGACATTTAAGGAAATAATCGGTGGTCCTTCTAGGGAGGCTGCTGCGAGTGTAGTAATCAAGCTATTTACACCATAAGCAAGGCCAAGTCCAATCAGCCCACCAATGATGGTCAAGACCATCGACTCAATCAAAAATTGAACCAAAATCTTACCTCGGGTTGCTCCCAATGCTTTGCGAAGACCGATTTCTCTCGTCCGTTCGGTAACAGAAACCAACATGATATTCATGACTCCAATGCCACCAACTAAGAGGGAAATCCCAGCAATAGCTCCGATGACTGATGTCATAATTCCTACTACTTTATTGGTTTCCTCTAAGATGCTATCCAAATTAAAGATTTGAAATTCTCCCTGGCGAACACCTGAAAGTTCTGTTAACTTTTGAGCAGCTTCGATCCCAACGGTTTTGATCTGTTTCACATCCGGTACATGGACGACAATATTTTGAATTTCATCCGTTCCGAATTCAGAGGCGAGTTGGGTATTGGCCATCAAGGCACTTCCACCTGAGGAAGCTCCGTAAAGAGCTGTTCCTGCATTTGGATCCTTGAAAATACCAACGACGCGATAATTGTTATCCCCAACAGAGACCACCTGATTCAGTGGATTCTCCGTTCCAAATAATTGTTGGGCCAATCCTTCATCAAGGAGCACCACCCGGGAGAAATTACTATAGTCTGAAGGGGTTAATTTTCGTCCAGATAAGAGCTCAACCTTTTTGACAGAAAAATAGGTTTCATTTACCCCTTGGATGTTTACCCCTTCTGCTTTTTTCTTTTGAAAAGCAATGGTTGCATTGGAGGTATTGCTAACATAGTAACCATCGATGCCTTGAATCTTGGTTAATTCCTTAACCCAAGATTCTTGCACAACTGGTGGTGCTTCTTGGACTTGACCATCAACATCTTCAGCGTTTTCCCCATCGATATCCGATGGAGCAGCCATCCCTCGGTCTTCAGCTGCAGGGCCACTTTCGCCTCCGCCTTCTCCTTCTCCAGTATCATCAGAAGGACCAATATTGATCCCAGTCACATAGCCACTCTTGTTGGGAGAATAAGAGATTTGTACATACTCTTGGTCCTTGGTGAAGGTCTTGGTGACACCAGCTTTCATACCATCTCCCAGAGCCATGATGACAACGACAGAAGCGACCCCAATAATGATCCCCACCATGGTCAAGAAAGACCGTAATTTATGGCTCATAATTGAGCTGATCGCAAATTTCCAATTTTGCATTAGGTCCCCCTTTCCAGCTTGCTATCTGAGGAGATCACTCCATCACGAATGACGATGCGACGATGCGCAAAGGCTGCAATTTCTGGCTCGTGTGTAACCATGATAATGGTTTTTCCTTCTTGGTTTAACTTGGTTAACAAGTCCATTATTTGCTCCCCCGTCTTGGTATCTAGGGCACCAGTCGGCTCATCTGCTAAGACGATGGCTGGCTGATTGACAAGGGCTCGAGCAATAGCCACCCGCTGTTTTTGACCCCCTGAGAGCTCTGAAGGCAAATGGTGCATGCGAGAATGGAGCTCCACCTTTTCAAGGTACTGCTCAGCTAATTCCTTCCGTTTAGCAGGATGAACCCCCGCATAAATGAGAGGCAGTTCTACATTTTGAAAGGCATTGAGCTTGGAGAGAAGAAAGAATTGTTGAAAGACAAAACCGATCTGTTCATTACGAACACGTGCTAATTTTTTCTCACTGAGATTTCCAACCTCCTGACCTTCTAGAAAATACTCTCCACTGGTCGGGCGATCCAACAAGCCAATGACGTTCATCAAGGTCGATTTTCCTGAGCCAGATGGACCCATAATGGCCACAAATTCTCCCTCTTCGACTTCTAAATCGATGTCTTTTAAGACACGAAGTTCCTGATCCCCATTTTTATAGGTTTTATTGATTCCTTTTAGTTCAATCAATTTTGTCATATTTTCCGATCTCTTTTCCATCTTCCAGTTTCTCATTAGGATTCACAATAACTTGAGCATCTTTCTTCAAGCCTGATAAGATTTCCTGGTTTTCAGCATCGGCGTTACCAAGCGTCACTTTTACTTTCTTAGCCTTGCCATTTTCGACCGTCCATACATAGCTCGTATCCCCATCAGCCATGACACTTGTCACGGGAACAAGGGGATGTTGAGTAGAACTTTTGACTTCAATATTGACAGAAAAGCCTTGTTTGAGGTCTCCAATCTCACTGGTAATATCCACTGTGAATGGGTACTTGGCTCCACCGCTTCCTTGTGTTCCACCTGCTGCATTGGCACCTGCTTGACCCGCGTCGGTCGGATAGTTGGCTACATAAGAAATCTTTCCTGTCCAGGTTTTATCCGGATAAACCTTGGAAGTGAGGACCACTTCCTGACCTTCAGAGATATTGGCCAAATTGTATTCAGACAACTCCCCTTTGACTTGTAAATTCCCGTTGCTCACAATGTGAACCAGAGTTTGGTTGGTCCCTGTAGTCGATTTTGAAACATCTTTATTGACTTCGACCACGGTACCATCTGTATTACTCCTAACTGTTGTCGCATCCAGAAGAGCCTTAGCCTTGTTCATATTATCGACCGCATCCGACTTAGCATCTCGTAAATCGCTAGCTTGAGAATCGACTGTTCGCTGGGTCTGAGAAGCTGATTTGTCATCTGCCTCTTCATCTCCTGTCGTATCAATGGTCACACCATTTGTCAGTAAATCATTTAACTGACGATCTGCCTTATTGACAGCACGAACGGCTGCATCATAAGCGGTTTGGGCCTCTGTACTGCTATACTGAACAATCGGCTGACCGGCTGTTACTTGATCTCCTACATTGACCAAAATCGACTGCAAATCCCCTTTGGTTCCATCAAAATAGACATACTGTTCCTGGTTGGCAGTGACTTTCCCAGTTAACAAGACTGAAGAAGCGATCGATCCATCCTTGACCGTTTGCACCATTGGAGTTTCTTTCGTGATTGCTTGATCAGGAGTACTTGGGTGCGAAAACACCATCACACTTCCTGTTCCAATCACCGCAATAGCTGCACCTGCAGCTGCAAATAGTTGCCATTTTTTCAATTTCTTCATCGTTTTTCTCCATCAAAGAAAGCGTTTTATTCTATACCATAGTATACCATATTTCCTTACTTTTCTATCTAAAATTGACACGGCAAAATGAAATTTAAATGCTTGGTAACATGCTAAACCCTTGACTTTTGTAACAGTTGATATTACAATCAAACTGAAGTCCCATTTAGGAGGAAAACATGAAAGAATTTGATATTATTTCAATCGGTGGAGGTAGTGGAGGAATCGCTACGATGAACCGGGCTGGAGAGTACGGAGCGCGCGCTGCTGTCATTGAAGAAAAACAATTGGGGGGCACCTGTGTCAACAGAGGATGTGTGCCTAAAAAGATTATGTGGTATGGTGCACAAATTGCAGAAGCAATTCGCGATTATGGACCAGACTATGGATTTACTTCTGAACAGACAAAATTTGATTTTGCAACCTTAAGAAAAAATCGCGAAGCCTATATTGACCGTTCCCGTAGTTCCTATGATGGCAGTTTCAAACGCAATGGGGTTGAACGAATTGAAGGACGTGCCCGTTTTGTGGATGCTCATACGGTTGAGGTAAATGGAGAAACCATTAAGGCCAAGTATATCGTAATTGCGACAGGAGCCCATCCTCATATTCCTTCTGTTCCTGGAGCTGAATTTGGCGAAACTTCTGACGATGTCTTTGCTTGGGAAGAACTGCCAAGTTCCGTTGCCATTATTGGGGCTGGCTACATCGCGGTGGAACTAGCTGGTGTGCTCCACCATTTAGGAGTCCAAACAGACCTCTTCATCCGAAAAGATCGGGTTTTACGCAGTTTTGATTCCTACATTGTCGATGGCTTAATGGAAGAAATGGAAAAACAAAACCTTCCGCTTCACAAACATAAGGTTCCCATAAAGCTTGAAAAATTAGCAGACGGTCGTGTGAAGATTTATTTTGAAGATAAGACCAGCCACGTGGCAGATCATGTGATCTGGGCAACAGGACGAAAACCAAATGTCCAGGATCTCAATCTAGAAACTGCAGGCGTCACCTTAAATGAAAAAGGATTCATTGCAGTGGATGAATACCAGAATACAGTTATTCCAGGAATCTATGCTCTTGGGGATGTCACAGGAGAAAAAGAATTAACCCCTGTTGCTATTAAAGCTGGACGCACTCTTTCTGAACGACTATTCAATGGAAAAGTCAATGCCAAAATGGATTATACAAACATCCCGACTGTTGTCTTTTCTCACCCGGCTATCGGAACCGTTGGCCTAACGGAGGAAGAAGCCCAGCAAACTTATGGAAAAGAGAATATCAAAGTCTATACTTCTCAATTTGCTTCCATGTACACTGCTGTCACCCAACATCGTCAGCAAGCAAAATTCAAACTCATCACTGCTGGTCCCGAAGAAAGGGTCGTTGGACTTCATGGTCTTGGCTACGGAGTCGATGAAATGATCCAAGGATTTGCAGTTGCTATCAAGATGGGAGCGACAAAAGCCGATTTCGATGCAACTGTCGCCATTCACCCAACCGGATCCGAAGAATTTGTGACCATGAGATAAAAAATAAGCTTGAAGTTGTTACACTTTAAGCTAAAAGGACTATTTTAACAAACAATAGTCCTTTTTCATTTATCTGATTTTTATAAAATCCTTAAAATTTCATAGATAAAATATTTTTATTGTTAAAATCTTACTAATTTGTGATATAATTCACTTTGTAGATGTCTTTTTTGAAAATAGACGAGCGGGGGGTGCACTTTTATTAATGTCGTCTTAAAAGACACCTATAAAAATTTCTCAATTTTGTAAGTTTTTGGCAACAACATACAAATTGATGTAGGTAATTGGAGAAAAATGGGAGAAGAAAATGAAAAAAATGAATCTAAGTAGACTTGTCAAAGTCTTCTTTATTGTATTTTTACCATTATTATTCATCGTATTATCGCAATCTGATATGGTAAAAGCTGGCGATGTCAGCAACAATATTAGCTCACTTACTGTTTCATCAGAAGAAATCACAGATGGTGGACAAACAACTGTTAAGTTTACATTTGATGAGCATGCACAAAAGATTCAACCGGGAGATACATTAAAAGTTAATTGGACTAGTTCTGGAACAGTCTTTGGGGTAGGATTTAAAAAGACTATTCCATTAAGTATTGACGGAACTTACGTTGGAGACATGGTCATTACAGATGGATCTGCGACAGTTACTTTCAATGAAGCTATCAAAAACCTTCAAAACATTCGCGGTTGGGGTGAGTTTGAGATTGAGGGTCATAACGATACAGCAACCGATAAGGAGCATGTTGGAAAATTCACTATTATTAGTGGAGCTAGAAAAGTAGAATTAAACGTTAAGAAAATGGCTACTGGAGTTAACAGCGCTCCATTCTATCTCAAAGCGGGTGATATGCACGCGAATGATCCTGAACATATTCTTTGGACACTAACCATTAATGCAATGAACTTAGATGTAGATGGTGATGTTCGTGTTGAAGATGACATCCAAGGTGGTCATTCACTTGTAAAAGATAGTTTTAGTATTACTACTACAGGTAACAAACCAGGATATTACGGTGGCTCAACTGCTATCGATGATTTCTTAGCAGACTTTCCTGGAGCAACTTTCACAATTGATGCAGCAGGAAAAATTACGGTTACTATTCCTCAAAGTGAAATTAATAAGACTGGTGTCCTGATCTTTTACCAGACTAAAGTAGAGAATGAAAATCAAAAGAATTTCTTAAACAATACTAAGGTCTGGTATCACGTTAAAGGTGAGCAAGCCGTTGTTGCCAAGGAAGTAAATGCATCTGTTGCAAATATTAATGCAAACGGTGGAGTGGATGGCGATATGACATCAACCACTACTACAACTACTACAACAACCACTACTACAACTACTACTCAAGAGCCGACTACTACAACCACTACGACTCAAGAGCCGACTACTACA
>NZ_JANCOY010000008.1:0-56399 GCF_024295565.1 Streptococcus sp. CF8_Ac1-9
TGTCCCACTCTCTTTCTTTTTCCCCTCCAGATTTTTGCTAAAAAATATGATATAATGATGAAAAAATAAGAAAAGAGAAAACCATGACCATTCCAAGTTTTGGTGAAAAGAAACAAGATGTTGCGTATGTGAACCGATACGGTGTCTACGCTGTTATTCCCAATAAGGACCAGGATCAGATCATCCTCGTTCAAGCTCCAAATGGGGCTTGGTTCTTACCTGGCGGGGAAATCGAAGCGGGTGAAGATCACTTGCAAGCTCTGAAACGGGAACTGATCGAAGAATTAGGCTTTACTGCTATTTTAGGGCAATACTATGGCCAAGCAGACGAGTATTTTTATTCTAGCCACCGGGATACCTACTACTACAATCCTGCCTATATTTATGAAGTCGTCGACTACACAGAAACTCAAAAACCACTGGAAGATTTTAACAATCTTGCTTGGTTCCCAGTAGAGGCAGCGATCGAAAAACTCAAACGTGGCAGTCATAAATGGGGCATTGAACAGTGGAAAATTGCCCATAAAAACTAAAGGACTTCTTTCACAAAATAAAAAAAAGTGCTATAATAAATGAAGATAGAGGTCAGGAGGAACTCATATGAAGCTCATTAATACCACCAATAGTCATGCTGCACTGGTCAAGAGCCAACTTGCCAGCACTGACGCCTTGCTTGTCGAGGTTTATTCCGCGGGCAATACTGATGTTGTTTTTACACAAGCCCCAACCCACTATGAATTATTGATCAGTAACAAACACCGTGCTATTCGTGAAACTGAAGTAGAATTAATTCGTGAGTTCTTTTTAAAACGTAAGATTGATCTTCAAATCATTGACCAATCCGCTATTAAAACCCTCTACTCCGATAAACTAATTGAAATTTCCTTTCCAATTACAAAGTAAGGCCAATTTGCCTTACTTTTTTTATTTCCTTAATGCATGAATTTATAGACCATTCTAGCCATAAAAAAAAGAGGCTGGGACAAAAGTCCTAGCCTCTCAATTATTTTTGGATTGTCGAGCAAGACGCAGTGGTTGAGTGGGCTATACCACACTGATTTCATCAGCTTTTACAGCCCTACTCAACTGTGCGGAGGTGGGACGACGAAATCGAATTCTAACGAATTACCGATTTCTGTCCCACTCTCTTTTAATGTCTTTTATTTAGCTTCAAATCCTTCTGCGACTGCGTCTGCAAAGTTCTCTTCGACGATGCTTGCACAGTGATCACAGATGGTTGCGTGGTAGTGACGTTCAGCCGTTGTTGGATCGATGCGACGGCAACGGTCACAAACTTCACCAGCGGCACGTTCAACTGTGAAGGCTACATCTTCAAAGGTCACTGCACCTTCTGGAGCTGGGCCTTCTGCGATCGTCAACTCAGAAACAATCAAGAGTTGGGCAACATTGCTATCAACAGCTCCAAGAAGTGTTTTCACGACTTCGTTTGGATAAACTGTCAAGTGAGCTTCAAGTGATTTACCAATCACTTTTTCATTCCGTGCTTCTTCCAAGGCCTTTTGCGCTTGACCACGGAAGTCCATGAAGGCTGACCAGGTATCCAAGATTTCTTCTTGGTTGGCAAACGTTTCTGCTTCTGGCAATTCTGACAATTGAATGAAGTCTTCCGCTTCAAACTCAAGATAAGACCAGATTTCTTCAGCAGTGTGAGGAAGAATTGGCGTCAAGAGTTTCGTGATTTTCACAAGGATATCATAGAAAACTGTTTGCATTTGACGGCGTTCAAGGGATTTAGCTCCTTCGATGTAAACAACATCCTTGGCAAAATCTAGGTAGAAGGCAGACAGGTCAACGTTGATAAAGTTGACTAGCGCTTTGTAGATCGTCAAGAACTCAAAGTTTTCATAAGCGTCACGGATGATCTTGACAAGCTGGTTAAAGCGAATGGTCATGTACTTGTCAACAGAACGAAGTTCTTCGTAAGCTACTGCATCCTCAGCTGGGTTAAAGTCAGAAGTATTGGCAATCAAGAAACGAAGAGTATTCCGAATCTTACGGTAAGTTTCAGACACTTGGCTCAAGATATCCATTGAGATACGCACGTCATTGCTTGAGTCTACACTGGTTACCCAGAGACGCAAGATTTCTGCACCAAATTGCTTTTCAACATCACTTGGAGCAATGGTATTTCCAAGAGATTTAGACATCTTCTCACCTTTACCATCCAAAGCAAAACCTTGAGACAAGATTTGTTTGTATGGTGCGACACCATGGTTCGCCACAGATGTGATAAGAGATGAGTTGAACCAACCACGGTATTGGTCTGAACCTTCAAGGTAAAGATCAGCTGGGTATTTGAGTTCTGGACGATTAACCACAACCCCATTCCATGATGAACCTGAGTCAAACCAGACGTCCATGATATCTGTTTCTTTTGTAAATTCGCCATTCGGTGAACCCGGATGGGTAAATCCTTCTGGCAAGAGGTCTTTCGCTTCACGTTGCCACCAGATAATAGAACCATGCTCTTCAAAGAGTTGAGCCACATGTTCGATGGTTTCAGCTGTCATGATTGGTGTTCCGTCTTCTGCATAGAAGATTGGAAGAGGCACACCCCAGGCACGTTGACGAGAGATGACCCAGTCACCACGGTCACGAATCATGTTATAAAGACGCACTTTCCCCCATTCTGAGTGGAATTTCACTTTTTCAATTTCGTCCAAGATATCTTGACGGAATTTTGATACAGAAGCAAACCACTGTGGCACTGCACGCCAGATGATTGGTTTTTTCGTCCGCCAGTCAAATGGGTAGGAGTGAGAGATTTCTTCTTGAGCAAGGAGCAAATCACCAAGTTTTTCGATAACCGTTGGAACAACCTTGTCATAGAACTGACCTGCAAAGTCAGGGCCAGCATTCTCCATCATGATTCCTCGTTCGTTAACAGTAACAGCAACTTCGAGGCCATTGGCAATCCCTACATTGTAGTCATCCTCACCAAAACCAGGAGCGGTATGGACGATACCAGTACCTGAATCAAGGGTTACATGCTCACCAAGGATCACCAATTCATCCACTTCAGGATCCCATGGGTGTTCTGTAACGATATGGTTCAATTCTTTTCCTTGGTAAGTCGCAAGGACTTCAGCATTTTCCCAACCGAATTTTTCAGAAAGACTTGGCAAGAGCTCAGATGCTACGACATACTTGCGGTCAGATCCAGCAGGTTTCACTACGACATAATCAAACTCTGCTCCTACCGTCAATCCACGAGAAGCTGTAACCGTAAATGGAGTTGTTGTCCAGACAACGATGTAAGTGTCTGTATCTAGGATACCCTTACCATCTTTAACCTTGTTCGCATAATAAAGAGACGTTGATACCAAATCATGGTATTCAATCTCTGCTTCAGCGAGGGCTGATTCAGAAGACCAAGACCAGTAAACTGGCTTAGCTCCACGGTAGATATAGCCTTTATTGGCCATTTCACCAAAGACGCGAATTTGCGCTGCTTCATAGTCAGGCGTCAAGGTTACATAAGGATGATCCCAATCACCTGAAACACCTAAGCGTTTAAAGTCTTCGCGTTGTTTATCTACTTGAGAAAGCGCATATTCACGGCAGAGTTTCAAGTACTCAACCAAGTCCATTTCTTTGCGTTTCACACCTTGTTTAGCCAAGACTTGCTCAATTGGCAAACCATGGGTATCCCAACCTGGAATATAAGGGGCATAAAATCCTGACATAGACTTAGAACGAACAATGATATCTTTTGAGATCTTGTTCATGGCATGCCCTACGTGAATATTTCCGTTGGCATAGGGAGGGCCATCATGAAGGGTAAAATGCGGTTTTCCTACATTCAACTCTTGACGGCGTTGATACAATTTTGCATCTTCCCATTCTTTTTGCCAAACTGGTTCTTTCGTTGGAAGCCCAGCCCGCATTGGAAAAGCTGTTTTCCCAAGATTCAATGTTTCTTTGAGTTTCATTGTGTCTCCTTATTGATTTAAAAGCTATAAAAAAAACACGAGCATCCTAAAAAGGACGATTGCTCGTGGTACCACCTTTGTTCGAGAAGTCGCAAGCGACCTTCTCCTCTCATCCCGTAACGAGGGAAACGTCCGTTCTTACTCAAGGGTTCAGAACGAATACTGTAAAAGGATCATCCATTAAGAGGGAGTGCAGATCTTCCACCATCATCTGCTCGCTAGACCTATCATTAATGGACCTGTTTTTACAAAATTATAAAATATTGACAGATTCACGATTTGCTTCATCTTCTGGTTGAACAGTTTCTTCAACCGCAACAACTTCTTCATTTTCATGACGAGCGTGCTCTGCTTCTTCTAAAGCAGATTGAACTTTTTCATTCAAACCTTCAAACGCTTGTGTTGCACCCAATTCTAAGTTAGCAGCTTCGATGCGTTTTTGCAATTCTTCGATTTCAGCTGGTGAGAATTGACGAGTCAAATCAATGTTATCATCTTCTGCATGATGATGGTGAACTGATTCACCCAAAGCTTTCTCCACAATTTCACGGAAAGCTTCATCACTTGTTTGAATGTACATAGCTGTTGGGCGAAGAATTTCATCCCATTCAGGTGTATCGATAATGCTCAATTGGCTTTCGATTGTTGATTTCAAACGTTGATGGAAGACGCGTGTCTTGTTCTTCAATTCCTCTGTTTCAACGGCAACCTTCTTGGCATTATCCGTTGCATGACGAAGGATTTCATTTGCTTTTTGTTTTGCTTCATCTACTAAGTGCTGTGCATCTTGTTCAGCTTGACGAACAATATTTTCAGAACGTTCGTTAGCAGCTTGTTTGACACGTTCAGCAGTATCTTGTGCAATCAAAACAGATTGACTCAATGAATCTTTCATTTCATCAAAATAGTTTAAGCGTTCTTCAAGAGCTTGAATTTTTGCTTCTTGATCATGATTTAAACGAACAAGATCTTCATAATCGCGAACAACGATATCTAGAAATTCTTCTACTTCGTTCGCATCATACCCTCTAAATTTAACGCCAAAAGTTTTATCTTTAATTTCTAAAGCAGTAAGAGCCATAACTCCTCCTCATTTTTTACTTAAGAGTACTTCAACAGTTACTTTATATTTTCCACTCTTTGAAATACCATTTTCAGAAACAATTTTAAGACGCCCAAAGCGTCGGACACTGACTAAATCATTCAGACCTACAGCATAGCTAACATTGAAAGTAGTCGCATAGTTAACTTTCACTAGACCAGAACTAATCAACTGACTAGCTTGTGAGCGCGAAAGCTTGAAGGTCCCAGAAATCACCTTATCTAACCGATAACTCGACACGAGAATATCTCGCTGCTGGCTTTCTTCCTCTATGATCATTTGTTCAGAGAGAGGAACTTCCCTCAGCTTAACAGGTACCCGAGAAATTTTCTGGATGTGATCCATGAAATAGTGAACAAAACGCTGTTCAACAAATACTTGGATCTTTCCATCACTTGTCAGAATATCTCCAAAGGACTTGCGCTCCACACCTAATTGGTGAACAATGGTCCCCAGTACCTGGGAATGGGTCAAGTGATGAAATTTTGAAGCATAGACCATTTCCAATAAGGCCAGATCAAAGTCACTTGGATCTAATTGGTAATAATCTGGAGCAACAATAACCTTGGCATACTCCATTTTCTGCTCATCACTGGAAGCAAAGACCTGTAATTGGTAGCTTGCCGCGACATTTCGTAAAATAGTGACCTGATGAGGGTTTAAAAAACCCGTCACCTCAACAGAATAGCGTTCCACCACTCTTTCAGACAATTCAATACAACGATCAATGAATTCGTGATCTTCGCGATTGAAATGTTGGTAAATCTCTGTCTGTCCCATCGTATTCTATCCAATCAAAAGTAGGAACAAGCGGGCTAATAACTGATTCATCAAGTTCAAGACCAAAAGTGCTACTAGAACTGTAAAATCCAAGCCCCCAAACTGCAATGGTAACTTTCTAAAAAGGCTCAAAAATGGTTCAACTAGGCGGTGAACCATTTGTCCAAGAGTACTCTGAGGTGCCCCAGGGAACCAAAAAAGTAAGGCATAGATCACAAGAATGATGGAATAGATTTGAATAATATTTGAGAGATATTGAAAGATAATCATCTTAGCGATTACGTTTCATATCATAGTCGAATTCTGTCACTTCCACATCATTTGGAAGGCGAATATCTTCCACATTAACGACTACATTAATTGGAGTCAATAAGTACATGGTGCTTGCAACACGGCGAAGATTTCCTGCCAAAACATAACGAGCCCCATCCAAATAATCCAAACAACGACGGGCTTGTACCTCTGTCATATATTGGAAGTCAATCAAGATACTCTCATTAGATAGTAATAGATCGACAATTTCAGTCGCTTCCTCGTATTTACGGGGATAGCGTACATCAATGGTAATCTTTTCATCTGTATTTGCACGATTAGCAGCCAATTCACGTTGACGTTCATGCAAGCGAGTGATATTTTCAGATGTATTTTTCGTTGTAGACACAGATTCCTTCACAGCTACTGTAGATACAGGAGTTGTAACAGGTGCGACAGGAGTCGGTTTTGGTTTTGGTTTTACCGGTTCTTTTTGACTAATCTGTGGACGTGGAGAAGTCACTTGAGGAGTTGGCTGTGGCTGTGGAACTGGTTGTGTTTCCGCACCAGCTGCTTTTGCCTCGCTAACTTCTACTTCTTCACCGTCTTCTGTGAAGTAGTCAATAAAGTTGTTAAATTTATCTTTTAATGACATAGTTCTTTCCTATTTAAAAAATGATGTCCCAATTCTAACATAAGTCGCTCCGTTCGCAATGGCTACTTCAAAGTCACGACTCATACCCATACTTAGTTCTGAAAAAGGCATATTTTTTAATTGTTTCTTTTCTAGTTGTTTCTGAAGTTGGTGAGTTTTTGAAAAAATATCCTGCAACTCTTCTTGACTAGCCTCAAAAGGAGCCATCGTCATTAAACCAACAATTTCAATTTTGTCCAGCTGTGCGATTTCCGCTAAAACATCATCCAGTTCATCGGGTGCAAATCCATGCTTACTTTCTTCACCAGAAATGTTCACTTGGAGGAAACACTTGATCGGGTGTTCTGCTCGCTTTTGAATTTCTTGAGCTAGCTTTACCGAATCCAAGGCATGAAAGTAATCGACGAGATTGATCACGTCTTTTACTTTTCGCCGTTGGAGGCTCCCAATCAAGTGCCAAGTGAGATCATACTCTTTTAGAGCTTGATACTTTTCTAGGAATTTATCAACACGATTTTCACCGATATGTTGGATACCTGTTTTCACCAGTGCTTCTGTTGTGGCAACATCTACATACTTGGTGACAGCTATCACATTGACTTGATCTTGACGGTTAGCTTTGTTTCTTGCTGTTTCAACTTGTTGCCGTACAAGATCAGCATTCTCTACCAGATTCATGATTAACGATTCCGGAAGAATGGTGGTGTTTCCAATTCATCATCATCTGAAGATGAATCTACGTAACGATCAACTTGATGTGTTGATGTTGGTTCAGTTTGGCGAACGATATTCTCACGACGAATATCCCAATCACCAAAGGCTGAGCCACGGTTTGGTTCTACCGCTGGACGACTTGGAGTTGTTGGCAATTCAACATCTTGTTTCAAATCAAATTCACGGTCAAATGGTGCAGCTTGTGGGCGTTGTTCACGTGGTCCTGTTTTATAAGGACGTTGTGAGGAAGCAATCCCGCTAACGCGTTCTACCTTGTCTTGACGGACACCAGTTGCAACAACCGTCACGCGGATTTCATCTTTAAGAGATTCATCAATAGATGTACCCAACCAGATGTTCACTCCGTGACCTGCAGCTTGGTTTACAATTTCTGAAGCTTCTTCAGCTTCGATCAATGTCATATCCAAACCACCTGTTACGTTGACGATCACGTCTTCTGCACCATCAATTGTAGTTTCAAGAAGTGGAGAGTAAATGGCTTTACGAGCTGCTTCGATAACGCGTTCTTCACCACTACCAACACCAATACCCATGAGGGCATTTCCTTTGTTTTCCATAACAGTCTTCACGTCTGCAAAGTCAAGGTTGATCAATCCAGGACTTGTGATCAAGTCAGTGATCCCTTGAACACCTTGACGAAGAACGTTATCTGCTTCACTCAAAGCTTCAAGAAGCGGTGTCTTCTTGTCTACAATTTCAAGCAAGTTGTTATTAGAAATAATCAACAATGTATCTACATGTTCGCGAAGTTCGTTGATCCCTTCAATAGCGAAGTTGCCACGTTTTGAACCTTCAAACCCGAATGGGCGAGTGACAACGGCTACTGTCAAAGCACCTACAGCTTTAGCAATACGAGCGATGACTGGTGCAGCACCTGTACCAGATCCTCCACCCATCCCTGCAGTGATGAAAACCATGTCTGCACCTTGCAAAGCCTCTGTTAACACTTCTTCGCTTTCTTCAGCTGCCTTACGACCAACTTCAGGTTGACCTCCAGCACCCAATCCACGAGTCAATTTTGGACCCAATTGGATAACTGTTTCAGCTTTTGCACTTGAAAGTGCTTGAACATCTGTATTAGCTGCGATGAATTCTACACCGGCAACGCCTTCGTCAATCATACGATTGATGGCGTTACCGCCACCGCCACCGACACCGATTACTTTAATTACTGCACCTTGTGCCGCTGCTGTGTCAAATGAAAATGTCATAAATACTTACACTCCTTAATCAAACATATTACCGATCAAATTTTTCATTCGGTCTGTGAATGTAGTTTTTGGTTCTTGTTTGCTATCATTGCTTGCTGCTGGAATTTCTTGAGCATCCACTGGAGATTCAATCTTCTCAGCATTGTATGCAGGTACTACCGGTTGTGCTGGAGCAGCAGGTTGTGGTTGTACTTGTGGTTGAACTGGACGATCAAATTGAATCGGTTGTTGACGCAAGACTTCGTCTCCATGAACCGCAGCCTGAGCAATAATATCCACATCTGTCAAATTGCCTGCATATTCAGACAAGCTAATTACATGGGCAAAAGCTGGATTGCGAATTCCAATTTGATTTGGAACAAACAATTTCACATTTACACCAAAGACTTCTTGAGCCAATTCTTCAACACCAGGAAGGATCGCCCCTCCACCGATAATCACAATACCACCAGGAAGATCCAACAAATGTCTTCTCTCAAGGTCTTGTTTGATTTGCTCAAAGATGTGTTTGATACGTGCTGAAATGATTTCAGCTAAATACTTCTCAGTCACTTCAACTGGCTCTACTTCACCGATGACTTCTACATGGAAGACTTCGTTTCCAGCAGATGGCACATAGGCCTCACCATAGTTGAACTTCAAGCCTTCTGCCAATTTTTGAGAAGTTTTCAATACTTTAGAAATATCTTTGGTAACATAATCGCCACCTTCTTGGTAGATATTTGTAAATTGAAGTTCTTGGCTACGAACAGATGCCACCGTTGTTTGGCCACCACCCATATCGATCACCGTTGCTCCGAATTCACGTTCGCCTTCATTCAAGACTGTTTTGATCATCGCAAGCGGTGAAATGATGATGTTTTCAACTTGTAAGCCTGCACGTTCAACGGTTTTACGCAAATTGTGCAAGATTGTACGAGGTCCTGTATAAAGAAGGCCACGCATTTCAAGTCGGATCCCCATCATTCCGCGTGGATCGCGGATTCCTTGGAAACCATCTACTGTGAATTCTTCAGGAATGAAGGTGATTACTTCACGATCCGGTGTCATACTTTTTGTGAGTGCAGATTTGACAACATTTTCAACATCTGCATCTGTGATTTCTTTCGAATCACTTGTGACTGGAATCATTCCTTGAGTTGCTTCGATTTGTAGTAAGTTTGCAGGCAACCCAACATTGACTAGATTGATTGAAATCCCTGCTTTTTCTTCAGCTTGGCTGATTGCATTTTTAATTGCATTTGAAGCAGCTTCGATATCTACTATAATTCCATCTTTGACGCCAGCACTTTTTGCATTGCTGACTCCAATTACATTCATTTCTCCATTGACATGTTCTGCCACCAATACTTTTATTGAACTAGTACCGATATCTAAACCTGTAAAAAAGCCGTCTCTAGCCATTACACCAGTCCTCTCTCTTTATTTGTTTTCACTTTACATCTATTTATAGCCCTTTTAGTTGGAACTATCCAAACTTCATTATATCACAAAGAAGCCTAAAATGGACATTTTTTCTTCAATTATTTGAGATAATTTATGGGCTTTACTCATTCCCAGAAGAATTCTCTCCTTCTGGATTCTGTTCTGGATTCTGTTCTTGGCTTGCTTCCTCAGAATGTTCTTCTTGCTTTTCTGTACTTTCAGCCTTTCCTTTTTCAGCTTGCTCTTTGGCAGCTGCAATGGATTGTTCACTATAGCTGAATACTCCAGCCTCCATATCAATGGTGGAATCATCGTCTAATTGCTTACTGATCGCCTTATAATAAGGAAGCTTGCGGGTAATTTGGGAAACAGGCACCAAGATTTTATTATCGTTTTTCATGGTGATGGTCACCAGATCCTTGGTGACCTTGCTCGGTGTCAGATCAACCGAAACAATTTTATCCGTAATGGAAGAAGAAATAGACTTCATTTCTTGGACAAATTGTCTAACCAATTCTCGATCTGAGAATTTCAAGCTAATATAGGAGGACGGCAATTCCGAAGCTGGAGTTACTGTCTCCACTACTTCTCCATTTTCCAATACTGGATAGTGGTCCTCTCCGGTCACATAATAGGCAACTACTTTGTGTTCCACGATATTGACTTTAAAGGTCACCGGGAATTGATAATGCATGTGAACCTCTTTGATCCATGGACTAGCCGTTTTCATATTTTGTTCATAGACCGATTTATGAAGGAAGGTCGTCAGAGTATAATCTTCTTCCTTAATGCGACTTTTTTCATACAAGAGTTGCTGATCAACCGCTTTGTTCCCTGAAAATTCAATTACTTTCTGTGTGGATAAGGGGCTTAAAAAGTAGATCGAGAGAAGGGCGACAATCGAGCTGATTCCGATAACCGGAAGGGCACGATAGATGTGGCGTTTTGCCACTGTCGGTTCCTTCTTTGGTTTTTTCGTCTTCAAGCCTTTAAAAAATGAAGGCTTTTTCTCTTGCTTCTCTGAAGGATCTAGCTCCTCTTTAGCCGGATCAACTTCTTCCTCTTCTGAGCTTTCTCCATCCGCATCTGGATCCTCTTTGGCCTCAGATTCATCTTCCTCTTCAGACTCTTTTCGTTCGTCAGATTCTTCCTCTGAGACGGAAGCTGTTTCTTTTTCTGAAAGGTCTTCGTCTTCTTGTGCTTCTTCTCTTTCAGTTTCCTCTTTTTCAGCTTCTTCCGCTTTTTCAAGCGCTTTTTTTTCTAAATATTCTTTGTTTCTTTTTTGCCAGGCTGACAATTCTGTAATTTTGTCATCCGTTGGCGTTTTTTTATTGTCGTCCGTCATCTTTTCCCTTACTGATATCTTTTTGAAGCAGGCCATAAAAATCGTCTAGTGAAAGGAGTTCTGTCGATTTTTCCATTGCTTGGTGGTAGACTTGACTTTGCTTCAACATTTCTTGAATGGTTTCATTAAAGGTTTCGAGGGTCAATTGATCTTCCTGCAATTGCTCTGCGTAACCTTTATCCACAAAATATTGGGCATTTTCAATCTGATCGCCACGGCTGGCTTCTTTTCCTAGCGGTACAATCAAATGGAGTTTGTTCATGGCCAAGAGTTCAAATAAGGTATTGGCCCCACCTCTAGTCACCACTAAATCAGCCTTCTGGAGCATGGGCAAATACTGATCGGTTACATAATCCACTCGATACAAGCCACCCTCAGCCTGATTCAAAGTTGAATCACCCGTCAAATTGATGATATTGTAGTGCTGCAAGAGCTCTGCTTTGTGCTCTGTCACAAATTCATTAAAGACACGCGCACCGGCTGATCCTCCGACAAAGAGAAGGGTAGGCAAGTCTTTTCGGAAACCTTTTGTTTTTTCTTCTAAAACTTCTGAAGTTGGCGGAATATGATCTGTGACCTTGGTTACCGCACCGATATGCTCACTCTTTGTCAAACCATGTGCTTGCTCAAAAGTCGTGTACATCTTGGTAGCAAATTTATAAGCAATTTTATTGGCCAATCCCATAGAAAGATCGGACTCATGGATATAGACAGGAACACGCGTGAGTCGGGCTGCGATCACTGGTGGCACAGAAACAAATCCTCCTTTTGAGAAGAGAACTTGTGGGCGCACACGAAGCAGGATTGCAATGGACTGGAGCGTCCCCCAAGCCACCTTGAACACATCCATCATATTTTGGAAAGAGAAATAGCGGCGCAATTTCCCTGTTGCAATTGAATGGAAGCGTACGTCTAAGCCAGACTTTTTGATCTCTTGGTATTCGATTCCTTTTTTGTCCCCAATATAATGGACTTCCCATCCATCTTCGATAAATTTTGGAATCAAGAGGAGATTAAGGGTCACATGTCCCACGGTTCCCCCACCAGTAAACATTATTTTTTTCATCTTATTTCAACCCTTTTACTGTAGCAAGGAATTCATCCCCACGCACTTCAAAATTCGGATACATATCCCAGCTGGCATTGGCAGGACTTAGTAGTACAACATCGCCAGGGCTAGCCAAGTAGAAGGCTTTCTTTGTAGCATCTGCTACATCTGCCGCATCGACATAAGGGACGCCTGCTTTATCGGCTACGCGTTTCACTCGAGGAGCTGATTCCCCTAGAATTACCATTTCCTTTAAGCCAGTAATGTGAGGCACCAATTCATCAAATTCATTGCCACGATCGAGCCCTCCTGCAATCAAGATCACCTTGCTGTTATCAAAACCAGACAGAGCTTTTTGTGTTGCTAAAATATTGGTCGATTTACTATCATTATAGAATTTGACACCTTGAATTTCATCCACATATTGAAGACGGTGTTTCACTCCTCCAAAGGCCGACAAGGTTTCTTTAATGACCTCATTCTCCACACCCCGGACTTTTGCAACCGCAATCGTTGCCAAGGCATTTTCTACATTGTGACTACCTGGAACGCCCAGTTCATCTGCACGCATAACAACTTCTCCCTTAAACTTGAGAAGTCCATCTTCCAAATAAGCCCCATCCACTTTTTCGACCGTTGAAAATGGAAGGACCCTTGCCTTGGTTTTTGTAGCGAGTTCCTTGGCCAAGTCTTGGTTGAAGTTCAAGACAATGACATCTTTTTCTGTCATATTCTTTTGAAGATTCCATTTAGCAGCTACATAATTTTCAAAAGAACCATGATAGTCGATATGGGTTGGCATGAGGTTGGTAATCACTGCAATCTCTGGATGGAAAGCTTCAATTCCCATCAATTGGAAAGAAGACAATTCCATGACCAGAACATCCTTTTCTGTTGCTGTTTGTGCAACTTGACTAGCTGGAAAACCGATATTCCCAGACAATAGACCACCTTGACCGGCAGCTGTCAAGACTTCCCCGATCATGGTTGTTGTCGTCGTTTTTCCGTTTGATCCTGTAATCCCAATAATTGGCGCATCCGAAATCAGATAGGCCAATTCCACTTCAGTGAGGACTGGAATGCCCTTTTCAAGCGCTTTTTCGACCATCGGATTGGAATAAGGGATTCCTGGATTTTTGACCATGACTGCAAAGTCTTCATCCAACAATTCCAGAGGGTGACCTCCTGTCACAACTTTAATCCCTTCTTCCAGTAAACTTTGTGCTGCTGGATTTTCTTCAAAAGGTTTGCCATCATTGACGGTCACAATCGCTCCTAAGCGATCCAACAAACGGGCAGCTGACTCGCCTGACTTAGCCAAACCTAATACAAGAACCTTTTTATTTTCAAATTGTTTCACAAATTTCATGATTTCTTCGCTCCATTTTTATCACTCTCTATTTTACCTTTTTTTAGCAAAATTAAAAAGCCCAAAGGGCTTTAAAAATCACGTCACCGTTTATTTTTTCTGTTTGGTCGTCATTTTGGAAATATCCACCAAAGCCAGGTAGCCAACAAAGGCGAGAAAGGCACCGACAAAAAACTCAGACGGTAGTTGGAATATCTGAAAAATGGCCAGACAAGTTAGTACGATAATGGAGACGATCAAGACCACCATTGTGACACTGTTTAAGGTTCCACGAATACTTTTTGGGGTCATAAAAAGGTAAAAAAGGAGAATCAAAATCCCTAAGATAAAATAGACCATTTTGTTTCTCCTTTCTTTCCGTATTATTCAGCAGCTGCTGATTTTTTCTTTTTATTTGCTTTTTCGCGTTCTGCTTTGTTCAAGATTTGTTTCCGCAAACGGATAGATTCAGGTGTTACTTCCATGTACTCATCGTCGTTCAAGAACTCAAGAGATTCTTCCAAGGTCAAGATACGAGGAGTCTTGATAACCGCTGTTTGGTCCTTAGTAGCTGAACGAACGTTGGTCATTTGTTTTGCTTTCGTAATGTTTACGGTCAAGTCGTTCTCACGAGAGTTTTCCCCAATGATCATTCCTTCGTACACTTCTGTACCTGGATTGACAAAGATCGTACCACGTTCTTCGATAGACATAATAGAGTAAGTGGTTGCTTTTCCGTTATCGATTGAAACAAGCGCACCACGGTGACGTCCACCGATTTCTCCTGGAATCACTGGCAAGTATTGGTCAAAGGTGTGGTTCATGATTCCGTAACCACGTGTCATTGACAAGAACTCTGTTGAGTATCCAATCAAACCACGCGCTGGAACAAGGAAGACCAAACGAGTTTGACCGTTACCAGTTGAGATCATATCCAACATTTCACCTTTACGTTCAGAAAGGCTTTGGATAACAGATCCTTGATATTCTTCTGGTGTGTCGATTTGCACGCGCTCAAATGGTTCACATTTGACACCATCAATTTCCTTGATAATAACTTCTGGACGAGATACTTGCAATTCGTATCCTTCACGACGCATGGTTTCAATCAAGATAGACAAGTGCAATTCCCCACGTCCTGAAACTGTCCATTTATCAGGTGAATCAGTTGGGTCAACACGAAGAGAGACGTCTGTTTGCAATTCCGCTTGCAAGCGTTCTTCAACTTTACGAGAGGTCACCCATTTCCCTTCACGACCAGCAAATGGTGAGTTGTTAACCAAGAAGGTCATTTGAAGGGTTGGTTCATCGATGTGAAGGATTGGAAGAGCTTCAACTGCGTCTGTCGGTGTGATGGTTTCTCCAACGAAGATATCTTCCATACCAGAGATAGCGATCAAGTCACCCGCTTTAGCTTCTTGAATTTCACGACGTTCCAAACCAAAGAAACCAAAGAGTTTGGTAACACGGAAGTTCTTAGTTGTTCCATCCAATTTAGAAAGGGTTACTTGGTCCCCAACTTTTACAGTACCACGGAAGACACGTCCGATACCGATACGTCCAACGAAGTCGTTATAATCAAGCAGGGATACTTGGAATTGAAGGGGCTCATCTGAGTTATCAACTGGAGCTGGGATGTGATCAATGATGGTATCAAAGATCGGTGCCATTGTGTGCTCTTGATCAGCTGGATCATCTGAAAGTGAAGAGGTTCCGTTGATCGCTGATGCATAAACAACTGGGAATTCCAATTGGTCATCATCCGCACCCAATTCGATGAAGAGCTCAAGAACTTCATCTACAACTTCTTCTGGGCGAGCAGATGGTTTGTCGATTTTGTTAACTACAACGATCGGAACAAGGTCTTGTTCCAAGGCTTTTTTCAATACGAAACGCGTCTGAGGCATGGTTCCTTCGTAGGCATCTACGACCAATACAACCCCATCGACCATTTTCATGATCCGTTCCACTTCTCCACCGAAGTCCGCGTGTCCTGGTGTGTCCATGATATTGATTCGAGTTCCGTTATAAGCAACGGCTGTATTTTTAGCAAGGATCGTGATCCCACGTTCCTTTTCAAGGTCGTTTGAGTCCATTGCACGTTCTTGCAATTCTTTACGTTCATCCAAGGTGTGCGATTGTTTCAACAATTCGTCTACCAAGGTTGTTTTACCATGGTCAACGTGGGCAATGATCGCAACGTTACGAATATCTTCTCTTAATTTTGTCATGATTTCCTCTATAAAATTTTAAATAATATTTCTAACTGAACAATTATACCACAGTCCTATCTAAAAAACACAGTTCAGCTAGTTGTAAATGTTTTCATCTTCATTTCTTTTCTCCGACTCGATTTCCTTTTCTTTTCATGATACACTGATGATAAGAATTTCAGAAAAAGAGGCTCCCATGAGATTAGATCAATTGATGGCAAACCATCAGTACGCTCGCAAAGACATCAAACAACTTCTGGCCCGAAGGCAAATCTTGGTCGATCACCTACCAGCTCAAAAGCTATCCCAAAACATCGACCCTGGACTCCAACAGATTCAAATCGGGGAACGAATCATTCAAGAACCGCGTCACCACTACTACATGCTCTATAAACCTATCGGGGCCGTGACTGCCAAAAGAGACGCCCACCATCCAACGGTGATCGAGCTAGTGGACCCCCAGCAAGAGTACCCAGATCTCTATCCGCTTGGTCGCCTCGATCGCGATACCAGTGGTCTGCTCCTCATCACAGATAATGGTCCCTTAGGCTTTCAACTGCTCCATCCTCAATACCATGTGGAGAAAGTCTATGAGGTAGAAGTCAATGGTCCGCTCTATGCAGCCCACATCGAGCAATTTCAGAATGGGATTTCATTCACGGACGGCCCTATCTGCAAGCCTGCTTCCTTAACTATTCTAGAAAGTAACCCCAGCTACAGCAAGGCCCAGGTCCGAATCTCAGAAGGAAAATACCACCAAGTGAAAAAGATGTTTTTGGCCATTGGAGTCAAAGTAATGACCTTAAAACGCTTGTCTTTTGGTCCCTTCACCTTGGATCCTCAGTTAGCCCCTGGTGAAAGCCGGCCTTTGAATGAGGTAGAGCTCACATGGGTCAAATACTACCTTGAAAAAACGAGATAAAAAAGCTCTAACCACACACTTTGTGCAGTTAGAGCTCTTTTTTATTAAGCGTCTTTTTTCACTTTCCCATTCCAAGAATCAAGACCATAAGACAAGACATAAATGTCTGTATAACCCTGTTTCTTAAGATATAGGGCCGCATTGGTTACACGCGAACTACGGCTATTCTCATAGAGCAAAATTGGTTTGTCTTTGCGCAAGGCTGCAAGACTCAATTTCAACTGAGTAGAAGGAATGTTGCGTGCTCCTAAAATATGCTTGGCATGAAACTCAGCTGGCTCTCGCAAGTCAATCAACTGCCCTTGACGAATCAGCTCTTCAAAGGTTGCATTGTCCACAAATTTAGCAGCTTTACGGATGCGGAAATAATTAAACGCCATCCATCCAAACGCTCCTAAAATAGCCAACCAAACAATGATATTTCCCATTACTCTACCTCACTCTTTTTCAAAAATTCTAATTCTTGCTTGTGTTCTCTTCTTAAAACGGTATCGGCTTCTAAATAATCGAGCCGCTCCATCAGGCCTGCATCATAAAGACGTTGAAGCTCAATTTTCATCAATTCGATGTCATAGAGGCGCTTCCCTACGTAAATGATGATTCCAAAACGTTTTAAAAATTGTTGAACATCATACAGGTTTTTCATGTTCATTATTGTATCAAATTTAGAAAGGCTTTACAAGATTTTCAAGCAAATGATGACATTTTCCGATTGCTTTACGAATAAATAAGTATGATTAACTTTTATTTTTTTACCATCGGTACTTGCATCGCCTCTTTTTTGGGACTAGTTGTCGATCGTTTCCCAAACCAATCCATTCTCGCTCCTCGCAGTCATTGTGATCACTGTCAGCACGTCCTTGGAGTTTGGGATCTCATCCCCATCATCTCGCAACTACTCCATCGCTTTCGCTGTCGCTACTGTCATCAGCCCTACCCATT
Source organism: Streptococcus sp. CF8_Ac1-9 (assembly GCF_024295565.1). Classification (NCBI taxonomy): domain Bacteria; kingdom Bacillati; phylum Bacillota; class Bacilli; order Lactobacillales; family Streptococcaceae; genus Streptococcus; species Streptococcus sp. CF8_Ac1-9. The sequence goes on from NZ_JANCOY010000008.1 coordinate 17,932, forward strand.
TTGGTACTGCCTTTTTGAGATCTGGAGTGGCCTGCTCTTTTTAGCCTGCGCCAATGGTTTCCTTTCTCTGCCTCAGCTTCTAACACTACTGGGAGCTGCCGTTTTAGCTATCTATGACCTTCGCTTTATGGAATACCCCTTGGTCATCTGGTGCTGTCTCCATACCCTGGTCCTCTTTTTATCCGGTAGTAATCTCCTCATGCTGGTCTTTTTACTCCTTGCGATCGAAGCTCACTTTTTCTTTATCGGAATGGGAGCAGGAGATTTCCTCTTACTCGCCACCTTTTCGCTCAGCTTTTCTTTTACCAAGATCCTCGTTCTCATTCAGATCGCATCCATCTTAGGCATTCTCATCTTTGCTCTCAAAAAAGAAAGAGACCGGATTCCCTTTGTTCCCTGTCTCTTTCTCAGTTATCACGCTTTACTGCTTTATACGATGTTTTGTAGATAAGATTGCTTAATTTGCAGCCTTCGCTTCTAGATAATCAGCAATAGCAGCTACGTCCTTGTCCCCACGTCCGGAAACATTGATGATGATGATCTTGTCTTTATCCAATTGTGGAGCACGTTTAACCGCTTCTGCAATCGCGTGTGAGCTTTCAATAGCTGGGAGGATCCCTTCTGTCTTACTGAGAAGAAGAAGAGCTTCTACTGCTTCATCATCTGTTGCTGCTACGTATTCGACACGACCAGAATCTTTAAAGAAAGCATGCTCTGGACCAACCCCTGGGTAGTCCAAACCAGCAGAGATCGAGTACACTGGCGCTACTTTTCCATCTTCGCCAAAAACTGCATAGGTCTTCATCCCATCAACCACACCGATAGTCCCTTTGGTCATGGTCGCTGCGTGCTGATCGGTATCCAAGCCATGACCAGCTGCTTCTACCCCAATCAAGCCGACTTCCTCTTCTGCGACATATTCAGAAAAGGCACCGATGGCATTGGAGCCACCACCGACACAGGCAATCACATAATCCGGCAAACGACCTTCTTTTTCCAAGATTTGACGTTTAGATTCTTCACTGATCACCTTTTGGAATTCATGCACAATGGTTGGGTAAGGGTGAGGGCCAACAGCAGAACCCAAAACGTAAAAGGCATCCAGATCCGCCATCCATGCTCCAAACGCAGCATCCACGGCGTCTTTCAAGGTCTTAGTCCCGGTTTCAACCGCATGAACGGTTGCCCCCATCATTTCCATGCGAAAGACATTCAAGCGTTGGCGTTCCACATCTTCTGCCCCCATGTAGACATCACAGGCCATGCCAAACTTAGCTGCCGCAGCTGCTGTAGCTACACCGTGTTGACCGGCTCCTGTTTCAGCAATCACGCGCGTTTTGCCCATGCGTTTAGCCAAGAGGATTTGCCCCAAGACGTTATTTAATTTATGCGAACCTAGGTGATTCAAGTCTTCGCGCTTCAAATAAATTTTTGCTCCACCTAAATGATCTGTCAAACTTTCCGCAAAGTAGAGTGGTGTTTCGCGTCCAGAATAATCTTTCAAATAATGTTTGTATTCTGCGATAAATTCTGGATCATTTTTATACTGTTCAAAGGTTTCCTCTAATTGATTGAGCAAGTTTTGAATGGGTTCTGGTACGAAAGATCCACCAAATTGTCCGAAATAGCCTTTTGTTTCTGTCATGATTATGTCCTCTTTTCTATATCTTTAATCCTGTTTATGATCTTTTTCTCTCGCGGGTCCTTTGAGCTGCAGTCTCACTGGGTTCCTTTGAGATACAAAAAACCTCACACAGAAAAATCTGTGTGAGGACGATTCGATACCGCGGTGCCACCTCAATTGTAGGAAGACATTCTTTCTCCTACATCTCTGACCTGTCTAGCAACAGGGTGCACGATAAGGTGTGCTCACCGAATTTTTATTGTTTCAAATTCATCATCATAAACGCATCAGCCCATTTCAAGATTCACCACTGCTTGTTCGCAATCACCACAAGCTCCCTGGAAGTGAGAAAAATCTCTACTTTTCTGATGTCTTGAAGCTATTATAGCTCCCGCTTCTGACTTTGTCAACAAAAATTTTAAAAAGTGGTTAAAATGTTCGGATTTTACATTTCCCCATTTTTTGCTAGCAATCGTGCTCTGCAATACTGAAAGCCTAAATAAGCCAGATAAGCGCCTAAGGTATTGGTCCACAAATCATCTAGCTCAAAGACACGATTGGCATCAAACAAGAGATCTAACAGAACTTGGCTACATTCAATCCACAAGCTCATCGCAAAGCCGGAGCACAAGACCCGTTTTCGACTCCTCAACCAGGGCCATAGCCAGAGAAGTTGAAAGACCAGCGGGCTTAACAAAAAGATATTGGCTATGTTTTGGAGAATGACCTTAATGAGTTGGAGGACACTGGTAATCTGGCCAAGATTCATCACCGAATTAAGAGGAACCAGCAGGACGACGATACGACCGAAATGTTGAATACCCGGTGTTTCCATACCTGGCTCTGGCTGTTGGGGCAAAAAACACATCAAACACAAGAGGATAAAATAGAAGAAGCTGCCACTCCGTAACAGCCTTCTTCCTCTTTTTGTTAGTTCTGTATGATCGATCAGCCCTTGTTTAAGGTTGCGCATGTTCAACAATCGCTTTCTCCCGATCCCGTTTCATGGTATTTGAACGCAATTGGCCACAGGCTGCATCAATATCTGTACCGTGCTCTTGACGCACTACACAGTTAACACCTTGTTTTTTCAAGGTATCATAGAAGGCCATGACCCGTTCTTTTGGACTCCGGCTATATTGGTCATGCTCACTGACAGGATTATAAGGAATCAAGTTGACATAAGACAATTTCTTGATATTCTTGAGCAATTCTGCCAACTCTAAAGCTTGCTCGACTCCATCATTGACTTCATTGAGCATGATGTACTCAAAGGTCACCCGACGATTCGTAGTCTCAATATAGTATTCAATCGCCGCAAACAATTTTTCAATTGGAAAGGCCCGGTTGATCTTCATGATACTAGAGCGCAAGTCATTGTTTGGAGCATGAAGGGACACTGCCAAATTGACCTGCACACCTTCATTTGCAAAGTCACGAATTTTATGAGCCAAACCAGAAGTTGACACGGTAATATGGCGAGCACCAATCGCTAATCCCTTGTCATCGTTGACCGTCCGGATAAATTTCAAGACATTGTTATAGTTGTCAAATGGTTCTCCGATCCCCATGACAACGATATGGCTGACCCGTTCATCTTGGCCACGTTCGTCAAAGTATTTTTGGACCAACATGATTTGAGACACGATTTCCCCATTGTTCAAATCGCGTTGTTTTTTGATCAAACCAGAAGCACAGAAGGTACAACCGATATTGCATCCTACTTGAGTCGTTACACAGACAGATAAACCATAGTGCTGACGCATCAAGACGGTTTCAATCAACATGCCGTCTGGCAATTCAAAAAGATACTTGACCGTTCCATCTGCTGACTCTTGCACAATCCGTTGCTTGAGTGGGTTGACGACGAATTGATCATTTAACTTCGCAATCAAGTCCTTAGAAAGGTTGGTCATTTCTTCGAAAGACTGGACGCGTTTGCGATAGAGCCATTCCCAGATTTGTGCTGCACGGAATTTCTTTTCGCCGTTTTCTTCCGCCCAATCAATCATATCCTGGCGTGTTAAACTATAAATGGATGGTTTCATTCTTTCTTACTCCTCTTTTTGTCGAATCACAAAATGACGTTTGTTGTCTGTCTTCGTTGTCTTTTTAGTCTCAGCAGACGGTCTTGTTTTTTTCGAGTTTTTGGCTGGTTGTCCCTTGTCGCGTTCTCGTTTTTGGAAACGATCTTTTTGTTTGCGATTACGCGAACGCTTTTTAGGTTCTCTTTCTTCTGATTGAGCTTTTTTGACCGGTGATTTCTTATCAAAAGAAGCACGATGAGGCTCCTTATTTTCAAGGACAAAATAAGCACAACCATAGCTACAATATTCTAACAAATAATCGTCTAAGCGACTTAGTTTATCCATCGTTGCAACATCGCGCTCTTCCTTATAAAAGCCACGCAAGCGCAACTGCTCATTGCTCCAATCACCAACAATGTAATCAAACTTGGTTAAAATCTCAGAAAATCGCTGACCAAAAACGGTCGCATCAAATGCTTCCTTCTCATTTTTCAACAGTTCAAAGGAGAGGTTTTCTGAAAGGATCTGGTCTCCTACCTGACGAAACACAGGTCCAGGAAATTTATTGTAATTATATAATTCAGGGTCAATCTCTTTTCGCATAGTGTTCCTTCATCAAAATCTATTTACTGTAACACTTTATTTTATCACAAATTTGATGACTTGCGTCAGATTTGACTAGAAAAGAGTTGAAATTCCTTTGAGAACAAAAAGAGAGTGGGACAGAAATCGGTAATTCGTTAGAATTCGATTTCGTCGTCCCACCTCCGCACAGTTGAGTAGGGCTGTAAAAGCTGATGAAATCAGCGTAGTAGAGCCCACTCAGCCACTGCGTCTTGCTCGACAATCCAAAAATAATTGAGAGGCTAGGACTTTTGTCCCAGCCTCTATGAATATTCTTTGCCGGATGGAAGAGGCAAATAAAGAGTGATTTTCGTATAGCTATTGGCCTTAGAATCAATCTCCATATGATAGGCTTCGCCAAATTGAAGATGCAATCGTTGGTCCACATTTTTCAAGCCAACACCTCCTAAACGAAGAAGGGTTTGGTCTGTTGACTCTGATCGGTCAAACCCTCGTCCATTGTCAAAAATCGATACGCAGGCGGAGTCTCCACTGACTTCAGTCGTCACTCGAATGAGACCGGGCCGATCGATCTCTTTAATGCCATGGTAAATCGCATTTTCCACTAAGGGTTGAAGCACTAATTTGGGGAGCTGATAGTCGCCCAAGCGTTCATCTTCTAGAATTTCATAATTGAGCTTTTCACCATAACGTTGCTTTTGAATGAAAAGATACTGGCGTACATGGTCAATTTCATCTCTCAGTAGGATTTGTTCCTGGCCTTGGTTGAGAGCCAGTCGAAAATATTGAGCCAGAGACTTGGTGATGTCGACCACGCGCCGACTATCATTAAACTCCGCCATCCAGACAATCGTATCCAAGGTATTATAGAGGAAATGCGGATTAATCTGAGCCGAAAGTGCCCGCAACTCGTAACGCCGTGCGTTCTGCTCCTCTTCCTTGACCTGTTGCATGAGGTTATCGATTTGGTCCAACATGGCATTAAAAGCTTGAGCGAGGTCCACCAATTCTGGAGATCCTTTGGCTGCAGCTCTCACGTGAGCATCTCCTGCTCCAATCCTCAAAATGATAGTCTGAAGGTCTCGTAAGGGTTTGATCCACAAACGCAGAACAAAGCCGATTCCTATTAAACACATGATCAAAGCTAGTAATCCTAGGCCAATAAAAGAGTACAGGAGTTGCGACTGAAGCATCTGAAGTCCTTCAAGTGAAGCCACTCCAATCAAGGTCCAATCACTATTTGGAATCGGAACCTGATAGATAAAATTCTGCCCTCCTTTTGCATAACCATCTTTCACAGCAATATAGGGCTGCATGGCCTGCATTTCTTTGCTGGAGGAATAGACCGCCTTTTTAGGATGGTAGACAAACTCATGCTTTTGATTAATGATAAAACTAAAGCCTTGCTTCCCTAGTTGAAGGTGATCCAAGTAAGCCTGAAGGCTATCGTAGCCAATATCCAAGCGTACTACTCCGAGATTTTGTCCGGTCTGATCGACCACTTCTTGGGTAATAGAAACCACCCATTTTTCTTTTTCCGAGGTCAAGGATTCCTTTCGAGCTGGCGTCAAGACCGGCATGGCTCTTTCCTTAATCGCCTCTTGATACCAACTTTCATTCATCATATCTGAAGAAGTCTGCATGCTGATTTTGGTATCTGTCGCTACCAGACGTCCGTCCTTAGTCACCAGGACTGCTGAGACCAGGTCCGGATCCGTTTCAATCATCGTTCGCATCAAGTGCTGAACCGTTTCTTGATCCGCACTCTTGTCTTGGGCAAATTGCCTAACAGCCTGTTCCTTGCTAAGCACTGTTGTGGTCTGCTTTAATTTTTTTAGATAAGAGGTTATAAACTGACTGCTTTGATCGATACTATTTCTTGTCGTCCGCTCCGTTAGCTGGCGGATCGTCCCTGAGCTCGTTTGATAATAGAGGCTACCGATAAGACCAAACAGCAAGAGAATGAAGAGAAAAAAGTAGAGGACCAGCTGGATCAGCAAAGGATATCGTTTCATTCATGCTCTCCTTTTTTGTACTGCCTTGGCGTCACCCCAACAACCTGCTTAAAGCGTTGAGAAAAATAGTTCATATCTTCAAAACCAACCTGATCGGCGATCTCATAAATCTTTAAATCTGTCGTGAGAAGCAAGAGCCGAGCCTTCTTCATTCGCTCCTGGATAAGGTATTCTTGAAAGGGAAGTCCCAATTTTTTCTTGATCAATACACTTAGATAAGAGGGACTGAAACCAAGTTGATAGGCCAAATCCTTCAGGGTTAACTGGGAATCTGCTAAACGAGCATGAATAGCTTCTTCCAAGTCTGTCGAATAACCATGACTGACCAAATCTTCGACTTGTGCCTTTTTTCGCTCTTGATCGAGTTTTCCTTTCACCTTTGCTAACATCTCTTCAATATCATCTTTTGAAAAAGGCTTCAGCAAATAATCATCTGCACCTAACTTGATGGCTTTCCTTGCAAACTCAAAGTCATCATAACCTGTCAAAAAAATGATATGACAAGACGGAGACTGCTCTTTGACGAGATGGGCCAGATCCAAGCCATTCATTTGTGGCATATTGATATCGGTTAGAAGGATATCAGCTGGTTGATCTTGAAACTTCTCCCAGGCCTCACGGCCATTTTCTGCCTGGTTGATGACGGTCATTCCAAACTGTTCATAATCCACTAAGGAAGTCAGTCCCTGCCGGATAAGCTCTTCATCTTCCACAATCATGATCGCATACATGTCTTTCACCTACTTGTCTTTGCTATGCTTATTATAGCAAATTGTGGCTCCAAATGTCTCAGACATAGTCCAATAAATAACCGTAGCCCTTTTCCACCATCTCTGCTTTAGGGATGAATTTGATTGACAAGCTATTGATGCAATAGCGAAGGCCGCCTTTTTCCTTGGGACCGTCGGTAAAAACATGGCCCAGATGAGAATTTCCCACACGGCTCCGAACTTCTGTCCGAGTCATATTGAAACTCTTATCCTCCTTATAAATCGCCACATCAGGACTAATTGGCCGACTGAAACTTGGCCAACCACAACCAGAATCAAATTTATCCTTAGAGGAGAAGAGAGGCTCACCAGTCACGACATCTACATAAATACCGGCATCAAACTGATCCCAGTAACGATTGGAGAAGGCTCGTTCGGTATCATTTTTTTGTGTCACCGCATACTCTTCAGGAGATAACTTCTTTTTGATTTCCTCATCACTTGGCTTGGAGTAGCGGCTAGCATCAATAACAGGATAAGAAGCCTGATTGACATCGATATGGCAGTACCCATTCGGATGTTTCTTTAGATAATCCTGGTGGTAGTCCTCAGCCTTGATGAAATTGCTCAGTTCCTCTTTTTCCACTGCTAACGGTTTGTCGTATTTTTTTGCTACCTCTTCAAAGACTTGGTTAATGGTTGGAAGGTCTTCTTGGGAGACATAATAGACACCTGTTCGGTATTGAGTCCCTTGATCATTTCCTTGACGATTCTTCGACGTTGGGTCGATAATCCGGAAATAATGCAGGAGCAATTCTTTCAGAGATACCTGCTTGACATTGTAAGTGATATGAACTGTTTCAGCATGGCCTGTTTGAGGGACTAATTCATACTTGGTGGTATCCCCTTTTCCATTGGCATAACCTGATTCGGCATCAATGACACCCGGAACACGGGAAAAATACTCTTCCACACCCCAGAAGCAACCACCAGCTAGATAGATTTCTCGTTGGTCTTCTGGATTGACTTTTTCTTCCTTCTTTTTGTTTGCTACTGGTGTCTGACTCATGGACGCTTTTTTGATCTGCTCAGTCGTCGCATCTGATGTATCCAAGGCCATGGATCCTTTGACAAGGAAAAAGATTCCAAAACAAAATAGCCCCACTAAAAGAATGGAAATGAGTTTCCATTTTGTTTCCATTTTATGTCCTCCTTACTTCATTTCTTTTAGAGTCTGGACGATGTCTTCCTTGCTCATATAACCGATATGGGTCTTAGCGAGAGTCCCATCACTATTGATAAAGAGTGCCGATGGATAAGACCGAATCCCATACTCTTTTAGCAGCTCCCCTTTACTATCTAGCAAGACTGGGAAATCCTTGTAATCCAAAGACTGGTACCAGTTTTTGAAATCTGCTTCTGATTTTTCACCATTAAAAGTTGGAGCTACAACGGATAAGACCACATAATCCTTACCCGCCTCTTCTTTTGCCAACTCATTGGTATCCTCTAATGTCGATAGGCAAATAGAGCACCAGGAAGCCCAAAATTTGAGGTAAACTTTCTTCCCTTTGTAATCAGATAAGCGGTAGGTCTTACCGTCTACTCCTTGCAGGTTAAACTCTTGAACCTTCTTTCCAGCTTGCTCTGAAGATCCCGTTGTGGATGTCTGCTTAGTCTCACTTTTGTTGGATGATTCCATTCCTTGGTTAGAGCAAGCCCCCAAAAGTCCAGTACACAAGAATCCTGCAGCTACTAAAGCTAATTTCTTCATCATTATTACCTCTTTAAACAAGGAGAAAGTCATCCTCAGATGACCTCTCCCTTCTTTCATTAGTTGTCTGATTTCATATCAGATGATTCACTCTTTTCATCTTTCATTTCTGAATCGCTAGATTTCATCTCATCTTTTTTCATATCGTCCTTCATTTCAGAACTGCTGTCAGACATCATAGATGAATCTTTCATGTCTTCTTTTTTCATTTTATCATCGGACATGGATGAATCCTTCATGTCATCTTTCTTCATATCTTCCTTCTTCATATCGTCCTTCTTCATCATACTACTATCGTCCGTTTTTTTCATGTCTGAATCTGACTTCTGTCCAGAACAAGCTGCTAAAGTGACGATGCTAAGTGTAGCAATAGAAAGTGCAAGAATTTTTTTCATGATTTTTCTCCTTTAATCATTCAAGATTATTGAAACAGGGATGCGAGGCTATTAAGATTTCCTAGCATCAGCAAGATGCCCATCAAGATGATGAGGGCACCACCAATTTTTTTCAAGGTTCCCATATGGGGCTTGAGTTTAGCAAAATGTTGTAGAACCCAGCTAGAAGCCAAGGCCAAAAGCAAGAAAGGCAGCGCCAAGCCTAATGTATAGACCAGCATCAGGAGAGCGCCTTGCAATGCACCATCTCCTCCAGAAGCTGCAATGGCTAAAACAGAGCTCAAAACTGGTCCGACACAAGGGGTCCAACCAAAACTGAAGGTGACCCCTATCAGAAAAGCATTGAAGAATTCATTGCGTTTTTCATCCTTCTTCAGTTGGATACTCTTTTGTTTTTGGAGTTGCTGAAGATTGATGAGGCCCATCTGATGGATTCCCAATAAGATGACAATCCCTCCTAGTAGGTAACGGAACCAGGGAGCATAAAGCACCTGGCCAAGGGCCCCTGCACCGTATCCTAGAATCAGGAAAACAGTTGATAGACCTGCGATAAAACAAAGAGTCTTCACCAGGCCATACCAAGAAATGTCTCTTCCAAAAATTCGAACCGTCTTCACGCGTTCATAATCCAATAGAATCCCTACATAGACTGGCATCAGTGGCAAAATACACGGGGAGAAAAAGGATAGAACTCCCGCTAAGAATACTGAAATGGAAAACAAACTGGTTTGAATCATTTCACTACCTCCCTTTCTTTCTGATACCAGTATAAAGAAAAAATCCCTCTAAAAATAGAGAGATTGATAAGCAAAAACTTGAATTTAATTAGAAGGTGAATATTCCCCTCTGCTAACACGATGTCATACGTTCAAGTACGAAATTTGTCAAACAAGCTACTTTAATTCTTTTTCAAATAGTCAATGGCATCCTGCAAGGTTTTGACAGGAACAATTTTCATCTTGGTTTTAATTTTCTTAGCTGTTTCTACCGCTTCGTCGTAGTTGCTCTTGGCATTCGGATTGTTCTTTTTGACTTCTTCTGTCACTGGATTATCAGGGGCAAAGAAGATTTCAGCACCAGCGCGATCTGCTGCTACGACTTTTTTATCCACTCCACCGATATCTCCGACAGTCCCATCATGGTTAATGGTCCCTGTCCCCGCGATATGGCGTCCCTGACGAAGGTCTGGATCCGCTACTTGGGTATAGATGGACAAACTAAACATCATCCCGGCACTTGGACCACCGATGCCAGCTGTCGCAAATTCAATCGGTACATCACTCTTCACTTCTGTCCGGTCAATCAAGCTAATCCCAATCCCATTCTTGCCATTGACCAACTTAATAATCTTTCCTTCAGCAGTCTTGGTCTGGCCATCTTCTGTGTAGGTCACTGAGACCTTGTCCCCAATTTTTTGGGAACCAACATACTCGATGAGCTCTTTTGAGCTCTTGAAGGTTTTGTCATTCACAGCGATAACTGTATCCGTAACATTTAAAATACCTTTAAAAGTAGAATCCTCCATGACTTCCATGACGTAGACACCCAAGAATTCCATCTCTGTCTCTTTACCAGCAGTTTTCAACCCTTGGTATTTGGCCATATTTTGCGAGGTTTCCATATAGAATTGATTCATCCTGAAAAATTCCTCACTGGAACTGCCACCAGTCATTTCTTGTTTAGAGTGGATATCTGTAAAAGGAGTCATCCAGGCATAGATCAAATCAGCCGGAGTTGCTTCTTTCACTGCCACGGTTACAAAATCATAGGATCCTGACTTGGTATCCATTTTTCCATCCACTGTCATGACGGATCGAATATCTTCTGCCGTTCCCGGCATCTCAATATAATAGGGAAGGCGGATCACAAAAGCAGCTAGCAAGAGAAGCAAGAAAAGAACTCCTGCAATCGGCCATCGGTATTCTTTCAACCGTCCTTTTTTCTTTTTAGGGGTCAAGCTTGGTTTATTCGCTTGTGTCATCTTTAATTTCCTCCATTACACTCTCTGGGACATAAGGTGAGATATCCTGCTGAAAAGCCAGCAACTCTCGAATACGCGTTGAACTAATGGCCTGGTAAGGAGGCTGGGCATAAAGATAAACCGTCTCCAATTCAGGTGCCAACTGGTGATTAAAATAATCCATATTGGCTTCGTAAACCAAATCCTGTGCATTGCGCAAGCCCCGGATCAAGGTGATGACACCAAGATTACGTGCCACTGTCACAGCCAACTCTTGGGTCGACGTCACAATTTCAATATTTTCCAAATGAGCCAAGGCCCCTTCCACCATGCGCACGCGCTGCTCAATGGAAAAGAGTCCGACTTTTTCCGGATTATAAAAAATTCCGACATAGACACGGTCAAACAAGCGGCTCGCCCGCTCGATCAATTGCACATGCCCAATGGTAATCGGATCAAACGATCCTGTAAACAATCCAGTTCTATCTGACATATACTGTTACCTTACTAATTCCATAGATTTTTTCTTTCCAAATTCCCACCTGTCCGATTTCCTCAGGAAGTTCTACATGTTTATCTGTTTCGCACACAATCATGATGTTTTCTGATAAGAGATGGCGCTCGCACAAGGTTTCGATATCGCGGACAATCTCTTCCTTGGCATAAGGCGGGTCTAAGAAAACCAGATCAAAGGTGCCCGTTAGAAGCCACAAGGCTTGCTTGGCCTCCATTTTTAGTAGTTGAAACCGTTCCTTTTCCTTGGTCATGGCAATATTAGCTGCCACAATCTCCTGCGCTCGACGATCTCTTTCCACTAGAACCGCCTCTGACATGCCTCGAGAGACTGCCTCAATAGAGAGACCACCGCTTCCTGCATAGAGATCCAGCACTCTTCCGCCATCAAAGTAAGGACCAATCATATTGAACATGGCCCCTCTGACCTTATCAGAAGTCGGCCTGGTTGTTTTTCCTTCAAGTGTTTTGAGGGGACGTCCCCCATAGGTTCCAGATACTATTTTCATAGGGACCATTATACCAAAAAAAATCAGAAAATTGCGATTTGATATGGTTAAGCGACAATTAAAAGAGGCTGGGACAAAAGTCCTAGCCTCTCAATTATTTTTGCATTGTCGAGCAAGACGCAGTGGTTGAGTGGGCTCTACTACGCTGATTTCATCAGCTTTTACAGCCCTACTCAACTGTGCGGAGGTGGGACGACGAAATCGAATTCTAACGAATTACCGATTTCTGTCCCACTCTCTTTCTTTCCTTATAGGATATTTTCATATTCATCACGGACAGATTGAGGCCAGACACTGGTTTGGACTTCACCGATATGTTTCTTACGAAGCAAGAACATCGCCAAACGAGATTGTCCGATCCCTCCACCAATTGTAAGTGGGAAAAGACCATTTAACAAAGCTTTGTGCCACTCTAATTGGAGACGATCCTCGTCCCCTGTGATCGCAACTTGACGGCGAAGCGTATCTTCATCGACACGGATCCCCATTGAAGACAACTCAAAGGCTGAACCTAGGACATCATTCCATACAAGGATATCACCATTCAATCCCTTGTAGCCATTTTCAGATTCTGTTGTCCAGTCATCGTAGTCAGGTGCGCGTCCATCGTGTGGTTTGCCATCTGCCAGCTCTCCACCAATCCCAATCAAGAAAACAGCTCCGAATTCTTTGGCAATGGCATTTTCACGCTCTTTTGGAGTTAAGTCTGGATAGCGTTCCACCAATTCTTCAGTGTGAATGAAGGTGATTTGTTTTGGAAGGACAGACTCAATATCATAACGCGCTTCTACTGCTAGTTCTGTTAACCGAATCGCCTTGTAAATTTTTTCAACTGTTTCTTTAAGGTAGGCGATGTTGCGTTGACCATTTGGAATGACTTTTTCCCAATCCCATTGGTCTACATAAACAGAGTGGATGGCGTCTAGCGAATCTTCATCTGGACGAAGAGCCTTCATATGGACGAAGAGGCCTTCGCCTTCGCCAAACCCAAAACGTGCCAAGGTATGGCGTTTCCATTTCGCAAGTGAATGCACGACTTCATAAGTCTCATCAGGAATTTGAAGGACCTTTACAGATACCGGATGTTCAATCCCAGAAAGGTTATCTTGCATCCCGTCTCCGACCTTGCTCAAAATTGGCCCTTGGACTTCAATGATGTCCAATTTATCTTTTAAATATTGTGTAAAAGTCGTTTTAACAAACGAAATTTCTTTTTGTTGGTGTATAAAACTTTTTTTCATATAATCCCTCGTTGATAGAAGTTGTAAAACTGATTATACTCTTTTTTCACTTAAAATCCAAGTCTTTCCATCCCCTTATAACGGAATTTTTCTCTTGCAAAAGGATTTTATTTTTGATAAACTATATGTAACTTTTAAAACGTTACGTAGGAGAAGCGACATGTTTGATGCAAAAAAACTAAAAGAAAGACGCCTGGAAAAAGGCTTGACCCAAGCAGATGTCTACGAGGATCTCAAAATTTCTCGCAAGACTTACTCCAGTTGGGAGAATGGCTTAGCGGAGCCACACGAAAAAAATCTCAGGAGGTTGGCCAAGCGCCTCTCCGTTAAAGAGGACTACTTTATTAACAAAGAGTCTGCACTCTACACCTACCCTTTATTAACCCCACCTCATCAAAAGAAAGTCGACCAATTGGCCAGCCAGTTATTAGAGCAGCAGCAAAAAGTTGTTTCCTTGACGGCTTATAAGGTTCTTTCAATTGAGCTGGCAGCTGGTTTAGGACATACCTTTTATGATAACGAAACAGACTATGAAACCGTCTATTTTGACAAAGAGATCCAGCATGACTTCGCATCTTGGGTATCCGGAAATTCCATGGAACCTCTCTACCCCAATGGCTCTGTTGCCCTCATGAAGCAGACCGGATTTGACTATGATGGAGCTGTCTACGCCCTCATCTGGAATGGAAAAACTTACATCAAGAAAGTCTATCGGGAAGCGGAAGGCTTGCGCTTAGAATCCATCAACCCTGATTATGACGATTTATTTGCTCCTTATGAAGACGAGCCCAAAATCGTCGGTATTGTAGTCGGGCATTTTCTTCCACTTGAGGTGTAAGTATGCTATTTGATTATTCACGTGAGCCTCATTCTGATATTGCTTTTGTGGATATGAAAAGTTTTTATGCTAGCTGTGAGTGTGTCCGTCTGGGGCTCAATCCCTTGACCACTTCCCTTTGTGTCATGAGCCGAAGCGACAATTCTGCTGGCCTGATTTTGGCCAGCTCTCCCGTTTTCAAACAAGTCTTTGGCAAGAAAAATGTCAGCCGGAGCTACGACCTACCTTTTGATCTCAAAACCAGAAAATTTAATAGCTACGTCGCCGAAAAGCAAGGATTGCCAACAGATCCAGCCTTTATTGCATCCATTGAATCCTGGGCCAAGAGGACTCTGATTGTGCCTCCACGGATGAATGCCTACATTCAGGTCAATATGGAGATTCAGAAGGTCTTTCAGGAATTTGCGGCACCAGATGATATTTTCCCTTACTCGATTGACGAAGGCTTTATCGATCTGACTTCTTCCTTAAATTATTTTATTCCAGATTCCTCCCTCTCTCGAAAGGAAAAACTGGATCTCCTTTCTGCCAGAATCCAAAAAAGGATCTGGCAGGAAACTGGAATCTACTCTACCATCGGCCTCAGCAACGCCAATCCCCTTCTTGCCAAGCTAGCCTTGGACAATGAAGCCAAGCATTGTCGAAATATGCGCTCCAATTGGTCTTATGAAGATGTAGAAAGTAAGGTCTGGAAACTGCCCCAGCTCACTGATTTTTGGGGTATTGGACGTCGCACTGAAAAACGATTGCAAGGGATCGGGATCACGTCGATTGCTGAACTAGCCCAGGCTCACCCAGATCTCTTAAAGAAAGAATTCGGAGTCATGGGTCTTCAACTGTGGTTCCATGCTCATGGCATTGATGAAAGCAATGTCCACAAGCCTTATCGTCCGAAATCACGAGGCATTGGTAACTCTCAAATCTTGCCCTATGACTACTATCTACAAGCCGACATTGAACTGGTATTTCGGGAGATGGCTGAACAGGTGGCTATTCGCTTGCGACGGAAAAAAAAGAAGACCCAACTGGTCTCCATTCATGCCTCCTACTCCAAAATCGAGGGGCTTCCGTCCATTCACTGCCAGCAAAAGATTGAGCCCACCCAATCCACCAAGGTTTTATCCGATACGGTTCTGCGGCTCTTTCGCTCCAAGTACGAAGGAGGCGCCATTCGGCAGATTGGTGTTTTTTATGGAGAACTTGTCGAGGAGTCTCTTCAACTCTTTTCTCTCTTCGATGATCCAGTAGCCTTGGAAAAAGAGGAGAAACTCCAGCAGACGATTGATCGCATTCGGGACCAATTTGGCTTTACCTCTCTTCAGAAAGGCTCCTCATTACTAGAAAACTCACGCGCCATTGCACGCAGTAAACTAACAGGCGGACATTCCGCAGGAGGCTTAGATGGATTAACATGATCGACCGTTCTTATCTCCCTTATCAATCCGCACGCGAATTTCAAGACCGTGGCATGGCCAAATGGGCCGGCTTCTTTTTATCTGAGCACACAACTGCCCTTCACACCAAAGAAATCAACCGCAGTCAGCTCACGGTTCTTCCATTTGCTGAACAGATTCAGCTCCTCGAGCAGGCCTTCCAACAACAAACGACGATCTCGATCACGACTCTAGAGGGGAATCAATTTGCAACCTACACAGGTTCGATTCACACCTTATCTGCTTCTGAGCTTCTTCTCAAAAGCGATGGCCACTACCACCGTCTCCTCGTAGACTCTATCATTTTTATTGAATCTGAGGAAACACCCTATGAAACCTATTCAGAATAAACACGAATTACAATTTGATTATTTTTCGGAGAATTACCACCAATTTGAGATGGACTTTTACAAGTGGGCCGCTACTTCTACGCCGCTCGTCTTTTTAGAAGACGATATTCTCCACTCTATGGCAGCAGGCCAGCGAAACTACTTTCGTCTTCACCACACCAAAAGTCGGGATCATCGAGACCATTATTTCTATTTTAAAGTTTCCACACTCTCCCAATCACCCCTGACCCGTATTTACGCTTATACAGGACATCACTTACAAAAGATAGATCCTCATCAGACAGAGAAAAAGGATAGCTTGATCTAAGAAGCTATCCTTTTTCTTGATTTATGGGATTCACTACAGTCCTTACGAGTGATTAGAATCCATCTACGTTTGTGTAGATTTTTTGTACGTCCTCGTCGTCTTCAAGAACGCTGTAAAGTTTTTCAAATGTTTCCAAATCTTCACCTGACAACTCAACTTCTGATTGAGGAATCATTTCCAATTCTGTTACTTGGAATTCTTCGACACCTGATTCACGCAAAGCAACGATTGCTTTGTGAAGATCAGTTGGAGCAGTGTAGACTGTGATCGTTCCTTCTTCTGCTTCGACATCATCTACATCCACATCTGCTTCAAGCAAAAGTTCAAAGATCGCATCAGCATCATCACCAGCAAAGACGATAACACCTTTGTTGTCAAAGAGGTAAGATACAGAACCTGAAGCTCCCATGTTCCCACCGTTTTTACCAAAAGCAGCACGGACATTGGCAGCTGTACGGTTAACGTTTGAAGTCAAAGTATCAACGATCAACATCGAACCATTTGGTCCAAATCCTTCGTAACGTCCTTCTGTAAAGGTTTCGTCAGTGTTTCCTTTTGCCTTATCGATCGCTTTATCAATCACGTGTTTTGGCACTTGCGCTTGTTTGGCACGGTCAATAACGAATCTCAAAGCAGTATTTAGTTCTGGATCTGGTTCACCCTTTTTAGCAGCTACATAGATCTCCACACCAAATTTGGCATACACTTTTGAGTTGGCACCATCTTTGGCAGTTTTCTTGGCAACAATATTGGCCCATTTACGTCCCATGAGGATTCTCCTTAAATTTTTTCAAATTATTTTCAATCTTTTATATTATATCACAAATCACAAGACTTGGAAGAGTTTTTTGCGTATCCTTCCAATTGGAGTTGCTCGGCTATTCACCCTTTATTGATCTTCCACTCTCACGGGCACTCGACCCCAGATCTGTTCTGGCAATTGGGGATGGCCTAGCTGATACACCTGATCGGCTTGCTGGGTCAAGTCATCCCAAGGTTCCTTACCGATTCGAGTCACGATTTCTACTGATTTTTTCAAGCCTTTGAGGTGAGCTTGTCCCTTTGCGGAAAATCCTAAGACATGAATGGCATCGGGAAGAGCTTGATCCATCGCCCCTACCAAGATGTAGGTCAAGATGCGGCGCACGCGCGCCTTGGTATAGCGCTTGGTTGCGACTTTCTCCACCAGGTCTTCCACAGAGCTAGCACTTCGAACCGCATCCTTTATCCGATTGGCCAGTTCCTCATTGACCTGAAAAATCTGTGTCAAATCCGGACGGGTTAGGATTTGATAACGGAGCAGTTGGTCATAATTCTCCCAAGATACCTGTGGAGCCGACTGAAAGAGTTGGCTATTAGGCATGAATCTAGCGACAAAGCCCTGATCTTCCTTGTGCAGGCGTAGACTAGTGGCAGAAGCATAGGCCACCTCTTTTTCTTCTGAATGGTAGCCTGCTCCCTGGCGTTGGATAGCCTTGAGCGCAATCCCCTTCCCAGCACAAGCCTTGGCATAAGCCAAGCCCAGGATATGATTGGGAGTAGCTCCTGTGACCTCCACTCCAGCAAAGGTTTCCCACATTTTTTGGGTCTTCTGTGGATAGGATAAATCTTCTGGAAGGCTTCGCAAGAAAGCTTCCATTTCCGCCTCTTTCTCCGCATAAACTGTAGCAATCGCTTGGTAATCTAGAACTTCTTCTGTCCCAAAAATCAATTGGTCAATTCCTAGACGGGACAAGATTTCTACCGCTCCCTTGGCAAAATGATCCGCCGACTGAACAGCCACGAGAAAGGGGAGCTCGACCACCAGATCCGCTCCATTTTCCAAAGCCATCTGCGCGCGAATCCACTTGTCAACAATGGCAGGCTCGCCACGTTGAACAAAATTTCCGGACATGGCCACAATCTTCAGCCCTTCTGCCTGTTCCAGCAGGTACTTGTGTCCATTATGAAAGGGATTAAATTCTGCAATAATTCCTGTAACTGTCATGTTTTCCTACTTCTGTGCTACAAAAAACCATCGTTTGCTGGTCTTTGTTGGCGCTTTATCTTCAAAGTCTGCATAGAGTTTAAAGGATTTAAAGCCAGCCTGCTCCAATAAGATGTCATAGGTTAAAACTTCATAAGTGCGTTCCTCATGAACTTCATCGTGGCGACTAAAGGAGCCATCCTCTTCTTGGACAAAGAAGGTTAACTCATGGACGATCGAGTGAGGGGCCGCATCCTCATAGGTATCCCAGAGCATGGCAAAATCTTCCGCATTCTCATGATAAGAATAGCCTGGAAAGACCTCATCCGTCTGGTAGGTCGAATGGACATCAAAGATAAAGACCCCGTCCTCATTGAGGGCATTGTAGACTTCTTTAAAGACGTCTCCTACTTCCACCTCGTCCTGCATATAACAGATAGAATCGGAATAGCAGGTTACAAAGTCATAAGTGCCTGCTTGTGACAGGTCCAGCATATTGCCCTCGATAAAATCAATCTTTTGCTTAGCTGAAGCAGCTCTTTTTTCAGCAATTTTCAGCATGTCAGCACTCAGGTCTAACCCTGTCACATCAAATCCAGCTTGAGAAAAGCAAACAGACTGAATCCCTGTCCCACAAGCCAATTCCAGTAATTTTTTCTTATCTTTTGTCTTTGGGAGATGGCGGAGGGAAAAATCCGTCCACAAATCATACAGACTGTCATCCATGACCGCATCATAGACCGCCGCAAAGGTTTCATAAGTCGCCATATTCATGATACCAAGTCCGCCCGTAATCCGATAGAAAATTAGGAGCACGACGATGGAGCTAAGCTCCAAGGAGAGCTATCTATTTTCCGAGGATTACAGGACGGGTTCAAATCCTTTCTAAGATACAAAGAGCGTTAAAAGCAAAGAGAAAATAGGAAACTTTCTGCCCTATCCTCAGATACAAAGGAAGTTACTCTTTTTCTCACAGCTTTTAGCTCGTGTTCAATTAAGAAAACAAACAAACACGAGGCCCCATCCTTTCTTTCCATAGAATTTCAATTTAACCAACAAAACTCAGTTGCTACCAACTGAGTTTACCTGCTTATGCTAGGGCTACCGAAAGATCGACAGCACTTGCTTCGTGCCATAGCTTTTCTAGGTTATAGTGGGCACGCATTTCTTCTGAGAAGACATGAACCACCACACTACCTAAGTCAAGAAGGACCCAACCTCCAGCTGAATCACCTTCGACGTGGCTGGCATTGCCACCAGCTTCAACGACTTTCTCACGAATATTCTCTGCGATAGCTTCCAACTGGCGGCTATTCATAGAGCTTGCGATGACAAAGTAGTCTGTCACACTGGTCAAGCTTTGAACATCCAAAGCCACAATGTCTTCCGCGCGCTTTTCATCTGCTGCTTTGACAACTAATTCAAGTAGTTCTTTTTCTTTCATGTAATCCTCTTTCCTTAAAAAATTGATTTGTAATCTAAGACATCCGCAAAACGTTCTGCCCAAATATTTTCATAAAATTCATTAAGCGTTTCTGCCGGAATATCCTCTCCATCAAAGGTTGTGACAGCTCCTTCTGGAATGACCAGCTTGTAGCCATATTCAAACCCCACTTTGATGGATGTATCGACACAATATTCTGTCTGCATGCCACACAGGACTAGTTGTTCAATCCCTTGTTGATCCAAGTATTCTTTTAATCCTGTCTCCTTAAACATGCTATTGTATCGCTTCTGAAATACCTTTTCATTCTCCTGTCTTTTCAACAGAGGAGATAATTGCCAATCTTCCGACGTTAAAGCCTCTGGCGTTTCAATATGCTGTATATAGATGATTTCAATCTGCTGTTTTCTAGCCCGATCTTGCAAATAAGCAATCTTCTCTAAGAGTTTTTCTGTCTCAAAACCTGTTTCCACTAAGATATTTTGTACGTCAATAATGATAAAAGCTGTCTTCACTCACTGCTCCTCTTTCAAATACTTTACAAATGCATTATAGGTTTCAAGGGTTTGGGGATAAATCGGCAATCCTTGGTGAGCCAGGTGTTCGACTGTGCGAGCCGTCTCATAGGCCACGGCACGATCCAAGGAGACTTGAGCGATTTTCCGCGCTTGATCTACCCCTGGGAAATCCCGATTGTGTTCAATATAATCTGCCACATAGACGATCTTGTCTAAGGTTGACATCCGTCCACTCCCAACCGTATGAATCTCAATACTGCGAAGAATGGCTGGATCTGTCAGTCCGAGATCTTCTTGGATCTTATAAATCCCGACCATCCCATGCCAGACGTTATTTCCCCAGTTTTTTAATGCTGGATCCAGCTCATAGCGATCGATCAAGTCCAGAAATTCCTGATCCGATAATTTCTTGGCGTAGTCATGTAACAAACCTGCTAGGCCAGCCTGCTCTTCGTCAGCCCCATAGCGTTTGGCCAAGTCACGCGCAGCCTTCTCAACCCCTAAACAGTGAGTAAGCCGCTTTTCTGGCAGGATTTGGCGCATTTTTTCAAGCAAGACCTCACGAGAAAAGCCTAGATAGTTTTCATAGGTCATTGATACAATCCTTCTTTCTTGATGTAGTCCAAGACTGGTTTTGGCAACATAAAATTCGGCGTCCGATCCTTGGCTACAAAATCACGCACCATACTAGAGGAGATGTCCATGAGAGGAACATCCACCCAGATCACCGGATAAGAAGTCCCTGCCTTATAGCGTGGTCGCTGTACCCCGACAAATTGCACAATCTCCACCAATTCATCGATGCGGTGCCATTTTGGTAAATAATCCACCATATCTGCACCAATGATGAAGTAATAATCTGTGTCTGGATCCCGTTCATTGAGCAAGAGCATGGTGTCGTAGGTATAGGAAATCCCTTTCCGCTCGAGTTCAATCGTCTCGATCTCCAGACCTTCAATGCCTTCAATGGCTAATTCCAGCATCTTAAGGCGATGGTGCTCTGCAATCGTCCCCTTGGCATCGACATGCGGTGGCTCATACTCAGGCATCAAGAGCACCTTATCTAATCCTAATTGTTGGCGCACTTGATCCGCAACGACCAAATGGGCATTGTGGACCGGATTGAAATTTCCACCCAAAATACCAACTTGTTTGCGTTTCTTGTCTTTGATCTCTGGCTCTAACTCTACCTTGGTAAAGGGAGTCAATAGTTCAATTGCCATAGGTTTGCTCTCCTCGATGTCCTAAATTTCTTTTACCTTCGCTGAAATTTTACGATTTTCTTTTTTGCTCGATTGTTTAAACAAGATGAGAATCCGACCAATCTTTTGGACCGTTTCCACACCGATTTCTTCTTCCAAGATTTCTGCTACTTCATGGATATTCTCATCCGTATTTTGAAGAAGAGTTACCTTGATCAGTTCGCGCGCATCTAGCGCTTGGCGCACACTAGTTTTGATTTGGTCATTGAGCCCATTTTTCCCAATTTGGATAATGGGTTTGAGGCTGTGGGCTTGGCTATTGAGGAAAGCCCGTTGTTTAGATGTTAATGTCATGTTTTTTCATTGTTTCTTTTTTGATACTTTTCTGATGTGGTGGCGGTCGTCAGCGACCTCCTAGCGGAGTTCCATGACTTAAATTTGAGCCTAAAGTCTCAAATTTTCCGCGCCTAAGTAGTAAAATATCTACTTAGGCTTTCACCACAGCGAAAAGTATCCTTTCTAGGCTCGTTGCACTCGCCCAGTCTATAAAGAAACTATTTCCTTTCAAATTTTTAAATAATAGCTTTGCGGGTAACGACGGCGACGCCTTCTGGTGCCCAGACGGCTACTTTGGCTTCGCCATTGACGCGGATCCATCCGAGTCCTGAGATGACCAGGTCTGTCTTGTCCTTGATGGTAAACTCATGGGAAATCAAAGGCGGGAATTCTTCTTTTTCCTTGCTATTAGGAGGAGTTAGTAAGCCACCGACATGCTTGTCATAAAAAGCGGTCGCGCCCTCAAGCTTAGTTCTGTGAAGCTTGAGTTCGTTGTCAAAGAAGGCAGTGAAACCTTGCTTTTCTCCCTTGATAAAGTCAAAACGTCCCAAGCCACCTAAGAAAAGGGTTTGCTCTGGATTAAGCTGATAAGTCTTGGGTTTGATTTCCTTTTTAGGGCTGACATACTTAAGATTTTTTGCTGTCAAGTAATGAGCCATCTGGTGGCGATGGATAATCCCTGGTGTATCATAGATGTAGGATCCATCGTCCAGTGGGATTTCGATCTTGTCCAGTGTCGTCCCTGGGAAGCGAGAGGTCGTGATGATATCCTTGTCTCCAGTGATTTCTTGGATGATTGCATTGATGAGGGTCGATTTCCCAACGTTGGTCACACCCACCACATAGACATCACGGCCCTTGCGGTACTGCTCAATCTTTTCCATTAAGTCCTTGATAGCACTCTTGTTTTGAGCAGAGGTGAGGACCACATCGACAGGACGCATGCCTTCTTCGTGGGCCCGCTCCATCAACCAATGGGTCACCTTGCTATCCTTGACAGACTTGGGCAAGATGTCTTTTTTGTTTCCGACCAAGAGGACATCATTTCCTGCTACAAAGCGTGGTAAGCCTGGGATAACAGATCCATTAAAATCAAAAATATCCACTACATTGACCACGAGAGCATCACTATCTCCTACTTCGTGAAGGAGTTTTAGGAAATCATCATCTGTCAGATGCACATCTGTGATTTCATTGTAGTGACGCAGACGGAAACAGCGTTGGCAATAAACCTCGCCTGTTTCCAAGCCCTTTTCAAGAGCTGATTGGGGAGTATAGCCTAGCCCCTCTTTGTTTTCTGTCTGAATGGGGGCTCCACAGCCAATACAGAATAATTCTTCCATTCTTAAATTCCTTTTTTGTATACAATCGGACCATATTTTTCGGCCATTTGCTTCATGACACGGCGTTCACGCGCCCGGTTGATCTGGGTCTTGATCGAGTCATGCTCAACCAAAGGCTTGACCAAAATCGAACGAATGCCTGCACGATGGGCAGCTCGGATATCCGTCATCAGTTGATCCCCGACCATGACCACTTCATTTTTCTCATAGTGGAAACGTTTGAGGGCACGATCAATCCCAAAGGTAAAGGGCTTAAGCGACCAAGCTTCATAGTCAATATCAAATTTCTCAACAGCGCGCTTGACCCGTTTGGGACTATTATTAGACACCACGATAACCCGAATCCCTCCATCACGAAGGTCATGCAACCACTGGCGCATCTCAGGAGTTCCATCCGGATTATTCCAAGCAATCAAGGTATTATCCAAATCCACAAGGACCGCCTTAATACCTTGTTTTTTTAAGTCTGTAACGGTGAGATCATAGGCTGCTTCCACCGCAAAATCTGGTTTGTAATTTTCGATTGACACGTTTTTCTCCATTTTTTATACTCCTTTCATTGTAGCATAAAAAGGCCCATTTTGCACCCGCTTCACGACTAAAACAGCGACAGGCTCCAATCAGGTCGCTTTCACTACTCAAAAAATAGACAAAATCCTTACAAAGTTCCAAAAACATGGTATAGTAGAAGAAAAAGAACTCGGAATTTTTTATGAAACAAACAAGCTTAAAAGAGGTCTCTCCTCTTCTCCAGCGCATCATTAATTGGTCGTCTATCATTGGTGCTCTTGGGACCTTGGCCTTTTGTATCTGGGCCTACTTTTCTGGTATCCTTCAATCCAAAGAAACCTTGTCAGCTTTTATTTTGCAAGCCGGAATCTTTGGACCACCTCTCTTTATCTTTCTTCAGATCCTTCAAACAGTGGTCCCTATTATTCCTGGCGCCCTGACATCTGTCGCTGGTGTCTTTATCTATGGCCACATCATTGGGACCATCTACAATTACATCGGCATCGTGATTGGCTGTGCCATTATCTTCCACCTAGCCAGAATGTACGGGCCTAAGTTCGTCCAATCTATGGTCAGTCAGAAGACCTACGACAAGTACATTGGCTGGCTCAATGAAGGCAAGCGGTTCGATCGCTTCTTTATCTTCATGATGATCTGGCCGGTTAGTCCCGCTGACTTCATCTGTATGCTGGCAGGTCTGACCAATATGACCTTCAAACGCTACATGACCATCATCATCCTCTGCAAACCCATCACCCTCGTCATCTACACCTATGGCCTGACCTATATCATCGATTATTTCTGGAAAATGGTCTAAAGCATAACACCACCTCCTAATTGACTAGGAGGTGGTGTTTTTGTAGTCCTATGAATAGTTTCTTACTCTCTATTTCGCAACCCAACCAATCGCATCTGCAGGAGGATTGTCCACATCAATCCAGATGAAGTCAATGCCAATTTCTCCGTTTTTGAATTTAGGTTTATTCAGCAATTGATTCTTTCAACCTATTTCTGTTACAATGAGAGAGGAGGAAAATCATGTCAAAAAAAATTATTCACGTTGTTGCAGCTGCTATTGAAAAAGATGGAAAAATATTTTGTGCTCAGAGACCCGAAGGAAAAAGTTTGGGAGGTTTTTGGGAATTCCCAGGTGGAAAATTAGAGGCAGGGGAATCTCCTGAACAAGCGCTCATTCGTGAAATACAGGAAGAACTAAATTCAGAAATTGAAATTATCTCCTTTGTGAATGAAGCCTCCTATGATTATGATTTCGGAACTGTCGTTATGAAAACCTTTCACGCCAAGCTACTTTCAGGAAAACTAGAGTTGTTAGAACACCAAAATTCGACTTGGTTAGCACCGCATGAATTAAAATCACTTAACTGGGCACCTGTCGATCGTCCAGCTGTAGAATTATTAACAAAAAAATAAGAGGTATACCTCTTATTTTTTTGTTAAATAATCATAAAGTGTTGTAGGAACTTCATTGATCAGTTCAAAATTCATGGTCACTACAGGCGTTTTGCCATCTGGCATTATAGTTTCAAGAGCACTATCCTCAATATAACAGACTGGTCCAAGATAATAGAAATCACTTCCTTCACCATCCTCTTTTTTTATAAACAGGTGAAGGCTCAATCCAGTATCATTAGACTGCATAATCTCGGCTACTTCTTTTGACTTGAAACTCCTGTTGCTCCTAGAATACCAGTGAAAGACTTTATTTGATAAAAAACCATCTTGATACTGAGTTGTTTCAGTAATATCATCCTCTTTGTGATAAGTGACAAAAATCGGACAAGTTCCATGTTTAACCTTATAACCATAAACAGTCGAGCTCTCATCCTTATCCCAGTTGAGTAGTCTCACAGCGTCTTTACGAGAATACTTTTCCCCGATTGTCAACGGATTCTGTGGATACTTTTCAGAACGATAAAGACCCGTCTGAATGATATCTAATATAAAATCTTTATACTCCTTTGTCAGAAATTGAGCAAAATATGGTGAAAGTTGATAAATATTATTCTTGATAGCCAAAGCTGATACACCATACTTTTCCTGATCTCTTTTAACAAAAAAGCTATAGGTCAAGAAATTCTCAATAGACTTCAACAACTCATTAGAAGCTCCTAAATTCTCTTCTTTTAGGAATTTTTCAAAATCCGAACGCGAAATCTTTTCTTTTTCCAGAAAGAATTTTAAAAGATAAAGATCTGCTTTCCTCTTTCCATTTGATAACTCTTTACAAAGAAAAGTTAGAAATCCATTTAGCTCAGAAATTTTAACAAATGAATCATCCTTGTCAAAAGAATCGATAACTTCTCCATAATGATTAAAGCTATCAAAAAAGATGTATGGATCCAAAGTATCTAATTTCCAAAAATCACTTAATTTTGGAATACAACCTAGCCGGTTCTTCGTCTCCATATAAGCTTCTTTCAACAAAACTTTATTAGATAAATTAGTATTAGTGATGGACTTAAAGATTTGTTCCTTAGCTACTTCTTCAAAATTGATGGTCGTCAATCCTTTTAGAATGTTTGGTTCTCGAAGCTCTCGACGATAATTATCTTTATTCATCGATTTATCACCAAACAAAGCAATAGGAATTAAATAGTTATTCTTATAGTTTCCAATAAAGTCGATAATGGTAACATATTCTTTACTCTCATGCTTCCGTAGTCCTCGACCTAACTGTTGTACGAAAACAATGCTAGATTGAGTATTCCGCAACATCACAACCTGATTGACCGATGGAATATCAATCCCTTCGTTAAAGATATCTACTGTTAAAATGTAGTCAAGCTCTCCCTTTTCTAGTTGGGCAACGACTTCATTCCGGGTCTCCATGTTATCTTCACCTGTTAAGGCTCGACAATGTTTCCCCTTTTGATTCAGTTTGGATGCTAAGTCATGGGCTTCTTGCTTAGAAGAACAGAACATCAAGCCCTTCACTTTCTCTCCACTAACTCCATAAAAATCAATCTTCTTAATAATATGCTTCACGCGCTCTTCGGAAGTTAAGTTCGCAATCGTAGTTTTCTCATTGATTAACTGTCCTTCGATTTCGATATCCTTTACCCCAAAATAAATGAATGGGCAAAGCATATCATTGTCAAGGGCATTTTGTAGACGAATCTCATAAGCAATATTGTAGTCAAACAATTCATAAATATTCTGACCATCTGTCCGCTCTGGAGTAGCCGTCATCCCCAAAAAGAATTCTGGTTGAAAATACGCCATCACTTTTTTATAAGAATTTGCACCAGCTTTATGAACCTCGTCAATCAGAATATAGTCAAAATAATCTCTTGAAAATAGGCCTAAATGCTGTTCACGTGAAAGGGTTTGGATAGTAGCAAACACATATTTTTTGCCCGTCAAATCAGCCCCAGAGTGATAAATAAGACCTTCTTCATCAGAAAACTGCAAGACCTTTTGAAAATCCGTTAATGACTTCTGAAGAATCTGCTCTCGATGAACAATAAAAAGCATTCTTTCTGGCTTAAACTGTTGGACATCAAAAGCTGATAGAAAGGTTTTTCCTGTCCCAGTGGCACTGATGACCAAAGCCTTCTTTTTCCCAGAATCACGAATTGCTTGTAATCCTTTTAAAGCATCCTTTTGCATTTCATTAGGACTAATTGTTTCACTCTGATACTGAGCCGTCTTCTCTTCGCGAATCTGATCCACTCGAATGACATTCTGACGTTTTCGCGCATAAGAAGCAATCTTGTCATATGTCAAAAGATCCGACTTCTCCCAAATCTTGTCAAATTCAGCTTTAGTAGCTCGAATAAGCTCGCCATTATGAGTAGATGTCAATTTAATATTCCACTCATAATTTATTTTGAGAGCATTATGGGTCAGATTCGAACTTCCCGAAATCAATACCTGCCTTCCCTCATGCTCAAAGAGATAAAACTTGGCATGCATCTGCAAACTCTCGGGAGTCAAACGGACTTCTACATTCTCTAACTTGAGTAATTCTTGCATTGCAATTGGATCATTGAAATCGAGATAAGGAGATATAAGAATTTTACCTTTTATTCCTTTATCCATCAGATCAGACAATTGCGACTTAATTAAGGCAATTCCAGACTGTGTAATAAAGGCCACTGATATGTAGAAAGCCTTGCACTTACTCAACTCCTCTTGCAAATCCGTCAAAACATACCGCTTCATTTCATGATCATTGATCAAAATCTGCGGTGAATATCCTCCCTCTTGATACTGTACATTATCCACAAAACCATATTTTAATGATTTAATAAGAGTGTCTTGAAATAAAGTTACGCCTTCTGGCATAGATCGTCTCTTTTCTACCGTTATTTAATAGTTTCATTATACCAAAAAAACACGGCATACCGCCGTGTTTCTGTGTTTATTTCACCAACTTCTTCATCTCATCAATACGTGCTACTGTCGCGTCGTATTTGGCTTGGTAGTCGGCTTGTTTGTCGCGTTCTTTTTGGACGACTTCTGGTTTGGCATTGGCTACAAAGCGTTCGTTAGAGAGCTTCTTACCGACCATATCCAGTTCTTTTTGCCATTTGGCTAATTCTTTTTCAAGACGAGCCAATTCTTCTTCGACATTGAGAAGGTCAGCGAGTGGCAAGTAGATTTCTGCACCTGTGATGATGCTTGACATAACCAAATCAGGTACCTCTACATCTGCTGCAATTTCCAAGTGTTCTGGGTTTGTGAAGCGTTTGATGTAGTTGACATTGTCATTGAAGAAGGCATCAAGCTTGCTGTCGCTTGTCTTAATCAAAATAGTGATTGGTTTGCTTGGCGCTACGTTCACTTCTGCACGTGAGTTACGAACAGAGCGAATCACATCTTTAAGAGCTTCTACACCAGCTGCTGCTTCTTCGTTTTCAAACTCTGGACGAACCACTGGGTATTCAGCAGTCACGATCGTTCCTTCAGAGATTTGGCCATAAATTTCTTCAGTCACAAATGGCATGATTGGATGAAGGAGACGCAAGATTTGGTCCAACGTATAAAGAAGAACAGAACGAGTGATTACTTTTTCGTCCTCATTGTCGCTATAAAGCACTTCCTTAGTCAACTCAACATACCAGTCCGCAAACTCATCCCAGATGAAGTTGTAGAGAATGTGACCAGCCACACCAAACTCAAACTTATCAAAGTTTTCAGTGACCTTACCGATGGTTTCATTGAGGTTGTGGAGAATCCAGCGGTCTGTCACGTTACCTGCTTGACCAGCAGCCACTTTAGCTACATTTTCACGCGCCACATCCAAGGTCAATCCTTCATTGTTCATGAGGATGTAACGTGAGATGTTCCAAATTTTGTTAATGAAGTTCCATGACGCATCCATTTTCTCGTAAGAGAAACGCACGTCTTGCCCTGGTGCAGAACCGTTTGAAAGGAACCAACGAAGGGCGTCAGCACCATATTTCTCGATAACATCCATTGGGTCAATACCGTTACCGAGTGACTTAGACATCTTACGACCTTGCTCGTCACGGATAAGGCCGTGGATAAGGACATTTTGGAATGGTTGACGACCAGTGAATTCCAAAGATTGGAAGATCATACGAGATACCCAGAAGAAGATGATATCGTAACCTGTTACCAAGGTTGACGTTGGGAAGTAACGTTTGAAGTCTTCTGAGTCGACATCAGGCCAGCCCATAGTTGAGAATGGCCAAAGGGCTGAACTAAACCAAGTATCCAAGACATCTTCGTCTTGTTTCCATCCGTCACCTTCTGGTGCTTCTTCGCCAACATACATTTCACCCTCAGCATTGTACCATGCAGGGATTTGGTGACCCCACCAGAGCTGACGTGAGATTACCCAATCATGGACATTTTCCATCCATTGAAGGAAGGTGTCGTTGAAACGAGGTGGGTAGAATTCTACCTTATCATCTGTGTCTTGGTTAGCAATAGCATTTTTCGCCAATTGATCCATCTTGACGAACCATTGCGTAGATAAGCGTGGCTCAACCATAACCCCTGTACGCTCTGAGTGACCAACTGAGTGGGTCATCTTCTCAATCTTAACAAGGGCACCGATTTCTTCTAACTTCTTGATAACAGCCTTACGTGCTTCAAAGCGGTCCATACCGTTGAATTCACCAGCCAACTCATTCATGGTACCATCATCGTTCATAACGTTCACTTGCGGAAGATTATGTCGTTGACCAACCAAGAAGTCATTCGGGTCGTGGGCAGGTGTAATCTTCACTACACCAGTACCAAACTCAGGGTCTGCGTGTTCGTCCCCTACGATTGGGATTGGCTTGTTCAAGATTGGCAAGATAACATTTTGACCAATCAAGTCTTTATAACGGTCATCATTTGGGTTAACCGCTACGGCTGTATCCCCAAACATCGTTTCAGGACGAGTTGTTGCTACTTCAAGGGCACGTGAACCGTCTTCCAACATGTAGTTCATGTGGTAGAAGGCACCTTCGACATCCTTGTGAATCACCTCGATATCAGAAAGGGCTGTACGGGCTTTCGGATCCCAGTTGATGATAAATTCACCACGGTAGATCCAGCCCTTCTTGTAGAGCTCTACAAAGACCTTACGAACAGCTTTTGACAGACCTTCGTCAAGGGTGAAACGCTCACGAGAATAGTCTACAGAGAGCCCCATCTTGCCCCATTGTTGCTTGATAGTCGTCGCATACTCGTCTTTCCATTCCCAGACTTTATCAAGAAATTTTTCACGACCAAGGTCATAACGAGAGATGCCCTCTTCAGCCAAACGAGCTTCTACTTTAGCTTGAGTGGCAATCCCGGCATGGTCCATACCGGGAAGCCAAAGCGTATCGAAACCTTGCATCCGTTTTTGACGGATTATGATATCTTGCAAAGTTGTATCCCAAGCGTGACCAAGGTGAAGTTTACCAGTTACGTTTGGTGGTGGAATCACGATTGAGTAAGGCTTAGCCTTTTTATCGCCTGAAGGCTTGAAAACATCTTCGTCAAGCCATTTTTGGTAACGACCAGCCTCAACCTCGGCTGGATTGTATTTAGGTGAAAGTTCTTTAGACATGTGTGTGTCCTTTCTAATTATTTCTGTTTTTTTTCTTCTATAACTTTATCAACTACCTTAGTTACTAAAGTTTCGATCATGACTTTCATTTGTTTTTTAAATTCTTCACTTTTCAGAAAATCTGTTATCAATTCAAACATAAATTTAATAACAGCTTTACCTCCTTTAACAGCTAAATCCCCAACATTTGCCATTTTATACTCCTTTTTTTAGCTCACGAATAATCTTTTTCAGATATTTGTTTTTCGTTGTTTTTTCCAAAAAATCATAAGCTCTTTGTTTCAAGTCATCTTTTTCAATATCAGGATTAAGTTCAGTCTCGACTTTTAAAGCATGGTATAATGCTTTTGGTTTCAAATCAATACTTTTTTGAAATTCAACTAATTGTAATTTCACTTCGTTATCAATTTTTTCTTGTAGTTGGGGTGTTATTAGATCAGCAGGTAATACTTCTTTGTACTTATTTATTCCTTCAGATAGGTTAGATTCAAAACGAACTAACTCTCTCTCCTGTTGATTCTCTACTTCCTTAACTATTAAATCCAAACTTTCATTTTCCATTTTGTACCTCAATACTTTATAAGCTATTTATAATTTACAAATTTTTTGGTATCTATACTTAGTTATGTATTCTCCCACTTACTCTTCAGCAAGCCGTATCTCAAATCATCACAACGATTGCCTTGGGCATCTTTACGGTCACGGATACGAGCTTCAAGGGTGAAGCCAAGTTTCTCAGCGACTCGTTGACTTTGAAGGTTGTAACCAAAGCAAGACAATTCTATCTTGTGTAGGTTCAATTCTTTAAAAGCTAAATCAATCAAGGCACGTGCTGCTTCGGGCACATAGCCTCGCCCCCAATAGTCTGGGTGCAAGGTATAGCCAATCTCCAGCACATCGTCCTCATGGCGATGGTTGAAATCGACAGAACCAATGATTCTATCGGTTCCTTTGACCACGATTCCGTAGCCTGCTGGAAGATTTTCTTTTTCATTGCGCTCGGGAAGGATATGCTCTAGATAATAAATCTCGTCTTCCAAGGTCTTGACGGGTGGAAAACCTGCTGGGTAAGAGACTTCTGGAAGACTAGCGTAAGCATGGATGTCCTCTGCATCAGCCACTGTTCGGACTCGTAAGACCAGACGCTCCGTTTCGATTTGTTCTGGCAGTTCAGCTCTTGTCATTCTTCTTCCTCGCTTTCTTGATAAAGCACCCCATGGGATCGACTCGGTCATCTAGATAACGGTAAACACGCTGATGGCCGTCCCCCATAAAGTAAGTCGGAGCAAAACGGTCATTTTTAAAATGGCCCTTGTCATCCAAGAGCTCTGGATCAGTCAGTCGCTCAAGAATCTTAGCAAAGATATGGCAGATGCCATCTTCCTCGATAATCCGATCTACCTGACAGTCCAATACGACTGGACAAGCCTCTAAAATCGGAGCCTGAGTCCGTTCAGAAATTTCGTAGTCAAGCCCTAGGTGTTTCAATTTCTCCCGATGGCTGATAAAACCAGCCTGCTCCATCTCAAGCATAAAGTTTTCATCAGGGATGTTCACGCTGAACTGTTGATAATGCTTAATCTGGTCAGCCGCATTTTCCTCAGCACCAACCCCGATGACCAGCCAATCTCCCAGGCTATAAGAGGAACTGCAGGTCGTGATATTGTGCCCAAAGTTCTTGTCCTGATACCCCAAGATGAATATCGGAAAACCATAGTAAAGTTTGCTGGTGTTAAAAGATTGTTTCATGACAAGCTCCTTCAGCCAGGGGGGTAAAAGAAAAATCGCCCCTGTCATCAATCTGACAGGGACGAATGTGTTGATCCGCGGTACCACCCAATTTCGGGCAATGCCCGCAACTTTGTTTATTTCATTTTCATCCATTAGCAACCAGTTTTGACACATTTGTGGACTTCTCAGCACCGCCACTTTCTGTAAAATGTGGGATTCAAAACACCTCTAATAGGTTCATTTTAGCAAGTTTTCCTGGAAATAGCAAGAAATCATAAAAGCGATTATTTAAATTTAACGCCTAGTTCTTTCAATTTCTTGATTGTAGCTGGGCCGATTCCTTTAAGGGCCAACAACTCTTTTTCTGTCCACTTTGCGAAGTCCGCAACAGAGCGAATACCTTCATCATAGAATGTTTGCGCACGATCTAGTGCTACACCTTCCAAGCTTGCAGCGAATTCTTCTACTGAAGAAGCCGCTTGTTTCACTTCTTTCGCCACTGCTTTTGTAGCTTTCTCAACCTTTTTAGGTGCTTCTTTCACAGCTGCAGTTACAGTTGCGACAGCTTTTTTCAAAAGATGTCTATTTTGATGTTTGTATTGTTTCGCACGGTTTACGTTCTTCTTTGCCATTTTTCCTCCTAAATTCAGTGATCAATTCCTAAGGCAACAAGGTTTCATCACCATTATTCCATTCAAAAATCCGTTGATGTCATTTCAACTTTTTTATTGTATCACAATCCCCTAAAAAATCAAGTCATTGCTCAATTTTCAGGTAAATCTAGCTAGTAAAACGCCTTCAATAAGGCCATTTTAATATTTTCTTTCACCAAAGAGGCCATCTGGTAAATCATGAAATCCTTTTCCAGCATGGAAATTTTCAAACTTCCCTTGCAAGAACTGATAAGCGTCCAAACGGCTTTCATAGCGAATCATCGCGATTTTAGCTCGCTCATCCTGGTCTTCATCAAAAACCTTCTTACTCTCTTCTAGAGCCATTTCATTGATCATGACTTGAGTCTTGATCCACTCCTCAAACTCCTTCATAAACTCTGTTTCGTAACTCATCTTTACTCCATTCCTCTATAAAAATCCGTATCGATCTCCCGATAAGGTTGAATGTCCTGAACATATTCCAAGACACCTTGAAAATCTCCAGCTTCATCACGCACGGCTGCATAGGTGACATGGACAAATTTCCCACGCGATTCTGATTTGAACCACATTTCATACTTGTCTTTTTTCCCTTCACGAAGCCCTTGCATGATCGCTTTGACCTTCTCCAAATATTTCGGTGGGTGACACAGCTCAACATTGCGTCCTACCTGCGATGGCGTCCTCTTAAAAATCATTTCCTCAAAAGGCGCAGCATCATTGTAATATTGGAAAATATCATCCTTATTGACAAAGGTGATCTCCATCGGCAAATGATTCAAGATTAAATTCGCTTGCTCCACCGATAGAAAGCCATGGCCAAAAGCTTGTGGTTGCTGACGGTCGAAGCTCTCTTCTTTTTTCTTAGGCGTGAAGGTAATGGTCAATTGCCCCTCAGGAGTCTCAATGACCTGGCGTTGCTCATCGCCTTTTGAAGAAGGAAGTGGTTCAGTTGAACCTTCTGACTCTTTCGACGCTTCCTCCTTGAAGTCCACGCGTTTCGGCACCCATTTCTCACTTGGGAGAATAATGGCATAACCATAAGCATCACTTTCTTCTGCAATGGAGAGCCAGTCATCCTGGGTAAAGGCCTCCAACAAAATCATCAAGAGGATCGATTCTTCCTTGAAGATCATGCCCTCAAACTCTTGCGCAAAGGCTTCAAAGCGTTCCTTGACTTCAGAAATACTAGAATCCGGTAATATCTTGGCCGCATCCAAAATTTGCGCAAAGAGTTCCCGAATCTGGTCATCCACTCCCCACATCACTTTTGGTGGGGAATCATGCCCATATTTTTCCATAATCGGAAACATCAACTCTTCCTTACGACGGTAATGCCGATCAAATTGACCCACCAAGCCCAGCTGACGTAACAAGCCCTTCTGAATCTCCTGAATCATCTCAGGATCCTCAGTCGTCTCATAATTGTCTAGCAAGCGACGTACCCGCATCATAGCCGCACGAAGGGCTAAGTTCTCCTGTTTAAAGATTTGAACCGGATGACCTGGATGGTCGGTATCTGCAACTTCGACCCCTTGAACCGCATTTTTAAAGAGATTGGCATGGACATCACAAAGCTCCATCACATCTTCAAAAGTAACACCTGCATCGGAGTTCATCAGTTCATGCTCCATAAGAGAGATCTCAATCGCAGAAACCCCTGCAAAGGTCGCATCAAACCGTTCCTGAACCGACTCAGGGGAAGCTCCATGATGAAGCTCTAATAAGATATCTCTTAAGACGTGAATTCGTTCATCACTCATTAGTCTAGCCCCACTACTTCATAGCCATTAGCCTCTAGTGTTCTCACAATCTTCTCCATAGGAGTACCTTCTAATTTTGATCCTTGTTTTAAGGAAACCTTGCGCCCAACTGTATTGCGCATGATCGGATTGGCTAAGGGTTTAAAGCCCAACTCCACCAACAAATCCAATACCTCCGGATGTTGATCAATAACTTGAGCAACTGGAATCGATACATCAATAACATTGTCCATTTATTTATTTCCTCTACTTCTTCCCTTTATTCTCTCTCTGACGAGCCCGTTCTTCGCCCCACCAAAGAGGCATCAATTCACCTAAAGTAATGGTCTTGCGACTCTCATAATCCACCATAAATTCTAGATGACGATTCTCTTGCATTTAGCTCAAGGAGAAATTCACGACAGGCCCCACAAGGCATCCCAGAACCTTCTCCATAAGGAGGCTTGTCTCGAAAAGCAATAATGCGCTTGACCTTGGTCTGTCCTGATTGTTGATACATGTTGAAAAGGGCCGCTCGTTCGGCACATAAATGAAAGACACCGCAGGTTCCTTCCATACAAAAGCCCGTAAAAATCTGACCATCTGCAGCCTCAACAGCAGCAACCACATGTCGAGCATAGACAAAATCTGAAACCTCTTGAGGCGCATAGAGAGCTTTCGCCTCAAGATAAAGTTTTTCCCAAATATCCATTCTTCTACTTTCACTTCTTCACTAACTTCACAACTGCTTCCGTCCTTGCAGTATGGGGAAACATGTCCACTGATTGAATATATTCAACCTGATAAACCTTCGTCAAAGCTACTAGATCCCGTGCCAAAGTAGAGACATTACAAGAGACATAGACCATCTTTTCAGGTGCATAGTGCAACAAGGTCTCGATTAATTTTGTCCCCAAGCCCGTACGAGGTGGATCCACGATCACAGCATTAGCCCGATAGCCTTCCTGGTACCAGCGAGGAATGATCTCTTCTGCTGTCCCAGCCTCATAGTGGGTATTCTCAAATCCCATCCGTTTGGCATTGTATTTAGCATCTTCAATCGCTTCAGGAATGATATCCATCCCCCGCACACTTTTTACTCTATTCGCAAAAGCAAACCCAATCGTTCCAACCCCACAATAGGCATCAATCAGGTGATCCTCTGGAGAAACATCTAGAGCCTTGACAGCCTCACTATACAATACTTCAGTTTGTTCCGGATTCAACTGGTAAAAGGCTCGAGGAGATAGGGAGAATTCATAATCCAAAACACCTTCCAAAATGGCCTCTTCTCCCCAAATAATCTGCGTTTGTTCCCCATAGATCTCACTGGAACGAGACGTATTTTTATTAACAGCAACTGTGACAATCTCAGGGTGTTTCGTGACCAAGTCTTCCACCAAATTCTTTACGTTAATCTGACGACTGGTGACCACAATGATCTGAACCTGCCCAGACTTCCGAGCCCGTCGAACCATCATGGTTCTGACACCCAGTTCTTTACGCTCATCAGCAATTGGAATCTGATAATAGGTCAATAAATCCGCTAGATCGTTGGCGATAGCTTGAATAACCGGATCTTGAACCAAACAATCTTTTAATTCCACCAAATAATGTGAATTTTGAGCATAGAGTCCTGCCTTCACCTGGCCTTTGAATTTCCTTGTTTGAAATTGCAATTTTGCCCGATAGTAAAGCGGCTCCTGCATTCCAATTGTCGGCCGAATATCATACTGTTCAAAGCCTTCAGGTGAGAACTTCTTCAAGGCCTGTTGCAATAAATCTGTCTTAAACTCCAGCTGCTTGTCATACTTCAAATGCATGATTTGGCAACCACCACAGGTCTCATAGATATCACACATGGGCGTCACACGAAACTTAGACGCCTTATTCACAGATAGGAGTTTGGCTTCCGCAAAATTTTTCTTGACACTTGTAATTTGGCAGAAGATATCTTCTCCCTTCAAAGCACCTGGTACAAAGACAAGTGTTTTTTTATAAAAGCCAATCCCTTCTCCATTAATTCCCATTCGTTTAATTTTCAAAGGAATTTTTTGTTTTACTTTAACGTTCATATCCCTATCTTAACACATTTTTCGGTATAATAAAAACATGAAAATTACAAAACTAGAAAAGAAAAAAAGACTCTACCTCCTAGAATTAGACAGTGATCAAAAACTTTATATTACAGAAGACACCATCGTCAAATATTTCCTTTCCAAAGAGAAAGAAATCAGTGAAGAGGAACTAAAAGAAATCCAAGAGTTTGCTCAATACTCCTATGGTAAAAACCTGGCCCTTTACCATCTTTCTTTTAAAGCTCGGACAACAAAAGAAGTCAGAGACTACCTGACAAAGTATGAGATTGAAAGTGGCATTATTGATAAAGTGGTCCAACACCTAAAAGAAGACAAGTGGTTAGATGATCGTCAATATGCAAGAAACCTGATAGAAGCCAACCTTCTCAGTGGCGATAAGGGTCCTATCTTATTACAACAAAAAATTCAACAAAAAGGGATCCCAAAATCTATCCTTCAAGAAATTCTTGCAGACTATGATTTTTCAGAAGTGATCGACCGTACCGCAATAAAACTCCTAAAAAAATACCAAGGAAAATACCCGTTAAAAGCCATTGAAACGAAAATCATCCAAGCCCTCATTTCAAAAGGCTTTGCTTACAACCAAGCAAAGATAGCATTCCAAAATCTCGAGCTCGAAACAGATGAAGAAACAACCAATGAGCTCATTCTAAAAGAGTTAGAAAAACAATACCGTAAATACAGTAAAAAATATGAAGGCTATGACCTCAAACAACGCTTGACTCAGGCACTAGCCAGAAAAGGCTACGATTATAGTGATATAACGTCAACCATTAGAGAATACTTAGATTCATAAACCAAATTGAAAATTAAATAGAAAAATAAGAAAAAATTTGAAAAAATATGATACAATATAGAGGATATACTTAGATTGTAGAAAGTTGGTAAGTTATGAAACTACCTAAAGAAGGCGACTTTATTACAATTCAAAGTTATAAACATGATGGCAGTTTACACCGTACATGGCGTGACACCATGGTATTAAAGATAACCGAAAATGCAATTATTGGAGTAAATGATCATACACTTGTTACTGAAAGTGATGGTAGACGTTGGATTACACGTGAACCAGCGATCGTATATTTCCATAAAAAATATTGGTTTAACATCATCGCCATGATCCGTGACAATGGTGTGTCTTACTACTGTAACCTAGCAAGTCCTTTTCACATTGACCAAGAAGCCTTAAAATATATCGACTATGATCTCGATGTCAAAGTCTTTACCAATGGTGAAAAAAAATTGTTAGATGTTGAAGAATACGAGCAGCATAAAGAAAAAATGCACTATTCAGATGACATCGACTTTATTTTAAAGGAAAATGTTAAGGTTCTAGTAGATTGGATAAACCAAAACAAAGGTCCTTTTTCTGAGGAATATATCAAAATTTGGTATAACCGTTATGTTGAACTGCGAAATAAATAAAGTTGGAAAGAGCGCAAGCTCTTTTTTCTTTTAACTTAATGAAAAATTACCTACAAAAAAGCCTAATGACAATCATTAGACTTTTTCGAAACACTATCGGGAAGACAGGATTCGAACCTGCGACACCTTGGTCCCAAACCAAGTACTCTACCAAGCTGAGCTACTTCCCGATCTAAAGCTTA
>NZ_JANCOY010000009.1:0-34213 GCF_024295565.1 Streptococcus sp. CF8_Ac1-9
CGTAGTAGTTGTGGTTGTAGGCTCTTGAGTCGTAGTTGTAGTAGTCGTAGTGGTTGTGGTTGTAGTTGTAGTTGTAGTTGGTTTATTTGATGTGTTGACCACTTTAATCACGTTGTTATCATCAATTTTCTCAACTTTAGAAGTGTAACCTTCTGGAGTGTTTGTTTCCACTACTGAGTACTCAATCTTCTTACCGTCTTTGATACCTGGCAATTTCGTAAATTCTGCTTTCCAGCCAGAAGCTTTTGTAAGGGTTTGTGTTAACCCATCCAAGGCTTTGCCGTCCGCATACAATTGAACCGTGATATCTTTACGGTCAGCTTCATTATCACCAACCCATTCTTTTTGAACAGTAACTGTTTGATCTCCAGTAACCCAGTATTTCAATTCTGTATTGTTCCAGAATGCTGGGTCAGTTTGAGGTGTTGTGATTTCATCAGCTGTCAATGTAGCATTGTTATCTACTCTGATGGTTGTCTTAGGAATTAATGTTTGGTATTCAACGATCAATTCATCGCTTGATGCTGTTTTAAAGACATCACTGACGTCTGATAAATTCACAGTAAATCCATTGCCGTCCGCATCGAATTTCACATGTTGCCAGAAGTCCCAACCAGAAGCCACCACTTGTCCACCTTTTCTTAATGTAAAGGATGGTTTCAAGTAAGTTCCCACAAAGAATTCATTTGCAGCGTGGTTAGCAGCAGGAGCAAAAGTGATTTTTGAGTAATCGACTGCTGGAGCTTGGATTTTATCTGATACAACAGGGTTTGTCAAAGCTTGTTTCTTACCATCTCCATTGATACGGATGAACCATTTTGTCAGATAGTAGTCATCTCCAACATTCAACCATGCATAGTTTTCAGATGCGTCTAATTTGAATTGCTTAGTTACATAGTCACCAGTAAGGTTGTACTTGTTCAACACAGATTCAAATACTCCAGGTCCGTCAGGACGAGTGATAACAACGGATTCAGATCCAACCTTAGAAGTGGCAGTTTTATTTCCAGGATTTCCTGGTGTGCTATCCCATTCTGCTTTGTATGAGAAACCACCCTTAACGTTTTGGTTCATGGATTCGATTGCTTTTTTAAAGGTGAAAGTAATCTTTTTGTTTGTCATTGAAATGGTTGCGACTTCAGCTCCATTTGCTTGGAGTGATTGAGTTGCAATTTCAGTGATATTAACACCTTCTGGAGCGTCAATAGTAAATGTATCACCGTCTTTAACTGATTTACCGGTTAAATCCCAGTCAAATGAAAAGGTAACCTTTTGTCCATTTGTTTGGGCCTTTAAGTTGGTGACGGTTGGTGAAACAGTGGCCGCGCTTACGGGTTTGATCACAGACAAGCCCAAGGCTACCACACCGATGATAGCTACAAATGCAACTATCTTTTTATAAAGAGATTTCAATTGGCCTCATTTCCTTTCTTCTGCCTGCCCTTTCCGAGGCTTTTCTATATAGTGATATATCCTAAAATAGAAAGGCTTCTAATTTCTACTCCATGAAACCAGCTGCCTCAGTTTAGGATAGATCGATGAATTATATGCTCCTCTTTATGCATTAAAAGAAAACAAACCCACCGACAAAATCAGCTCAAACCCTCTAACTACGTTTGTTTAGATAGAAAAACAAGGGAAATGACAAGCGTCATAATGTTAAAGTGATAATAAACGTTGCAAATTTTAACAGAATAATCATCCCATTGCATATTTAAAAGATTATTATCATCATTATTATATTCTTTTAGTATGATAAGTCAAGTTAAATGCAACAAAAATAATGAAAAATGTTGATTTTGGTTTTTGTATAAGTCGACCTTTTATTTCCCGCCATTTTAGCCTTTCATGTTATAATATTCAGATAAGAAAAAGAGGAGACCAAAAGCTAGATGATCACTTCAAAATACGATTGGCAGTTAGCTTCGCCAAGTGCAGATGAGGCCTTTTTAGCCCTTGCCAAAAAAGCAGGCCTAGAAGCGTCCGTAGCAACCTTGCTGTATGAGCGTGGCATTCAAACCAAAGAGGATTTAGAAGACTTTTTAGAACCCAAACTAGAGAAGCTACATGACCCTTATTTGCTCCATGATATGGACAAGGCAGTGGGGCGCATCCGACGGGCCATCGAAGATTATGAGCAGATCCTCATCTACGGAGACTATGATGCGGACGGGATGACATCGGCCTCCATTATGAAGGAAACCTTGGAGCAGATGGGTGCAGAGGTGCAAGTCTACCTACCCAACCGCTTCACAGACGGCTATGGTCCCAATGAGAGTGTCTACAACTACTTTATCGAGCAGCAAGGCATTTCCCTGATTGTCACGGTGGACAATGGGGTCGCGGGCAATCAAGCCATTGCCATGGCCCAAGCGATGGGAGTTGATGTTATCGTGACGGATCACCACTCTATGCCAGAGGTTTTACCGGATGCATATGCGATCATTCATCCGGAGCATCCAGATGCGGATTATCCCTTCCATTATTTAGCAGGATGTGGTGTGGCCTTTAAGTTGGCCTGTGCCCTCCTAGAGGAAGTACCAGTCGATCTCTTAGACCTGGTAGCAATTGGGACCATTGCTGACATGGTCAGTCTGACAGATGAGAATCGGATTCTGGTCAAATACGGTCTGGGTATTCTCCAACATACCCAGCGCATGGGCTTGCAGGAGCTTTTGGAGATCGTAGGGATTCGTCCGGAGGATGTCAATGAAGAAACGGTTGGTTTTCAGATTGCTCCTCGTCTCAATGCCCTTGGTCGCCTCGATGACCCTAATCCAGCTATCGAACTACTGACTGGTTTTGACGATGAAGAGGCTCACGAGATTGCCCTCATGATCCATCAGAAGAATGAAGAACGAAAAGAGATTGTCCAAGCCATCTATGACGAAGCCAAAACCATGGTCGATCCAAGTTTGTCCGCCCAAGTCTTGGCCAAAGAAGGCTGGAATCCAGGGGTCCTTGGTATTGTCGCCGGCCGTTTATTAGAAGAGCTTCATCAGCCGGTCGTTGTTTTAAGTATCGAAGATGGACGGGCTAAAGGAAGCGCTCGGAGTCCTGAGTCGGTCAATATCTTTGATGCCCTCGATCCCCACCGGTCGCTCTTTGTCGCCTTTGGGGGGCATGCCGGTGCAGCAGGGATGACGCTCGAGGTGGACCAACTTCCTGCCTTGTCTCAGGCTCTTACGGATTACGTTGCAGAACAGGAGATTGATCTTAGCAGCAAATCCACCCTAGCCATCGACGAGGAACTACATCTAACAGAACTAACGCTTGAGACCTTGAAAAACTTTGATCGCTTGAGTCCATTTGGCATGGACAATAAAAAACCAGTCTTTCTGGTCCGTAATTTTAAGGTAGAAGGGGCACGCTCGATGGGAGCCGGCAATACCCACTTGAAACTCAAAATTTCTCAAGAAGATGCGACCTTTGAGGTGGTTGCCTTTGGCTTGGGAAGCTTAGAGGCAGAGTTTGCACAGGCGCAAGACCTAGAGCTAGCTGTGCA
This sequence comes from Streptococcus sp. CF8_Ac1-9, assembly GCF_024295565.1. Taxonomy (NCBI): domain Bacteria; kingdom Bacillati; phylum Bacillota; class Bacilli; order Lactobacillales; family Streptococcaceae; genus Streptococcus; species Streptococcus sp. CF8_Ac1-9. Next base: position 3,506 of record NZ_JANCOY010000009.1, read on the forward strand.
GTTGTCGGTCAACCAATGGAATGGCCAAACAACCTTGCAGCTCATGCTGGTTGATGCGCGTGTGGACGGCGTGCAGCTCTTTAATATCCGCTCTAAAAATGCCAGCCTCCCCGCAGGTGTTCCCGTTCTTGATTTTACTAAAGAACTGCCAGATCTGACAGGGGCATCCGCTGTTGTAGTTGGAAATATCCCTGAGGATTTAGAGCAACTACGGCAAATCTTCCAAGAGCATGATTTCCAGGCCGTTTATTTCAAAAATGAGATCGCCAAAGCCTACTATCTGACAGGATACGGTAGCAGGGACCAGTATGCCAAACTCTATAAAACCATCTATCAGTACCCAGAGTTTGATGTCCGCTACAAACTCAAAGACCTAGCGGCCTATCTCAAGATTCAGCAGATCCTCTTGGTCAAAATGATCCAGATCTTCCAAGAGTTGGGATTCGTGACCATTGAAAATGGCATCATGAAGGTTAATAAAGAAGCAGAAAAACGCGAAATCGCAGAAAGCAGCATCTACCAAAACCTCAAACAAACTGTGAAAGAGCAGGAGTTGATGGCCCTTGGAACGGTTCGTGAAATCTACGATTACCTGACAGGGCAGGCCTCATGAAAAAACATCTAAAAAAATTCCTCTGGCTCAGCCCCTTCCTGCTTGTTGCTCTTTATTGGTTGGGAATCTACCTGAGTCTCAAAAACCCCATGGAAGAAATCAACTATGCTGAAAATGGTGGATGGATGCGCTATGTGATGTTTAAGCCCTTTACAGAAACGATAGGAAACGATGGTATCTGGAAAGAAGACGAGGATTTTCAGACCTACCCCTATTCTAAAGGAATTATCGGTGGAAACGAAGAACTGTCTGTGCTAATGTTTAGGGAAACTCCCGACTGGACCTATATGTATGATCTTGAACTGCAAAAAGGTGTGACTCTTGGTTTTATGTTTAAATACAACTCGTCTAAAAAGCTGTTTTTCCAGAAAGAGGTCTACCTTTCTAAAGAAGATACTACCTACGAGGGCCAAAAACTCCTTGATCAACTTGCCGCCTACGGCAAAGACCGTACTTGGTTGAAAAAGCAAAGTAAGAAATTCGCCGAACAATATATTCTTGGTACTTGGTTCAAGAATGGAAGTTCCCGCTATTCCTTGAAAAACTTAGGGGATATGAAAATCGAGTACAACAAATTGATAGAAGAATAGTAAGTTTTTTTAGAACCCAATCCCACATCATTTCTCGGATGTGGGATTTTTGCTTTTGACGTGGGAGCTTGGGAAAATGATTTGGCAAAAAATGATGCAAGTTAGTAGAATTCATGGTATAATGGAATGTAAAAAATTTTTTATGAAAGAAAGTTAACCATGAATTTAAAAGATTACATTGCAAGCATTGAAAACTATCCACAAGAAGGTATTACCTTCCGTGATATCAGCCCTTTGATGGCAGATGGCAATGCTTATAGTTATGCGATTCGTGAAATCGTTCAATACGCGACGGATAAGAAAATCGACATGATCGTTGGTCCTGAAGCGCGTGGGTTCATCGTTGGATGTCCGGTCGCTTTTGAGTTGGGAATTGGATTTGCGCCTGTTCGTAAGCCTGGTAAATTGCCACGTGAAGTCATCTCTGCTGACTACGAAAAAGAATACGGTGTGGATACCTTGACCATGCACGCCGATGCTATCAAACCAGGTCAACGCGTTCTCATCGTCGATGACCTCTTGGCAACAGGTGGTACGGTGAAAGCAACCATCGAAATGATCGAAAAACTCGGTGGAGTAGTTGCAGGTTGTGCCTTCTTGATCGAGCTCGATGATCTTAAAGGCCGCGAAGCGATCGGCGATTACGACTACAAAGTCTTGATGCATTACTGATATAGTCTAATACTATAACTGGCTACAGAAAAACCATAATTGAAAACTATAAGCTCCTATCATATAATGTTAGTTAAGAACTTGTAAGATGGGAGCTTTTTATGCCAATTACTCTAGATAAAAAATTACCAGCAGTCGATATCCTTCGTTCAGAAAATATTTTTGTCATGGATGATGTTCGGGCGACTCACCAGGATATTCGGCCGATGAATGTTCTCATTCTTAATCTGATGCCGACCAAGGTTGCGACAGAAACCCAGCTCTTACGGCTCCTTGCCAACACGCCCTTGCAGATCAATGTTGATTTCCTCTACATGGCGAGCCATGAATCCAAGAATACAGCGGCTGAGCATTTGGAGAGCTTCTACAAGATCTTTGAGGATATCAAGGATAATTACTATGACGGCTTGATTGTGACAGGAGCGCCTGTCGAAAAGATGGACTTTGAAGAAGTAGACTACTGGGAAGAATTAACCCAGGTCTTTGAATGGTCTAAACGGCATGTCTTTTCTACCTTGCACCTTTGTTGGGGAGCCCAGGCTGGACTGTACCACCGTTACGGGATTCAAAAAGTAGAGCTCTGTGACAAGCTATCGGGTATCTATGACCAAGCAGTGGTGCGTCCCGATAGTCTGCTCATGAGAGGATTTGACGATCGCTTCCTTGCCCCTCATTCTCGCTATACAGATATTCCTTTGAAGGAAGTCCTTGAAAAGAGCAATCTTCAAGTGATCGCTCAGGGAAATGAAGTTGGACTTTCCATCATTGCTAGTCCAGACATGCGTGAGGTCTATAGCTTTGGCCATCTGGAATATGATCGCGATACACTGGCAAAAGAATACCACCGAGATGTCAAGGCGGGCTTGGATCCGGACGTTCCCAAGAATTACTTTGATGGGGATGACGCTAATACAGAGCCTCGCATTCGTTGGAATCTAGCTGCAACGACCTTCTTTAGTAATTGGATCAACTATGCGGTTTATCAAGAAACACCTTACCGCTTGGAAGAATTGGAAAAAGATATTTCATTTTATGGTTACCTATAAAGGGGAATTATGACATATTCACAAGCATTTAAGTATGGCAACTTGGTTCTTCCGAGTGCCTTGCTTTTTCATTATCATGAATTGTTCGACCAAGCAGATGATTACTTGGTTTGGCAGTTTTTCTTCCTTCAAAATACGACTGGCCAAGAGGCCTTAACTCCCAATCAGATTGCTAGTCATCTGGGAAAAACGGTGACAGAGGTCAATCGGATTATGTCCAATTTGACTACTAAGGGACTCCTTCAATACCGGACCATTGAGCTCAATGGTGAGATTGAAGCCATCTTTGATGCGACCATTGCCCTGGAGCGCTTGGATGAGATTTTAGAAGCCCAATCACAAGGGAAGGCACAAAGCGCGCCTGCTAAGGGAAATGTCATCAAGGACTTAGTGGAAACCTTCCAACAAGAACTGGGACGACTCTTGACACCTTTTGAGATTGAAGACCTGACCAAGACCGTGCGCGAAGATCAGACAGATCCAGATGTGATCAAGGCAGCATTACGAGAAGCTGTCTTTAACGGCAAGCCTCACTGGAAATATATCCAAGCCATTTTACGCAACTGGCGCAGTGAAGGCATCAACAGCCTGGCCCAAGTAGAAGCGAAACTACAAGAACGCGAGCAAGCCAACCCACGCAATGTGACCGTTTCAGACGATTTCTTGAAGGCCATGGATTTGTGGAAGGATTAAAAAAAACTAGCACTTATTTGAGTGCTAGTTGCAAATTGAAGGTAAAGTCTTCCTAGAAACTTTCCTTATGTGAGTACGGACGTCAGCGAACTTCGGAGAAGTTCCATGACTTAGTTTTGAGCCTAAGGTCTCAAAACTCCCGAGTGCCTGAAACAATAGTGTTTCAGGCACTTTTCTCACGGCGGAAAGTTTTTAGTTTATACTTGAATAGTTTTAAAAATAAGACATTATTTTTACTGAAAAAAATAGGTTCTTAATTGAAAAAATAATTTTTAACCATTCAAAAAACTAGTACTCATAAAGTGCTAGTTTTTTCCTTTATAAATAGTCCGCATAGGCTTTTTCTAGTTTACTAAGGAGTTCTTGTTTTTCCTCGTCACTGGCAAAGGAAGCCTGAATGGCATGGACATTGTGTTTATAAAAGTCAGTTTCCTTGGTTTGGAAGTGCTGATGGTAGAGGGCATATTCCTTGGTGAGGTCGGTATCAGATACAGTCCGGTTATCGGTATTGATACTGATCCGAGCTCCGGCTGCCTTCATCTTCAAATAAGGGAAATCTTCTATAGTCGGTGCTGCTTTTGTTTGTAGGTTGCTGGTCAAGCAGAGTTCACCAGTGACCCCATGTTCAATAAAGGATTGGAGTAAGGCCGGTTCATGAGATAGAGCCGTCACGTGGCCATTGCGTTTGATTCCAAAAGCAATCGATTGGGCTACAAAGTGTGGGCAATGACACTCACCTGCGTGAAGTGTCATGGGCCGATGGTAACTCTTGACTTGCTCAATTAGAGGTCGAATATCTTCTGGAGAGTAGTTGTGCTCATTCCCGGCAAAGTCAAAACCAACAAAATCTTGATCGCTAACTTGGTTGGCTTCTGCTAGAATGCGAGAGGTGACTTCTTGATCGGACTGGCGCATGCCACAGACTAAGGCTTTTGCAACAATGCCAAATTCCTCCTGGGCTTGACGCAGTCCTTCACAGACAGCATCGATAGTTTCTGGGACGGTGAGCCCTTGGTCCATGGACAATTCTGGTGCAAAACGAACCTCAATATAAAGGACATTTTCGAGAGCAGCTTGCTTGGCCACATCGTAAGCAGCAAGCGTCAAGGCTTCCTTAGTTTGAAGGAGGGGCCGAATGTAGTCAAAGGCCTCCAAATAGTCCAAAAGATTCTCACAGTGGGCAGGCGCAGTAACATGGTGCTTGAGCTCCTCATCGCTAGCAGGTAGGTCAATATTGGCCATAGCTGCCAACTGGCGAATGATTGGAAGCGACAAGGAACCGTCTAAGTGACAGTGAAGTTCTGTCTTTGCCAAACTATGAAAATCGATCGTGGACATGGTTTTCTCCTTAAAATTGTATTTTTTCTATACTATCATTTTGACAAAAAAAGTCAAGTAGCCTTCGCGTAGCAGATCTTTGAAAGGGAGCCCGATATTTGATATGCTAGGAGTAGCGAAATAAAGGAGAAGAAAGATGTCAGACTATCAATTACCAGAAGTATGGAAAGCACCGAGCCAAATGGGAGGAGCCTGGGGTGGCTTGAACCAACCAACAGCAGGTGCCCGCTTTGAACAAACCCTTCCAAAAGGCGACCAGCATTTCCAACTCTATACCCTTCCAACACCCAATGGGATCAAGGCCACCATTATGCTGGAGGAATTGAAAGATCTGGGAGTGGATGCAGGCTATGACGCTTATCGGATCAAGATTGGTGAGGGAGATCAGTTTGGTAGTGACTTTGTAGCCATCAATCCCAATTCGAAAATTCCAGCCATGTTGGATCAATCAGGCGATCAAGCTATTCGTGTCTTTGAATCAGCTAATATTCTCTTGTATCTAGCTGAGAAATTTGGCAAATTAATCCCGACTGATCCGTCTAAACGGACAGAGGTGCTCAACTGGCTCTTCTGGCAGACAGGTGCAGCACCATTCTTAGGGGGAGGCTTTGGTCATTTCTTCCACTATGCACCAGAGAAAATCGAGTATGCCATCAACCGCTTTGCCATGGAAGCCAAACGGCAATTGGACCTATTGGACAAGGAACTTGCCACTAAACCTTATATCGCAGGGGATGACTATACCATTGCAGATATTGCCATCTGGTCTTGGTATGGCCGTCTAGCCCAAGACAAGGTCTGGGACCGTGCAGGGATTTTCCTAAATGTGAAGGAATACAAGCATCTGCAAGCTTGGACAGAGAAAATTGCCAATCGCCCAGCTGTGAAACGTGGCTTGGAAGTAGAATATAAGGAAATTGATGCATAATGAAAAGGCGCCGTTGCGCCTTTTTTTAATGGTGCAAACATGGTATACTAAAGGGTGGAATAAAAGTTTAGAAAGTAGCACATGGAATTTACAAAATTATCAAATCGCTTGGACTTGGTGGCTAGCTTCGTCCCTGCTGGAGCGCGTCTGTTGGACGTGGGGAGTGACCATGCTTATCTCCCAATCGCCCTCTTACAAGAAGGCAAGATTGAGGCTGCCATTGCAGGGGAAGTGGTAGAGGGGCCTTATCAGTCTGCCCTCCAAAATGTTGCGGATAATGGCTTAGAAGACAAGATTGAAGTCCGTCTAGCCAATGGCTTGGCTGCCTTTGAACCAACAGACGGTATTTCCTGTATCACCATTGCTGGCATGGGAGGACGCTTGATTGCAGACATCCTAGCCGCAGGTCTAGAAAAATTAGCCAGTGTCTCTCGCTTGGTCCTCCAACCCAATAATCGGGAAGATGAACTGCGGGCTTGGTTAGTCGACAATGATTTCCGCATTGTTGATGAAGCCATCTTGGAAGAAAATGAGAAGTTCTATGAGATCCTCGTGGTGGAACAGGGTTATCAAGAGTTGTCAGCCAAGGAACTACGCTTTGGTCCCCATTTGATGCAGGAACAAGCTCCAGCGTTTGTCCAAAAGTGGTCCAAGGAAGTGGAGAAATTAGCCTTTGCCTTGGAGCAGGTACCAGTTGAGAATCAATCTGCCAGAGCATCGTTAGAAGAGCGCATCGCTCACATCAAGGAGGTCCTAAATGCTAGCAAGTGAAGTCATTAAACGCTATGAAGCCTACTGTCCTCAGGAGCTTTCCATGGAGGGAGATGTCCGTGGGCTACAGGTCGGTACGCTGCAAAAAGACATCCATAAGGTCATGGTGGCCCTAGATATCCGCGAGCAGACGGTGGCTGAAGCTATCGCCCATGGGGTGGACTTGATCATCGTCAAGCACGCGCCTATTTTCCGTCCGATTAAGGATCTGGTAGCCGATCGGGCCCAAAATCAGATTTATATCGATTTGATCAAGCATGATATAGCAGTCTACGTCAGCCATACTAATATTGACATTGTCCCAGATGGTCTCAACGATTGGTTCTGCCAGCTCTTGGACATTGAAGATACAGAACCCCTCAGTATGACGGGAGAAGGGCTCGGAATTGGTCGCATCGGTCGGGTAGCTACTCAAACCTTTGGACAGTTGGCTAGCAAGGTTAAAGAAACCTTTGGCTTAGATGCTTTGCGCATAGTCAGTTATGACCAGGCAGATTTGGAACGGGTTATCAAGCATGTCGCTATCTGTGGAGGAAGTGGCCAGTCCTTTTACAAGGATGCTCTCGCTAAGGGAGCAGAGGTCTATATCACAGGAGATATTTACTACCACACGGCTCAGGACATGCTGAGCGATGGCCTCTTGGCCTTGGACCCAGGTCACCATATCGAAGTTCTCTTTGTGTCAAAATTAGTAGAAAAGCTCAATCAGTGGAAGGCTGAGGAAGCCTGGGAGATTGAAGTGATTGGCAGTCAAGCCAGCACCAATCCTTTTTACCATATCTAAGGGGTCATGATGAAAGTTGCCATTATCGGTGCAGGGATCGTGGGATCCACTGCCGCCTATTATTTATCCAAAGAAGCACAAGTGGATGTGACCGTCTATGACCATGGAGTCGGCCAAGCAACCAAGGCGGCTGCTGGCATTATCAGTCCCTGGTTTTCCAAGCGGAGAAATAAAGCCTGGTATCGCCTGGCTCGTCTGGGAGCAGATTTTTACCAAGAATTGGTAGAAGACCTGGACAAGGACGGTATTCATACAGATTTTTACCAGCAGACGGGTGTCTATCTTCTCAAGAAAAAGGAGGAGAAATTAGACGAACTCTATCAGTTGGCGCTGAGCCGTCGGGAGGAATCTCCCTTAATCGGGGACTTGGCGATTTTGAATAAGGAAGAAGTAGCCCAGCAATTCCCAGGTCTACAAGGCTTTGAGAATCTCCTTTATGCATCAGGTGGTGCTCATGTGGAGGGAGCCCTTCTAACGGAAACGCTTCTTAAAGCCAGTGGGGCAAGAGTGATCAAGGAAGAGGTTGCTCTCTCAGTCTCAGATGATGGCTATCAGATTGCAGGAGAAAGCTATGAACAAGTCATCCTGGCAACAGGAGCCTGGTTGGGGCAGGTACTCAAGCCACTCGGCTACCAGGTTGATGTCCGTCCGCAAAAAGGACAGTTGAGGGATTATCAGTTAGACCTAGATACTGATGATTATCCTGTGGTCATGCCTGAAGGAGAGCTGGATATCATTCCATTTCAGCAGGGCAAGATCAGTATGGGAGCCACCCATGAAAATGAGATGGGCTTTGACCTGACGGTGGATCAAGTTCTTCTAAATCAGATGGAAACAGAGGCCTTGACCTATTATCCAGAACTCGCTCAAGCGGAAGTTATCGGGGAGCGCGTGGGAACTCGTGCCTACACCAGTGACTTTTCACCATTCTGGGGAACTGTTCCTGATCAAGCAGGCCTCTATGTCGCTAGTGGACTAGGTTCGTCCGGACTCACAACTGGTCCCCTCATTGGTTGGCATCTAGCCCAACTCGTAGCAGGAGGAAACCTGCGCTTAGATCCAGCGGATTATCCAGTTGAACAATATGTGAAGAAGTAGGCTGGGACAGAAGTCCTAGCCTCTCAATTTTCTTTGGATTGTCGAGCAAGACGCAGTGGTTGAGTGGGCTCTACTACAAGGTAAGATTTTCAGACGGCTCAGTCAAGGAGCAGTAATCTATTTGAATCATGAGTAAGACCAATGCTAACAATTCTACAACTCTCATATCCTGTCATCACCTTGTAACACAAATGCAAGGTGACTTTTTTATATAAACATGATAAAATAAGGGTAATGACTACGTAGAAAGGCCTAACATTATGAAAGGTATTATTTTAGCAGGGGGCTCAGGAACTCGCTTGTATCCATTGACACGTGCGGCTTCTAAACAATTGATGCCCATTTATGACAAACCAATGATCTACTATCCGCTGTCAACCCTTATGTTGGCTGGGATCAAAGATATCCTGATTATCTCGACTCCTCAAGACCTACCTCGTTTTGAAGAGCTTCTTGGAGATGGTTCTGAGCTAGGAATTTCTCTCTCTTATGCAGAGCAACCAAGTCCTGATGGTTTGGCGCAAGCCTTCATCATCGGAGAAGACTTTATTGGTGACGACCACGTTGCCCTCATCCTTGGGGATAATATCTTCCACGGAAATGGCTTAACCAAGATGTTGCAACGGGCAGAAGCCAAAGAAAAAGGTGCGACTGTCTTTGGTTACCAAGTCAAAGATCCAGAACGCTTTGGTGTGGTAGAGTTTGACGCGGATATGAACGCTATCTCTATCGAAGAAAAACCAGAACATCCGAAATCCAACTTTGCGGTGACAGGACTTTACTTCTATGACAATGATGTGGTAGAGATTGCCAAAAACATCAAACCAAGTCCTCGTGGCGAGCTTGAAATCACCGATGTTAACAAGGCTTATTTGGAGCGTGGAGATCTCTCTGTTGAGCTCATGGGCCGTGGCTTTGCTTGGTTGGATACGGGGACTCACGAAAGCCTCTTGCAAGCTTCTCAATATATCGAAACTGTTCAACGCTTGCAAAATGTCCAAGTAGCTAACCTTGAGGAAATTGCTTATCGCATGGGTTATATCACCAAAGAACAAGTCCATGAATTAGCGCAATCACTGAAGAAAAACGAATACGGACAATATTTGCTCCGTTTGATTGGAGAAGCATAATGACGGAACTATTTTTTGATAAAGAATTAGCAGCCCGCAAAATTGAAGCCATCCCAGGCTTGATGGAGTTTGATATTCCTGTGCGCGGAGATAACCGTGGTTGGTTTAAAGAAAACTTCCAAAAAGAGAAAATGCTTCCTCTTGGATTCCCTGAAAGCTTCTTTGCGGAAGGCAAGTTGCAAAACAATATTTCATTCTCTCGTAAGAATGTTTTGCGTGGCTTGCATGCAGAGCCTTGGGACAAGTACATCTCTGTAGCAGATGAAGGCAAGGTTCTTGGAACTTGGGTAGACCTTCGTGAAGGCGATAGCTTTGGGAACACCTACCAAACCGTGATCGATGCTTCAAAAGGCATCTTCGTCCCTCGTGGTGTTGCCAATGGGTTCCAAGTTTTGACAGACAAAGTTGCCTATACATACTTAGTCAATGATTACTGGGCACTGGAACTCAAACCAAAATATGCTTTTGTCAACTATGCAGACCCAAGTCTAGACATCCAATGGGAAAACTTGGAAGAAGCTGAAGTCTCAGAAGCAGACAAGAACCACCCATTGCTCAAAGACGTCAAACCCCTAAAAGCAGAAGATTTGTAAGAATGAAGCTCTTAAAACAATCAAGAACATCATTATATAGTTTTTAGCTTTGCTATAAACGAGCGAAGCGAGCTATATGCTTAGCTTTCCGCCGTGAGAAAAGCACCTGAACCATTGTGTTTCAGGTGCTCGGAAGTTTTGAGACACTAGGCTCAAAACTTAGTCATGGAACTTCTTCGAAGTTCGCTGACGTCCGTACTCACCTAAGGAAAGCTAAAAAAAGATTGATTTAAGGAACAATCAAAACTAAAAATTATTTGGAGAAAAAATGTCAGAATATAAACATATCATCGTAACCGGTGGAGCTGGTTTCATCGGTTCAAACTTCGTACACTATGTCTACAACAACCATCCAGACGTGCATGTGACTGTCCTTGATAAACTTACTTATGCTGGAAACCGTGCCAATATCGAAGAAATCCTTGGGGACCGTGTTGAGTTGGTTGTGGGAGACATCGCTGATGCTGAATTAGTTGACAAATTGGCTGCCAAGGCTGATGCGATTGTTCACTATGCGGCTGAAAGCCACAATGACAACTCCCTCAAAGACCCATCTCCATTTATCTACACAAACTTTGTTGGAACATACACACTCTTGGAAGCGGCTCGTAAATACGACATTCGTTTCCACCACGTGTCAACAGACGAAGTGTATGGAGACCTTCCATTGCGCGAAGATCTTCCTGGACATGGGGAAGGTCCTGGTGAAAAATTCACTGCTGAAACAAAATACAACCCATCATCACCTTATTCATCAACCAAGGCTGCTTCAGACTTGATCGTGAAGGCTTGGGTTCGTTCCTTTGGTGTTAAAGCAACGATTTCTAACTGTTCAAACAACTACGGGCCATACCAACACATCGAAAAATTCATCCCACGTCAAATCACCAATATCTTGTCTGGCATCAAGCCAAAACTTTATGGTGAAGGGAAGAACGTCCGTGACTGGATCCACACCAACGACCACTCAACTGGTGTTTGGGCGATTCTTACTAAAGGCCGTATTGGTGAAACTTACCTGATCGGTGCCGATGGTGAAAAGAATAACAAAGAAGTGCTGGAGTTGATCCTTGAAAAAATGGGTCAACCAAAAGACGCCTACGACCGTGTAACAGACCGTGCTGGTCACGATTTGCGTTATGCCATCGATTCAACCAAATTGCGTGAAGAATTAGGTTGGGAACCACAATTCACAAACTTTGAAGCAGGTTTGGAAGATACCATCAAGTGGTACACAGACCACCAAGACTGGTGGAAGGCTGAAAAAGAAGCTGTAGAAGCCAACTACGCGAAAACACAAAAAGTTTTGAAATAATGAAGAAGGTCCAAGTGGAAAATCACTTGGACTTTTTTCAGATATTTTTCTGAAAATCAAAAAAATAACCATTGATTTGTGGTATAATATGGTTAGTTTTTATGATGAATCAATAAGGGGGATATGATGAATCAAAACGATTGGGTTGAATACTTTGAAGCGGTCAATGGTCGCAAGCCAAGTATGCAAGAATTTCAAGAAGCGCGTGAAAAAGGGGAGTTTGTCGTAGAGCGAAAAGAAGAGCCGACTCCAGCAACTGAGGCGCAGGCTCCTGCTCAGGAAGTACCTGTTGCACCTAGCGCACCTCTTTCACAAGAGCAGAAAGCTTTTGTCCAACCGCAGCCATCGGCGAAAACTTTGCAACCTGTTCCAAGACCAAAAAAATTGACATATACTTTCAATAAACAAGCCCAAATTGGGGCCGCATTTGCGGGACTTGTCGCAGTGATTGCCTTTGCTTGGTTCTTTTTCTTTTCAGGTGGACCAAGTCTAGATGGTGTTTGGTTGAGAAATACGGATTCAAGTCCGGTCACCTATGAACTAAGTGGAAAGAAACAAAGAGTCAATGGTGATGAGACCATCAAAAAGGTTCTCAAGGGCAATGAAGCGAAAAAAGAATTTAATACAGCACTTTCTTTGTTAAATGCAACGGGCTTGCATTCACTTGCGGATGTCGATAAGAAATTTAACCTGAAAACGACAGAAATAGTTGTTATTAAATCTGGTGGGAACACACGCTATAATTTGCTCCAAAAAGACGGAAGCAATATTATTTTAAGAAATGATTTATTTGACTTGAAAACTTATAAATCATACGAAGGAAACTTTGAAGAAAATTTGGTCTATCACAAGGTTGAAACACCAAAGGCCATGGTTGGAAAGTGGAAGAATGTGACAGAAGGAGATAATACAACTGTTCAGATTTCAGATCACGGAATTATTAGTGATAAGTATTACGATAGCAAGGCTTACGCATTCTATTCTCTAGCTGATTCAGAAAAGTATGATGGAGACACGACTTCTAAAGAAGAGATCGAACACACATTTGAAGTCATTCAAGAAGCGGTGAAATCACAAGGCTATCAAGTGAAGAGCGCTAAGGAAGTCTATATACAAGCTAATTCAAATTATTGTTTCGTACCTGTCAACGGTGGAAAAAATATACTCGTCTTACGTGGTGGTAATGAATTTGCCGCAAAATTAGAAAAAGTGAAATAATCGAAGGACCGCAAGGTCCTTTTTGTTTCCAAATTTCTGACTGAAAAACTATTCATGTCTAGACAAAAATATGGTAAAATGGATAAGATGTGTCTGAGATGTCTATTGTTTCTCAGCCGACTAGAGGTAATGGAGTAGAAAATGCAAAATAGACCTATTATTATTGGTGTTACTGGTGGTTCTGGTGGTGGAAAGACCAGTGTGTCTCGTGCCATTTTGGCCAATTTCCCGAATGAAAAGATTGCCATGATTGAGCATGATTCCTATTACAAGGACCAAAGTCATTTGACCTTTGAGGAGCGGATCAAGACTAACTATGACCATCCTTTTGCCTTTGATACGGACTTGATGATTGCGCAGATCAATGAACTCTTGGAGGGTCGTCCGGTAGATATTCCAACTTATGACTATGCGGAGCATACGCGCAGCAGCAAGACCTATCGTCAGGAACCTCAGGATGTCTTCATCGTGGAAGGGATCTTAGTCCTTGAAGACAAGCGCCTTCGGGACTTGATGGACATCAAGATTTTCGTTGACACGGATGATGATGTACGGATCATTCGCCGGATCAAGCGCGATATGGAGGAGCGTGGCCGGAGTCTTGATAGCGTCATTGAGCAATACCTTGGTGTGGTAAAACCGATGTACCACCAGTTCATCGAGCCAACCAAGCGCTATGCGGATGTGATCATTCCTGAGGGCGTGACCAATACGGTTGCGATTGATTTGATCACAACCAAGATTGAGAAAATCCTCAACGAGGCGCGTGAAGGGAAATAGAAAGTTGGAGTGAGGGTAATCGATCTCCAATCCTTAGCTATTAGATGCAATAATTGAATATCGCAGTAGTTGATTGGACTCTTCATTCGCCTAAAAGCTCGAAAGAGTTCTCAATCAATGTTTCGGGGGTGGTATGAGAAATGTTTTTTAACATTCTGTACCACTCCCTCTTTTTCCTAGGGAGAATGGAAATGAAAAGGGAGTTTCATTCGCGGACCAAGGCGTTCGCTTGTTTATTGACCATGTGTGCTGGTTTTTCAGATGCCTATACCTTTATCTGTCGGGGTGGAACCTTGGCGGCTGGTCAGACAGGAAATGTGGTCTTTCTATCGGTCGGTTTGATTGGCCAGCAGATCTCGGATGTGGAAGTAAAGTTGGCAACCATGCTGGCCTTTATGTTGGGAATCTTTTTGATGACGGTTTTGCGTCGCTTGATTGACAACTCAGTTTGGCGCCTCAGTACCTTGGTACCCTTTATCCTCACAACCTTGGTGACGGGATTTTTGCCAGCATCGGTAAAAAATGTCTTCATCGTGCCTTTTTTTGGCCTGAGTTTGGGAATCGTAGCGACCTCTTTTGGAGAAGTGGATGGCTACGCCTATAATCATTCCTTCATGACGGGAAATCTCAAGAAAACCATGGTAGCTTATGGGAATTTTGTCAGAGAAAAGGATAAGAAATTCCTTTGGGAAGCTATCTTTATGACCTGCTTGATCGGGAGTTTCGTCTTTGGGGCCATTTTTTCGACCTACTTGATTCAGTTTTATGGATTAGAAACCATTTGGCTGGTGTCCATCATCTTGACTATCTTTTTAATCTATCGTGCCATTCAATATTTTGAAGTCTTTCACTTCAATCGGCGACATGACTAGATAAAGGTATCATAAAAAACTTTCCTTAGGTGAGTGCGGACGTCAGCGAACTTCTTCGAAGAAGTTCCATGACTAATTATTGAGCCTAAGGTCTCAATAATTCCGTGTGCCTGAAGCAGTTAAGCTTCAGGCACTTTTCTCACATCGGAAAGTTTAGTAATTCTTGATCAATTTAAATTAATGAGATCTCATTTTTATCTCTTTACAGAATCGCTTAACTTATTTTACTAAAAATTAGTTTATCTATATTCCAGAGGCTGGGACAAAAGTCCTAGCCTCTCAATTGTTGAGCAAGACGCAGTGGTTGAGTGGGCTCTACTACGCTGATTTCATCAGCTTTTACAGTCCTACTCAACTGTGCGGAGGTGGGACGACGAAATCGAATTCTAACGAATTACAGATTTCTGTCCCACTCTCTTTTCTTTCGTTGTTTGAAGCTTAATTTTTGAGCAAAGATTTGGTATAATGAAAGGTATGAAACATTCGGAAAAAGAATCACAATACCAGCTCTTGCTGGCTCAGTTAGACGCTCTCTTAATGGATGAAACCAATGCCTTGGCTAATCTGTCCAATGCCAGTGCGCTGTTAAATCAAGCCCTGCCTCGTTCGGTCTTTGCGGGTTTTTATTTGTATGACCAAACGGAATTGATCCTGGGACCTTTTCAGGGAGGTGTTTCTTGTGTCCATATCGCTCTTGGAAAGGGTGTCTGTGGAGAAGCAGCTCAAAAGCAGGAAACCATGATTGTCGATGATGTGCGCCAGCATGCCAACTATATTTCCTGTGATAGTCGGGCTATGAGTGAGATTGTGGTGCCTATGATCAAGGACGGTCAGCTCCTTGGGGTTTTAGACCTGGATTCGGAGTGTGTCTCTGACTACGATCAGCTGGATCAGGAGTATTTAGAAAAGTTTGTCGCTCTCTTGATCGATAAGACAAACTGGGACTTTAAGATGTTTGGAGTTAAGAACTAATGTATCAAGCTTTATATCGGAAATACCGGAGCCAGACCTTTGGCCAATTGGTCGGCCAGCAAGTAGTGGCACGGACATTGAGACAGGCCGTTGAGCAGGATAAGATCAGCCATGCCTATCTCTTTTCAGGTCCTCGTGGTACTGGGAAAACCAGTGTGGCTAAGATCTTTGCTAAGGCCATGAACTGTCCTAATCAAGTCAATGGGGAGCCTTGTAATGACTGCTATATCTGTGAATCCATTACCAATGGGAGTCTAGAAGATGTCATCGAGATTGATGCGGCCTCCAACAATGGGGTCGATGAAATTCGGGATATTCGCGACAAATCCACCTATGCTCCGAGTCTAGCCAAGCACAAGGTCTACATTATCGATGAGGTCCATATGCTCTCAACAGGGGCCTTTAACGCCTTGTTGAAGACACTGGAAGAGCCCACGGAAAACGTGGTTTTTATCCTTGCAACAACGGAGTTACACAAGATTCCAGCCACCATTCTGTCTCGGGTGCAACGCTTTGAATTCAAATCCATCAAACTGCCGGATATCGTTCACCATTTGGAAAGCATCCTAGCTACAGAAGGCATTGCCTATGAAGCAGATGCTGTTCAGATCATCGCCCGGCGCGCTGAAGGTGGGATGCGGGATGCCTTGTCCATTTTGGACCAAGCCCTGAGTCTGACTGCGGGTAGTGAGTTGACGACAGCGATCGCCGAAGAGATTACCGGCTCCATCAGCCTAGCTGCGCTCGATCAGTACGTGGCTGCCATTCTGGCTCATGATGCGACAGCGGCGCTGGATCAGCTGGCGATTATCTTTGATAATGGGAAGAATATGGCCCGCTTTGTCACGGACTTACTTCAATACCTGAGAGATCTCTTGATTGTCCAGACGGGTGGAGAAAATACCCACAATAGTGACTTATTTGCGGCGAATCTTGAAGCCGATCAAGCCCGTCTTTTTGCCCTGATTGACCAGGCGACAACCAGTCTAGCGGATATCAAAAATAGTCTGCAACCGCGCATTTACACTGAAATGATGACCATTAAATTGTCTGAAAGCACGGGCCAAGTTTCTAACTCAGCAGCTGTGGAGGTTCCTTCCAATGTGCTAGCTCAGCTGGAAGACTTGAAGAAGGAAGTCGCTCAACTCAAGCAACAGTTAGCGCAATCAGGTAGCAGTCTTCCTGCTTCAAAACCAGCAGTAGCTCGCCCAACCAAGTCTAGCAAGGGCTACCGTGCGGATCGAAATAAGGTCAATGCCATTTTACAAGAGGCGGTTGAAAACCCAGAGTTGGCACGGACCAACTTGATCCGTCTTCAGAACGCTTGGGGGGAAATTATCGAGAGCTTGGCAGGTGCGGATAAGGCCCTCTTAATCGGATCTCAGCCGGTCGCTGCCAATGAAAATCACGCTATTTTAGCCTTTGAGTCTGCCTTTAATGCTGAACAGACCATGAAGCGGGACAACCTCAATACCATGTTTGGAAATATCCTCAGCAATGCTGCTGGCTTCTCACCAGAGATTTTAGCGGTTTCGATGGAAGAATGGACCCAAATCCGGGCAGAGTTTTCGGCTAAGGCGCGTGGGCAAAAAGCGGAAGTGGTAGAAGAAGAGGAAAGTGTCATCCCTGAGGAATTTCACTTTTTATCCGATAAAATCACCCTGCAAGACGATTAATACATGAATTTTTTACTGAATCATGGTAAAATAATTTTATGAATAGAAAACAATTTGCAGTGATAGCAGTCTTTACTGCTATGGAGACTTATTTTTTCAATGAAGCGACCATGGCGGGTCAAATGCTCTTTGCATGTTTTTGGGCCCTCTTGATCTTGCGCAATCTCCAGACGGCCTATATGGTTGAGAAGATTGCTAGTGCCATTGAAAAAGAAATCAGAAAGAAAAGAAAATAAAACCTTTGAAAAGAAATCCTTTTTCAAAGGTTTTTTTCTTATTTTAAAAGGCTTCTTGGCATTGCTTGCGGTAATCTCCTGGGGAGAGGCCGACCTTCTGTTTAAAAGCCTTTGTAAAGTAGGAGTAGTTGTCATAGCCCACCTGGAGGGCAACTTGGTAAATGGGGGTATCGCTTTGCGATAGCATCTCTTTTGCGGCGGCCATCCGTTTATCGGTGATGTATTTTACCAGGGTTTCGCCGGTATCGCGCTTAAACATCCGCGCTAGATGATCTGGACTAAGAAAAACCATCTCTGCCAGCTTGGTGCGACTGATATCTTCCTTGTAATGGTGGTCAATGTAGTCGGTGATCCGCTGGATGAGATTGGACTGGTGCTCAAGATCGATCACATAATGGCGAGCAGAGCTCCAGTAATCCCCGATATAGGCTTCAAAAGCTTTGATGGCATGAAACCGCCGTTCGAATAGAAATTGATGGTGTTTGTTTTGAAATAACTTGTGGGCGAGAATGCCGTTCTTGTCCAGATAAATCCCAATTTGCTGGGTCCAGTCTAGCTGGAGTTCACTCAGAGCTGAAAGTGGAATGCGATCTTGATTCTCTAAGCTATGGATGATTTGGAGAAGCTGTTCTGTCTCTAGTTGATTTGTAAAAGTGAGCGATGTCCGATGAGTAGGCTTTTGAGGTAGTGGAGCCAAAGAAGCATATGAGTGGATACTGTTCCAATGGAAGACTTGTTCTTCACTGTATTGGCAGAGGTGAAGAGCCTTCATCAAGAGCGTCTCAAGGGAAATGGAGTCTGAATAGAGAAGGATAGAGGATCGGTCTAAGTCTTGCTGGATCTTCTGCTGGATAGCCTTTAGGAAGTCTGCACACTCTGTAGTCTGATTCTTTTTGAAAAGGCAGAGGTAGCGATCGGTCTGGCTTTCGATTTTACTGAGGGCGCAGTAGTGGACAGGGAAATCCAGGGAGAGATCCTTGATACAATGGCGGAGCTGCAAGCGCCAAGAAGGGACGCTGGGGTGAAAGTCTTCTTCAACTAAGTGGAGAGTGATGAGGACTAAGAGGTAGTCTTCATGTGGTTTGGGGCTATAGCCCCGATTTGTTACTTCTTGAAGGAACTGTTCTGCTTGAGATGGACGCGGTTTTCTCAAGTAGTCATGCCAAAATTCAGCTTCTTTTTGCCCTTGCTGTGCTAATTGGGCCGCACTCTTGTGGCGCTTGATCTTATTGAGGGCTTTTTGAATGATAAATTCTAAGCGGTCGGGGTCAATCGGTTTGAGGTAG
This sequence comes from Streptococcus sp. CF8_Ac1-9, assembly GCF_024295565.1. Classification (NCBI taxonomy): domain Bacteria; kingdom Bacillati; phylum Bacillota; class Bacilli; order Lactobacillales; family Streptococcaceae; genus Streptococcus; species Streptococcus sp. CF8_Ac1-9. Next base: position 22,117 of record NZ_JANCOY010000009.1, read on the forward strand.
TATTCAAAACTTTGGAGTTCAATGGCTTTTTGGGCATAATTGAAATCAGCATAATTGGTGAGGAAGATCGTTTGAATGTCATATTTTTCTGACCGGATCCAGGCTAGGAGATCTAGCCCACTGCCTTGTGGCATCTCGATATCACTGATCATGAGGGCAATCGGGTGACTTTGAATGATGGCTTGGGCTTGGCTCAGGCTGGAGGCAGTATATACCTGCTCAATGCCCAAGGCTTCCCAATGGATGGTTTCCTGTAGGGCTTTAATGATAAAACGATCATCGTCAACGAGTAGGATATTCATGTGTGTCTCCTTTGTAGAGTTCATAAGGAAGGCTCAGTTGGATGCGGGCACCTCCTTGGGATCCATTTGAAAATTGAAGCGTGTAGTGATCTGGATAGAGGAGATCTAGTCGCTCCCGTGCATTGGTTAAACCAATGTGGTGGCCATCTTCTGTGACTAAGGATTTTTTCTCTGCTAGATCTTGTAAGATAGCGGAGCTAAAACCAGGACCATTATCCTGAAGGGAAATGGCAAGCTGTTGGTTTGCTTCTTCATGAATGGAAAGCTGAATGTGGAAGGAATCTTGGAAAGAAAAGCCGTGTTTGATGGCATTTTCCACAAAGGTTTGTAAAAGCAGAGGGGGAATAGCCGCATCTTTCAGACCAGGATCCCAGTCCAGGTCAAAATGGATGCTGTCCCCATAGCGGATTTTCTGGATTTCTAGGTAATTTCGGATATGTTGGATTTCATCTGCTAAGCGATTGAAATCTTGATTGGCTTGAAAGAGGTGACGCAAGTAGTTGGAAGTCACCTTGGTCAACTCCTCGATTTCCTTATAGTCCTTGGTTTGGAGCATGCTGTGAATCATGGAAAGCATGTTGAGGTAAAAATGGGGTCGGACTTGATTTTTGAGATAGTTGAGTTCGACTTTTTTGAGATTGAGTTGCGCGTGGTAGGCTCGAATTTGGAGGTCTTTCATATGGATCAGAACCTGATTGAGCTTGTGATTGGCCTGATCGATCTCTAAGATCCCTTGGTCTTCGATCACATCTAGCTTGGTAGAAGCAGCATCTAGCTGCGAAAGACGTTGGGTGAGTCGTTTCATCGGTTGGATCATCCGTTGACGAATATAAAGGATCAGAATGGTAGAGAGAACGGCGATGATCAAAGGGACCAAGGAGAGAAGGGTTTCCAGTACGATATTTGTACGGAAAACGTCTCCGTAATCGACCGTCACATACAGATCAAAAGGCAGGTGGGTTTGATTGCTACCGGCTTGAATGACGGAATCTGTAGCATGGATCTGGTTGGGGCGATCGATGGATAAGCGCCCTTTTTTCCCGATATTGAGCTTTTGCAAGGGTTTTAAAATATCCTGGGTAGAAATGATGGCATAGATAGCCTTGCCCTTGTAATGGAGGGATTTTAAGAGATAATCATGCTGGTTCAGGCTGATTCGTTGCCATTTTTGATTGGTCTTGTCTGTTTCTTTGTCATAGGTTTTAAGATGATCTTTCAATTGTACATAGTCCAGGTAGGGCAGTTGAAGACTGGAGGCATTGAAAAAATGGGGGATATCTCTTGTCTCTATGAAAAAGGTGATGGGGCTATCCATCTGGTACTGGAACTCCGTGAAATCAATCCGCAGTTTTTTTAGGTTTTCTTGGAAATCCGTGAAATCAAGCGGACTATTGAGCTCTGTCAAATAGTCATTGTGACTAATAGTACTGTACATAAAACGCTCAACGGAGTGAAGCTCTGTATTTAAGGAATCCGCATAGATATGAATCGAGTCCTCTAAATGGAGCATATTTTGGTGTTTAATAAAATTTCGGCTAATCCCACCAATCAAAAGGTTGATCAAGGTATTGACAACTAAGAGGAGAAAGAGTAGGCGCGAAAAAAATTGAATCGAGTGATCTCGTGTACTTCTGTGAATAGCTTTCATAATGAGCACCTCACATATATTATAGCACTATTTGAAAACGGATTCATGAACAAAACCGATATTAAAGTAAAAAAAATCGGGAAAGTGCATGTTTTTGTGTGGAGAAAACGGAAAAGTGAATGAAGATGCACGAAAAAGTTCTATAAAGATGGAAAGGATTCCTATAAAATAGAGGAGAAAGAAAAGGAGGGCCTTATGAAAAGCGAAGTAAATGCGAAGCAGAGCAAATTTAAGAAAAATATTCCTTTATATGTGCTTCTCCTGCCATCGATTATTTTATTGATTTTATTTGCCTATATCCCTATGGCGGGTCTAGTCATCGCTTTTAAAGATTACTCTCCCGCTACTGGGATATTTGGAAGTCCTTGGGCTGGTCTCAAGTATTTTAACCAGTTCTTCTCATCCTTCCAATTTGCAACAACCATGAAGAATACCTTGAAAATTTCTATTTACAGTATTCTGGTTGGTTTTCCCTTGCCGATTGTTCTAGCCATCATTTGCAACCAGATTCGTGTGGGCAAGTTCAAAAAAATCTTTCAAGTAACAACTTATTTGCCTCATTTTATCTCGACCATGGTCATGTGTGGGATGATTATTCTTTTTCTCTCTCCAAGTAGTGGACTGTTAGCCAATGTCCTCAAATTGGTCGGCTTAAAGATGCCTGCCCTCTTATCCAAACCGGGTAGCTTTGCAGGTGTCTATGTCTGGAGCGATGTCTGGCAACATATCGGTTGGGATAGTATCATCTATCTAGCCGCTTTATCAGCCATTGATCCAACCTTTTATGAAGCAGCGACCATGGACGGGGCGAGTCGATTGCAAAAAATCCGTCATATTGACTTACCCTTACTGTTACCAACGGCGATGATTCTCTTGATTCTCAGAGCAGGAAGCCTACTCAGTGTTGGTTTTGAAAAGGTCTTGCTCTTGCAAAATCCACTTAATCTGGCAGGAAGTGAAATCATTTCGACCTATGTCTACAAAGTGGGGATGATTAATTTCCAATATAGTTATTCGACAGCGATCGGTCTCTTTAATACCTTGGTCAACTTGATCATCTTATTGTCGGTCAACTGGTTTGCGAAACGCTATACCAAGACGGGATTGTTCTAGAAAGGAGGAGGAATTGTGAAATTGTTTCAACATGCTAGAAAGACCAAGTCGGAAATCCTCTTTGATGTTTTTATCTATGGTCTAGCGATTTGCTTGATTCTGTTGATTGTCTACCCTTTGTGGTTTGTCATTATTGCCTCCTTCAGTAATCCGTCTGATGTGGCAACTGGTAAGGTTTGGTTTATCCCGAGGGAATGGCGACTAGATGGCTATCAACGCTTGATTGAGCAACCTTTGTTTCTAAAGAGCTATCTCAACACCATCCTCTACACGGTTGTAGGGACCATCGTTGCCCTGGTCATTAATATCCCAGCTGGTTACGCCTTGTCGCGAAAGGACCTCTTTGCTAAGAAATGGGTCAGTGTCTTCTTTATCGTTCCCATGTTTGTCTCTGGGGGCTTGATTCCCATTTATTTGACAGTGAAACAAATGGGATTAGTCGACACCTTCTGGGTGATGGTCGTACCGTTTGCAGTATCTCCTTACAATATCGTTGTAGCTCGGACTTTCTTTAACAATAGTATTCCAGAAGGGATGTGGGAAGCTGCCCAGATCGATGGGTGCGGAACCATTCATTACTTCAGAAAGATCGTGCTCCCCTTGTCCAAGGCTATTATTGCCGTTATTGGACTTTGGACAGCAGTAGGGATCTGGAATTCTTGGTTCAATGCTCTGATTTATTTGACCAATGAAAATCTTCAACCCCTGCAACTGATCCTGCGCCGTCTCTTAATTAGTAATCAAATGTTGCAATCGCAAGCAACAGGGGAGGTAGCTTCTGACCTCCGTATTAAGGCTGATATGATGAAATATGCAGCCATCGTTATCTCAACAGCACCGATTATGATGCTGTATCCATTCGTCCAAAAATACTTTAATCAAGGTGTCATGATAGGTGCCTTGAAAGAATAGGAGAAGATCATGAAAAACAGGAAATTTGCCTATCTGCTCCTTGGAGCAGCTGCTTTAGCTGGCTTGACGGCTTGTGGAGCTTCCACAAATAAATCAAGCAATGACAAGAATGATGGAAATACCTTCAAGATCACGACCGTTCGTTGGTCGGATTGGGGGGAAGACTATCACAAAGGTTTTCTAGATGATTCAGCCAAGGAATCAGGTATCAAGATCAAATGGGATACCATGGTGGCTGCAGACTGGTCGGATAAGAAATCTGTCCTTGTAGCCAGTGGAGATTTACCAGACGCTTTCTTGGGATCCAATGCCTTCACGGATTCTGAAATCGCTCAGAACCAAAACATGTTCATTCCATTGGAAGACTTGATCAAGGATAATATGCCAAACTTGAACAAGGCCTTTGAAAAAGAACCAAAATTAAAAGCCATGGTGACCAACCCAGATGGTCATATTTACAGCCTGCCTAAGAAATTGCCAATGCGGCCAATCGTCGGCAACCAGCTCTTTATTAATAAGAAATGGTTGGACAACCTTGGCTTGAAGATGCCCGAAACCTATGATGAATTGGTGACTGTTTTACAAGCCTTTAAGGATAAGGATGCTAATGGCAATGGGGATGTCAATGATGAAATTCCATTTGGTTCTGGTAACTTTGATCCGACCTTCTCTTATATCTTGCCATTCAACAACCGTCTGGGTGGAGATAATACCTATGAAATGTCCGTCAAAGATGGCAAGCCGGTCTATCTACGAACAGAAGAAAGTTATAAACAAGGGATAGCGGCTATGCATGAAGCCTACAAGAAAGGCTTGATCGACCCTGAACTCTTTACAGAAGATACCTCTATGTCTGTTGCCAAACGGATGGATAAGGGTGTGGCGCGTGTCGGTGTGTCAAGTGGTTGGACAGCAGATGCAACCTTCGGCCAACATGCTAGCGAATATGCTCCTCTCCCAGCATTGAAAGGCCCAGATGGCAAACAATATGTCATTTCTGACCCAGATCATTTGAACTATGGACGAAATGAAATCCTGATCACGAATAAGTGCAAGGACCCTGCAAAATTGCTCAAATGGTTGGATAAATTCTACAAGGATGATGCTAGCATCCAAAACTTCTATGGATCCTTTGGTATTGCGACTGAAAAAGATGGCGATAAGTACAAGGTCTTGGCTCCAAAAGATGGTAAATCAGCCGATGAATGGGCTTGGATCAATTCCCTTCGTGACTTTGGACCAAAATATGTGTCTGATGATATCAATAGTCATGTCGACATCGACCAAACACAAGGTGATGGTCTCAAATTGAAGATGGACAAAGAATTGAAACAATACGCTTTGCCAGCATATCCAAATGTCATCTACTCTCAAGAAGAATTGAACAAATTATCCTCTATTTATGTAGATATCAACTCCTATGTTACCCAACAAGCTTCTAAATGGGTAGTAGAAGGGGGCATTGAAAAAGAATGGGATGATTACAAAGCAACCTTGAAGAAGATGGGCATTGATGACTTTATGAAGATTCAACAGGATGCCTATGATCGTTACCAAAAAGAAGTGAAGTAACAGGGGTCTAAATGGATTCAAGTAAGTAACTCAGGGGCGTAGAGCCCCTGAGTGCTTCCGTAGAGGAAGTAGCAGAAATTGAGATGAAGAACAAGGAGAAGAAGATGCAAAAATTATTTTCATTGGATGGACGCTTGGTCAAGACTTTGACCCGGTTGACAGACATTATTATCTTGAACACCTTGTTTATCGTTTGCTGCCTTCCGGTTCTCACGATCGGTGCATCGCTTACGGCTTTAGCAACCATGTGGCACCGCTTGTTGAAAGGGGAAGATACGGATCTCGTCTTTCATTTTTTCCGTCTCTTTCGCGCCAATTTCAAGCAAGCGACGGTGATTTGGCTGACTTGCCTAGGACTATCAGCCCTTCTTTATCTGGATTACTGTCTTTTTTCAAATACGGCCTTTTTAAGTGAGTATGGGATTTGGATCTTGCTTCCCTTTATCGTCCTTCTATGTGGAGGGATGACCTTGATCTTCCCTTATATTGGACTCTTTGAAGACCCTACAAGAAAGGTCTGTCTGAATAGTTTCCTCATTGCTCTCTTAAATCCTATTCAAACCATCTTTCTTATCTTCTTCAATCTGGCAGTGATTTATATCAGTCTCAGTAGTCCTGAACGGTTACTGACAGCTATTTATCTCTTTACCTTTGGAGGTTTCGCTCTTTGGAGCTTCTTGAATGTCCGACTGACCGATCAGATCTTTTCAAATATCCAAGAAGGAGAAATCTTTGAAAAATGAAGTCAAGGAAATGGGACGTATGTTTTCTTGATATTATTTAAATCGAATAAAGTTTCCTAGATTTTTAGGAAACGATAGAGAGTAGCACAACTTTTTTTGCTAAAAAACTAAGTGATGCTTAAAAGAATAAATGATATCGGCTTTTAACCTTATTCAAACATATGCTGAAACTTTCCGCTGTGAGAAAAGTGCTAGAAACATAATTGTTTCTAGCACTCGGGAGTTTTGGAACTTTAGGTCCAAAACTAAGTCATGGAACTTTGAAGAAGTTCGCTGACGTCCGTTCTCACCTAAGGAAAGTTTCTTTGGTGACTTTTTCTCAATCCGAAGTTTCCTAGAAAATCTAGGAAACTTTTTCTATTTCATAAACATTTCACATTTCTTTTCTATAATAACTATAACAAATGATGAAAGCGTCCACATTGTATTGTCGTGGACCTTGAAATGGAGGGTAAGATCATGCTCTTACAACAGGCAATCGCCTATATTTCTCGAAAAAGAACGAGGAATCTGGTTCTCTTTCTGATTCTCCTCTTGATCCTTTCATGCTTGTATTTCTGTTTTTCACTGATGCAAGTGGGAGAAAGGTTGGAGGACCATATCAAGCAGTCGGCTGGGACCAGTTTTGCCCTGACCAGTAAACAGGGGAATACTCCCTTTGCGCTGAGGGAGGCTGAAAAGGTGCAGCGACTAGCTGGGGTAGGATCCATGGTTCCTCAATATGAAAGTCCCGTTCGTATTCTTGGTAAAGAAGCGGTGACTGGACAGCAGTCGGTAGAGCGGGATGATCTGGGTCAGGAAGCCAAGCAAGCGCTAGGTGCTGTCTTTACTCAGAAGACAGACCATCACCTGGATTTCCGGAGTAGCAGTTTCCAACTGGTGCAAGGCAAACACTTATCCGACAAGGCTCGCGGCCAGATCTTGATCCACCAAGAGTTGGCTAAGAAGAACAAGCTAAAGGTCGGAGATTCCTTGACCTTATCCAGCTTTCAGATGGGAGAGACTCCTGCCAAAGAGCAAACCTTTGAAATCGTTGGGATCTTTTCGGGTAAGAAACAGGAAAAATTCACAGGAATGACCTCTGATCTGAGTGAGAATCAAGTCTACCTCCCTTATGAGGATGCGACCAAGCTCCTAGGTCTCAGTCAGCAAGAAGTGACCCAGGTCACCTTTGGGGTCAAAGATCCTGAGAAAATCGATGCTCTCTTGAAGCAAGTCAAAAGCTTGGATCTGGATTGGCAATCTCTGCGCGTGGTCGAAGATCGCAAGGCCTTTGACCAGATGAAGGAATCCTCTCAGACCTTAGAAGGCCTGGTACGGATCATGATGATCGTCCTCCTAGTGACTGGAGCAGGTGCCCTATCGCTCTTACTCAGTCTCTGGACACGGGAGCGGATCCATGAAATCGGGGTGCTCTTATCTATTGGGAAGAGCAAGGGCCGGATCTTTAGACAGTTCCTCTTGGAGGTGGTGCTGGTATCCTTACTAGCGGTGATCCCAGCCTTTCTCATCGGACGGATGGTCAGCCATCGTTTCTTAGAGCAGTTTGTCAGACAGACAGGCCAACAGCAGACCCTAGACTTGCTCAACCAAATCCCTCAAGGCCTTTCCTTAGGAATCGCCTATGCTAGCCTCTTGTGCTTGATCCTATTGTCGCTCGGTGTAACGACCAGCATGATCTGGCGCAAGACCCCAAAAGAAATATTAACAAAAATGAGTTAAGGAGAAATGACAACTATGTTAGAACTCAAACATGTAGCCTATAGCTACCAAAGCTACCAAGAAGAGATCTTCTCAGACGTGAACTATCAGTTCGAAAATGGGACCTTTTACAGTATTATTGGTCAGTCAGGAGCTGGGAAATCAACCCTCCTCTCCCTCTTGGCTGGTCTGGACAATCCTAAGAAGGGGCAGGTTCTCTTTGATGGGGAGGACATCCAGACCAAAGGGTCTAGCTACCACCGCAAGCACCATGTCTCCCTAGTCTTTCAGAATTACAATTTGATTGATTATTTGACGCCACTGGAAAATGTCCGCCTGGTCAACAAACAAGCTGGGAAAGACATTCTCTTGGAATTGGGATTGGACGAAACGCAAATTAAGCGCAATGTCCTTCAATTATCCGGAGGGCAGCAGCAACGGGTGGCTATTGCGCGTGCGCTCGTTTCAGAAGCACCAGTCATCTTGGCAGATGAGCCGACGGGAAACCTAGACGAACAGACAGCAGGTGACATTATTGCCATTTTGAAGAAATTGGCCAAGGAACGCCAAAAATGTGTCATCGTCGTTACCCACAGTAAGGAAGTGGCAGAGGCCTCCGATGTGGTCTTGGAATTGAGTCGCCGTAGCCTCGTTGAGAAGAGCAAGTAAGGAGGGAATGCTATGTTGCGCAATGCTTTTGCTTATATCACACGGAAATGGCCCAAGTCTCTCTTGCTCTTTGCCATTATTCTCCTCATGGGGACCTTGAGCTTGATCGGACTCTCCATGAAGGGAGCGACCCAAAAAGCTTCATCGGAAAGTCTGGGATCCATCACCAATAGCTTCTCGATGCAGATCAATCGCAGGACCAATCCAGGAACCCCTCGCGGAGCTGGGAATCTTAGAGGAGAAGATATCGAAAAAATCAGCCAGGTAGAGGGGATCACCTCCTCCATCAAGCGGATCAATGCCATCGCGGATATCCTAGACCACGAGATCATTGAGACCGAAGAAACCTTACAAAACCAATCTCCAGAGCGGGCTAAGCACTTCAAGAATACCTTGATGGTGACAGGGGTCAATGACTCTTCAAAAGAAGATAAGTTTGTCTCTGGAGCCTACAAGCTGGTCCAAGGGGAGCACCTGACGGATAAGGACAAAAACCAAATCCTCATGCACGAAGATTTGGCGAAAAAGAATGGCCTCAAGGTAGGCGATAAGGTGCGCCTCAAGTCCAATCTCTATGATGCTGACAATGAAAAAGGGGCCAATGAAACCGTCGAAGTGACCATTAAGGGCTTGTTCTCAGGAAAAAACCAAGCTCCTCTAACTTACGCCCAAGAATTGTATGAAGATACACTCATTTCTGACTTGGATACAGCTGCCAAACTCTATGGCAATACTGTCCAAACAGCTACCTATGAGGATGCGACTTTCTTTGCAAAAGGGGATCAGGACCTGGATGCCTTGATCGAAAAAATTAAAGCCTTGGATATCCCATGGAATTACTTTGACTTGGTTAAGAGCTCTTCCAATTACCCAGCCTTGCAAAAATCCATCAGCAGTATGTTCCAAGTGGCGGACTACTTGTTTATCGGCAGCCTCATCTTTGCTAGCTTGCTTCTCACTCTTCTCCTTGTCTTGTGGCTCAATGCCCGTCGCAGAGAAGTGGGAATCTTATTGGCTCTAGGGCTTTCTAAGGTACAGATTGCAGGGCAATTTGTGGCAGAATTGGTCATGATTTCCATTCCAGCCTTCCTCCTCTCCTATGGAGTCGCAGGTCTTCTTGCCAAAGCAGTCGGAGATACGGTGCTCAAAAACGTCACCAGTGGCATTGCCAAACAAATGGCTCAAGAATCCTCTGCAGCCAACCTTGGTGGAGGAGCTGAGGCGGAAAGCTTCAGTAAGACCCTGACAGATCTCCATATGGACATCCAACCGAGCCAATTGCTGGTGATTGTGTTGGTCGGTGGGCTCCTCTTGATTCTGGTATCCATCCTTTCTTCGCAATGGCTCTTGCATAAGAAACCAAAAGATCTCTTGGTGGATGTCGAATAAGAGATTGTTTCCTAAAATAGAAATAGGGTATAATAGGAGGTAGAAGTTTCTTAGATAAAAAGGAAAGTGTATGAAGATACTAATCGTAGAAGATGAAGTCCTGATTCGAGAAGGGATGAGCGACTATCTCATGGAATGTGGCTATGAAGTCTTTGAAGCAGGCGATGGGCAGGAGGCCCTGGATCTCTTTCAAAGAGAGACGCCAGATCTAGTCTTACTGGATATCCAACTTCCCATTCTCAATGGCTTGGAAGTGCTCAAGACGATCCGCAAGACCAGCTCAGTCCCTGTTCTCATGCTAACGGCCTTTCATGATGAGGACTATAAGTTGACGGCCTTTGGAGAGTTGGCAGATGGCTATCTGGAAAAACCCTTCTCCTTGTCCCTCTTGAAGGTCCGTATCGAAGCCATTTTTAAAAAGCTTCAACCTTCCCGGGTCTTCACCTATGGAGAGGCACGGGTGGATTTTGAGAGCTACACAGCCAGCCTAGTAGGCCAAGCCATTTCCATGAATGCCAAGGAGTTGGAAATCTTGGAATACTTGCTCCAGCATGAGGGCAAGGCCCGGACCCGCTCTCAGATCCTCGATGCTGTCTGGAAGGAGACGGAGGAGATTCCATTTGACCGGGTGATCGATGTCTATATCAAGGAACTACGAAAAAAACTGGAGCTGGACTGTATCGTTACGGTACGCAATGTCGGCTATAAATTGGAGAGACCATGACCAAACGGAGTATCTTTGCAAAAATCTTTCTGATTACCTTTGCCCTTTTTAGTAGCTTAGTCATCCTTCTCCATGCTTCGGTTTACTTTATTTTCCCATCAACCTATATCGAGTCCCAGCGCCAGACGATTTTGAAGAAATCGCAAGCCCTGGCTAAGAGTTTCCAGGGTCAGGAAGAAGGGACCATTGAGTCGGTCATCGACCTTTATTCCAAGACCAATGATATCAAGGTTTCGATCAAGGGCAAGGAAAAACAAAATGCCCTAGAGGTCAAGGATGACCTGCTCGTGAACCCTGATAGCCAGAATAATTCCCTGGTCATTGAAGAGCGAAAGATTCAGACTAAGGAAGGGAAAGACTTGACCTTGCAATTCTTAGCGACCGTCGATTCGCAAAAGGAAGCGCGGGACATCAGTCTGGGCTTTCTTCCCTATAGTCTTCTTGCTTCCTTTGTTCTGTCGTTAATTGCCTCCTATCTCTATGCCCGCATGATTTCTGCTCCGATCCTTGAAATCAAGCAGATGACCAAGCGGATGAAACGGCTGGATCGGACAGCTAGTCTTCCCATTCATTCGCAGGATGAGATTGGCGTTCTCAAGCAACAGATCAACGACCTCTATCACCATCTTTTAGAGGTGATCGACAATCTAGAGCAGCAGAAACAGGAAAATCTGAAGTTGGAGCAGATGAAGGTGGAATTCCTACGGGGAGCTTCGCATGAGCTCAAGACGCCTCTGGCCAGCTTGAAGATTATCCTTGAAAATATGCGGGATAAGATCGGCCGCTACAAGGATCGGGACCGCTATCTGTCGGTCTCCCTCGATATCGTCGATGAGATGAACCAGATTGTCCTAGAAATCCTATCCCTGTCCTCTGTCCAAGAACTGGCCGGAGACAAGGAGTGGATCCAGCTGGATCAAGTCTTAGAGCAGATCCTCGACCAGTACAAGGTCTTGGCTCAATCCCGCGCTCTCACGATTGACAATCAAATCCCTGACAAAGCAGTTTATATGGACCCAGCGATTCTGAAATTGGTCCTCTCAAATGTCATCAGTAATGCTGTTAAGCATTCGGATGTTGGTGGAGAGATCCAGCTCCGTCTCGAAGAAGAAGGGACGCACTTGGCGGTTGAAAATACCAGTCAAGAAATGGTAGAGACCGCTGAGATTCCAATGACCGCTAGCCGCCAGAAGAAGGAAGGTGGCTTGGGGCTCTTTGTGGTCCAACACTTGCTGGACCATGAAGAACTGGCTTACCAATTTGATAAAACAGCTATGGGCCTACGCTTCCGTATGGAACTGCCCAAGGAGCCACAAGAATAATT